>NZ_PQBX01000010.1:33627-187743 GCF_002964625.1 Pseudoalteromonas sp. T1lg21
TCGATCCTATGCATAAGAGATGTCAACATTCTTGATAGCTCTTCCGTTTCACTTACCCAAGCTCTACCGATGGCAGCATCAATGTATTTAATCTCAATTCCGATATAAATTTGCGTTCGTGTTTCTGCTATTGACGATCTTGATATATCTAAAAAACGCACCCGCTCTTTTTTGCTGATTCTAGCCATACCTTCTGCGATGTTACTCGGTATTGATAAACCAGAACGTGTGAGTTGATTGCGAAAACCAAAGTCATTCAGATCAGTCGTTTCTTTGTAGATTTCAGCACTTAATCTTGCTGATCGCTTCCATACCTCTAATTTTTCAAAATTCATACTTGCATCCTTTTAAGTATAAAAACTTTATATAGGCACGAATTTCTCAGAATGCAAATTTCAAACTGACGGCTGACGGCTGACGGCTGACGGCTGACGGCTGACGGCTGACGACTAACCACTTCTTCTGAGATTAAACAATAACAAAATCAGAATCGTACAAAAAACAACCTAACTTATTCGAGTTTCTTGTTTACTTTACGCTAGAAATCGCTAGAATACGCCGGCTTAAATATATTCGTTCTTTTACAACCCAAAGGTAATGCTATGCATCCAATGTTAAACATTGCGGTTCGCGCTGCGCGTAACGCAGGCAAAATTTTACTTCGCGCAAGTGAAGACTTATCAAAAGTTGATGTACAACAAAAAGGCACTAACGACTTAGTGACTAACATCGACAAAGAAGCTGAAGCCGCAATTCGTGACACTATTTTAAAATCTTACCCAGATCACACTATCGTAGGTGAAGAGCTTGGTGAGCATAAAGGTAAAGATGCAGATTACCAATGGATTGTAGACCCTCTTGATGGCACAACTAACTTCATCAAGGGTATCCCTCATTTCGCAGTATCTATTGCACTTAAAGTTAAAGGTCGTTTAGACCAAGCTGTTATCTATGATCCAATCCGTGGTGAATTATTCACTGCATCACGTGGTCAAGGCGCACAGCTTAACAGCAAGCGTTTACGCGTAACTAAAACTAACGAGTTAGCGGGCTCTGTACTTGCAACTGGTTTCCCATTCAAACAAAAGCACCACTTAGACGCATACTCTGAAGCGTTTAAAGCACTTTTCGTACACACTGCTGATATCCGCCGTGCAGGTTCTGCGGCATTAGATATGGCATATGTTGCTGCGGGTCGTGTTGATGGTTTCTTTGAAATTGGCCTTAAGCCATGGGACACAGCAGCAGGCGAGCTTTTAGTTAAAGAAGCGGGCGGTATGGTTGTTGATTTCGCAGGTGGTATTAACTACAACCAAAGCGGCAACATCATCTGTGGTGCACCTAAGTTAACTCAAGCGATCATTCGTGAAATTCGCCCAGTGTTAACTGAGTCACTACTTCGCTAATAGCGGTTGTAATGCAAAAAAGGAGCTACGGCTCCTTTTTTTGTGGCTGAAAATAATCGTTGTCGAGTTTTATCTCTATGACTTCACCTTCTTTAAATGGCAACTTAGCCAAGTCTTCAGCAAAGTAACTGGCAAATAATTGCTCAAACTCGCCCGTGCTTTTCATCACCTTGAGTCCTTTTAACAGGGCTTCGGCCAATTCAGGCTTGTGGTTACTGACAAAAAAGTAAAATGCCGTTGGATAACTAATATAAAGATTAGGCACAATGACAAGTTCGTCACTTTTCACTTGTTCCATTTCAGAAATGACTTCAATGAACGAACGCGGAAAATAATCAACTCGCCCTCTGATCACTAGGTTAAACATCGCCTGATAATTTGCCAGTGGCCTGACTGTTAAGCCGTTTTGCGCAAGGATTTTAGTATCGGGCCAATCATGGCCTTGAATGGCACTAAACTGCGCTAAATCTTGCTTCGTTTTTACATCTTTAAAACGTGGTAAAAAAGCTCGTTTAGTGAGTAATGCGCGTTTACCAATGTAGCCTTTAAACAGTGGCACTTTAACGGCTATTGCAAGGTGTTCTCGCTCGGGGCTTGTCATACTCCAAAACACATCAGCCTGGTTTTCATCGAGCATCAGCAAAGTGCGCTGTTGATGAGGGTGAACCAGAACTTCGCTGATTTCTGCTTGATAATTACTGGCGCGTAAAGCCGCTGCCAGCAATTCATGAAGATAATAATCGCGTTTATACAGTGGGCGTTGTTCAATCGCTAAATTGACCACATTGTTAGCTTCTGTGGTAAGGCTGTATCCTAGGCTTAGCAATACTAGGATTGCACTACATAGTCGCTTCATTGTTATTTTTGATTATTGTGTTTTTTTTAAGCTACACCCTGTTAAACAGGGACACAAGTAAAAATATTCAAACTTAAAATTTCTTCATGAACTAATAGGGAATGCTTCATCTTTTTGGCAATTCAAACGGACTACCGCAGGTGCTGGGCGGCTTCGTTTGCATACAAATAAGTGGCTACTCTGATAACGTTTTGCTTCTTTTTTCGCATCTGTTGCCAGTGCTGCAACTTGGTGGCTGTTAATACATAGCTCTAAATCAGGCTTAACTAAACCGATTGATAATGTAAGTAGTGGCACAAACTGCTTTTTACCTTCGCGGTTGCTTGCCCAATAACCCCCTTGCTCAATATGTTCTGGGGTGAAAAAGGCCCGAGACTGCAGCTCAAACTTACTAATGATGTCATGGCATACGTGCTCTGCATCGTTTTGATCAAACACCACCATAAAGTCATCACCACCAATATGGCCGACAAAACCTTTACTAGTGCTACACGCCTCTACGATGACTTCAGCAAGTAATTTTATAACGCTGTCACCGCTGGCATAACCGTATAGGTCATTAAATTGTTTAAAGTGATTTAAATCAACATATGCGAGTGAGAACGGATAATTATTGCGAAGCCTCAGCTCTATCGCTTCATTAATCGCGACATTACCCGGCAGCATAGTCAGCGGGTTTGCATGTTGCGCATGGCGGATTTTTTCTTCGGTAATGTGCTTTAAGATATTACGCAATGGCGCCAAACCTAAATATTCGCCATTACGGGTGATAACAATGTGGCGTCTAATATCAAACTCAAATTCGGTAATTTGCTGACTCACTGTATCGAGTAACTCGTTTTCATCAACGATTAACGGCTGCTTATCCATTAATGAAGTAACCGGCTGCTTATCATAAAGTGCATGACCATAGGGAGCGGCAAACACTTCAGTGAGTTGATCTCGGTGTAATAAACCAACAGGAATATTGTGCTCAAGCACCGCAAGACTCGTTAAACTTTTATCTTGCTCAAAGATGCTGTGCGCGTCTTTGCAACGGGTTGTTGCTTCTATGCTGGCGTGCTCGACTGCCAACCAACCAATCGCCATAGACTGTTCAAAAGTATTGCTGCTATCTGATGATTCTAAGTGCTTTAAGCAATGAATATTTATTTCGTAGCTTGGTTGTATACTCGGCCTTTCGAGTAAAAAGCCTTGTGCGTGCTGCACGCCTAAGCTTTCGAGTAAACGAAGCTCCTCTGCTCGTTCTATCCCTTCTGCGATAACTTGCGTATTGGTGGCTTTTGCAAGCTCAATAATTGACTTTAAAAACTCTTTTTTAACCACACTCTGGTCGCAATGATCAATAAAGTAGCGGTCTATTTTTACAAACTCAGGACATAACTCAGACCATTGCTTTAAACCCGAATAGCCAGCCCCTAAGTCATCAATGGCAATCGAAAAACCTAGTTCGCGGTAATGGGCAATGGTTTTTAATAATAAAAAGCCATCATCCACTTTTTCTTGCTCTGTAACCTCAATAACGACCCGATTGGTTGCAAGACCAAAGTGCTCAACTAGATGTAATGTTTCACCTTTAGGATGGCAAGGGTCAAGTAAGGTTTTAGGACTTACATTAAGGAATAACTTACCTTGCAGATTGAGTTTAACAAAGTTCTCAATTGCCTTACTGCGACAAAGTAGCTCTAATTCAGAGATTTTATGGCAAGCAATTGCTTCGCTGAATAATGCACTCGGCATTTCTAGCTCAGACCCTTTTGGACCGCGACTTAATGCCTCATAACCCAAAATATGCTGATTAGAAATATCAAAGATAGGCTGAAACAAGGTTTCAATAGCACTGTTATCTAAGATCTGCTGTAGTTGCGCGCTCACCTTACACCTAGCGTTAGTAATACAAATAGACGGCTAAATTAGCAACCTTGTATGACAATTTTATGGCAAGGCTATGACGAGTACTGACTACTCAATAGCGGTGATCAGCTCAAGCTGCTTAATGCGAGCAAAACTATCTGTCATTTTTAATTTAGCTTTTTGGTAATCACTCTGTGCTAAATCAGCTTGTTGCGCTAGCGAATAGACGGCAAGCGGATTAAGTAATAACTGCTGCGCATGATAGCAACTTGCTGCAGCAAACTCAGGAAGGTTTGGCTCGAGGTTGATAATGATTTCATTCTTTAACGCGTCTGTGTCATTACTTTGCGGTTGCTGAAACTCGGTTGCGTCTGCCAACGCATGCAAACTTGCCTCACACTCTGGCAGCTGCGCTTTTAGGTTTAAAAACAAACCTGTTGATGAAGTAATTAGCTTAAGCGTCAAATCTTGTAATTGCTGAGTTGTTGATTGGTTTTGCAATGCCTCTACAACTTGCCAAGCTAAACCTTGGTAGTTGTCGAACTGCTGCTCAAGTGTTACCTCAGGTATTTGCTGTACTTCTGTCTGTTCTGGCTCAGGCTTATCGTCACAAGCACTAAGCATTAAAAGTATAAACACGCTAAACATCAGGTGTTTCATAATGTCTCCCATAAAAAAACCGCCCTAATTAGGGCGGTTTCTTTTTGTATCACTTATTAAGGCATAGGATCGAGATCCGCACCTTCTTTTTCAATTACTTCTGGAATTAAGTCTTCTTTACTTACACCCATTGCAATTGCTACTGCTGAAGCAACGTAAACAGACGAGTAAGTACCGATGAACACACCAAATAGTAACGCAGTTGCGAAACCGTGGATCGTTTGACCACCCCATACGAACAATGCAATCAATACTAAAATTGTCGTGATTGAAGTAACTAATGTACGGTTTAACGTCTGCGTTAATGAAATATCGATAATTTCAATCGTGTCATCAACACGCACTTTACGGAAGTTTTCACGGATACGGTCAGATACAACGATAGTATCGTTGAGTGAGTAACCTATTACTGCCAAAATCGCCGCAAGAATCGTTAAGTCAAACTCAAGACCTAGCACTGAGAATAAACCTAATGTGATGATAACGTCATGTAATAGTGCTGAAACCGCACCTACCGCAAATCGCCATTCAAAACGAAACGCAACGTAAATTAAGATACAGATAAGTGCAGTTAACATGGCAAGGCCACCCTGCTCTTTTAGATCTTCACCCACACTTGGGCCAACAAATTCGATACGACGCATTTCTACTGTCGGCTCAATTTTTTGCAATGCCGTAATGATTTGGTTACCAATAACTTCTGCTTTAACGCCTGCACCTTGCGGTGCAAGACGTACTAAAATCTCTTTACTTGAGCCAAACAGCTGCACCGAGAAATCTTCAAAACCACTTTCTGTGATTGCATCACGTACTTGTTTAAGATCGGGTGCCTCTGTAAAGCCTACTTCAACAGCGGTACCGCCAGTAAAGTCGAGACCGAAGTTTAAGCCTTTAGTAAAAAACGATACGAAAGAAGCCAAAATCAACAAGGTTGATACTGTCATGGCAAACTTACGTAACTTCATAAAGCCGAGTGTTTTACCACCGAGTTTTAAAATTTGCATGCTGACTCCTAAATCGACAACTTCTCAATACGCTTACCGCCAATGAATAAGTTGATTACCGCACGGGTACCAACAATGGCTGTAAACATAGAGGTGATAATACCAATCGCAAGTGTTACTGCGAAACCAGCAATAGGACCAGTACCCACTGCAAATAGGATCACTGCTGCGATTAGCGTTGTGATGTTAGCATCGAAAATCGTACTAAATGCGCTGTCGTAACCAAAATGAACAGCTTGTTGCGGGCTACGGCCATCAGCAAGTTCTTCACGAATACGTTCAAAAATAAGTACGTTGGCGTCAACCGCCATACCGACGGTCAATACGATACCTGCAATACCCGGTAGCGTTAACGCTGCACCTGGGATAAGCGACATTACGCCGACGATTAATACTAAGTTTGCGCCCAGTGCCAAATTTGCCACCATGCCGAAACCTTTGTAGTAAACAAGCATAAATACAAGTACAAACACAAAACC
This sequence comes from Pseudoalteromonas sp. T1lg21, assembly GCF_002964625.1. Taxonomy (NCBI): domain Bacteria; kingdom Pseudomonadati; phylum Pseudomonadota; class Gammaproteobacteria; order Alteromonadales; family Pseudoalteromonadaceae; genus Pseudoalteromonas; species Pseudoalteromonas sp. T1lg21. The sequence goes on from NZ_PQBX01000010.1 coordinate 39,887, forward strand.
AAGCACAACCGCAGTCATACCCGCTTCGATGTTCTCTTGACCTAGGCTTGGACCTACTGTGCGCTCTTCAACAATTTGAATTGGCGCTACAAGTGCACCGGCACGAAGTAATAAACTTAGATTATGTGCTTCAGCTGGGTTATCGATACCAGTAATACGGAATGAACGGTCAAGGCGCGCTTGAATGGTTGCCACATTGATCACTTCTTCCACTTTAATTGGCGGAAGCGCTTTACCGTTTTCATCTGTTTTACCCGATGGCTTGTATTCAATGAATACCGTTGCCATGCGTTTACCGATAGCACGCTTAGTGAACGCATTCATTTTTGCGCCACCTTTGCTGTCTAGCGTAATGCTAACTTGTGGACGTTGATACTCATCTGTGCCTGATTGCGCACCAGTAATATGACTACCTTCAAGAATGATGCGTTGCTTAAGTACCACAGGGTAACCTTCACGCGCCATGATCATTTCTGTACCTGGCGGTAAACGACCTTGCAGCGCAGCACTTGCATCTGCGTTCTCGTCAACTTCGCGGAATTCGAGTGTTGCTGTTGCACCCAGAATTTCTTTTGCACGCGCTGTATCTTGCACACCCGGAAGTTGCACGATGATACGCTCAGCACCTTGGCGCTGTACGTTAGGCTCTGCAACACCGATTTGGTTAATACGGTTACGGATAATCGTTTCGTTTTGTTTGATAGCGTAGTCACGAATTTCTTTTAACTTTTGCTCGCTCATGCTCACGTAAAAAGCATTGTCGCTGCTGCTATCATCAACGTATACGTTTAATGGGTAACGTGTTGATAAGAAACGCTCTGCTGCGCTTTTATCTTCTTCGTTACGCATTTCAACACGTAATCGCTCGCTATTCGCTACACGGCGAATGGTGCGATAACGTAGTTTTTCTTCACGTAAGTCACTTTTGAAATCTTGTTCCATTTGCTCAAGCTGAGTATCAACCGCCGTCGCCATGTCGATTTCCATAGTAAAGTGAACACCACCGCTTAAATCTAGGCCTAGTTTCATTGGGTTACCACCCAAAGACTTTAACCACTCAGGTTGAGCAGGCGCCATATTGATTGCTGAGATGTAATCTTCACTAAGGGAATCACGCAGTAGATCTTGCGCTTTTAGTTGGTCTTCAACATTCTTAAAACGAACGAGGATTTGTCCGTCTTCAAGTTTGCTTGATTTAACAGTAACGTTATGTTCTTTGAGAGTCGCATTTACTTTATCGAGTACGCTGAGGTCAGCATCAGTACCTTTAGTGCCCGATACTTGGATGGCCGGGTCACGGCCATACAAGTTAGGTGAGGCATATAAAATACCAACGACTAACACTACAAGAACAAGTAAATACTTCCATAATGGAAACTTGTTTAACACGTGTGAGTCCTTATTTTTATTGTTATAGCGACTTCATAGTGCCTTTTGGCAATACTGCAGAAACAGCTGATTTTTGAACTGTTACTTCTGCTTGGTCGTTTAATGAAATCACGATGAAGTCTTTGTCATCAGCGATTTTAGCAATCTTACCTACTAAACCACCTTGCGTTAGTACTTCGTCGCCTTTCGCCATTGCGCTCATTAGGGCTTTATGCTCTTTTACACGCTTAGCTTGTGGACGGTAGATTAAGAAATAAAATACCAGACCGAAAATACCCAACATGATTAGCATTTCCATGCCACCACCTGCTGGTGCTGCACCTGCCGCACTTGCGTGGGCGTTTGAGATGAATAAACTCATTTCACTTCCTCTTTAATTTTTCTAAAAATTTAATCTGATGTATCTGCAAGCTCTGGTACTTCTTGACCACGGCGTGCATAAAAATCTGCAACAAATTCGTCTAGTTTGCCATTACTGATGGCATTACGTAAGCCTTCCATCACGCGTTGATAATAACGTAAGTTGTGAATCGTGTTTAGACGTGCGCCTAAGATTTCATTACATTTATCAAGATGATGCAAGTATGCACGTGAATAGTTTTTACATGTATGACAATCACACTCAGGATCCAGTGGACCGGTGTCTGTTTTATGTACTGCATTACGGATTTTAACAATGCCGCCAGTAACGAATAAGTGGCCGTTACGGGCATTACGCGTAGGCATTACACAGTCAAACATATCGATACCACGGCGAACCGCTTCAACTAAGTCTTCAGGTTTACCAACACCCATTAAGTAACGAGGTTTGTCTTCTGGCATTTTGTAAGCACAGTGATCAAGAATATTGATCATCTCGTTTTTTGGCTCACCAACCGATAAACCACCTAATGCATAACCATCAAAGCCGATTTCTTCTAAGCCTTTTTGCGATTGTGCACGAAGCTCAGGGTACATACCACCTTGTATAATACCAAATAGCGCAGCTGGGTTGTCACCATGGCCTTCTTTTGAGCGTTTAGCCCAACGAAGTGATAACTCCATAGAGTCTTTCGCTTCTTTTTCTGTCGCTGGGTATGGCGTACATTCGTCAAAAATCATTACGATGTCAGAGCCTAGATCACGCTGAACTTGCATCGCTTTTTCTGGCGAAAGCATGATTTTTTCACCATTAACTGGTGAGCTGAACATCACGCCTTCTTCTGTGATTTTACGCATTGCACCTAAGCTGAATACTTGGAAACCGCCTGAATCAGTTAGGATTGGACGATCCCAATTCATGAAGTCGTGTAAGTCACCGTGCTGCTTAATGATTTCTGTGCCAGGACGTAACATTAAATGGAAAGTGTTACCTAAGCAGATTTGCGCGCCAGTATCTTTTACTTCGTCAGGGGTCATGCCCTTAACTGTGCCGTAAGTACCTACCGGCATAAATGCAGGGGTTTCTACAACGCCACGTTCAAAAATCAAGCGGCCGCGGCGCGCTTTACCGTCAGTGCGGTCTAATTCAAATTTCATATTATCCTCAGTGTCGGAAAAACAGTCCAACAAGCTATAATTTAACCGCTCGATTCTACCCTGTTTGCAGGTTTATTACTATTAATTGGGCTAAATTCGAAAATAAAAAGCCCAGTTCAAAAACTGGGCTTTTTATTGGGTATAATCGTTATTTGCGCGTTAAGAACATCGCATAGCCATAACTAAAGAAGCGATACTGTTCTTTTATCGCCGTATGATAAGCACCCATAATGTTATCTTGGCCTGCAAAGGCACTGACTAACATAATCAATGTTGATTCAGGCAAGTGGAAATTTGTTACCATGGCATCAACCACATTGAACTGATAACCCGGGTAAATAAAGATATCGGTATCACCAAAGTAAGTATCTAATTTGCCGCCGTGCACTTTAGCAGCAGACTCTAACGAGCGGACTGAGGTAGTACCTACGGCTATTACGCGACCACCTTTCGCTTTCGTTTCGGCTACCGCTTTAACCACATCATCAGGCACTTCAATGTACTCAGAGTGCATAACATGCTCGTCAACTGAGTCAACACGCACAGGCTGGAATGTACCCGCACCGACATGCAAAGTCACAAACGCCATGTTAATGCCCTTATCTTTTAAGGCCGCCATTAATTTATCATCAAAATGCAGGCCAGCTGTTGGCGCGGCTACGGCACCTGGCTTTTCACCATAAACTGTTTGATAGCGCTCACGATCTGACTCGTTATCAGGGCGGTCAATATAAGGTGGTAATGGCATGTGGCCGATGTCGTTTAAGATATCGAGGACATTTTCGTCTTTGGCAAATTCAAGCTCAAAAAGCTCGCCATGACGCGCAACCATGGTTGCTTCTGCTTTACCTTCAAGAATGATTTTTGAGCCTGGTTTTGGCGATTTGCTAGCTCGCACATGCGCAAGCACACGGTGCTCGTCGAGTACGCGCTCAACTAACACCTCAAGCTTACCGCCCGATTCTTTTTGCCCAAACATACGCGCAGGGATCACTTTAGTGTTATTAAAAACTAATAAGTCATTTTCATTAACAAGCGATAAAATATCACTAAACACTTTATGCTCAAGGTGGCCTGATGGGCCATCAAGCGTCAGTAAACGGCTGCTAGTTCGATCTGCTTTCGGAAAACGAGCAATTAATTCATCAGGAAGGTCAAAGCTAAAATCAGCTACGCGCATAGAGCATATCTCTCATTAATAAAAACGCGCCAAGTTTACTCTGATACGCCCACCACCTCAAGCAAAGCCCTGTGCCAACTTCGTACAAGCTTAAAGGATTACAAACTTAAGTACTTATTAACCGCTTTTGGGTAAAGTTTGCTTGTAGATTAGGCAAAATGTCATTATTCTAGCTTATTCACTAAACATGGTTTAAGTAAGAGGTAGTAGCGCCATGGCCAAGCAGTTAAAGCTGCTAATTTTGAACGCAAGCGTTGCTGAGCGTGAGACTATTAAGTCGACATTAAACAAGCTTAATGTTTTCATGTTTATCGAAGCCAGTGACTCTCAAGATGCGCTAAAAATTCTCAAAAGCCACCCGGTGGATATTATCATTACAGGCCTTGAAGTCGGTAAGATTGATGGTTGGCGCTTTTCGCGCATGATCCGTTCAGGGCTATTGAAAACCCCAAAAAACACACCTATTTTACTTACTCCACCAATCTATTGTGAACGTATAGCCGAAACCACTGCACGAAGCTATGGCATTGATGCTGTTCTTCCATTTGAACGCCAAGATATGTTGCCGCAAGTGCTTGCCAACGTGTTATCAACACACCTTGAAAAAAGTAGTCGCCTTAATTTATTACTACTTGAAACCGATAACCGTAAGGCAAAGGATATCAGCGAACAGCTAAAACTTAGCTTCGCGATAACCCATACCACCTCAACAAAAGCGACGCTTGCTACCTATCTACAACAGAAGTTTGCCATTGTATTGATTGACGCGACCGAGTCTCATTCAGATACTGCGGCGGGGTTAATTAGCGAAATATTACAACACAACCCTAAGCAAGCAATCGTAACCATCATTGATAACAATGATGCAGATTACGCAGAGCAGTTATTACTTTCTGGTGTTACTGATTTTATTCGTGCCCCGTACGATCATTCATTATTGAGTAAAGTGTGTGATCACGCTGCCCGTCGTGAAGATTTCATGGTGAGCTACGCAGAGTTTGCGCAAAAAGTAGAACAACTAAGCCAAAGTCAAAGCCGCTATAAAGAGCTGTTTTCTGCCCACCAACGTATCTTATTACATTTAAATACGGTGGTACTTGAGTTTAACCAAGAGGGAAATATTCGCTTTATTAACCCAGCTTGGGAGCACTTAACGGGATATGGTATTAAGTCTAGCTTGGCGAAATCATTAACTGATTTTTGTTTGCCTGAGTGCAAAACAAAGCTGCAAGATACAATTCAAAGTATTTTGCATGGTGGTGAGCAACAGCAACAGGTAGAGATCCAACTTAAGCATAAAAATGGCAATGCTATTTGGGTTGAGTGTCGTTTACAGCTGATTAAAAACAGCCAAAACTCTGCGACCATAACTGCAACTATCGATAACATTCATGAACGTAAGCAAGCTGAGCTACAGCTTCGTCACTTAGCCTTACACGATACGCTCACTGAATTGCATAACCGTTACTACTTTGACCAACAGTTACAACGTATTTGTAAGGCCAAATACACCAGTAAAGATACCGAGCATGCGCTCATCTATATCGATTTAGATCACTTTAAAATCATTAACGATAGTAAAGGCCATCAACAAGGTGACATCGTTTTAAAAGAGGTTGCCCAGTTATTTACTGCGAATATCAGTGATGAGCATTTAGTGTGCCGCATCGGTGGTGATGAATTTGCCGTGATCTTAAAAAATACTAACTTACTTGATGCACACTTGGTGGCAGAAAGTATTTGTATGGCGATTGAAAAACACCGCTTTCACTCCGAAGGCCAAGAGTACTCAATTAGCTGCTCCATTGGTTTAACACAAATCACTGAGCAAAATAACGACCCAAGTGAATGTTTAAAGCAAGCTGATATCGCCCTTTATGTAGCAAAAAGCTTAGGCCGTAACTTAGTTCACTGTTACTCAAAAGAAGATAGCCATCATAACAGCTTACAAGCTGGTCTTGAGTGGGGTCATAGCATTCGCCAAGCATTACAACATGATGCAATCGAACTGCACTATCAACCAATTTGGGACTTCAAACGCGGCCATGTTGCTTATTTTGAAGCGCTATTACGTTTGAAGTTGAATGACGAGCTTATTTATCCCAACCAGTTTATTCCTGCGCTTGAGCTTTTAAACGATACCTTTTTAATGGATCAATGCGTCATTCGTAATGCTATTAAGAGCGTTGCCGAGTACCCAGAGCTTAATCAAGTCGCAATTAACTTATCAGCACAGTCGTTTTTAGATGAGCGCCTATTGCCGCACATTGAATCGAGCTTAAAAGAATATAATGTTGAACCAACACGCATTATTTTTGAGATCACCGAGTCTGCGAGTATCAATAACCTGGTGGCAACCCGTGCCATGATCGAGCGTTTAAACGGCTTAGGCTGTCATTTCTCGATTGATGACTTTGGTACTGGCTTTAGTACCTTCAACTACCTTAAACAATTACCGGCTCAGCATGTAAAAATTGATGGCTCATTTGTTCGTGATATGTTGAATGACCCAATCGATTTAGCACTTGTAAAAGCGATCAATGATATTAGCCGTTCGCTTGATAAGCGCTCTGTAGCTGAATATGTTGAAAACAAAGAAATATTCTTAGCACTAAAAGAAATTGGTATAGACTATGGTCAAGGGTACTTTATTGCCCGCCCTGTACCGGTTGAAAAAATTAGCGCTGAACTTAAAAAAATATCTGAAAATAATCTGTTTAATTAACAGTTGGCTAACATTAAAAAGCCTAGTTCTGATACATTTTTAAACATTTTTTATTAGTTTTTAAGCTTCCATACTCACAATACTCATCTATACTTTAATCCACAGCAAGAACAAATGTCGTGGTTTTATGGTGATTATCAAATAAAAACATGACATTACTTATTACATTAAACATACTGAATGTGACTTAACATCGTTAAGTCCATGTATTGACGGTATAAAGGAGAAAAGTGATGACACAACTAATCGTTTTGTTGCTGATTGTGAATCTAGGGATAGCGTATCAATGTTACCGTAATGCGACCTTTAAGGGGTATCCGGTGAAAATATTTACAGGGCTAGGTTTAATCCCTTACTTTAACTTAGTCGTCTGGGTTTATTTGTTGTTTTTACCTGACTTAAAACCATTTTCAATGAATGAAAAGCAGCCACTTTAGGCTGCTTTTTAGTTGGGAGAATTTAAAAGCGATAACTTGATGCCTTGTCGATAAGTTGTGCGGCTTTTATATCGCCAACCACGCACTTTTTGATATCTGACTTTTTAAATACTTTAACCAGCTCACCCTTACCTTCACTCACACCGCGAATGATAAAGCTCACATGTTCATCGTTAGGCAGACTTCTTAAACCGCTACCATAATCACATAAGGTCAGTGATAAGCTTTTATCTACTTGCTTAGCTAAAGCAGCCAACTGCTGTTGTTGCTCTTTCACACGAGCTTGTTTTTTCTCAGCTAACTCTTTGCGCATTTCTTGCTGTTTTAAAGACAGCTTTTGCTGCTCTTTCTCAAGCTCTTTAATTGATGCTTGTAGTGCTTGTTTACGTTTTTCGAGCTCTTGCTCTTTGGCATCTTTATCGTGGCGACGATCAAACTCAAGATCACGCTTTTCACGTTCAAGATCACGGATTTCACGGCTCACATCGCGCTCTTGCTCGGCAACTTCACGCACTCGCTCTGCACTTTCACGCATCACTTCCATAGCCTGCTGATAAGCTTCTTGCGTTTTTACGACCACCGCATCGCTGATCACTTGCACATGTTCGCCTAGCACTTCGATTTCAGTTAGCTCTTCAAAATCGATATCTGGCATGGGTGGAAGCGGTGCATCAGGCACTGACGCAAACACTGTAGACCAGCGTGAGCCGCCTCTTACGTCAAAGCTAAACACCACACCTTGATGCTGCAAATAACTTGATGATACGTTTCTTACCTTGTTATCGGTGTCTTGTTTTAATGCTGCTGTGAGGATTTTTTCCATGATCCCGACTTCACGCTGAATTTTATCTAATTCATCACTTGCTTGTGCTTGTACGCTTACTGCTGTGCAAAGCAATAAGGCAGCCGTGGTTGATTTGTATTTTGACATCTTAATACTCCAAATTGTTGGCAACGGTTGGCATTGGCCTGCCGTCCACTTGCTCAGCTAAATCATTTAACTGCATACGTAAGTACGCTTGATCTTGGGCGCGCTGTGTTTTGATATAAGCCAGCACGCTGGCAATATCTTCTTGGCGCTCTACTCGCCCGGTTTTAATTGCTTCTTTGGCCAGTTGATACATCTGCTGTTGCTGCACTTCGTTTTGCGCAGTGATGATGTTTTGCAACTGATCAATTTGCTTTTGTTGTGACTCTAATAAATTGGTTTGTTTAGCCACTTGTTCGAGTAACTGCTGGTTTCCTTGCTGTGGATTACTAACAAAAATCCACGCGCAAAATGCAATTGATGCAGCTACTGCCCACATCCCAGAACCAAAAAACAAACTCGTTTTTTGCACTTTGGGCATCGTGGATTCTCGATCCCAGTTTGGTACAGGTACTGTTTCATAGTGGTGACTTTGTTGTTGCCACTGCATTGCATTGTTCATCATTAATGCATACTCAGCATCGGCTTGAAGTAACGCAATTTGCTCATCAGTTAGGCTTTCGCCTTCTAACCATGCGGTAAATAATGAATCTAAATTAGCCATCTACGGCCTCCAAATGCACTTTTAACTTACCAAGCGCACTGTATAGTCTTGATTTAGCTGTATTGGTTGAAATACCTAATTGCTCAGCTATTTCTTCAAACGTACAGTGCTGAAAAAACTTTAACTCCACCACCAAGCGGTGCTCCCAGGGTAAATTGTTCATCATTTCTTTAAGTTCATGATGCTGCTCAGATTGCAGTTGATTGGTTTCTAACTCACTGCGCTCACAGCTTTCTTCTGGTACGGCGTCCAAACCTTGATGCAGCTTACGGCGGCGGTAATATTCAACACTACGCCGATGCACAATTTGATAAAGCCAAGTGTTAAAACTCGATTCACCACGAAAACTCGGTAAGCTCTTATACACAGAAATAAACACTTCTTGCATTAAGTCCATTGCATCATCAGGGTGACTTAACATCCTTAGGCAATAGTTATATACCTGTGTTTCGTGCTGCTTGACTAATTTCAACCACGCCCGTTTATTGCCCTGTTGCGCTTTAGCAATTAGTGTCTCAAGTGATTGAAAAAACACGCTAGCCTCGTCATCTGATCTGCCTTTAATGGTTTTGTTATTATGTTAGTCGAGGGAAGGAAAAAAATAGTTTGCTTAAATAATAAAAAACCCCAAATATTTTTTATTTGGGGTTTTTTATCATTAGTCGCATTGACCGTCTAAGCTGCACTGCTTATTCAGAAACAGCTCTAGCTGCTGGCTAAACAGCCTAAAATCTCTGATCCGGCCTGTAGTTTTACGCCATACAATACCAATATCTCGGTATGCATCGCCTTGTGATGGCGTAGCAACCATATCTTTTTTATCTAAAATACCAGCGTTAATTGCCATCTGCGGTAAGAAAGTAACACCAAGCTGGTGTTCAACCATACTTAATAAGGTATGTAAGCTTGCCGCTTCAAATGGGTTAATACAGCTTGAGCGATTCAAGTGACAAGCACTGAGTGCGTGGCCAGTCATACAATGCTCACGCTCTAGCAAGAACACACTCGCATCCGGTAAAAGATTAAAGTCTTCCACGCCATCTGCGGGTGTGTAATCTTTATGATGCACTAGGCTGAAGTGATCTTTCGCAAGGACTTGAGTATGAAACTTTTCAGTGTCATACGGTAACGCGAGCAACGCCATATCAATTTGCCCATGCTCTAGCTTATCGAGTAATTTGTCACTGGTATCTTCAACCAAAACTAGCTCTAGCTCGGTAAATGTTTGTTTGCAGAAATGATATAACGGCGCAGCAATAAAGCTGGCAATCGTCGGGATCACACCAAGCGTGAGTGTGCCGCTTAATGGCGTTAAAAAGCTCTTCGTCAGCTCTTTTAAACTTAAGGTGTCGTCAATGATCTTACGTGCTTTTTCGACAACCTCTTCACCAATTGCAGTAAACATTAAGCTGCGGTTTTCGCGCTCAATAAGTTGGCAACCTAGGGTTTCTTCTAAGTTTTGAATTGCACTACTTAAGGTTGATTGACCAATAAAACAGGCGCTTGCTGCGCGGCCAAAATGTTGATGTTGGTGGACTGCTAATAAATATTGTAGTTGTTTAATACTTGGTAAGTTATTCATACTCTACCTGAAAATAAAAAGACCCCAACACCTAAGGCATTGAGATCTTTTCAAGCTAAAAGTCTTTTAGTACTTTTTTATACCCCGAAGGCAGTTCTCAGTACGTAGAAAATAACAATAGCAAGGGCTGCGCCAACTGGCAACGTAATTACCCAAGAAACTACAATGTTTCTTACAACACCCATGTTAAGTGCCGCAATACCGCGTGCCATACCAACACCTAATACCGCACCAACAAGTGTTTGTGTAGTAGAGATAGGTAAACCAGTACCTGATGCGATAACAACTGTAGAAGCAGCAGCAAGCTCAGCAGCAAAACCACGGCTAGGTGTTAAGTGGGTGATACCTTCACCGATTGTTTTGATTACTTTCTTACCTAAGATAGCAAGACCAGCAACAATACCTAAACCACCTAATGGTAAAATCCACCATGCAATAGCCGCTTTCTTAGCGATTTCACCGTTGTGCTCAACAATGTTTACAACAGCTGCTAGTGGACCAATCGCGTTAGCAACGTCGTTTGAACCGTGTGCGAATGCCATACAACATGCTGTTAGTACCATAAGTACCGCGAACACTTTCTCAACGTTGTTGAATTGCATTTTCTTGTCAGCTTTAGGGTCAATCTTAAGGCGTGAAATAGCGAATTTACCAATGATTGCAACAACCACGGCGATCGCGATAGAAAGCATGTAACCTTCAAATGAACCTAAGTTGATACCAATGTGCTTCAAGCCTTTCTTGATTGTTACAAGAGACATGATGAAGCCCGCTAGACCCATGTATACAGGCACGTAGCGCTTAGCATTTTTAAGAGGTGCGTCAGTGTCAAAAATTAGCTTTTGCGCACTCATGAAAATCAAATAAGCAATAAAACCAGAGATAGCAGGGGTAACAATCCAGCTACCTACAATACCCATTACCTTGTTCCATTGGATTGCTTCGCTACCTACCGCAACCAATGCGAAACCAATGATGGCACCAATGATTGAGTGAGTAGTTGAAACCGGCCAGCCTAAGAACGAGGCAATCAATAACCAGCTACCTGCAGCGAATAACGCGGCGATCATACCAAGTATCATTAACTCAGGTACGTCCATAAATGGGGTCGCATCGATAATCCCTTTACGGATCGTTGATGTAACCTCACCACCGGCAAGGTATGCGCCTGCGAACTCAAACACCATCGCGATGATGATAGCTTGCTTAATTGTAAGTGCTTTTGAACCTACTGATGTACCCATCGCATTGGCAACGTCATTTGCACCAATACCATAAGCCATAAAGAAACCGACTGCGGCGGCAGTTAAAACGAGTAACGTGCCGTAATTTGCAATGATATCCATTGTGTGAACCTTTAATTTTTTTCGTATGAACTGATTTTTAATTAACGAGCTAACATCAGCTCAAGACGAGAACCTACGCGCTCAGCAATATCAGCTAAGTCACCTACCCATTCGATGATCTTGTATAAGAACATCACGTCGATTGGGTTAAGTTCATTTTCAACGGCGCGCAATTGACGGCGAATTTTGATTTGCATGTCATCCGTGTCTTGCTCAATTGCGTCCAATTCAACGAGCATTTTCTCAACTAAAGTCACTTCGCGACCTTTGAAGCCCGTTTCAAGAAGCTCATCTAGCTCATTGATTGCTTTTGATGCTTGTTTAGTTGCATCAACACAACGAGTTACATAAGCAAGGAAATCTGCTTGGATTTCGGTAGGTATGATCATCTCACGACCAACTACACGACCTGCAATATCTTTTGCTTTATTAGCAATTTTGTCTTGTTGAGTAACAAGCTCTAGCAAATCGGTACGCTCAACTGGCATGAATAAGCCACGTGGTAGTTGAAGGCGAATGTTACGTTTCATTTCATCAGCTTCACGCTCTAAATTACGAATGTTTAGGCGGATTTCTTCCGCTTCTTGCCACTCTTCTTTGAAAACGTGATTAAAGAAAGGGATCAATGCTTTACTTGCTTGATGTGCTTTCTTAATGTGATCTTCCATAGGCTTAATAGGAGATTTAGCAAATACCCCTAAAAATGCATTTGTAGGCATAACTGACCCTTTATAAATTAGTATGCTTTGGCAGCTGCGAATTTTACAGCATTGTGTTCGATTGTGAACGCTTTTTCTGCCTTACATCAGCAATAATAGACAAAGCGGCCAAAGGCCGCTCGGTTTAATAATGAAAAGTTGCGGTTAAAATTACAGCGACTTTTCGATATCTGCTTGAGATGTATGACGAATATCTTTGCCGTTTACAAAGTAGATGATGTACTCAGCAATATTTTGACAACGGTCGCCGATACGCTCTAAAGAGCGTACTGACCACACTAAATCCATAATTTTCGGGATTGAGCGTGGATCTTCCATCATATATGTCATGATTTGACGGGTAATTGCTTCGTATTCACGGTCAACTTTGGCATCTTCTTTATGTACTTCAAACGCACATTGCACATCCATACGTGCAAATGCATCAAGTACATCATGAAGCATTTTTGATACTTGGCGACCCATGTTTTCAATGTTCACCAGTAGGTCTTGCTGATCTTTTGTGAATGAGTCCAGCGCAACTTTAGCAATACGCTCAGCTTCATCGCCAATACGCTCTAAATCAGCAATTGTTTTAGCAATGGCAATTACAAGACGTAAGTCACTGGCAGCTGGCTGACGACGAGCGATAATGCGTGTGCATTCTTCATCGATGTTCACTTCCATTGCATTTACTTTATAGTCGTTCTCACGAACTTTTTGTGCCAGATCTGCATCGCCATTGCTAACAGCATCAAGTGCACTGTTTAGTTGTTGTTCAACTAAACCTCCCATGTTTAATACATGGTTACGCACATTTTCAAGCTCTTCATTAAAGCGGCCCGAAATGTGTTTATTGATATTATGTTCCATTGTCTACCTCTATAAATTTCGTTTACGGTACCAAGTGACTTTATTGACTAACCGTAACGGCCTGTAATGTAGTCTTCTGTTTTCTTCTTGCTTGGTGTTGTAAATAACGTATTGGTATCTGAATACTCAATCAACTCCCCCATGTACATGAACGCAGTTTGGTCTGATACACGAGCAGCTTGTTGCATGTTGTGAGTAACAATTACCACGGTAAACTTATTCTTTAAGTCGTTAATTAGCTCTTCGATAACTAAAGTAGAAATTGGATCTAGTGCCGATGTAGGCTCATCCAGAAGTAGTACTTCAGGCTCGATAGCAATTGAGCGAGCAATAACAAGACGCTGTTGCTGACCACCCGATAGGCCAAATGCACTATCGTGTAAACGGTCTTTAACTTCATCCCATAACGCCGCGCCACGTAAAGATTGTTCAACCACTTCGTCTAGTTTACGCTTTTCTTTAATACCTTGTAAGCGTAGGCCATAAACGACATTTTCGTAGATTGATTTTGGAAATGGATTAGGACGTTGGAATACCATCCCAACATTTCGTCTTAATGCTGCAACATCAACACTCTTATCGTAGATGTTGTGGCCGTGTAATAAGATCTCACCTTCAATACGACAACTATCAACTAGGTCGTTCATACGGTTGATACAACGTAAAAGTGTTGATTTACCACAGCCTGACGGACCGATAAACGCTGTTACCTGACCTTTCGGGATGTTCATATTTACGCCGCTAAGCGCTTGTTTATCACCGTAGTATAGATCTAAGTTTTTAATCTCTAACGCTGTTTGCTCTGCAGTTAGATTATCTAAATCTAGCTTTGCCGCGCTTTTCGCTTGGTTTACTTGTGGTGCAACTGTAATCATCTCTGTCTACCTATAAAAATTCTGTATTAATGCTCAAGAGCTCTAAACTTTTCGCGTAAGTGGTTACGAATACCAATCGCGGTGATATTCAGGGCGATAATTACTGATACCAGTAAGAATGCCGTGGCATATACCAGCGGACGTGCCGCTTCTACGTTAGGGCTTTGGAAACCAACATCATAAATGTGGAAACCTAAGTGCATAAATTTTCTATCTAAATGAACGTATGGGAAGTTACCGTCAAGAGGCAGTGTTGGCGCCATCTTAACAACACCAACAAGCATAAGTGGTGCTACTTCACCGGCTGCACGCGCAACCGCTAAGATTAAACCTGTCATAATCGCAGGGCTTGCCATCGGAATGATGATGCGCCATAGCGTTTCTGCTTTTGTTGCGCCAAGTGCTAATGAACCATGACGAACCGTGCTTGGAATACGTGATAAACCTTCTTCCGTTGAAACAATAACCACTGGAAGCGTTAAAATTGCTAGCGTTAATGCTGACCAAATCACACCTGGCGTACCAAATACTGGACTTGGCGATGATTCTGGGTAGAACAATTGGTCAATACTGCCACCTAGCATATATACAAAGAAACCTAGACCAAATACACCGTATACAATTGAAGGTACACCCGCAAGGTTGATTACCGCGATACGGATCATTTTAGTAACGGCATTCTTTGCTGCGTATTCATGTAAGTAAATCGCTGCAACCACACCAAACGGCGTAACAATCACTGCCATCAGTAATACCATAAACACAGTACCGAAAATCGCAGGGAATACACCCCCTTCAGTGTTTGCCTCACGCGGGTCATCCGCTACAAACTTACCAAGTTGTACAAAGTAGTGGCCTAGCTTAGCGAAGAAGCCCATGTCATTTGGGAACCACACATCAAGAACTTGATACAGAGGTAAAGTAACCACTTCACCGCGCATGTCTTTAACCGTTACTTGGTCACGCTTTGCTTCTTTACGAAGTGCAAATAACTGTTTTTCTAGCACGGCATATTCAGCACGTAGCTCAGCGCGTGTTTGTGCAAGCTCAGCAACACGTTCGTCCGTCAACTCGTTATCAAGCTGATACGCTTTTTCTTTTAAGCGCAAGCGCTCAAGTTCATAGTTGATATGACCAATATCACCATTTTGTAAATCGAGTGCTTGGTCGTTTAGGTCAACTGCACGGTCAACAAGATCATAAAGTACCTCGATTTTGTTATCTGTAATAACTTCACCGTCTTTAATAACCTGTTCTACATAACCGTAAAAGTTACCGTTTTTGCTACGCTCGAATACTGCAAGTTCAGCTGGCGCTGTACGCGATGTGATATCTGTCTCTAATACCCAACGGAAATCGAGATCAACGTACTCACGGTTACCTGTTTTGATTAGTAAGCGCTCTAGTTGCTCTTTGTCGTAGTGAGATAAATCAACGCCCGTCGCCTCAATACGTGATTTTGCAACTAGCTCACGGTCATAAACTTCACCGATCACTGTTTGTTTAGCAACTGAGCCTTGCAGCTCAAGTTGCACTACTTCTGATGGCCAGAAAAAGCTTAAACCTTTCCAAGCAATCATGGCTAATAAGCCAAGAACCGAGATTAAACTGATGCTTACCGCACCGCCGGTCATCCAAATCCAAGGAGAACCAGACTTAAACCACTGCTTTACCATGTCGTGTCTCTCCACCTACATTGAACTGTATTTTTCACGCAGTTGCTGACGAACAAACTCAGCCACTGTGTTGAAAACGAATGTGAATATGAATAGTACAAATGCTGCTAAGAATAGAATGCGATAATGCGAGCTGCCTACCTCAGACTCTGGCATTTCTACCGCGATATTTGCTGCAAGTGTTCTCATACCCTGGAAGATACTCCAGTCCATAATAGGTGTATTACCTGTTGCCATTAGTACAATCATTGTTTCACCTACAGCACGGCCAAGACCCATCATTACTGCTGAGAAGATACCCGGACTTGCAGTTAGTAGTACTACGCGAACCAATGTTTGCCATTGCGTTGCACCGAGTGCTAATGAACCATTTGATAAGTGCTTAGGAACACTGAATACCGCATCTTCCGCAATTGAGAAGATAGTTGGGATAACAGCGAAGCCCATCGCAATACCAACAACTAACGAGTTACGTTGGTCGAATGTCATACCTAATTCATTGGTTAGGTACTGACGCACATTACCGTCAAACATCCAAAGCTCAATTGAGTTACTCATCGCAAACGATAACCAACCAATAAAGATAACCACTGGAATAAGTAAAATAGAGTGTGAACCTTCAGGAACACGGTGACGAATTGACGCCGGTAGCTTGTTCCAGCCGAATGCGGTTAATAAGATACCAATTGGTAATAACACTAATAATCCGACAATCGCTGGTAAATGCTCTTCAATTAATGGTGCTAACCAAAGACCGGCTAAGAAACCTAAGATTACTGTTGGTAATGCTTCCATGATTTCTACAGTCGGCTTAACCACTTTACGTAATTCACTCGACATAAAGTACGCCGTGTAAATCGCAGCTGAAAGCGCAATAGGTACTGCAAACAGCATCGCATATAAAGCTGCTTTAATCGTACCGAATGAAATTGGCACTAATGAAAACTTAGATTCAAAATCATCACTGGCAGAGGTTGATTGCCAGATATAACCCGGCTCTGGGTAACCTTCGTACCATACTTCTTGCCATAACGCAGACCACGTTACTTCTGGGTGTTCGTTATGGATTTCGATTACTTTTAATGCGTCATCGGCAAGTACTAGCGCCGCATTTGAACGAGGTGCAATTGCAAAGTTTTGAATTGGACCATCACTTACTTTACCTTGCCACAGTTTTGCGTCGCTGGTTGTGTAATAAATACCAAGCTCACCGTTAGCACCCGCTGTGAAGAACGTACGACGGTAGAACTCAGTGAAAATATTTAGTTTCGATTGTTTGCTGGTTTCAAAAGCGCGGATCTTTTGGAACTCACGTCCCTCTTCCGTGTTTACTTCAAACCACTGAGATACTTCACCATTATCGTTAGCAAGCATCAGTGAGTTAGCACCCGCTAATAACTGAGTTGAAACTAGGTTCGCGTTTTCTTCGTTAGCTGCAAGCAGTTGGATTTGCTCAACTTCAGAAGGGTAACGCGTATCGTATACGTAAATTTGATTTGCAGAGCGAACGAACGTACGTGTTGTATCAGGTGAGATTAATAGCTCATCCACACGACCTTCGATATCAAGCTCAGTGCGCTCAACATTCCACTCAACTTCGCCAGTGAACATGTTTTCTTCACCGACAAAGCTGCTGAATAAAACGCGCTTGTCAGCAGTTAAAGCAACAACGGCCGTTTTATCTTCATAGTGGCTAAACGCAAATTTAGTGATTGCTGCGCCTTGATCATCAACTTCAAGCGCCATATCACCGAGCGGGTAGTCTAATCGAGGTGTTAATTGGCGTTGGTTATTTGGGAATGTCACCAAAAACTTAGGTGCAACCACAACAACCGTACCATTTTCTAAACCGTACGCATATTGACCTTGAAACGGTGCAGAGCTTGCAAAGCTGCTTACATCGCTAGGTAATTCAGCATTAAGAGTGGTGATCTTTTTACCAAAATGTTCTTTTTCAACATTGTAAAAGTCCACGCTACCTTTTTCACCGAGTAAAAAGGCAACCTCTGTTTGCTCTTCAATGCCAAGGCCAACAACTTCTGACGCATTTTGTAGTTTTACACTGTTACGTGTTTCTACTTTTGCTGATTCAAAAATAGGTTGAACAACATAAAGAAGGTAAAAGAATATGAGTAACAGTGCTACTAGCACCATTACGCCACCTGCGGAAATACCCCACTTGGCAAACCTGTCTTTAAATAGACGGCTTCTATCCGTATGAAAGGTAGGTTTATTCGGATTGGAAGTCATCAAAACACCCTTAAATCTTAACGTTGCGCGAATTATATTTCACCAAGATGACAGTAATGTTACAAACGTCATAATTCAGTGTAATAAAGCAAGCTTTTCAGGAACGAAGTTTAAAGTTAAAAAATGACCAATTTACGACAATTGTAAGCGCTTTTAAAAGTCCTAAATTAACAAGCTAACAAACTGTTATATCTAATTTTTTATAACTATATGGAAAAAATTGGACAAACAATAAAACAGCATCAATACTCAAGAAGACTTATTTTTTCAACAATAAGAATCATTTTTAACCAACGCCTCCTTCCTTTTATTGCATTTTTCAGAGGCATTTTTATAGAGATTTAAGTATGAAGCAGTTAGTAATTACTATTTTGGGGCCAGATAAACCCGGCCTAGTTGAAGACCTTTCAGCCACAATTCTAAGCCACCACGGCAACTGGTTAAGCAGTAATTTAAGCCACCTTGCAGGGCATTTTGCAGGGATCATTGAAGCAGCAGTACCTGAAGAACACTTACAAGAATTACAAGATGCGTTACATAGCCTGCCGCATTTAGAGGTTAGAATCGAACGCGGCACCGAGACGCTGCCTGAAGAAAAATCTGAGCAAATTAATTTTGTTATCACTGGCAATGATAGACCAGGCATTGTACAAGAGCTAGCCAGCGTTATTCGTCATAAAGGGGCGAATATCACTCACCTCAATTCAAAACAACAAAGTGCACCTAACTGGGGTGTGCCTATTTTTAGTGCTGTTGCCACCGTTGCTTTACCGATTGGTATGAACAAAGACGAAGTAATTAGCGCACTTGAGTCTATCACTACAGACCTAATTGTTGATATTGAGGACGCGTAACACACAAGTTTATAGGGATATTTTGAACTTTAAAAAAGCGGCATGCATGTCACAAAACTGACATGTATGTCATAAAAGTGATAAGTACGTCACATAAACGTCATCTGCATCCTCTATATTCTAACTAGCTATAAACGTTGGAAAACCAGATGAACGCATCACATTCTTCTTCTCAAGCCATCAATTACTTTGCCAAAGAGCTAAGTTGGCTGTCATTTAATGAACGCGTGCTGCAAGAAGCCAAAGATAAATCGAACCCGATTATTGAGCGCATGCGCTTTTTAGGTATTTACTCAAACAACATGGATGAGTTTTTCCGTGTCCGTGTTGCCGATGTAAAACGCCGAATTTTACTTAATAAAATTCCTGATGCGAACTTTGATGAAGATGAGATCCTACTCCATCAAATCCAGAGTAAAGTGCTCCAGCTTGGCAAAAAATTTAATCAAATTCATAAAGATATTTTGAATGATTTAAACGAGCATAATATTCACGTAGAGCTACCAGAGAAGTTATCTGAATTTCATTTAACCTGGCTGAAAAAGTTTTTCCACGACAATGTACTGCAACACATTTTGCCGATTTTGCTCTCTGAAAAGAAAGACTACTCAGATCAAATTAACGACACCATGACTTATTTGTTTGTCGAGATGACCAATCAAAAAAGTCATTATGCCATGATGGAGGTGCCTACTGACCGCGTCTCACGCTTTGTTATTTTGCCGCCTGAGAAAACACGTCGCCACAAAACCATTGTGATGCTTGATGACATCATTGCCTACTTTATTCGCGATGTATTTAGCAGCTTTTTTAGCTTTGATGATATTCAATGTTATGCCATCAAACTGACCCGCGATGCCGAGTACAATTTAGATGATGAACTCGAAGAAGGTTTACTCGATAAAATGTCGAAAGGCCTAAAACAACGTATTTCTGCTGAGCCTGTGCGCCTTGTTTATGACGAGAGCATGCCTGATGAAATGCTTAAAGTGATGAAAAAGCGCCTTAACATAAGCCAACATGATGCACTGATCCCCGGCGGTCGTTATCGTAACTTCCGCGATTTTATTGCGTTTCCAAATGTTGGTCGTCAGTATTTAGAAAACAAACCACTGCCTGCATTACAAAGCACAGCCTTTAACAATCACTCAAGTGTTTTTGATGCTATCTCTGAGCAAGATGTGTTGCTGTATTACCCTTATCACACCTTTAACCATTTACTTGAGTTTGTGCGCCAAGCTGCGTTTGACCCAGATGTAACCCAAATAAAGGTCAATATTTATCGCGTTGCAAGTCAATCTCGCCTTGTTTCTACACTAATTAATGCGGCAAAAAATGGTAAGCATGTAACCGTAATGGTTGAGCTGAAAGCGCGCTTTGATGAACAGAACAACATTGAATGGGCAAAAACCTTGAGTAACGCTGGGGTTAAAGTGATTTTTGGTATTCCTGCGCTGAAAGTGCACAGTAAGCTATGCGTTATTCACCGTAAAGAAAAGAATAACATCGTGAAGTATGCCCATATAGGCACGGGTAACTTCCATGAAAAAACCGCCAAAATCTACACGGACTTTAGCTTATTCACCAAGCATGAAGGCATTAGTGAAGAGTGCGATAGCGTGTTTAAGTTTATCGAAAGTAGTTACCGACCATTTCAATTTGACCATTTAATGATTTCGCCAGTTAACGCACGACAAACTATTATGTCGCTAATTGATGCCGAAATTACCAATGTAGAGCACGGAAAAGCTGGCCGAATTACACTAAAAATAAACAACCTAGTTGATAAAGAGCTGGTTGATCATCTTTATTTTGCTGCAAGACGCGGCGTAAAAATTCGCATTATTGTGCGTGGTATGTGCTCGCTAGTGCCCTCTGCCGTGAACGATAATATTCGTATTATTAGTATCGTTGACCGTTTTTTAGAGCACCCTCGGGTGATGGTGTTTCATAATAATGGTGACGAAAAAGTGTATATTTCATCGGCAGACTGGATGACCCGAAATCTTGATCACCGCGTTGAAGTAGCCACTCCGATTTATAATGAAAAATTAAAACACCTGATTATTGATATCCTTGAGCTACAGTTTAAAGATAGATCAAAAGCACGCATAATCGATAGCGAACAAAAAAACAGCTATGTGCGCCGTGGCAATCGTAAAAAAATTCGCTCGCAAATTGCCATTTATGACCACCTTAAGAAATGGGAAAGTAACTACAATAATGAATGATTATCCCTCAATTGCTGCCGTTGATTTAGGCTCAAACAGTTTTCATTTAGTGGTGGCAAGAGAGGTCGATGGCTCTTTGCAAATCTTACACAAAGAAAAACAGCGCGTTTATTTAGCTGACGGTTTAGATGATAAAAATCACTTAAGCCAAGAAGCTATTGAGCGCGCACTAGCCATTCTCAAACAATTTGCCATAACTTTGCAGGACTTTCCCCTTGAAAATGTCAAAGTGGCCGCAACTTACACATTGCGCCGTGCGAAAAACATTCATTCATTCTTAACGCAAGCAAGTAAAGTGTTTCCTTACCCAATCGAAGTAATATCAGGGCAAGAAGAAGCGCGTTTAATTTACCAGGGTGTAGCCCATTATATTCATCACGATGAAAACCGCTTAGTCATTGATATCGGCGGCGGCAGTACTGAACTCATCATTGGCAAACACTTTAAACATAAGCTACTCGCTAGCCGCAACATGGGCTGTGTCAGCTATACCAAGCAGTTTTTTGCAGATGGACAAATCACTGCTAAGCGTTTTGCCAAAGCCGAAGTTCGCGCAGAGCAAGAACTCGAAGTGATCTTTGCAAATTACTTGTCAGCTGGCTGGCAATCAGTGGTGGGAACATCAGGCACGATTAAATCTATCCTTGCCATGATCAATGCAAACGATGCAGAGCAAGAGCTAATTACTTTAGAGCGATTATTAGAATTAAAAACCCAGTTTATTGCAGCAAAACAAATACAAGCGCTGCAAATTGAAGGTCTTACGCCTGAGCGGCAAGTGAGTATTTGTGGTGGTTTAGCTATTTTAATTGCCATATTTAGACTGTTTAACATCGAAGCGATGCAATATAGCGACTTTTCACTGCGTGAAGGCCTGCTTCATGAAATGCAGCAAAAACTCGCCCATAAGGATATTCGCACAAATACCATAGCGAACCTATCTGAGCGCAATGCCATAGATAAAGAGCATGCTAATCGCGTCTCAACAACCGCAAAGTGGCTATTCGAACAAGTAAGAGAAACATGGCACCTGACTGACTCTGATCACATAAATTTACTGGATTGGGCTGCACAGCTGCATGAAATTGGTTTAGGGGTTAATTCTTCGGGGTTACATAAACACAGTGCCTATATCGTGGCGAACAGCCAATTACCTGGCTTTACACAGCAACAACAAACACTTCTTAGCTGTATGATCCGTTTTTATCGTAAAAAGATCCGTTTAGAAGATTTTCCAGCACTGCATACCATGCAGCATTATGAAATATTACAGCTCATTGTGATTTTGCGTTTAGCAGTACTGCTAAATCAAAAGCGCATTACTGACCAAGGCTTTAAGCTTGAGGTAACAGCCAAGCAAAATAGTATGTTCTTAAAGTTTCACAATAAGTGGCTTAAAGAACATACCTTGCTTTTAGCTGACTTACAGCAAGAGCAAAAATACCTTAAAAAAGTCGGCTTCTTACTCGATTTTCATTAAGCTGATTAATATATACCCAAACCACCTCAAGATGTGAGTTTCAGTTGGAATTAAAAGCGATTTAGGCAAGGCATTGATTGCAAGTAATAGTGGTTCTATTGTTAAGATCAATAACGCAGTATAAATCGCTTTTAAACCAACCCGTTGGGCGCTTCACAGGCACTTACTCTCATCGTTGTTACTTCTTAAAAGGGACTGCCATTCTTACAAAGTAACGCCTTGATATTAAGCACCTGTGAAACGCTGAATTCTGCATCTTGAGGTGGTTTGGGTATACTACATATCCATATGGCGGTTTGAGCTTTGCATCATTTGCTTAAGGCCTTGATGTTCAAGTTCTAGCAAACGTTCGAGCTTTTCTTTGGTATCTGCCGTTTCGGCGCGTGACACCAAGTACTCATATAAGTCGATTACTTTTTGGTGTTGCGTGGTTAAGTAAACCTGAATCGCCTTTTCATCTATGCGCTGATCAGTGCTGATATCGTTAAAAGTAATTAGCTCTGGATTTTCAGAAAAATACTCATAGCAATACGTATCGAGTGTGTTTACTTCGGTAATCGCTTTAAAACCAACGAGATCTTCTGCCAGCTTCTTCTCATATTGCAGATAATAGTCCACCAGCATTTGATTGTGCTCGTCCAGTAAGTCTTTAACACTGTGGAAATTGGCTGCCATTTGAGTATGAAATAACACGGTCCAATCATAAACTTGTTGTATTGTTTTAACTTGCATGTGCATTCCTTATCAAAATCAATTTAATATGACTTTGCATAAACCACACCAGCTACAAACAAACCAATTATCAATAAGTTAAAAATAAAATGTGTAACTTGCAGCAATTAAAAGCGCACAAGTTACACACTGACTGTAAATTTTATAGGTCGCGTTTACGCCATATAAAATAAAGCGCAGGTAACACAAGTAGCGTTAAAACTATGGCACTGAGCATCCCGCCGACCATAGGCGCGGCTATTCGGCTCATCACCTCACTACCCGTTCCAGTGCCATAAAGCACCGGCAGTAACCCAATGATAATAGTGGCAACTGTCATCATTACAGGCCTAACCCGAAGGCCAGCACCATTGATGATTGCTTGGCGCAGCTCTGTAACCGTAAACTGCGATGATTGCGCTTTGGCATCTTGATACGCTTGGTTGAGATAAACCAGCATGATCACGCCAATTTCTACGGCAACTCCTGCTAAGGCAATAAAACCAACCCCAACAGCAACCGAGAAGTTAAAACCTTCAAGGTACATCAGCCAAATACCCCCTATCATTGCAAGCGGTAAGGTCAGCATGATCATTGCCACCTCAATAAAGCTTCTAAAATTGAGGTATAGCAACACCACAATGATTGCCAAGGTGAGTGGCAATACATAACTGAGTTTAGCTTTTGCGCGCTCCATGTATTCATATTGCCCCGCCCACGTAATTGAGTAACCAGCAGGTAGCTCGAGTTGCTCATGCAGCGCTTGTTGCGCACGCTCAACATAACTGCCGATATCACTGCCTTCAATGTCGATTAAGCTCCAGCCATTAATACGTGCATTTTCACTTTTAATACCCGGTGGGCCATCTTCGATGAAGACATGGGCAACATCAGCCAATGCGATACGCTGTCCGTTTGGCGTCACAATCGGTAACAACTTAAGCTCCTCTGGCGAGTCGCGATAATCTTGCGGGTAACGCAAGTTAACTGGGTACCGCTCTTGTCCTTCAACCGTTTCGGTCACATTCATACCACCGATAGCGGTGGCAACTACCTGTTGCACATCAGCAATGTTCAAACCATAACGCGCTGCTTTTTCACGGTTGATATCGACTTTGATGTAGCGACCACCGGCAACCCGCTCTGAGTAAACCGAAGCTGTGCCCGGTAAGTCTTTTAATATGACTTCAATTTGCTCACCGATTTTTTGAATTTCACTCAGCTTTGGCCCTGCTACCTTGATCCCCACAGGCGTTTTAATACCAGTGGCAAGCATGTCGATTCGTGTTTTGATTGGCATAACCCACGCATTGGTAAGCCCTGGGAACTTAACCAGATTATCGAGCTCTTTTTTCAGTTTCTCGGTTGTCATACCCTCGCGCCACTGTGACTTTGGCTTTAACTGAATAAAAGTTTCGATCATGGTGAGTGGAGCCGGATCTGTTGCAGTATCCGCACGACCTACCTTACCAAACACCGACTCGACCTCTGGCACACTAGCAATTAACTTATCAGTCTGCTGTAAGATTTCACGGGCCTTACCTATTGAAATACCCGGGTAAGTAGTTGGCATATACATTAAGTCGCCCTCATCAAGAGGAGGAATAAACTCACTACCAATTTTATTAACCGGATAAAAGCCAACAGCAGCCAACACTAAGGCCAGTACCAATGTTGTTTTCGGCGCTTTTAATACTGCATTTAACAAGGGTTTATAGGCTGCCACTAATAAGCGGTTTACTGGGTTTTTCTGCTCCGAAATAACCTTACCGCGAATAAAGTAGCCCATTAATACCGGCACCAGTGTAATCGCTAAACCAGCGGAGGCCGCCATTGCATAGGTTTTTGTATAAGCCAGTGGCGAGAACATACGTCCTTCTTGAGCTTCAAGAATAAACACTGGCATAAAGCTGACGGTAATAATTAATAAACTAAAGAATAACGCGGGCCCGACTTCTGCGGCTGAGTCCATCACCACTTGCCAGCGGTTTTCATCGGTCAGAGGGGTTTTCTCCATATGCTTATGCATATTTTCTATCATCACGATAGCACCATCTGTCATTGCACCAATAGCAATCGCTATCCCACCAAGCGACATGATATTAGCGTTTATACCTTGCCAATACATAACTACAAAAGCCGTTAAAATACCCATTGGCAGCGTGATAATGGCTACGATCGATGAGCGTATATGGAATAAAAACACCACACACACTAAGGCCACGACAATTAATTCTTCAATTAACTTTGAGCTTAAGTTATCAAGCGCTTGGGTATAAGGTTTGAGCGGTCGTACACTGGGATGATTTCAACCCCCTCAGGCAAGCCTTTTTTGAGCGACTCTAGCTTCTCTTTTACTAGTTTGATGGTTGCTTCGGCGTTTTCTCCAAAGCGCATCACCACCACACCACCAGTTACTTCGCCCTCGCCGTTAAGCTCGGCAATACCACGGCGCATTTGCGGCCCAAGTTTTATATCAGCCACATCGCGTAATTGCAGTGGCGTGCCATTGGCATTAGTACCCAGCGGAATAGCCTCTAAATCGACGACACTTTTGATGTAACCTGTGCTCGATACCATGTATTCTGCTTCTGCCATTTCGACCACAGAAGCACCACGCTCTTGGTTACCTTGCTTAATTGCTGTTTGAATTAAACTTAGCGGAATACCATAAGCACGCAATTTATCGGGGTCGACATTCACCTGATACTGCTTAACCATACCGCCAACAGACGCTACTTCTGATACGCCCGGCACAGTCTGCAGCTCAAACTTTAAAAACCAATCTTGCAGGCTTCGTAGCTGGCTAATATCGTGCTTACCGGTTTTATCCACCAGCGCATACAAGTAAATCCAACCCACCCCTGTCGCATCAGGGCCAAGTTCAGGCCTTGCTGAATCCGGTAAGCGAGCACTTACTTGACTCAAATACTCTTGCACCCGACTACGGGCCCAGTAAAGGTCGGAGTCTTCATTAAAAATAACGTATACATAAGAGTCTCCAAAAAACGAAAAGCCCCTTACCGTTTCAGCACCCGGCACCGACAACATGGCCGTGGTGATCGGAAACGTTACTTGGTCTTGCACCACTTGTGGCGCTTGTCCTGGATAAGACGTTTTTACAATAACCTGTATATCAGATAAGTCAGGCAAGGCATCCACTGGGGTATTCTTTAAAGAAAAAACCCCAAAGCCTGCCAACATTAAAGACAGCAGTAATACAAAGAAGCGATTACCGACTGACCAACGGATCACGGCAGCTATCATTGCATTTCTCCTTGCATAGGGTGGCTCATTGTCATGATGTCAAAAATCACAAACTCACCGTCCACCAATTTAAAGGTAAAATGCACTTCATCATCGCTTTGCAAACTAGACATATCGATGCGCGGCGAGAAATGAAATTCCATAGTTGCAGCCCCGCGGCCCCACTTAGGGATGGCTTCGCGGCTGATCACGGCCGTTCTGGCTTCACGGTCAATGCTGTTGATCACGCCATTTACCATTGCGCTATCGCTATCAGGTTCTTGCATACGCATAAAGTCAGAACTCTTACTTGATTCGGAATCTATTAAGAACTGCGCTGAAACCACAACGTTATCGTCTTTCAATAAGCCTGATAAAATTTCGACATCATGATTATCACTACGGCCTAGCGTCACAGCCACTGATTTAAAGCGACCTTCACCTAAATCAATCACGACACGGTCTTGGCTACCTGTGCGGATCACCGCTTCTTTGGCTATCACTAATTGCGGCTCAGTTGGCTTAGTAGTAATGCTCACTTCAGCAAACATATTCGGTTTGAGTAAGCCATCTTGGTTAGCAAAGCGTAAACGCACGCGCAGGGTACGGTTTTTCTCATCAAGGGTTGGGTAAATATAATCGACCTTGCCTTGCCAGCGTTTGCCCGGTAAGTAATCTAAGCTCATCGTCACTGGCAAGCCTTTATGAATAAGCCCTGCTTGGCGCTCAAAAACTTCAGCCTCAACCCACACCTCTTCTAAGTGAGCAATACTCATCATGGTTGTGCCTGGTTTCACAAAGAAACCTTCGCGGATATTTAGCTCATCCAGTACGCCACTTTGCTTGGCATAAAAGGTAATGTTTTGCCTAACCTTTTGGCTTTGCTCTAATCGCGCAATAAAATCGTCAGAAACATTCAGTGAGGCTAAGCGTGCTTTTGCCGCACGTATAAGCACTGCATTGTTACGTTTAAGGGCAAGCAGTAGCTCTTCTTGCGCATTTACTAGCTGTGGAGAATACAAGGTATAAAGTGGTTCGCCTTGCTTAACTTGGTCACCAGCGGCTTTTACATATAAGGTTTCTATCCACCCTTCGACACGAGGGTGAATATGCACGAGTTGGTCTTGGTCGTATTGCACATAGCCAACCGTATCAACCGTCGTTTGTAATGATTTAAACCTTACGGGTGCTGTTCTTACCCCTAAGTTATTAACGACTGCTGGTGAGATTCTCACAGTACCCGGGCTGTCTTCAGCGCTACTTTGCTCTTCATAAACGGGCACTAATTCCATACCCATTGGTGATAAACCCGGTTCATCACGGCGGTAATTGCTGTCCATAGGCGCCACCCAATATAGCGGCTTTTTCTCAGCGCTTGGCATTTGTTCATGCTCTGGCTCAGCCAATTTATTTACAGCCGTTGCCAATGCTGCACCTACCGCCAAAGCGATAACTAATTTCACTGTGTTATTCATTGCTAGCTCCTTGGCTTTGTGCTGCATTTATTTGGTTATCTTTTGCTGCTGCGTAATAATTAAGGCGAGCGAGGGTTATTTGTTTATCAATTTCGATGTTTAATGCATCAATTTTCGCGTTAAGTTCGCTAATGCGTGCGCGCATCACTTCTGAAAAGTCACCATCATCATTGGTGTAAGCATTTAACGTCGCCTCCGCTTGCTCTGCCATTTGCGGTAATAGCTGCTGTTGATACAGCGCTTTGCGCTGAGCAAGTCGGCTTAATTGGCTAAGCTCTTTAAAATACTGACCTTGCAGTTTTTGCAGGGTAATAAGCTTGTTGGTTTTTACCGCCTCGGCATTAGCTATTGCGGCATTAACTTGTTGATCTTGGCGGTTATCAGTAAACAGCGGTAAATCAACACTCACCCCAATAGAGAATAAGTCAGCGCGAGAGTCACCCATCGGGGTATCATCACGATAGCCATAACCAAGGTTCATACCAAATTGCGGTTTATACGCTTCTTTCGCCACTTGCACTTGAGTGTTTTTAGCACGCATAGCATGATCAATAGCGATAATTGCCGGGTGATTCATCAGCACTTCAGTCACCCCCGATGGTGCAAGCTCTTGATAAGCCATAACTGCGGTCACCTTGGTGTTTTCATCGCTCACTGCACCGTTTAGCATTTCAATAGGTAGCCATTGAGCTAGTCGCTTTTTGGCACTATCAAACTGTTGCTCTAACATCACCAGCTTATCTTCAAGCCGAGTCAGCTCTAGCTGAGCGCGAATAATATCCTGCTGGCGAGTCGCACCAAGTGTATTGGCATAGCTTGCTTCTGTAATATCAATAAGCTGATTAAATAAGGCTTTATCTTGGTTGATCAGTTGAATGCTTTTTTGTGCGCGATAAGCATTTAGCCATGCTTCGCTAACAATGGCTTTAACCTGTGCTTGGCGGTCAGCTCTAAGCCAAGGATATTGCTCAGCCGATTGTTTTAAAGCTTGTTGCTGTAAGGCAAGACTATCACCTCGGCTAAATTGCTGAGACAAGCCCACTTTGAATTGCGTCATACCCTCTTGGTCAAAGGCAAAGCCATCGGTTGGTAAGTTCATAAGTCCAACAGTTAACACTGGATCTGGCAAGGTACCGGCGGCAATGCTTTGTGCTTCTATCGCCTGTTGCTGGTATTTATTTGCCTGTAACCAAGGCTCGTGAGTCAATGCATAATCAATCACCTGATTGAGTGCCAACGGCTCTGCTTTCACTAAACTTGAGGTTATCAATACTGCGCCTAGAGAAAGCGCCTTAATCAATTTGCTGTGAATCATCACATGCTCCAAAAATCTTAAAAATGGTTAAAAAACAATAGATTTTGGTTGCAGAATGAGGTGTATTTCAGCGTTTTACTGAATTTTAGACAGACCTATCCTGCTTAAGCAGTAATAGGTGGACGATATAAAGAACTGACGCGGAAACTCAGCTGGCTGGCGCCTAACACGGTGACTTTTTCTGATTGCTTAATTGATTTAACAACTAAATCATTTAACGGCAGGAGTGAGTGAGCTGTACAGGCATTGAACGGACACGCACAATCGCTGTTATCCATTGCATCTTCATGGCAACAATCCATATCACTCATGTCGCTGTCAGCATTCATATTAGCATGATGGTCCATTTGCATGCTGGCATGTGGCATATCACATACCATAGCAACAGACGCAACTGACTGACCCACAAACGTGAGCAGCATCATAGCTATCAATAAGTAGCTTGAAAGTCGCGTCATCATCATACCTTAAACATTATTTGCCCAAATTGTAGCCCGAAATTTACGCGCTCGACAAGGGCTTATCTATTTTTATGCTACTGCTGGCAGCTATAGCAAATAGGCAATAACCAGTAAAATACCAAAACCCATCACCTAATTCGGCATGCATTTTAATCAGCTCGCCCATTTGCCCATCGGCATTACCTGCTAAATAGGCCACGATCAATGCAATCACAAACACATCAACCATGCTCCATTTACTTAGGCCCTGTATGAGTTGACCGAGCAAATGCTTAAATCTATTCACAGGTAAAAAACAGTAAAGCAATTGCATCAGGAGTTTTAAAGTGGGAATGACAATTGAGAACACTGCAACAAGCGCGGCAACAAGGTAGTTTTTGTTATTAGCAAGCTCATTTACGGTGCCCCAAATGCTGCGCGTTTTTTTGTAGGCATCGATTTCGCCTTCAAGCTTATCAAGCCCCAACATGCTTGATGCCATCATTAGTACACTACGCGTATTGCGATCGCCTTCATCAGCAATCATTTCAATACCTGTTTTGGCAAGCTTAGATTTATCAATTTTTCCTTCAAGGGTGAGCACAGGCTGGGTTACACCGGGAATTAGTAACGCCAAGGCAATTAAAATAGCCAGTACTGGAAAAACAACACGCATTAGTTACAAACCTTTTTAATACTCAGAGCCCGCATCATAACGAACTCCGCGGGTTTAGTCTGTAACCGATGATAAGCTCTCAAACACTTCATCGGCATAAGCTCGAGCATCATACATAGCTTGAAAAACCACATCCATTTTTGACGCAGGGCGGATCATCATGAGTAGCTCATGGGCTATGTGCCACTGCTCTTCTTCCATTGCTTTAACCAGCTGTAAGCTCGCACCTTGCATGCCATTAAAGTTTAATAGTGCACTCGAAAGCTCACTACCCAGCGAAAACTCTTTGGCAATGATATCTAGCTCCATATCTAAAATTGCATCTAAAACAGAGAGTAAGCCAACTAAATAGCCTTGCTCAGCGAGGTCTTTACCGCCTGGTTCAAGCATCAACGCAATAAATTTAGCTCTTGTTAAACCAAGTTTGGTCAGCTCTTGCGGTTTATCATTACCTAATTCGCTGAGCGCTAATACCCGCACAAATTGTCTAATCGCATCTTCACCGAGATAAATAACCGCTTGCGAAATCGAGCGAATTGTTTGCTGACCACTGCTTATACGTGCATTTACTAATTTTAAAATACGTGCAGTAAGGCCAATATCTTTAGCAACCCGTTGTTGAATTGCATCAAAATTTAAATCTGTTTGCGCAGTACAGTTAAGTAATTCAAGCACGGCAACTTTTGATGGTTCAACATTACCAAAACTTAAAAGCTCTGGCTTGG
This sequence comes from Pseudoalteromonas sp. T1lg21, assembly GCF_002964625.1. Classification (NCBI taxonomy): domain Bacteria; kingdom Pseudomonadati; phylum Pseudomonadota; class Gammaproteobacteria; order Alteromonadales; family Pseudoalteromonadaceae; genus Pseudoalteromonas; species Pseudoalteromonas sp. T1lg21. The sequence continues at coordinate 71,121 of NZ_PQBX01000010.1, forward strand.
CAAAAAAGTAGCCTTGAAACAGGTCGCAACCTGCCGCTTTTAACTGCTTAAAGTCTTCATAGGTTTCAATGCGTTCAACTATGATGGTGGTCTCTGGGAAGCTGCGTTTGAGCTTTTTGATCATCATGTTGGTTTTGATAATCGGCTGCGTGACTTCAAGCTTGATAAAATCCATTAAAGGTAAAATATCTTGCCATTTATCTGTGCCATCGTAATCATCAAGCGCGAACAAGTAACCTTCTTGTTTTAACTGCTTAACGCGATTCACTACTTTTGGAATACTGGTAGCCCGCTCGACTATTTCGATAACCGCACTGCGTGGTTGTAAAAGCTTAGGGAAGTCATCCAAAATAGCGTCGGTCGATAGGTTGATAAAAGCAGGCTGAAAGCCCGTTAGTTTTTCGAGTCCCATCAACATTAACGCGTTAAAAAACAGCCGTCCCGTTGCTTGACCATCACTGGTGCCTACCGGAAAGACATTATCACTCGATTCTCTATACAATAATTCGTAAGCATATAAACTTCTATCAGCATTAAATATTGGCTGCCGGGCTATATACTGAGTCATGCTCTGACTTTTGTTACCTTCCATACTTAATTCTGACATTCAACTTCTCACTTAGATGTGGCTATCTCCACATTACTATTGTTATTAGTATAGTGAAAGATGTTTGCCTTGCTAAAAAACAAAAAACCAACCAAACTAGGTACATGAAAACGAATTCAATCAGACCATTGCGCTTCTCTAACTCGATTTTCTTAATTTTACTCTTTATTACTCACGTAGTTTTGGCTGAGCAGCAACCTGTACTGAAATACAATGTAACCGGCTCTGGGAACTACTATCCTTACTATATTAATGATAAAAGCAACCCAGGGATACTTCCTGAAATTATCAAGCAAGTTATGCTGCTTGCTGATATTCAAGTGCAGCATGTCGAGCTTCCTGCAAAACGAACCGTTAAATACCTTCACCAAGGACATATCGACTTTGATGTCATAAGTCCCGAATGGCTGAGCCAGGCAGAAAAACAAAATCCACAGTTTAGTTACTCAGACACCCTGTTTGCCGTTGAAGAGTATCTAGTGAGCTTAAAAAGCTCGGTGGCTCAATGGCAGCAACTCAACAGTATTCGTAATCAACCCGTAGGGACTGTTTTAGGTTATTACTATTATGACGATAACCGCTTTAAACGGGTTGATTTTCACTCTGAACAACAACTCATTCAGGCGTTAAAAATGCAACGAATTGAGGTCGTCATAATTGATAAACTGCCAGCATTATATTGGGCTGAGCAATTTGATGCAGATATCAGCTTTGGTGCATTACATTCGCTAGGTAATCTAAAAATTCGCCTGCGCAGTGAGCATCAGTCATTGTTACCAAAAATAAATACAGCAATCAAAGAACTTAATAATTCTGGCCGCTTAGATGCCATAATCAATAAATACACAAAAAGCATACCCCTACAATAATTAGGGATATTCCGCTTTGGACCTGCTTTTGCTATAATGCGCGCTGTTTTTCTTACCTTGTTAACTAAAAGAGCCTCCTATGAGCATTGAACAAGCCCTAATCGAACGCAGTAATAACCAATGTGAACTTTGCACTAATACAGATAATCTATCTGTTTACGAAGTGCCACCTGTTACAGAGGCTCATTCTGATAAATGCATTTACGTTTGCCAAACCTGTAAAGATCAAATTGAAAATAATGCTGATTTAACTGCAAACCACTGGCATTGCTTGAACGACAGCATGTGGAGTCAAACACCGGCTGTACAAGTTGTGGCTTATCGCATGTTGAAGCGTTTAGCTGCTGATAACGGTTGGGCACAAGACGCACTCGATATGATTTATCTTGAAGAAGACACACTAAAGTGGGCGCAAACAGCCCTAGCTGAAGATGACGATATTAAACACATCGACAGTAATGGTGTTGTGCTACAAGCAGGTGACACTGTGACACTTATTAAAGATCTTGATGTGAAAGGTAGCAGCCTTGTTGCTAAGCGCGGCACCGCAGTTAGAAACATTGGCTTAACGAGCAACCCTGAACACATTGAAGGCCGTGTTGAAGGGCAACGCATTGTTATTCTTACCAAATACGTGAAAAAGTAACGATTACTTTAATTCGCTTTATTTCTCTTAAGCGATTCGTTATTAAGAAAATGGGCCTAGTGCCCATTTTTTGTTAATTAAGCTATGATTAAGTCAGCGAACTTTATGCTAACTCAATAACAAAGACGCATAACCCTAAAACGCAAGGAAACAATCATGGCTTCGGATACCATCTCATCTTTCAAACGCGCTTCTCTATGCAGTTTAATGATCTTAGGGAGCAGCTTAGTATTAACAGGTTGTGGTGAAGACTCTGCCGCACCACAGGCTGAGCAATCAACAATGAAAACCCTTAATACACAGGTTACTTATTTAGATCGCAGCATGCTGCCACCAGGTTCAGTATTAAAAGTACAACTTGCTGATGTATCAAAAATGGATGCCAAAGCTGACGTTATCAGCGAACAAGAAATTGAATTAAATGGCGCGCCGCCATATAACGTGGCACTTGAATATGACGAAAGTAAAATTGCTGACCGTCACCGCTATGGTGTGAGTGCACGCATTGAGAATCAAGGTAAATTACTTTACATCAGCACCACTCACAATAATCCATTTGCTGAAGATGTGACGGGTGATGTGTATAAGGTGACTGTGACTAAAGTATCAGCGAAAAAACCAGACGTTACTTTGACTAATACGTATTGGAAAGCCGTTACCATCAGCGGAGAAGCAATCACCGTTGAAAATAAAGAACCTTTCGTGCAGTTTAAAGACGATGGTTCAACCAATGGTTATTTAGGGTGTAATAACTTCTCAGGCAGTTACGAGGTTAACGAGCAGACGCTTACATTCAACCCATTAGCAAGCACCAAAAAAATGTGTGTATCACAAATGGATATTGAAGCAGCCATGTCTGCAGCACTTGCAGCAACGGCTAAGTACTCTATCAATGGGGAACAGTTAACCTTGTTAGATGATAGTAATGAGCCGCTTGCAACCTTCGCAGCAACTTACATGAATTAACAACAGTTAAATCAAAAACGCCCAGCAAATGCTGGGCGTTTTTGTATTGAAAAAATTATTCTTCAACTAGTTGTTCGCTGCGATAAAAACCACTGCTATCGCTTAGTAATGAAACAAGCTCAGGTAATACCGCATCCATTGTTTGCTTTAATTTCCATGGCGGGTTGATCACTATCATACCCGATGCTGTCATACCATGAACGTCGGTATCGGCCTCTGTTGCGAGTTCAAAAAGCTGAATGTTACGCATACCCGAAGCGATTAAACCCGCTTCCATTCGGTCAATTCGTTCACGGTCTACAACCGGATACCAAATCATGTATGTTCCAGTTGCAAAGCGTTTATGTGCTTTAACAAGGGTATTAACGACCGTGTCGTAATCGTTTTTAATTTCGTATGGAGGGTCAATAAGCACGCAAGCCCGGCGTGATGCTGGTGGTAATAAACCAATTAAGCCTTGAAAGCCGTTTTCACCACGTACGCGAATAGAACGCTTACCTTTCATGTTGTCTTGCAGTAACTGTAAGTCACGTGGATGCAACTCAAAGAACCACCCGTTATCTTGGCGACGTAAAAAGTGCTCTGCAATTTTTGGCGAACCTGGGTAAAAATCTAAATTACCATGTGAGTTAAATGATTTTATCAGCTCAATATACTCATTAAGTGCATCATGCTCACTGTTGTGCTGCCAAAGCTTAGCAATCCCATCCAAATACTCTTGTGTTTTTTGTGCATCACTGCCTGCAAGTTCAAAAAAGCCAGCACCTGAGTGGGTGTCCACATAATCAAGTGGTTTATCTTTAATTGTTTGGTATTTAAGAACTTCAGCTAGAACAAGATGTTTTAGCACATCAGCAGGGTTACCTGCATGAAAAGAGTGTCGATAACTAAGCATATTTATAAGTCGCCAAATGCAAAACTGCATTAAAAATGAATGGCCATATTGTACATGATAAACAGAAAATGATCCTAGGATCTGGCGCTTTCGTGAATCAAAAATGAATAAAAAAGCCGCTACGCTGAATTACACCTTAATAATAAATAAAAACCCCCTAAAAAGGCCGTAAATGCTGGCATATCAAGACACTTTCCTTTACATTTGCATGACAATAATCACAGTTTTATGAGCGCATTTATGAATAACGAAACCCTTTCCCAACTCGAACAACTGATCGACAAATTAATCCTTCGCAACAGCGAACTTGAAAGTGAAGTTAAAAGCCTACAAGAACAAACCGCTAAGCTTTTAGATGAGAACGAAACTCTGCAACTTGAAGTACTAGAAAACGAAGAGAAACAAAAAGATACAAGCAGCACATTGACTGGCCTGCTAGAGAAATTGCAAAGCGTTCAACAGGCTAGCTAATGAGCAGCCCACAAAGTCAGCGGGTCACCGTAGAGCTACTAGGTAAAGAGCATGAGTTCTCTTGCCCATCAGGGCAAGAGCATGCCCTAGTTGCTGCTGCACAAAATTTGAATGACTTAGTGGAGCAAATGAAACAACGCTCATCGGTTCGCAATGACCAAAAAGCATTGCTAATGGCAGCATTACATCTAAGTCATGAATTGCTTGAAGTTAAATCGCAACAAGCAGAACAAGAGCAACAACATGACAGCTTAATAGATAAGCTCAGCCAACACCTTAGTATTTAGAAAAAAGCGCATCTGGCGCTTTTTTTGTTTACAATCAACTGCACTGACACCTATTCGAGCTAAACACCATGCGATTTTGTGCTTTTTTGATCTGTCTTTTCATGAGCTATAGCGCCCAAGCAAGCGTTAGCTGGCATAGCATCACGCCTGAAATCCAATTTCTACAACAACAAAATAAGCTGCGTTTTTACGATTCGAATCAAGTGCTGATAGAGGGTAAAGAATGTGCCTTAATGTTTGATGCCAGTGGTAACTTTGCCGAAGTAGAAAAGCTCGCTGAGCAGCTAAAAGAACGCTTAAAAACACCATTATGTTATTTAGTGGCGAGTCATTATCATGATGATCATCTGCTAGGCTTGGCCGTTTTACAAGCTGAGTTCCCTGAAGCTAAACTCATTGTACATCAGCAAGTAGCGACTGAGTTTTCAGCAATGCAGCAAGCATTGACAGATAAATTAGATGGCTATGAAAAAAGCATTGAGCTCAGCTATCAACGGCTTGCCAATCAACCTGAAAATCAACAAGCTATTTGGCGCGACAAACTTGAACTTGCAAAAAAGCGCTTATTTCGCTGGCGAGAGCTCACCTTAAACCCGCCAGCTATTAGCATTACTGAGTCAACACAGCTAAACCTTGGTAACTACCCCGTCGTTATTACACCTTACCAAGCGCATACTAAGGGCGATCTCACTTTAAGGGCAGATCAAGGTCGCGTGCTGTTAGGCGGCGATATAGTCGACAGCTTACCTTACCCTGGGCATGGTACATTCACGCGCTGGATAACCGCACTGCAAGATATTCAGAAAAATACCACACTGACAACTATTTTACCGGGTCACGGCAAGCCGCTGACACCTGCTGAACTTGCGCTCCCTTTAAAGTTTTTGAAAACCATTAAAGAGCTGACAAATTCCTCGCCGGATAAACCAGTGAGTGAATTAATTCCACTTTTTCCTTCAGACGTTAAACAGCAATACCAACTTGATGAAGTGGGCGAAAGAGCGTTTTCTATGTTTCTAGAAGCTGGACTTAAACAGAGCAAATTGTCAAAATAGGGCTAAAATAGTAAAAGGATTTTATTATATGGCTCAAGTAAGTTTGAAATATTTACTTTTGCTGAGCTTGTTTATTGGCTTACAAGGATGCCAAGTAACTCAGCAAGAAACAGAACAACAACGGGCAAGGCCGGAGATTTTTAGCCATTACGAGCCTGATTTAACAACCCAGCAAGCACCTAGTGAGTTTGTCGATTCAACAGCTGTCGAACCACGTCCTATTGCTGCGCCCATAGCAGTCAATAATACCCCACTAGCAAAGCCTAGATCAAAAGATCTGTGGCAGCATATCGCCAACAATTTAACGCTGGTATTTCAAACCAACAAACATACATCTGCACGAGTAAAATGGTATTTAAAACAACCCAATTACCTGATTAAAGTAAATAAACGTGCGGCACCCTATTTGTATCATATCGTCACACGTATCGAGCAACAGAAGCTCCCGATGGAGCTGGCCCTATTACCCTTTGTTGAAAGTGATTTTAGACCAACAATACGATCATCAGAGCAAGCCGTAGGTGTTTGGCAGCTAGTCGGTGCGACAGCTTATCATTTTGGTGTGCAAAGCGACCAATGGTATGACGGACGCCAAGATATACTCGCTTCAACTGATGCCGCTTTAGCTTATTTAAGTTACTTACATAAACGCTTTGATGGTGACTGGCTGCATGCCCTTGCTGCCTATAACAGTGGTGAAGGACGCGTTAAAAAAGCTATCGAAAAAAATAAAAAGCTTGGCAAAAAAACTGACTATTGGTCATTATCACTACCAAAAGAAACTGCTGAATATATTCCTAAACTTTTGGCGCTTAGCTATTTACTTAAGCATCCTGAGCAAGGCTTAAAGCGCCCTAAATTAGCGAATAAAGCACTCACCACTGAATTTGATGTCGGCCAGCAATTTGATTTTTCGGTCATCGCAAATTTATCAGGTGTGGGGCATAACCAGCTCCATAAATTAAATCCAGGATATTTAAAAAACCAAAGCTCTCCAAATGGTCCACATACTCTGCTTTTACCTATGGAGCGCCGTACCTTGCTGCAAAGTAAGCTGTTTCGCAACAACTTTGCTGGTGAATATATAGTGCAAAAAGACGATACGCTTTATGGCATTGCCAGACGCTTTAATATGTCTGTAAAGGATCTGAAAGCGCTTAATAGTAAAACAAGTAACCTGATTAAAGTCGGTGAACAATTGCGATTATCGCAGCCCCAAACCATGCCTGAATCTTTACTGGTTGATTACAATATTAGCCCTTACCTTGAACAGCATGAGGAAGTTATCGCAACCATTGCGGTTGATTACCTCGTTAAACCAGGTGATTCAATTTGGAGTATCAGTCAGCTATACGACGTGCCTCATAAAGACGTTGCAACGTGGAATAAACTCAGTGCCACCAGCATTTTAAAACCAGGCACCATTTTGACATTGCACCTACCGCAAGCAAAACCCGCTGAGCCGCAAGTACCAGCCAGCGAAGCCATGTTGTCAGGTATCGAAAGCTCATTGAAAAAGCCTTGATTGCTCACGCATTGTGGTTAGCGTAAAATCAGCGCCTATATTTTAAATTCAAAAGAGAAATAACATGCAAATCAGTAAAGACGCAGTGGTTGAATTTCACTACACACTTAGTGAAGCAGGCGAGCAAATCGAATCAAGCAAAGATGGCGAGCCACTTTCATATATCCATGGCACTGAAGGCATGCTTCCTGGTCTTGAAAAAGCCCTTGAAGGTAAAGCGGCTGGTGATAACTTCAGCGTAACACTTGAACCTAGCGAATCTTACGGCGAGCGCGTTGATAATCTAATTCAACGCATTCCTCTTAAGCACTTACAAGGCAACACAAAAGTGTGGAAGCCAGGTATGACTGCAATCGTTCATTCAAACCAAGGTCGTCACCAAGTGACTATCGTTAAAGTAGGCCGTTTCAATGCAGATTGTGACTTAAACCACCCATTTGCTGGTAAAACACTGACATTTGATGTTGAAGTGATCAATGTTCGCCAAGCAACAGCTGACGAATTATCACACGGCCACGTGCACGGTGAAGGCGGTTGTGGCCATAGCCACTAAGGGTAAAAAATGACAAACGTTGCAATTGTCACCGGTGGCAGTAAAGGTATTGGTAAAGCTGTAGTTGAGCGTTTAGAGCGTGAAGCCTACACAGTTTATAACTTGGATATCACCCCGTCTGAGGGCAATTATCATTACTGTGATGTCAGTGATGTTCAGCAGGTGAAATCGGTTATTGCCGAAATTATTGCCGAGACGGGTCGCGTTGATGCTTTAGTCTCTAATGCGGGTCGTCATTTAAGTGCCAACATTGAAAATACCGATGAAGCAACGTTTGATGCCCTGTTTGCGCTCAATGTGAAAGGTGCCTATGCTGCAATTCAAGCTGTATTACCTAGCATGAAAAGCCAGCAAGGCGGCAGTATCGTATTGGTTGCCTCTGATCAGGCAATCATTGGCAAACCAAACTCGTTTGCTTATAACCTAACCAAGCACGCGCTAGCTTCCATGGCAAAAACGACAGCACTCGATTATGCGGCGTTTAACATTCGTGCAAACGCAGTGTGTCCGGGTACGATAGAAACACCACTGTTTCATAATGCGATTGATGCATATTGTCAGCGCAGTGGTGCCGATAAAGCAGAAATTGTTGCTGAAGAAGCCGCACTGCAACCGCTAGGCCGTTTAGGGCAACCAGAAGAAATTGCTGCTTTGGTGAACTTTTTAATAAGCCCAGAAGCAAGCTTTATTACTGGTAGTTTACAAAGTATTGATGGTGGATACACCACGCAATGAGCGACAAAATTATTGACCCCCATGTGCACTTTTTTAACCTCACTGAGGGTCAATACACTTGGCTACAAGGTAGCAACCCCCCCCCTTGGCCAAATTTAGATAAAATCAAAAAGCAAATTACTAGCTCAGAACTTAAAGCCGCTTGCCCATTTCAACTAGAAGCCTTGGTGCATATTGAAGCTGGCTTTGATAATCAAGCGCCAGTGAATGAGCTTAATTGGCTTGCAACGTACTTAAATGATATTCCCTATCGCGCAATCAGCTACAGCGCGATTGACGCATCTAGCAAACACTTTGAAGCGTCACTCAATGAATTAGATCATCCATCTTTGGTTGGTATTCGCGATATAACCGAAGGTGATGAAGCCAAGCGCTTATTAACTCCTCACTGCCAAGACAACCTAGCCATGCTCGCAGGCGAAAACTTACACTTTGAAGCACAGTTTGAAATTGAAAACATGCAGGCTACTGAGCAGCTGATTAAATATTGCATCGCACTGCCCTCATTACGTGTGGTGATTAATCATTTAGGCTTTATTAGTGATGAGCAAGGATGGCTTGAAGCAATCATTAAACTCAGCCACTGCGATAATATCGCGATAAAGTTCTCAGGCTTAGAATTCACGCAAATTGTCGTAAACAAACACCTTTGGCTGGTTAATAATTTAGTTAAGTACTTTGGTGAACATCGCGTTATGTTTGCCAGTAATTTCCCTGTTTGCCAAATGAATACCAGTTACACAAACTGCTGGCAGCACTATCACTCATTGTGCTCGCAGTCGAGTTTATGGCATAAACTAAGCTATAAAAACGCCCGCGAAATCTATCTAATTGCTTAAAAACTAGCTATATTCAGGTCAGTAAAGCTGTTTAGGTTGGTGTTATGTTTGTTCATTTTAAAAAGCCTTTAGCTGCTGTAGCAGTTACGTGTTCGCTTATCATTGCAGGCTGTGGTGGTTCTGGTAGCTCAGAGTCAGGGACTATCGATGCTGCAGATATCACATGGACTGAAGGTGTATTTGAGCCATCAAGTAAATTTGACCAACAATGCCAAGCACTCAATGAAAAGCACTGGCTACGCGCTTGGAGTCACGAAACCTATCTTTGGTATGACGAAATAACGGACCGCGACCCTGCATTAACTGACGGTGTTTTAAATTACTTTGCCTTATTAAAAACCCAAAACACCACGGATTCAGGTGCAAACAAAGATAACTTTCATGCCAGCTTGCCAACTGACGAATGGCAAGCTCAGAGCCAATCAGGGCAGTCTTTTGGTTATGGCTTTAAACTTAAGTTAATCAGTGCCAGCGCCCCTCGCAAAGGGATTATCAGCTACACAGAACCTAATTCACCGGCTGCAAACCTCAATCTGAGCCGTGGCTTAGAAGTCGTTGAAGTGGATGGCGTTGACTTTGTTAATGCCAGCACCCAAGCTGAGGTTGATGTATTAAATGCAGGCCTCTTTCCTTCGGAGTCCGGCAAAGTAACCTCTTTTGTATTCAAAGACATTAATACCAGCGAAATTCGTGAAGTGACTATGACTGCACAAACCATTACAGGCCAAGCAGTTAGCAACATAAAGACCTTTGCCAATGGTGAAGTAGGCTACTTTCAGTTTAATCGCCATAATGCTGTGGCAGAAAAGCCCTTGTATGACGCCTTTAACAGCTTAGCTGCAAGTAACGTTAAAGACTTGATCATCGATATGCGTTACAACCCTGGTGGATACTTATTAATGGCCAGCCAAGTTGCTTACATGGTGGCAGGCGGAAACAACACCTCAGGCAAAATCTTTGAACGCACTATTTTTAACGATCAACATCCAACCTTTAACCCCGTTACTGGCGATCGCTTAGAACCCGTTTATTTTACCGATGAGTTTTTAGGCTTTGCCGAAAACCCAGCTATCAGCCCAGGAACCCCATTGCCTTCGTTGAACCTAGAACGTGTTTTTGTGCTGACAACAGGCAACACCTGCTCAGCCAGTGAGGCTGTGATTAATGGCCTACGGGGTGCCGATATCGAGGTAATTCAAATAGGCGAAACAACCTGCGGTAAACCTTATGGTTACTACCCGACTGATAACTGTGATACCACTTATTTCAGTATTCAATTTACCGGCGTCAATAACAAAGAATTTGGTGAATATGCTGATGGCTTTGCGCCACAAAATAGCAATGATAGCGAGTATCAGCCAGTGATGATCCCAGGCTGTGCTGTCGCTGATGACTTCACACACCAATTAGGCGATGAAAATGAAGCTATGCTAAGTACTGCACTTAGCTATCGCGAGACAGGCCGTTGCCCTCAAGCCACTTCAACGATTAGTGAACAAGGGTTTGCACCAGCAATTTTTACAGACACACCAAAAGTGCATGACATCCGTACTTCTACCTTGCTTCAGCAAAGTAAAATTTTAGAGCAGTAGGAACCTTAATGAGAGCCCAACTAACTAGTGTATTACTGATATCAACGCTGCTAGGCTGTAGTGCACAAAGCCAAGAGCCAACACCGAAATTACAACATGCGCGGCTAACTGAGCCACAAAGTGAGCTAATAGCACAAGGCATTGCCAGATTAATGCATAGTAAGCCAATCGCAGTTGCCAATGATGCGTTTATAAATAGCAGCGTGTTAGTCACAGATAGTATGAGTGTTGTAGATGCTCAGGGTAACCCGATGATGGGCAAACAGCTAGCGATGCCTGAGCGCTTTGAATTATTAATCAAAAACAGCATGTGCTTTGTTCGTCATTTAGATAGTAAAGCAACCGAGCCACTACCTTTGGTAAAATGCAGGCCAATTGATTAATTTAAATCTAAAAAGTAGATATAAAAAAAGCCCTTACGGGCTTTTTTAGTAAAATATTAGTGAGTGTTACTTAATCTCAACACGTTGAGAACGCATAACAACTTCATCATTTAATTCAATACCGATACCTGGCTCTTCTGATACTTGGAAGAAACCATTTTTAGGTTGTGGATCTTGAATACACAATTCACGGTTCCATTTCTTAATCGCATAGGTGTGATGTTCGTGAATTAAGAAGTTAGGAATTGCGGTTTCTAAGTGCAACGAAGCTGCGGTTGCAACTGGGCCGCCACACACGTGAGCTTGAATACGCACATCGAAGATATCAGCATAATCACACACTTTTTTAGTTTCTGTGAAACCACCACATAGACCTAAGTCTGGCTGAAGTACATCAATACTTTGATCTTCTAGATATGGACGCACACCCCAGCGATTATACAAACGTTCACCACCTGCAATTGGCACGGCAACTTTGTCGGCAACTTTTGCGTGTAATGAATGATTTAAGTAGTTCACTGGCTCTTCGTAATACATACAATCGAACTCTTCCGCAATTTCACCAATTTGAATTGCTGATGTCGCACCAGGTAAGCTGTGACATTCAAAAATAATATCAACTTCGTCACCTACCGCTTCACGAATAGCTTGCATACGCGCACGATATAACTTCATTTCTGCACGAGAAATAATGTTAGTGCGGTCATAATAAGTATTGCCGTTTTTATCGTACTGAATTGGATCCACTTTTACCGCATCATACCCTTCAGCCATCGCCTTAAGTGCAGCTTCTGCATATTCTTCTGGGTGAACAAGTGCTTTAAATTCGCTGTCCCAGTCAAACTGTAATTGTGATGCATAAGTACGCAGCTTATCGTTAACTTTACCACCTAATAACTGGTAAACAGGTAAGCCTAATGCTTTACCTTTAATATCCCAAAGCGCAGTATCAATGGCGCTCATTGCTGCATAGACAACCGGACCACCACCTAAACCCCAAAAGCTTTCGCGTAGCATTCGAGACCACAATTTTTCTGTTTGGAATGGGTCATGACCAATTAAAAAGGCATCAGCCATTTCTTTGATCATTGCCGCAGCTGCACTGTGACCTAAATCATAAGCCAAACCCGCTTCACCCACACCGCTAATACCTTCATCAGTATGAATACGCACAAAAACAGGTGTCCAAGCAGGTCTGTCTGGACAATGAATATCGAACACTTCGACGCGATTAACTTTCATGGTTACTCCTTACTGAGCAAAACTAGGATCAAGACGATAAGCTTTACGCAACATTGCTGGCCATGCTAGTTGACCACCCGTGCTGCCGCTATGCACGACATTCGCTTGATTATAAATATTATCGATAATTGGTTGTGGTACCGGGATTGCCGTTTGACCACTGGCTTGAATAGCCAATTGAATTTCACACGCACGCTGCAAATCGTAAAAGCGCATAAACGCATCACCCACGGTTGGACCAACGGTTAAGCCACCGTGGTTAACCAATAACATGTGATTAGTGGTGCCTAAATCATCTTGCAGACGCTTTTTCTCATCACTGTTTACCGCTAACCCTTCGTAGCCGTGATAAGACAATGATGGCAATGAAAACATTGAGTATTGGCTTAGTGGTAACAGGCCTTTTTCTTGCGTTGCAACGGCGATGGTTTCTTTTGTGTGTAAATGAATAACACAATGAGCATCATCACGAACTTCATGAATGGCACTATGAATGGTGAAACCTGCCGGGTTAATTTTAAACGGCGTTTCATCAAGAATGTTACCTGCTAAATCGACCTTCACAAGGTTTGATGCTGTCACTTCATCAAAACTTAAACCAAACGCATTAACCAAATACTGATCTGTGCCCGGTAAACGTGCCGACAGATGAGTGTAAATTAAATCACCCCATCGAAAGTGCTCCACCAAACGGTAACATGCAGCTAAATCAACACGAAGCTGCCATTCTTGTTCAGATACTTTATTTTTTAAATCGAGTTTTGGTAAGTCAAACATGGGAAACCTTGTAAATGTGACACAGCACAAATAGATGTATAGAAGTCTAAATTACTATTAATGGATGATCAATAGGTGATACAAAAAGGCCACATCAATTGATGTGGCCTTTTTCGCTTTATGTATGCTTATTTTACTTGCGATAGGTAATCAGCAATTGCAGCCATTTCTTCTTCAGATACGTTTGCAACCATCGCTTTCATCGCAGCAGTCATACCGTTACTACGCGCACCTGATTTGATGTCTTTCATTTGCGCTAGTAAGTACTCTTTATTTTGACCATTTAATTTTGGGTACTGAGCCATGATAGGCGCTTTACCTTCTGGACCGTGACAAGTTTGGCAAAGCTTAGCTGTGTAAAGAGCTTGGCCATCCGCTGCCATCGAATTGAAAGATAAGCTTGCAGCCATTGCAATGCCAGCCCCACATAAAATTTTCGTGATCTTGCTCATTTGTATCTTCTCTTTATTGACGGGTTATTAAACATTTTCTTTAGTGTAGACCATGATTTAACAATATTGCACCCGAAAATTGTAACGGCAATCGAAACAGGTATTACCAAATTAAATCATCAGGTACTTCAAAATCAGCATACGGATCATCTTCATCCTTCTGCTTATCTTCAGGCTCAACATGGAACACTATATAATCTTCGCTGACCTCAGCGACTTTTCGTGCTGGCTCGTCTTCCAGTACAAAAAATTGGCCTTCTAAAACACAAATTGCCAAACGGCCACCAGCAAGGGCCTTTTGTGTTTTTTCGTTTACTTCTAGCTCTTTCACTTTATTTTGATAAGTGAAGTTAAATGTTCGGTCACCACGAATTTCATCTTGATTGTGATGCTCTAAAATTTGCTTAACGCGGGCAACTTGCTCACGTTGTTTTTGCTCTTCTAAACGCGCTTTATTAAGCTCATCGGCTTTTTTCTGCTGCTCAAGCTTAGTTTGCTCAATATGTTTTTGTAAATCGCTCGGATTACTGGTGGCGCCTTTCTTTTTCTTCTTTTGCTGTTTGCGCTTTTCTGTTTTGGCTACTTTAGCTTTGTGTGCCGTAGTAAGGCCAGCTTTAAGTAATTGATCTTGTAATGAACCCATGACGAAATTCCAATTTAATAATGCGTATTAGGGTTATTTTAATCAGCTCTGCCAACAAATAACAGTACTGAGCCCACTTGATTCACAGCAATCGAGTATATTGCAGTGAGATTAACATGCGATGAAATCATGACACTTTGATTTAACGCAAGATTTATAATTTTAGTCGCCTTTGAACTTGTAAAAAAACCTGTACCCGATAAGCTAGGGCTTTTCCTCTAGGGAGCTAAAAATGCAGCTGCGACATTTGTTACTTTGCTCTGTATTTATTTTCTTTGTTTTATACGCCCCACAACCCTTACTAGGATTATTCGCCAGCCATTTTTCTGTATCGCCAGCCACTGCTGGTAGCTTAATGACCGCGACGATGCTGCCACTGGCCATTGCTCCTTTAGTTTACGGCTTGTTCTTAGCTAAGCGAAATCCACTTACAATTTTGAAATTTGCCATGCTCGTGTTGGCCATAAGCTGCGTTGCTTTTACCTTTGCACCAAGCTTTGAGTTGCTATTGCTGGTTCGCTTTATCCAAGGGATCACCCTTCCCGCGGCGCTCACCGCTATGACCAGTTATATAGGTGTGACTTATCAGGCCGACCAATTACAACGTAATATGACTCTTTACATTGGCAGTACCATAGTCGGTGGCTACTTCGGACGCATGCTTGCCGCCTTATTTACAGACTTTTTAAGCTGGCAAAGTTTTTATTATGTGATTGCGCTTGGCTTAGTACTGTTTGCAATCGCCATTCCCAAATCAAGCAAAAGCGCAAGCATTCACGCTGCAAAATCGCCGCTGTTGTATCTAAAGCAATTAAAAGATCCACTCGTATTAAAGCTCTACGGGGCAGTGTTTTGTATGTTTTTTTGCTTTGCAGCACTGTTAAATTATTTACCTTTCATTTTGCAAGACAACTTTGCTATCACTAATACCCGCGATATCGGACTCGTTTACAGTGGTTATTTATTAGGTGCGCTGGCATCCATAGCCACACCGTGGCTGTTACGTAAGTCATCAACACCTTGGCGTTTGCTAACTTGGGTATTTGTATTCTATAGCCTAACAATGGTGTTATTAATGAGCCAACAGTTACTGCTATTTGTGGTCGCTTTTACTGGCTTTTGCGGTGCAATGTTTGTGATCCACTCTAGTGCCGCCCCTCTGGTAAATAAAATCAGCAGCGCACCAGCAAGCGTGACGAATGGAGGCTATGTATCGTTTTATTATAGCGGTGGCGCACTGGGTTCGTTATTGCCTGGGCTGGTATATCAGCAACACGGCCAAGTTGCCTTTATGACCGTGCTACTTTTAGTCTGCTTAGTGGGTTTAAGCTTAGTTTATTTGGCTGGTAGAAATACGATACGCGGTTGATGCCCGGTACTTTCAAAAAACAGCTCTAAGTCCTCTTTTTTCATCAGCCATGTCGCGGTATTTTCAAAAGGGTGACAATGAAAAAGCTCGTTAAACCAAATTTCTTGGTCTAGCCAAAGGGTGACATTATTTTGCTTATCGTTTAAAAGTGCCAACATAGAAACACAGCCCGGTGGCACTTTTAGATAACGCGCTAATCGCTCATCGGATGCAAACCCTAGTCGAGATAAGCCTTGCTGCTGAGCAATAGCCTTTAAATCAAGCTGCTTGTCGTGAGCAGTGATCACTAAAAAGTGACGCTTGCCTTCGTTATCTCGTAAAAATAAGTTTTTTAATCGAGTGCCCGGTCTATCGAGCATAAATTTATCGGCATCTAAGCTACCGTGTAATGGTGGATGCTCAATCACATCATAATTAATATCTAATTGAGCTAGCGTAGCAGCTAACTTGCTTTTATCTGCATACATTTACAAACAACGTCCTCGTAATTGCACACTTAAATCACGCCATAATACTTCATCAATGACGTGCTTATCGTCACAGTATTGTCGTTCTTTAAGTTCTTCGTTTAATAATTCCACCGCTTGATCCTCAAGCATGAGCTTTAAGTTGCTTGATTCTTCAAAGACTTCTTGTTCGGCAAAATCTTTAAATTGGCTACGTGTCATAGGCTTATCAAGGTTTATTGGGCGACGACCTTGGGCTTTTACTGACACCACATAGGCAAAAATTTTATTGCCTTGGTCGTCATTTTTTTCGTAAAACTGCTTATTGTTAATTTCAAACGGAGGGGCCTCTTCTTGGCTTGCGCAACCGGCAAGTAAAGCAACCAAAAGCCATGCTATTTTTTTCATTATTGGATAAGCCTTGTACAGTGTATGCGCACTAGTCTATCAAAAATAAAACAACAGAGTAAAAATTCGATCATTTTAAAAAAAATACTTGACCAAAAATGCAAAAATATTTAAAGTTCACCCCGCTTGAGACGCAATACTTAAGCATCCTGTATTTTAGGAATGTGGGGCTATAGCTCAGCTGGGAGAGCGCCTGCCTTGCACGCAGGAGGTCAGCAGTTCGATCCTGCTTAGCTCCACCACCTTCCTACTCTTCTTTAGGCAATCTGCCGAATCTTTAATAAAAACCAATACATTCTAAGTTAAAGCAATTTTATTTGTCTTTCTGTCGTCTTCGTTTTATAACAGACACAAAAAAACCGAGCAAAGCCCGGCTTTTTAAACAATTTTTTAGCGATTACTCACGAATTTGACCTTCACCATTCACTAAGTATTTTTCAGTTGTCAGCGATTCTAAGCCCATAGGGCCATAAGCATGTAACTTCGTTGTCGCGATACCAATCTCAGCACCTAAGCCTAATTGTGAGCCATCAGAAAAACGCGATGATGCATTAACCATCACCACAGACGCATCTACACTACGTTGGAATAACTGCGCCGCAGCTTGGTCTTTAGTACAAATCACTTCAGTGTGGTTTGAACCAAATTTAGCAATATGATCAATCGCACCTGCAAAATCAGGCACAACCTTAATTGCGATTTCTAAATCTAAGTACTCTTCACCAAACTCGTCGTCAGCAAGTACAGTGGCATTATCAAAATACTCGGCAGCTTTCGCATCTGCATTTACTTTTACGCCTTCTTGACGAAGAACAACTGCACACAGGTTTAAAAACTCATCAGCGATATCTTGGTGAACCACTAAACCTTCTAAGGCATTACACACACCTGTGCGCTGAGTTTTACCATTTAATAGTAAATTGATTGCAACATTCAGATCAGCGTCTTTATCAACATAAAGGTGACATACACCTTTAAAGTGCTGAATGACTGGGATAGTGCTGTTTTCTGTCACAAAGTTAATTAAGCCTTCACCACCACGTGGGATGATTAAATCAATTGTGTCGCGTTGTTGCATCAGCTCCATAAGTAGACCACGGTCTGGATCTGGGATCACCGAAATTAACGCAGCAGGTAAACCATGCTTTTCAAGCACTTTGTGCATCACACTCGCAATGGCTTGTGAACTACGCAGTGCTTCTTTACCACCACGTAAAATCACACCATTACCCGATTTAAAACATAACGCACCAGCATCAGCCGTCACATTCGGGCGTGCTTCATAAATCATACACACAACACCAAGTGGTACGCGCATCTTGCTGATCTTAATACCGTTTGGGCGCTCTGAAATTTCGCGTAATTGACCAACAGGATCATCAAGGCTAACAATTACTTCAATGCCTTCAGCCATTGCTTCAATACGCTCATCGTTTAGCGTTAAACGGTCAATCATAGACGCAGCAAGGTTGTTATCACGCGCTGCTGCCAAATCGCTTTCGTTTTCTTTGATGATAAAGGCTTTATTTTCTCGCAATGCCTGTGCCATCTCAGTTAACACTTGATTCTTAGTAGCAGTATCAAGTAAAGCTAACTGGGTTGCAGCTTTTGCAGCCTGACTCGAAATATCCGTAATTAAACTCATGACTTCTCCAATAATGCGATATCTTTCTCTGAAACAACTGGCCCGATTGAATCTTGCATTTTTTCGCTAAATTCACTTTGCTCGTTGTCAGCAATAAAATTCAATAAACAGCTACTGTAATTCGCTGTTGCTTTTGCTAGACGCGTACCATCATCACTGCGGACTAAAATAGTATCGCCTACGCCAAATTCTCCATGTACCGCAACGATTTCATCGCTACGAATACAGCCATCTTCGGTTGATTTATCAATCGAACCTTCTACGACAACCTCACCTTGCTCATTTGCTGTGTGAGTCATCCAATGCACAGCTTCTTGCATTGGTTTGTCATATGGTTTGAAGATAGTACCCGGGTTATCACCCTCTAACAGTCGGTTAAACGTCTGTTCTTTAAAACCATTTAAGATAAAGGTTGTAATACCATGTGAAGTGGCTTTTTCTGCCGCTTCAATCTTCGTTTTCATACCACCTGTACCAACTGCGCTGGTTGCACAGCCTGCCATGGCATAAATAGATTCATCAATGCTATCTATTTCAGGTAGCAGCACTGCATCTTCATGTAGATTCGGGTTCTTGTCATAAAGACCATCTACGTCCGAAAAGATCATCAATGCGTCTGCGTCCGCAGCGGCTGCAACCATTGCCGACAAGTTATCGTTGTCGCCAACCTTTAAATCATCGGTTGTTACCGTGTCATTCTCATTAATGATCGGTAACACACCATGCTCTAGTAAGGTGAAAACTGTTTCACGAATACTGGTGTAACGCTCACGGTCACGTAAGTCACCGTGGGTTAATAAAATTTGTGCCGATGGAAAATCAAAGAAACGATCCCACATTGCCATCATTTCTGTTTGACCAGCAGCCGCCATAGCTTTTTTCATCGTTACTGAACGTTTTTCTTGTTCAGGGAATAAATGCGAACCAGCAGCTACCGAACCCGATGATACTAAAATTACTTCGATACCTTGCGCTCGACAACGAACGATGAACTGTGCAATGGTCAGTAAATAACGTGAACGACACCCATCTTGCTCTGGTGCGATTAACGCGCTACCTACTTTTAGTACTATACGTCGCCATTTAAACTTTTGCATAACTGTTCAACTTTCCATTTTACTATCTGTTCAGTGCCAATTTGCCACTGATTAAAAGACTCGCGTTTAGTGTTACTAAACGCACTGACTATTATCACTTTGTCAAACCACTTATCTATGCACACGACTACGCCACGCAAGTACTGCGATTAGATATAGCACAACTTTTATTCAGTCAGTAGACCAAACGGTTATAAACCATAAGTTGATTAAAAAAGATAAGTGTTGTTTATGTATCGCTGTAAAAAGCTGTGTGCGGCTTTTATTAATCACAACATACATAGAGCCTATACAATCAGGTACACCAGCAGATAGGGTGTAGATTGTATGACCGAGATTTAGCCGCCACGATGGGGGCTAAACATTGACCAGATAATGAACTTATATTCTATTCAACACGTAATAAATACACACTGAACGTTAGCAAGCTCATTTCTATTTAATTAGAAAACAAAGTGTATAAAACACTAAATATGTTACAAACAACTGATTAAATGAAGATAAAACACTAAACAAGTGTAATAACACTTATAAAAAATTAGATATCAAATTGTTTGAACACGAAATATAATACGGGAAATCAGGGGCAAAGATCAAGGGCAAAAAGTAATCATAGCTTTTATACTTGCCATAAATGTTAGAAATAGACACTTTTTAACAATGAGTTAGAGAGCAAGATGCATAGCATAATGATTTTTTACCAATTAATCTGGTTTTTGTTCTTAAAAGCACCCCAAAAAGTAGTAATAACGACTAAAATCGTATTTGAAGCAACAAGTTTGCTTGTGTCCATGACGGTGAGTAGGCTTTAATAGGCAAGCATTTTATTTAAAAGTTCAGCGGCTAACTATCGTCTTCAAACGCGATTATCTATGGTGTTGGTATTTTTTAAATAGTAGTAACTAAAGGATAATTCATTCTATGTCAGCAATTTATATAGCAGGGATCGCCTTGTGCTCGGTATTAGCACAATGGGTAGCTTGGGCGTTTCGTGTACCGGCTATTTTATTTTTACTACTAACAGGTCTAGTACTTGGTCCTTTCAGTGGCATTTTAGAACCCGACGCATTATTAGGTGATTTATTATTCCCTGTAGTCTCTCTTAGCGTTGCTGTGATCTTATTCGAAGGCTCACTGACCCTACACTTTAGAGAACTAAAAGGTATCGGCAAGGTTGTTCGTAATCTTTGTTCAATCGGCATGATCACAACTTGCTTAGTAATAAGCCTAAGCGCATATTGGATTTTAGAGCTTAACTGGCGGGTTGCCGCAGTGCTTGGTGCAGTACTTGTTGTTACTGGCCCTACTGTTATTGCACCGCTGTTAAACTCTATGAGACCGACCCAAGATATCGACCGTATTTTGCGCTGGGAAGGCATCGTCATAGATCCCATTGGTGCATTATTCGCGGTACTGGTGTTTGAAGCCGTCATGCTTGTAGGGCAAGGCGAAGTACTCAGTCATACCATTATCGCGCTATTTAAAACCTTAGGTGTTGGTTTAACGATTGGTGTGGTAGCAGGTTGGCTCACTACATTGCTAATACGCCGCGAATGGCTACCGTTCGAATTACATAAATTTGGTATTTTAGCGTTAGTACTGATTAGTTTTACGGTTTCTAACCACCTTAGCCATGAATCTGGTCTTCTCGCTGTTACCGTGTTTGGTATTTGGCTTGCGAACCAAGATGAGCTCGAAATTGACTCAGTGCTAGAGTTTAAAGAAGACCTGTCGATGATCTTAATCTCATCGTTATTCATCTTACTTGCTGCCCGTCTACAGCTCTCTGATTTAATGATGTTACATAGCGATGTGTTTATTTTCTTAGCCATCGTGTTATTTGTAGCCCGTCCTGCATGTATCGCAATCTCGACCTTTAAAACCGATTTACCACTTAAGTCTCGTTTAGTTCTCTCGTGGATTGCGCCACGGGGTATTGTTGCCGCGGCGGTAGGTTCTGTATTCGCGTTAAGTATGGTGGAAGCTGGCATTGCTGATGCAGAGAAAATCGTGCCACTTATCTTCACGGTGATCATCGTGACTGTGGTATTGCAAAGTCTGACTGCAACGCCCTTGGCAAAGTTATTAAAAGTACGTCAGCCTGCGCCAAATACCATTTTGATTATTGGTGCAAACCATGTAGCCCGTGCCATTGCCTGCGGCTTAAAAGATCAAAATATTCCAGTGCATTTGTCTGATCCTGCATGGGAGAACTGCAAAATGGCACGTATGGATGGCTTACCTTGTTACTATGGTAATCCACAATCTGAACATGCTGAACGTTATTTGCCATTAACGACGATTCGTAGCGTTCTCGCGCTTTCGCCTAATCGCCATCATAATGCATTAGGTGTGCAGTACTTCTCGCATTTACTTGACGAAAAAGATGTGTTTTCACTGCGCTCTTCAACTAACCACGCTAAAGCAAACAAAGACAGTGCGACTTTCTTATCACGACAAATTCTATTTGGCGATAATGGGGCTTATGCGCGCTTAAGTAGCTTGATTGCCAAAGGCGGTAAAGTCAGTGCAACGCGTATTTCTGATGAGTTTAGCTGGGAGCAATACAAAGAAGTAAATAGCGAAGCTATCCCACTGTTTATCTTGCATGGCGAAAAGACAGATGATGATGATTCACCTATAAAAATTCGTCCGTTCACTACTAACATGGAGAAAACTCCGCAAGTAGGTGAGCGAATTGTGGCGCTACAACCGCCTAAATTGTCGGTGCTGAAAGACCCTAACAACGGCAAACCAAAAGAAAATAAAGAAGAGAAATAAAAAAAGGCCAGCATTAGCTGGCCTTTTTTATTGCTATGTATTTGTTTCTACATTGGTAAACGTGCGCGTGCTACGACGCTGTCTGGCATTTTCTCTGCAAGCTTTGCCAGTAGGTGCTCAATTTTTTTGTGGGTGGCTTTATCGGCAACCATTGAGTGGAATAACCATCGGTAGGCGTCTTCATAATCACGCGGACTACCATAGCCTTGATTAAATAGGTTAACCAAACGCATTTGTGCCTTTAAGTTGCCTTGGGCAGATGCTTCTCGTAAATAGGTGACTGCCATCGCTTTATCTTGCTGCACTAACTGGCCAACATCATAGTAACGACCAAGCTGCTCTAAAGCCGCACCTAGCCCTTGCTGAGCGGCCTGACGCATGTAATAAACCCCTAACTCTACATTACGGTCTACACACACTGCATACGCTAGCATATCACCATACAGGAACTGATATGATGGCAGTGCCATTTTATTGGCTCGGGCCTCGATATCTTGCACTAACTGGCAATCATCTGCCTTTACACGTGCTAGGTGTGCATTTTTATTGATCAAGCCAATTAACTCGCTCTCTGTGTACAGAGGCACTGCAGTTATGGGCTCTTCAGCCATGCTTAGGCTTGAGAAGAGTAATGTTAAAGGCAATAAAACACGCATCAAAGTCACTTAAATAAAGTCAGTCTTAGCAAATAATATACAAATATTATACCAAGTGAATTTCGGGCACAAAAAAAGCTGCCGAAGCAGCTTTTTAGTCACTATGACAATTATGCAAATGGGCTGCGTAATACCATAGTTTCTACACGGTCAGGACCTGTAGAGATGATATCAACTGGAACACCAGTGATTTCTTCAATACGTTTGATGTAATCAAGTGCCGCTTGCGGTAATTGATCAACTGACGTAGCACCTACTGTGTTTTCTGACCAGCCTGGCATCTCTTCGTATACTGGTGTTACTTTCTCGTAACCTTCAGCCGCTAATGGCGTAACGTTCGTTACTGTGCCATCTTCTAACTGGTAACCAGTACAGATTTTTAATGTTTCTAAACCGTCTAAAACGTCTAGTTTAGTTAAACAGAAACCTGAAATGCTGTTGATTTGAACTGCACGGCGCATTGCCACTGCATCTAACCAACCAGTACGGCGTAAACGACCAGTCGTTGCGCCGAACTCATGACCTTTTTCACCTAAGTGCTTACCTACTGGATCTTGTTTATCAAGACCGTCGTAAAGCTCTGTAGGGAAAGGACCAGAACCTACACGCGTTGTGTAAGCCTTGATGATACCTAACACGTAATCAAGGTGTAATGGACCAAAACCAGCACCTGTCGCTACACCACCAGCTGTTGTGTTTGATGATGTTACGTACGGGTAAGTACCGTGGTCGATGTCAAGTAATGTACCTTGCGCACCTTCGAATAAGATGTGGTCGCCCGCTAAACGCGTTTGATCAAGTAGCTCAGTAACGTCAACAACCATTGCTTTTAAGATATCTGCGATAGCCATTGCATCGTCAAATGTCTTTTGGAAATCAACTGGCTCAACTTTGTAGTAATGCTCTAACGTGAAGTTATGGTATTCCAATACTTCTTTAAGCTTGCTAGCAAACTGTTCAGGGTTGAATAAATCACCTACACGTAAACCACGACGTGCTACTTTGTCTTCATAAGCTGGACCGATACCACGACCTGTAGTACCAATTGGCTTATCGCCACGTGCTTTTTCACGGGCTAAATCTAATGCAATGTGGAAAGGTAAAATTAATGGACATGCTTCGCTGATTAATAAGCGCTCACGTACTGGTACGCCACGCTCTTCTAGCATGCCGATTTCTTTCATTAATGCTTCTGGTGATAAAACAACACCATTACCAATCACACACTTAACATTGTCACGTAATACACCCGATGGAATAAGGTGTAAAACCGTCTTTTCACCGTTGATTACCAAAGTATGGCCTGCGTTATGACCACCTTGATAACGAACTACTAAAGATGCTTTGTCTGTAAGGAGGTCAACTACCTTACCCTTACCTTCGTCACCCCATTGGGTGCCTAGTACAACAACGTTTTTACCCATTGCAAATTCACTTAGAAAAAATTAGGACGAGATTTTATCAGAAAACGAGGTGAAAGATCACCCCGTTTAGCTTATTTTTTCTGCGCCTGAATTTTTATCATCTTATTTAATTAAACAACTACATGCAGAACAGAGGTTTATAAACTAGCTAAGGATAAAAATTAATCACACACAGAAACAAAAAAAGCCCCACACACAGCAGGGCTTTTTATCACACAGCAATTAATTACTGTGCTTTTGTACCTTTCATATAATTAAAGAAATCGCTATCTGGTGAAATCACCATGATATCTTGCTTATCTTTAAAGGTATTTTTGTACGCTTCTAGGCTGCGCATAAAACCAAAGAATTCAGCATCTTTGTTATAAGCGTTAGCATAGATAGCAGCAGCATCAGCATCACCTTGACCGCGAACGGTACGTGCATTACGTTCAGCATCTGCCAGCATAACAGTGACACGACGGTCTACTTCTGCGCGAATTGTTTCAGCTTTTTCTTGACCTTCTGAACGGTGCTCTTTTGCAACCGCAGTACGCTCAGCACGCATACGTTGGAAGATTGAGCTACTCACTTCTTGTGGTAAGTTAATTTGCTTAACACGCACATCAAGTACTTCAATACCTAGTTCTTGTGCACTTTCAGACGCTTGAACTAACGCTTCTTCCATCAGTTCACTACGCTCGCCAGAGACAATCTCTTTGATAGTACGAGAACCAAAATTAGTACGAAGACCATTGTTCACCTTTTGCTTGAGGAGTGTTTCAGCATATTGCTTATCACCACGAGCACGCAGGTAGAATGCACTAAAATCGTTAATGCGCCATTTCACATAAGAATCAACGATTAAGTCTTTTTTCTCACTCGTAACGAAACGGTCAGGTGCGCCATCTAACGTTTGAATACGCGCATCTAAACGACGTACTTGGCTGAAGAAAGGCACTTTTAAGTGTAAACCTGGGCCATATACTACAGCCTTGTCGTCACTGTCTTTTTCAACTTTGCTAAATAACAGTACGATTGCCTTCTCGCCTTCTTGTACAACAAAAATCGCAGAGAAAGACATCACAACTGCAAGGGCAAGTATTACTAAACTAAAATTTTTCATCTTGCTTATCTCCCCTCATTAAAACGGTCAGTTGCGAAACGGTCATTACTTGAATTTACCGTGCTGTTACGTGATGTGTTTAGCTTATTGCGAAGATCTTGAATATCACTTGAGCTTGGTAGTGCAACACGCGTTGCTGTGCCTTGCTTTTCCATGATTTTATCAAGAGGTAAATACATCATGTTATTACCGCCTTCAACATCAACTAACACTTTAGAGCTGTTACCTAGCACTTCTTCCATCGCATCGATGTATAAACGCTTGCGAGTTACTTCTTTCGCAGCTTGATACTCAGGTAATAGTTTTTCAAAACGTGCCACTTCACCTTGTGCTTCTAGCTTAATACGCTCACGATAACCTTCTGCTTCTTGTGTCATACGGGTCACTTGACCACGAGCACGAGGTTCAATTTCACGAGCATAGGCTTCTGCTTCACGGATGAAACGCTCTTCATCTTCTTGTGCAGCAATCGCATCATCAAATGCGTCTTTTACTTCGCCAGGCGGACGTGAATCTTTAAAGTTCACATCGCTTACAATAATACCTAGATTGTAAGGCTCGATAATTTTGTTTAGCTCATCCCACGTTTGTTGACGCACAACTTCACGGCCAGTTGTTAGTACTTGGTCCATTTTCACATGACCAATAACATAACGAAGTGCACTATCAAGGGCTTGTTGTAAGCTGTGATCAGCATCAGTAACGCTGAACTTGTATAGGTGTGGATCGATAACACGGTACTGTACTTCAAACTCTACATTTACCACGTTTTCGTCTTCTGTCAGCATGAAGCCTTTAGCAGATAACGAGCGAACCGCTTCGATATCAACCGGGATCACACGTTCAATGAAGGTCATTTTCCAACGTAAGCCAGGTTCTGCAATGCGATTGTATTGTCCAAATTGTAAAACAATACCGCGCTCAGCTTCTTTTACCGTGTAAATACCACTTAATGCCCATACGATGACGGCAATAATAAGGATGAAAGAAATGCCTGCGCCACCAAGTCCGCCGCCGCTTTTACCTGGCTTATTACCACCAAATAAACCGCCAAACTTGTTGCCGAACTTACGCATTACCTCGTCTAAATCAGGTGGGCCTTGATCTTTTCCGCCTTTATTATTCCACGGATCTTTATCATTGCCATTATTACCCGGTTCATTCCAGGCCATAGCTATACTCCATTGTTATCTAAATGAATTAGGTTAAATCTATCAAATCTACAGCATTTCTCATACTAAAAAAGACAAATGCTGGTGATTTTTAGTTAGTCGCTATGAAAGAGTTGAGATCCTGTCCCATCTCTTTTTTCAAGCGATTCCATTCTGCCATTGGCAAGCGTACCGATAGTAACCAGTTCCCTTGCTCATCAAAACTCTCTTGATGAACTGCGTTTAAGTTAAACAGTGCTGCACGAATACGACCATGTTGAGGTGGTAATTTTAGCTCGTCAGCAAACATTTTTTTAGCAAGTAACTCGTTAATTGCCTCACTCAGCAGCTCACAACCCACACCTGTTCGTGCCGATAACCACACCCGTACTGGTTGGCCTTCGTCATTTCTATCTATACGTGGCGCAACGTCATCGAGCGCATCAATTTTGTTATAAACCAATAATTGCGGCACTTCATCTGCTTCTATCTCTTTTAAAACAGACTGTACTTGCTCAATATTTTCTTTTCGACGTGGTCTGCCACATCGATAACGTGTAACTGTAAATCCGCTTCGCGGGTTTCCGTTAAGGTCGCTTTAAATGCTGCAACAAGGTCATGAGGTAAATGGCGAATAAAGCCTACCGTGTCAGCTAAAATAACTGGCCCAATATCACCTATATCCAACTTACGTAAGGTTGGATCAAGTGTTGCGAATAACTGATCTGCTGCGTACACATCAGAATCTGTAATACGGTTAAATAACGTTGATTTACCCGCATTGGTATAACCAACCAGTGACACAGTGGGTATTTCATTTCGCGTACGCGCACGTCGTCCCTGCTCACGTTGAACAGCAACTTTATCTAAACGAGCACGAATATTTTTAATTCTTGCACGTAGCAATCGTCTATCGGTTTCGAGCTGGGTTTCACCCGGACCACGTAAACCTATCCCCCCTTTTTGTCTTTCAAGGTGGGTCCAACCACGGATCAGGCGAGTAGAAATATGGCGTAACTGAGCTAACTCAACCTGAAGCTTACCTTCGTGAGTACGCGCTCGCTGCGCAAAAATATCAAGGATCAAACTCGTACGATCAAGAACACGGCACTGACAAACGCGCTCTAAATTGCGTTCCTGTGACGGGCTAAGTTGATGGTTGAAAATGATGACATCTGCATTGTGGATTTTGACAGTTTCAGCGATTTCTTCTGCTTTTCCGGTACCGACGAAAAGTTTCGGATGCGGTGCTTGACGACTGCCTTGCACAATCGCCAAACTACTAACACCAGCAGAAGATACCAACAACTCTAATTCGTGAAGATCTTCGCGATCCCCCTCTTTAGGTAAGTCGATATGAACTAAAACTGCCTGTTCGCCGGCTTCATAACGGTCAAACAAGCATTACGCTCCTAAGTTTAAAAATTTCCAGATTCTTGCTCTTCTGAATCATCACTTCCTTGAACGCCTTGGAAGTTAACAGAACGCGCTGGAACAACAGTTGAAATAGCGTGTTTATACACCATTTGATTCACGGTGTTTTCAAGTAAAATAACAAATTGGTCAAATGACTGGATTTTACCCTGTAATTTAATGCCATTAACCAAAAAGATTGATACTGGAATGCGCTCACGACGTAACGCATTTAAAAATGGGTCTTGTAACGACTGGCCTTTTGCCATGTTATTTTCCTTCGTTCTAGGTGTTATTATAATTAAGTAGCTGAACTAATTTAACAAAGCTAAAAAACTTCCAGCTACTACTAGCTTAGCGAACTTACTACACGTTGCAAGTTTTCTTCATCACCCGTGGTCAACCAAGTTACTTCAGGCCAACCTCTTAACCAAGTCAATTGTCGCTTGGCTAACTGCCGTGTGGCTGCAATACCACGAAAGACCATCTCATCATAGTCAATTTCGCCAGCAATGTAATCCCACATTTGTCTATAACCCACACAACGAATCGAAGGTAGGTCAGGGTGTAAATCCTTACGTTTATATAGGGATGAAACTTCATTTTCAAACCCCTGATCGAGCATTATTTTAAACCTTTTTTCAATTCGCTGATGTAATTCACTGCGATCATCAGGCGCAATGGCAAATTGATAGAAAGTATAAGGAAGCTCAGGCTGCTTTTGTTTTTGCAGCTCAGTCATTGTTTTACCTGTTATACGATACACTTCTAATGCGCGATTAATACGTTGCGAATCATTTTCGCTCATTTTTTTCGCTGCATCTGGATCGATTTTCACAAGTTCTTTATGCAAATGTGGCCAGCCAAACTGCTTTGCTTCCTTTTCGAGTTCAGCACGTACTTCAGGTGATGCCTCAGGTAGCGGTGATAAGCCATCAATAAGCGACTTAAAATACATCATTGTACCGCCAACCAATACAGGTACTTTACCTTGCTGATGAAATAGATCAATCTTTTCAATTGCATCACGGCGAAAATCCGCCACTGAATAACTTTCTGCTGGGTCAATAATATCAATCAAGTGATGCGGCGCACGAGCAAGCTCTTCGGCATTTGGTTTTGCCGTGCCGATGTCCATATCTTTATAGACTAATGCTGAATCAACACTGATTATTTCTGTGTTTAAATGCTCACACAGCGAAATTGCTAAGTCTGTTTTCCCTGCAGCGGTTGGTCCCATTAAAAAAATGACGGGTAAGTTATTCAAGCCTAAATACCTTGCTTAATTTAAAAACTGAGATAGTTCTATTTTAACCGCTTTTTGACGTAAACGTTGCATAGTTTGTGGATTATTTTCTAACCGAGCCACTTGCTCCATAAAGGCCTGACTTGCGTAATAACGTGTAGGTATTTGCTGAGCTAACCAAGCTAGCCATTCATCGAGTGAACTTGGAGAAGCTTTACAGCCAGTAATAAGCCGCTCAATAGCATCACTTACATCAAGTAAATACACACAAGGCGGAAGCTTCTTCACCATCACAAACTGTTTTTCTATTACTAAATCAAAACCAAGTAAGGTAAACCAAGACTGCTGAGTATTTAGCGCGCTAATATCATCAGCGCTTGCATTTACTCGCACGGGTAACAATAGAGCTTTGCCATCAAGGCTGCCCGCTTGTTCTACTTGGGCTTGCCAGTCGAGTGCTAATGCATGCTTAAAGTGCGCTGCAAAGAGTTGATTGTCTTCGCTAAATACGCACTCGCCTTCACGTACGTGGATGAGTTTTGCAAGCTTAGCTTGCTCAACAACAGGTGCTGTAATGCTTGGCTCTGGGCGTACTTGGTCAAAATGCGCAGCATGTTGCTCACTGATCCCTTGATAAAAAGCATTTACATCTTGATGCGATGTTTTACTGTGTCCTTGGCTGTCGCCACTAAACCCACCGCCAGAGCGCCCTGCTCCTGTTGCCCCTGAATAACTCGCTGAACGTGTTGGCTGTAATTCAGATTTAGGGTAATCATACTGCTCTGTTGGCGCTGATTGAGTAAAACTTGGCTGCGTGCTGCTGAGGTGTGGCTCATTCAGCGGAACATGCTGAAAAGCAGTGTCATTGTGCTCGGCAAAACTGGCCTCATGCTGAAGCGGTACCACAACTTGTTTTATTGCCTGCAAAATAAAGTCATGCACTAAACGGCCTTGATGAAAACGCACTTCATGTTTAGCCGGGTGCACGTTTACATCGACCTGACGAGGGTCAATATCAATATAAATAACAAAACCGGGCAGCTCTTCAGAGCCTGCGACTTCTTCAAAGGCTTGGCGAATTGCATGCAGAATGAGTTTATCGCGCATCATGCGATTATTCACGTAGGTATATTGTGTGCTATTTGCTGAGCCCACGGGTAATACCCAACCCCGCAGCATCAAACCGGCCTCACCTGATTGAATATGTAGTCCCTGTTCACTAAAAGCTTTACCAGCAACTTGAGCGACACGCGCTATTGCTTGCTCAGGGTTTGGTTTAGCACGGTATTGACGCACGACCTTACCGTTATGGGTAAGCGTTATAGACACATCAAAGCGACTCAGCGCAATACGCTTAATAAGCTCATCAATATGTGAAAACTCGGTTTTCTCGGTGCGAAGAAATTTACGGCGCGCAGGGGTATTAAAGAATAAGTCTTTCACCTCAATGGTGGTGCCATCAGGGTGTGCGGTTGGCTTAACTTGTACCGCCATGTCACGGCCTTCTGCAAATGCTTGCCATGCCGCTTCTTGTTGTTGTGGTTTTGAGCTCAAGGTTAAGCGAGATACAGAACTAATTGATGCTAACGCTTCACCACGAAAACCCAGCGAGCAAATGTTCTCTAAGTCATCAAGAGATTTTAGTTTGCTCGTCGCATGGCGCGATAACGCTAAGGTCAGTTCATCTTTATTAATCCCTGATCCATTATCGCGAATACGAATTAGCTTATGGCCACCACGTTCAATATCAATTTGAATGCGCGTTGCGCCAGCATCTAAACTGTTTTCAACGAGTTCTTTAACAACGGAAGCAGGACGTTCAACCACTTCACCGGCAGCAATTTGGTTCGCCAATCGCGCGGGTAGTATTTCTATGCTCATAGTGTTCCTAACACGAAAATTGACTAGCTTTGGGGGATATCAAGCTCTTGACCAATAAACAGAGTATTCGATTTTAAGTTGTTAGCAGTTTTTAATTTACTAACCGAGGTGTTGTATCTGTTTGCCAAAATACTTAACGACTCGCCCGGACGAACTTTGTGTTTAGTCGGAAATTGCGATTTTAATTTCGCAAATAATGAATCATCCGGTGGATTTTGCAGATAATAACTTTTAATTGATGTGAAAATTGCTTTAGCTAAGCGCTCTTGATGCTGCGCTGTTTTTAATAATCGCTCTTCACGTGGATTCGAAATAAAGCCGGTTTCGACCAAAATAGACGGGATATCTGGCGATTTTAATACAGCAAGACTGGCCGCCTGCGGCACTTTTTTATGTAGTTTGGCTACTTTCTTTAATTCACTCACCACTTCTTCTGCGACACTAAAGCCCGTTTTCATTGAGTGGTCCATCGACATATCTAATAGCGCTTGAGCTAAATATTTTTCACTCGCAGTATCTTTTAATACCCCAGCTGCACCACCTAAAAGCTCGGAGTGTTTTTCTTTATCCTCGATCCATTTACCGATTTCTGAGTTAGCACGACGAAGCGATAACACCCACACAGAGGCCCCGTTTGGCTGCGGGCTGGTAAACGCATCTGCATGGATCGAGACAAAAAAGTCTGCTTTTTTCTCTCTCGCAATACTGGTGCGCGTATTTAAGTTTACAAAGTAATCGCTGCGGCGCACCATGCGCGAAATCATGCCTTTTTCAGCATCTATCATTCGTTCTAAGCGCTTGGCTATTTGTAGCGTGATATCTTTTTCGTAAGTGCCCGATGGCCCAATTGAGCCTGGATCTTCACCACCGTGACCCGCATCAATCGCAATAACGATATCGCGCTCTTGCTGTAACTCACGCTTTTTAACACTGGTATTCGTTGCAGCCACAGGCTCAGCTTTCGGTGTTTTGTCTACAAGGTCAACGACTAAACGGTGTTTATAAGGATCGGTAGGCAGCAAGGCAAACACCACTGGTTTAGTGGCTCGCGCTAATTCAAAAACAAACCGTACACTTTTACTATCTTTTGGTTTTGAGTAACGCAGTTTTGAGAGTATCTGATGCTTTTTAGGGATATCAGGCAAGCTATCAAGCTTATCAGTATCTTTTAAGTCAATCACTAAACGGGCTGGGTTCTTCAGCATGAAATAGCTGTAATCTGGCTTGTCATTTAGATCAAATACCACACGGGTGCTATCTGGTGAGGGCCAAACACGTACGCTATTAATCGTATTTTGTGCAAGCGCAATCTGGCTCACAACCAAAAACATTAAAATAGTTAATAGTTTAAACGTACAACGACCCATTTTTACTCGTACACCTTTATTTTTATTTGTTTATTCTTGCGCGCTCTTAAGTTGCTTAACAATTGCCTGACCGCGGTCAGTTAAGCTGTTAATAGTAATCGCACGCGCCTCGCCTTCATAGCGTAGGGTGATATCAAGATCCGGTGTTGGGATAAATTCGCCGCCTTTTTCTGGCCATTCCACAACACAAATAGCCTGTGGTGAAAAATAGTCGCGAATTCCCATATATTCAAGTTCTTCAGGATCACCTAAGCGATACAAATCAAAGTGATAGACATCAGCTTTAGCTAATTGGTAAGGCTCAACCAGTGTATAAGTTGGACTCTTAACCTTACCTTGATGACCGAAACCTTGCACGATACCACGGGTTAATGTTGTCTTACCGGCACCTAAGTCACCGTGTAAATAAATAACAGCTCCTTGCTCCATTAATGCGGCAAGTTGCTTACCCATATTAACCGTTGCTGCTTCATCAGCGAGTGGAAAACCAACACTGTCGGTCATTATTACCTCATGAAAAACGAAAAAACATTACTTTGTTAATCATACCAGAATATTTTTGTAAGGCGAGAATCGCTCTTATGCCTAATTGGACATAAAAAAGCCGGCAAAGTTGCCGGCTTTTTAGCTTAAACAGAATTTTGTTTACAGACCTAGTTTCTTCTCAAGGTAGTGGATGTTTGTACCACCGTTTTGGAAGTTCTCATCTGCCAAGATTTTCTTGTGCAGTGGTGTATTGGTCTTGATGCCATCAATGACTAATTCATTTAACGCATTGCGTGAACGAGCAATCGCTACATCACGGTTCTCACCGTAACAGATCAGCTTACCAATCATTGAATCGTAATGAGGTGGTACTGTGTAATCTGCATAGATGTGGCTATCCCAACGAATACCTAAACCGCCAGCAGGGTGGAATCGCGTGATTTTACCTGGTGAAGGAATGAATGTTTCTGGGTCTTCCGCATTAATACGGCACTCAATTGCATGACCACGAATAACCACATCTTCTTGTGTGAATGATAATGGCTGGCCAGCAGCAATTTTTAGCTGTTCTTTGATTAAGTCAACGCCAGTGACCATTTCTGTTACTGGGTGCTCAACCTGAATACGGGTATTCATTTCGATGAAATAGAACTCGCCGTTTTCGTATAAGAATTCGAACGTACCTGCACCGCGATAACCGATTTCGATACACGCACGTGTACAACGGTCACCGATAAACTTACGCATTTCAGCTGTAATACCTGGTGCTGGTGCTTCTTCAACTACTTTTTGGTGACGACGTTGCATAGAACAATCACGCTCACCTAAGTGAACTGCATTGCCTTGACCGTCAGCAAGTACTTGAACGTCGATATGACGTGGGTTTTCAAGGAATTTTTCCATGTAAACCATACCGTTACCGAAGAATTGCTTCGCTTCTTGTTGCGTTAGTGCAATTGAATCTACTAATTCTTTTTCGCTGCGCACAACACGCATACCACGACCACCGCCGCCGCCTGCTGCTTTAATGATTACAGGGTAACCAATACGCTTAGCGATTTGAATATTGCGCTCGTTGTCTGCGGTTAATGGGCCGTCAGAACCTGGTACACATGGTACACCCGCTTTACGCATCGCTTCGATTGCAGAAACTTTGTCACCCATTAGGCGAATCGTGTCGCCTTTAGGACCGATAAATACAAAGCCACTTTGCTCAACTTGATCAGCAAAGTCTGCATTTTCCGAAAGGAAACCATAACCAGGGTGAATAGCAACCGCGTCTGTTACTTCTGCCGCTGCAATAATGCGCGGGATATCTAGGTAACTTTCGCTTGCAGCTGGTTTACCAATACAAATTGTTTCATCTGCCAGTAACACGTGCTTAAGATCACGGTCTGCCGTTGAATGCACAGCAACAGTTTTGATCCCAAGCTCTTTGCAGGCGCGCAGTACGCGAAGTGCAATTTCACCTCGGTTTGCAATGACTACTTTATCTAACATAGAGTTGGCCTTTTGTTGCGCTATTATTCAATGATGAATAAAGGTTGATCGAATTCTACTGGCTCGCCATTTTCAACTAAGATAGCTTTTACTGTGCCTGCTTTATCAGATTCGATTTGGTTCATCATCTTCATTGCTTCAACGATACATAACGTGTCGCCAACATTTACTTTTGAACCTACTTCTACATAAGGCGCTGCTTCAGGAGAAGCTGCTGAGTAGAATGAACCAACCATAGGTGATTTAACTTGGTGACCTGTTGGTGCTGCTGGCGCTGCGTCTGCTGCTGGTGCTTCAGCTACTGGAGCTGGTGCCGCCGCTGGAGCAGGTGCTGCAAAATGTTGCGGCGCATACTGCATTGCAGGTGCTGCAGCCATGTTGCTACGATTGATGCGTACTGATTCTTCACCTTCAGTGATTTCTAATTCAGCAATACCAGATTCTTCTACTAGTTCGATAAGTTTTTTGATCTTGCGAATATCCATTGATCGACCCGCCTGTTAGTTATTTAAAAATTAATGTGTGTTTTGCAACCGGCTAACAGCAGCTTCAAGTGCCACCTTATAACCCATTGCTCCTAATCCAATAATGACGCCTTGTGCCACATCCGAAAAATACGAATGATGGCGGAATGCTTCGCGAGCATGCACATTAGTTAAATGCACCTCGTAAAAGGGAATGTTTACACTAAGCAATGCATCCCGTAAGGCTACGCTAGTATGCGTAAATGCAGCAGGGTTAATAATAATTGCATCAACCACTTGCCATGCATCGTGAATAAGTTCTATTAATGCTGCTTCACTGTTACTTTGGAAATGCGTTAAATCAACATTGTGACCCGCAGCAACCTGACTAAGTTCAGCTATAATCTCATCAAGAGATTGAGTACCGTACTTTTCTGGTTCACGCTTGCCAAGCATGTTTAAATTTGGCCCATTTAGAACTAAAAGTTTGAATTTTGCAGCCATAATACGCGATATATCCTATAAGTAAGCAGTTTAACCATATTCACCATAAACCCACGCTTAACCTAAGCGTGTTGATGTAAAATAGCAACTATTTCTCACGTTAACCACCTATTATAGATATTTCGACGTAAATAGCAGCAAAATACTGGTCTAATCACTACCTATTCGCGGCAAAGGCAGGCACAGCAAGGCACACAACAAGGTCATTCTGAGCATTTTCCTGCTGATAAATTGAACTTCACCAAGTGAAATTACGACTTTTCATTGAAAACCACCATTTTTTACGAGACAGAAACAAAAACGCCACTCAGATGAGTGGCGTTTCGCTATTTTCTTGCACGTTTGCGTTTATTTAGCGCTATTTCGTACTTTTGCTAAATGCTCAGCAAAGTCTTTGGCATTTAAAAAGCCAGTTACGCGTTGCTCTAAAAGCTCATTACCTTGAGTATCAAAGAACAGAATGCTCGGTAAACCAAAGACTGTGAACTCTTCCATTAGCTCAATTGTTTTTGCATCACTTTCGGTTAAATCGATTTGGATTAACTCAAAGTGAGCAAACTGTGCTTGAACATTCGTATCAGGAAACGTGTAGTGTTCAAACTCTTTACACGCGACGCACCAGTCTGCGTATAAGTCGACCATCACTAAGCGCCCTTCGCTACTTGCAGCTGCAATTTCGTCTTTCAATTCACTTAAATTAGCAACTTGTTTAAAACCATGTGTTTGTGCTGCGGCTTCGGCAACTACCGCTTTACTCGGCCAAAAATAATTTTTCGTTAGGCTCGCCCCCGTCACAACCAGTAAAGTTGCAGCAAACCAGAGTGCTGTTTTTAGCTTGCCTTGTGATTGCGCACTTTGCCAATGGTGTAAATAAAGTGCGGTCGCAAGTGCTAATAAACCCGCCATTAACCAAATGATTTCAATATCAACAATACGCTCAAGCAGAATTAGCGGAACGACCAGCATGATGAAGCCAAATAACGTTTTCACTTGCTCCATCCAACCACCGGCTTTGGGTAGTAATTTACCGCCAGAAGTCCCCAGTAGTAATAACGGTAAGCCCATGCCTAAACTGAGTACATAAAGTGTTAAACCACCGACGAGGTAGTCACCACTTTGCGCTACATAGAGTAAAGCAGCAGACAATGGCGCTGTTGTACAAGGTGACGCTATCAAACCAGACAACACACCCATCATAAATACGCCAACATAGTTACCGCCTTTTTGCTGGTTACTTACCTGAGTAAGCTTATTCATCATGCCGCTAGGCAGCTTAATTTCGTACCAGCCGAACATCGACATCGCCAGCAATACAAACAAAATACTAAAGCTAATTAACACCGTTGGGTGCTGTAAGTACCCTTGTACTTGACCACCTAATGATGCAACCACTAAGCCCAGTGCAGCATAGGTAACGGCCATCCCTTGCACATAAACAAACGACAGCGAAAACGCTTTTTTAGTCGATAAATTCTGCTGACCCGCAATAAGGCTCGACAAAATCGGAAACATTGGAAATACGCAAGGCGTAAAAGCCAGACCAATACCCACTAAAAAGAAGATTACTAGGTTGGTCAATAAGCCCTGCGATGCCAGTTTATCGGTATATGACTGCTCACCAGCTGGTTTTGCTACTTCTTGAGAAACATTTGTTGATGCCTCATTGGTATCAGCTGCTTGTGTTAATGCCGCTAGCGCATTCCCCGCTGACGCGGTTTGTGAAACTTGCTCGCCAGCAATGACAGATAAAGGAATGGTTCTAACTTCTGGCGGATAACAAAGTCCAGCTTCAGCACAGCCTTGAAAACGCACTTTAACAACCGCCCCTTCCGTAACATTACTAAGCTTAGTTACCACACTCAATGAGTTAAAGAAGACCTCGGTTTTGCCAAAAAACTCATCCTCTATGATTTGCCCTTTGCCAAGATCTGGGATTTCAATATCAGCGCCTTTAGCAATTATTTCGACTTTCTTTTTATAGAGGTAATAATCAGGCGCTATATCCCAGCCAATAAATAAGGTTTTGCCTTGCTGGTCAAAATCAAAAACAAAGGCCTGATCAACTGGCAGAAATGTTTGCTCAGCTGGTTGTAATAGATTTCCAAGTAAATTGTTATTACTTGCACTGGCCGGCACAAGCCACAGTGCGCACAGTAATAAAAGGAACGATCGCATTAATTAAGTACCTCATCCATCCAATTAAAATAGGCTAAATTGCCTGTTGCTACATCAACGACCTGAATTTCTGGTATCTCATAACTATGTAATTTCTTGATAGTTTGGATCACTTCATTCATTTTTTCTGACTTTGTTTTGATCAGTAACTTACTTTCTGTAGCTTGAGTTATCTCGCCATCCCACATGTAAATAGATTCGATTGTAGGCATAATGTTCACACAAGCCGCTAGCTTTTCTTTAACTAGATGTTGTGCCAACTGACGGGCTTCAGCCTCATTCGCACAAGTAGTAAAAATAAG
The DNA here is from genome assembly GCF_002964625.1 of Pseudoalteromonas sp. T1lg21. NCBI lineage: Bacteria > Pseudomonadati > Pseudomonadota > Gammaproteobacteria > Alteromonadales > Pseudoalteromonadaceae > Pseudoalteromonas > Pseudoalteromonas sp. T1lg21. The sequence goes on from NZ_PQBX01000010.1 coordinate 109,078, forward strand.
TCGAAAATGCGTAGTCATAAGGAACCTTTGTTTGATTACGTGAGTCGCACCATAGTAGCCGATAGTAACTATAATGTGTAGCGAGCAAGGTGATCCTAGGTTCCACCTTGAAAAATGACCTGCTCACCCCTATTTATATTTCACTGACTCGAAAGAGAATGACATTTTTTAGAGAGCGTTATGTTTAGATTTTTGTTTTTGTTATTTATTTTAGTGCCGATTGTGGAGATTGCGTTACTCATTCAAGTGAGTGAAGTAATCGGCGGCTTTGCCACCATAGCGCTTGTGATTGTGACCGCGATTGTCGGTGCGAAATTAGTGAAGCAGCAAGGCATGGGCGCGATTCAAAACGTGCAATTACAAATGGCACAAGGGCAAATGCCTGCAAAAGAATTATTTACTGGTTTATGTGTGATTATCGCCGGCGTTTTATTAATGACACCTGGCATTATGACTGACTTTTTTGGCTTTTTATTACTCACGCCAGCAATCCGCAACAAACTAGCTGCAGGCCTTGCCAGCCAAGCGACAGTGCGTATGAGTACGCAAGCAAATCAAGGCTCTGCACACTTCCAATATCATAGCAAAGCAGCCGCTCATGAAGAGCCAAACCATCAACCTACAACTATTGATGGTGAATTTGAGCGAAAAGATTAAAATTTTTTAATTTTTGTACTTGGATTTTTTTAAGCCACCCCCATTAATGAAGGCAATGAAACGCAACGGGTGGCTTAGCACTCCCCTGCAATAACATAAGATTTTTTCTGTACTGTTCAGAAACTGTTAGGAGAACTAAATAAATGAACATTCGTCCTTTACATGATCGCGTCATCGTTAAGCGTCTAGAAGAAGAAACTAAGTCTGCTGGCGGTATTGTATTAACTGGCTCTGCAGCTGAAAAATCAACTCGCGGAGAAGTTATCGCTGTTGGTAATGGCCGCGTTTTAGACAACGGTGAAGTAAGAGCATTAGAAGTAAAAGCCGGTGACACTGTGCTGTTCGGCTCTTATGTTGAAAAAGTTGAAAAGATCGAAGGTCAAGAGTACCTGATCATGCGTGAAGATAACATTCTAGGCATTGTAGGCTAATCCTACTTTTCATTTAGCAACCCGTTTACAGAATTTAAGAGGAATTAAATCATGGCAGCAAAAGAAGTACTTTTTGCAGGTGACGCACGTGGCAAAATGCTAACTGGCGTAAACATTTTAGCAAACGCAGTAAAAGTAACTTTAGGTCCTAAAGGCCGTAACGTTGTATTAGACAAATCATTCGGCGCTCCAGTGATCACTAAAGACGGTGTATCTGTAGCAAAAGAAATCGAGCTTGAAGACAAGTTCGAAAACATGGGCGCACAAATGGTTAAAGAAGTAGCGTCGAAAGCGAATGACGCTGCAGGTGACGGTACAACAACTGCAACTGTATTAGCGCAAGCTATCGTAAACGAAGGCTTAAAAGCAGTTGCAGCGGGTATGAACCCAATGGACCTTAAGCGTGGTATCGATAAAGCTGTTGCCGCTGCTGTTCAAGAACTTAAAGCACTTTCTGTTCCTTGTGCCGATGCTAAAGCAATTGCACAAGTAGGTACTATTTCTGCTAACTCTGATAGCGAAATCGGTAACATCATTGCTGAAGCAATGGAAAAAGTAGGCCGTGATTCAGGCGTAATCACAGTTGAAGAAGGTCAGTCGTTAGAAAACGAACTAGACGTAGTTGAAGGTATGCAGTTTGACCGTGGTTATCTGTCTCCTTACTTCATCAACAACGCTGAAAAAGGCGCAGTAGAGCTAGACAACCCATTCATTCTACTTGTAGACAAAAAAGTATCTAACATTCGTGAGTTACTACCTACATTAGAAGCCGTAGCTAAAGCTAGCAAGCCTCTACTTATCATTGCTGAAGACCTTGAAGGCGAAGCGCTTGCAACGCTTGTAGTAAACAACATGCGCGGCATCGTTAAAGTATCTGCAGTTAAAGCGCCAGGTTTTGGTGACCGTCGTAAAGCGATGCTACAAGACATCGCCGTATTAACTGGCGGTACCGTTATTTCTGAAGAAATCGGTTTAGAGCTAGAAAAAGCAACAGTTGAAGACCTAGGTACAGCTAAGCGCGTTGTAATCACTAAAGATGACACAACAATCATCGACGGTGCAGGTGAAGAAGAGGGCATCAACGGCCGTGTTGCACAAATCAAAGCACAAATCGAAGAAGCAACGTCTGACTACGATAAAGAGAAACTACAAGAGCGTATGGCTAAACTAGCTGGCGGTGTTGCAGTAATCAAAGTTGGCGCAGCAACTGAAATCGAAATGAAAGAGAAAAAAGACCGCGTTGAAGATGCGCTACACGCAACTCGCGCAGCGGTTGAAGAAGGTGTTGTACCGGGTGGTGGTGTTGCATTAGTTCGCGTAGCTAGCAAACTTGCTGAGCTTATTGGCGACAACGAAGACCAAAGCCACGGTATTAAAGTTGCACTTCGTGCGATGGAAGCACCACTTCGTCAAATCGTAACGAACGCAGGTGACGAAGCATCAGTTGTTGTTAACTCAGTAAAAGGTGGTGAAGGTAACTACGGTTACAACGCAGCATCTGGCGAGTACAACGACATGATCGAAATGGGTATCTTAGACCCAACTAAAGTAACGCGTTCTGCACTACAGTACGCTGCTTCAATCGCGGGTCTTATGATCACAACTGAAGCAATGGTTGCTGAAATCCCTAAAGATGACGCGGGTGCTCCTGATATGGGCGGCATGGGCGGCATGGGTGGTATGGGCGGCATGATGTAATCATCCCCCTGGTAAAAATCTTTATTTAAAGATATTACCCGAAGGTACCTCCCCTTCAAAAGAAAGCCCCTATAAACAAATGTTTTTAGGGGCTTTTTTACGATTATAGAAACACAGTCTGATTTAAAATTGCTAAACTCTATTTAATTAGAGCTGCTCTTAGCTACTTACCTTTCTTTGGTTTACCTTTATCTGATTTAGCAGCCTCACTGACAATCATGTCTTTTTGCTCTTCGGTGATTAAAGCTTGATCTAAAAGCTCTTCTGCCGCTTTTGCAACACAACTGACGTATTTACCATGGTTAGCAAACTCTGATGATTCTCCACATTGTGCAGCCATATGTTGCTCAACAGAACATCCTTCATAAGTTACCGCTTCTGAAGCTGGGGTATTAGGGCAATAATCAAGATCATTATTCACACCATCGCCGTCAACATCGGCATCACATACATCGCCTTGACCATCCTGATCAAAATCTAGCTGATCAGGGTTTGCAACTTCAGGGCAATTGTCCACAGCATCAGGTATACCGTCTTGATCCATATCTTCATCAACGATACCTATCGGGTCACTGATAGTTGAAACAAGACAGTAATCATCACATGAATAAGTTAATGAAGTTGGCATCTGATCCCATACAGCCAAAATAGTACCGTGCATTGCATCATTTGTGTAAATTAGCCAATATTGCCATCCCCAATACACATCATATGATGCTCCACCATCATTAAGGATTGTATAACTGCTCGGTCTTGGTTGAATATCAAATGCGCCTATGCCTGAGCCATAGTTGAACATTTGCATTGCAAATTTTCCATCTTCAGTCCGAAAACCATCATCATACATTTGCTGCGTAGTGTAAGTTCCAAACGTTCCACCAGATACAACCTGCTCAGACGATACTGAGATTGTCGAACCATTAATACTGCCATTTGTGGGTTGTAAGTGAATAGTTCCAGTCATAGCTGTCACATCTGCAAATGCCACTGCAGACACAAAACACGAGGCCACTCCTGAAATAAGTAAGTGCTTATTCATATTTATATCCTTAAATTTGGTAGGGTTGGAATGTGCATTCCAAACATCACCCAGAAGTTTAGCGAAGCAGTATGAGGCAATTTTATAAGGTGTATAAAACATTCCCGAGACATGGCGAAACGAGCTTTTCTGAAACTGCGGCTTAATATTTGTAGACAATCCCAAAAAAGTCAATTTACAACCAGCAGTAATTTACAAAAAATTTACTGGTGTTACCGCGAAGATTTAAATTTAAAACCAAAAAACAGGATAGAAATAAAAGCAATGAAAATCAACACCTTAATAATCGACAGGATTCGAGAAGTAAGAATTTAAGATAGCATGCGAGTCCAAGTTACTTTGTCTAGATTATTTGTACCATTTAACAGAACAATAAGCTAATAGCTAAGTTCACAAGCCCCGCCATACTTCTTTTTCAACGATTGGCATGTTGAATAGGCATATCCACAACGCTTTTCACCTTTAAGTATGTGGCAATATGTTTGCTTATCAGCTCGCTTTTTATTATGGCAGTGATAGCTACCATTGGAATGGTTTGTATGACAGCCTGATGCGTTAGTACGCCCCGAATGCGCACTGAGACCTGAACTTACCAAAAGAGCGACTGCTAATAATACCTTAACCTTATTCAAAACAAACTTCCCTATTACATTTGAACTAAGGTAATAATACTAGCATGAATTCACCAAAAAGCTTAAAAACCAACAAAATAGTAGTAGTTATGATGTTTTTATACTTGCGGCTTAAAACTTACAGCTTAAAGCTGCCATTAACCAACTCCCTCACTATCGCAAACAAATCACTCGGCAACATGCCTCTTTCGCCTTCACGCTCTGAGGCAATATCCCCGGCTTTTGCATGTAATGTTACACCCAAACATGCTGCTTGCTGAGGAGTAAGCCCCTGTGCGATCAGTGCCGCTATGATACCTGTTAATACATCACCACTGCCGCCAACCGCAAGTGCAGGATTTCCATCTCTACACACCCATGTTTGGTTATTATCAGCAATTAAACTACCAGCGCCTTTGAGTACACAAGTAGTGGTATAGCTGCGCGCAAGCTGTTTTACTGCATGAAAGCGATTTTCTTCAATATCAACCGTGCGGCAATTCAGTAATCTTGCAGCCTCACCGGGGTGCGGTGTGATTACTGTATTCGCTAATGGGAATGACGAAGCATGCTGAGCTATTAAATTAAGTGCGTCGGCATCAATAATCAGTGGCTTGTTATTAGTGAAACAATACTGCATGACAGTTTCAAAGGTTGTTTCGGACCAATCGTCCTGACCAAGCCCTGGGCCAATAGCAATACAACTCGCCCACTCTAGCGCACTAATTAAATTTGTATCGGTAACCATAAGTTCAGGACGCCCGATGCTCACTGGCAAAATAGAACTGCTATGGGTATACACTTTGACCATGCCCGCACCAGTGCGAAGAGCGGCCTCTGCAGTTAAACGAATTGCGCCGGCGGTGCCAGCATTACCACCAACACACAATAATTTTCCATGACTGGTTTTGTGGCTGTTATTATTGCGCTCAGGAAGCCTCGGCTGCGTCTGATAGTTGATAAGCTCTGCAGCGGGTGATGTCAGTTTTAAAAAGGCATCTTCAATACCTAAATCAGCAAACTCTATGTTACCTGCATGTGCTCGCCCTTGCCCTGTCACTAAACCTTGTTTAATCCCCACAAAAGTCACAGTGAGTGCAGCTTTAATTGCGACTCCCTGTTCGACACCTGTGTCTGCATGAATACCTGAGGGTAGGTCGATAGCAACTATCGGCACTTGGCTTTCGTTGGCAGCTTTAATTAAGGTTGAAAAAGGCTCGCGCACCTTGCTTTGAATACCTGTACCAAGTAAGCCATCAATAATGATGTCTGCTTGCTCAATAACGCTTATATCCGCTGTTATTGCTCCTCCTGCGTCGAGCCAAGCTTGCTGAGCACTAAGGGCATCCCCTTTGAGCGGTTTGTCGGGCATGGCAGCAATAACTCTAACCTGCTTCCCCGCTTGTTTCGCTAAGCGAGCAACAACATAACCATCACCTGCATTATTACCAACCCCCGCTAACACAACGAATACATTTGCATCAGCAAAGTGATTAATAGCTTGTTGGTAAGTAGCCTGCCCTGCTCGCTCCATAAGCTCATACATACTGATACCACAGTGCTTGGCAGCGGGTCCTTCATTTTCACGAACTTGCTCTGCTAAAAATACCGACTGCGAGAGAGGTACTGACATATCAATCCTTAAATTGGCCTTTTAATCAGCATATAAGTACAGCTGAATGCAGTCAATGAGGCATAAAAAAACGGCGCGTAACTTACATTACGCGCCGTTTTTCTGAAGCTATAATAACTTACTCTGTGTCTGGTAAGTTACGACCGTAGAAGATCTCTTGCATCTCACGAGTTAGCTTAGAACGAATTTCTTCTTCTTCGTCTTCAGAAAGATCCGCGGTAGAAACACCGAATAAATAAGTATTCAAGTCAGTTTCTTTTAACATCATCTTCGTGTGGAACAAGTTCTCTTGATACACGTTCACGTCCATCATTTGGTACGCTTCTTTAGTATCTTCAGTCATGTAGTTCTGAATTGAGTTAATTGCATGGTCGATATAGTGCTTAACACCATCAACATCACGGGTGAAACCACGTACGCGATAGTCAATTGTTACAACATCAGACTCAAGGCTGTGAATTAAGAAGTTTAACGCTTTTAATGGCGAGATAATGCCACACGTTGATACTTCGATATCAGCACGGAATGTACAAATACCATCATCAGGGTGTGCTTCTGGGTATGTGTGAACACAGATGTGGCTCTTATCTAAGTGCGCTACAACTGTTTCAGGAAGAGGACCTGGCGCTTCATCAACGTCATACGTTGTTTGTTGCTCAATCGGCTCTTCTGAGATCAAGATTGTTACACTGGCACCTTGCGGATCATAATCTTGGCGAGAAACATTCAAGATGTTTGCACCAATAATATCCACAACTTCACCTAAAATATCGGTAAGGCGATCAGCACTATACTGTTCGTCGATATATTCAATATATTCTTTACGCTGTTGTTCAGTCTTTGCGTAACAAATATCGTAAATACTAAAGCTTAAGCTCTTAGTTAAGTTATTAAAGCCATGAAGCTTAATTTTATCGAAGGGTTTATTCATGCTAAACCAACCTTTAAACGAGTGAAACCTGCACCAGCAGAAATAAAAGTTCGCGGATTTTATACGAAATTTGTGCTCGGAAAAAGCGTTATTTTACCTGTTCTTGCACAACTTCATGACTATGCGTAATTTCTACTGTTTTATCAAGCATTAAGGCAACAGAACAATACTTTTCAGCTGACAGTTGAACAGCGCGAGCAAGGTGCTTTTCAGAGACATCGTTACCGGTAACCACAAAGTGTAGGTTAATCTTAGTAAACACGCGAGGCGCTGATTCTGCACGTTCAGCAGTTAGCTTAACTTGTACGTCAGAAAACGACTGCTTCGCTTTTTTCAAAATGCTAACAACATCAACAGATGAACAACAGCCTGCTGACATTAACACCATTTCCATTGGGCTTGGTGCTGCACTATCGCTACCTGCATCAAAAACTACATTGTGACCTGAATTTGAAAGGCCAATAAACGTATCACCTTCTACCCATTTTACATTCGCTTGCATGTGTTTTATCTCTTAAAGTTATTTTGCTTGATTGTAAGCAAGTCACACACAGATGCAAGGGATAAGAGGTGAGCTTTAGAGGAAAGCGAGTCACTTATTTTAAGCTACTCGCTGAAGACGAGAGATTGTGTGGTGCTTTATAAACTAGGCGTTTTCTACAACAGCACTGTCGAATAAGTTTTTCACCAATCCGGCAAACTCATCGATAAAAGCATGCTGTTCAACGGTTACAGTGTGATTCGTGACACTACTAAGAACTTCTTGTAGGTCGTAAACAATACCGTCGACTTCGCGGACTATTTGACTACGTTGTTCAGTATTAAGCTCTGTATGTTGCTCGCAAAGTAACATGACGTTTTCTGCTATCACGTCTTCAATCAGCTCTAACACTGTTGGAGCTCCTGGTTTAATTTGACCTGGCTTCTCAAAAAGCGCTAAATTTTGAGTGAGATACATGACAAGATCATCGTACCCTTGCCTATCTAAAACCATACGACTGCACACCTAATAAAAAACTATCTCTTTAGATTTAAGCAGAAAGCGCTTTTAATTGCTACCTTTGCTAGACATCTCATACAAAAAAAGCAGCCTAAGCTGCTTTTTGTAATGATTTACGATTATTAATCGATTTTTAAGCCTGGACTCAATGTCGCTGGCATCGCTACTTTTTCAAGCTCAACTGAAGCGACTGGGTATGCACAATAGTCAGCTGCATAGTAGGCACTTGCTCTGTGGTTACCTGATGCGCCAATACCACCAAATGGTGCAGCACTTGATGCACCCGTGATAGGACGGTTCCAGTTCACGATACCTGCGCGAATACGACGTAAGAAGTGATCGTAATCAGCGGCGCTGTCGCTTAATAAACCTGCTGACAAGCCAAAGCTTGTGTCATTTGCTTTATCAATAGCAGCATCAAAATCAGTAAAACGGAATACTTTAAGCAGTGGTCCAAAGTGCTCTTCATCTGGGAAGTTAGCAACGTTTGTACACTCTAAAATACCCGGTGTTACAAAGCCGGTATTTTCTTTGTGAGTTAGCTCAACAAGTACGTCTGCACCTAGCTCAACAAGTTGCTTTTGTGCAGCAACCATACCTGCAGCCGCTGTAGCAGAAATCATCGACCCCATGAAAGGTTGATCTTCTGCGTCGTAGTCGCCCACTTTAATTGCTTTAGTTGCTTTAATAAGACCCGCTAAGATGGCATCACCTTGCTCACCTTTTGGTAAAAACAACTTACGCGCACACGTACAACGTTGACCAGTAGAAATAAACGCTGATTGGATAATATCGTGGATAGCCGCTTTAGTATCAGCAACATCAGTAACGATTAACGGGTTATTACCGCCCATTTCCAACGCTAAAATTTTACCCGGTTGACCTGCAAACTGTTCATGTAAAATATGACCCGTACGAGAAGAACCCGTAAAGAATAAGCCGTCGATACCTTTGTGAGATGCAAGCGCTTTACCTGTTTCAACTTCACCTTGCACAAGGTTGATAACACCCGCAGGTAGACCAGCCTTTTGCCATAACTTTAACGTTAACTCAGCAACTGCTGGCGTTAGCTCAGACGGTTTAAATACCACGGTATTACCAGCTAAAAGTGCAGGTACAATGTGGCCGTTTGGTAAGTGACCAGGGAAGTTATACGGACCAAACACAGCGACAACGCCATGAGGCTTGTGACGGATCATCGCACGACCTTGTGGCATTGGGTTTTCAACATCACCTGTGCGTTCTAAAAATGCTTTTTCAGAGATAGCAATTTTACCCACCATCGCACCTGCTTCAGTGCGAGTTTCCCAAAGTGGTTTACCGGTTTCTTGTGCGATAGCAATCGCTAATTCTTCGCTGTGTTCTTTAAGCGTTTCTGCGAATGTTTTTACAATCGCTAAACGCTCTGCAAATGTTTTATCAGCCCAGCTGTAGAACGCTTCACGTGCAGCAGCAACGGCGCTGTCTACTTGCTCAGCGGTTGCTGTGTTTGCTTGCCAGATTACATCGTTATTTGCTGGATTTACAGATTGAAAATCATGCCCAAGGCCCGCTTGCCATTGACCATTAATAAATTGCGCTGCATGAGTCATTAATATGTCTCCTGAATTTTATAGTGTTGCAAGTGAAACTGAATCGCCAGCTTCTAGGTGAAGCGCCTTGGCAAGTTCACTTGAAATTGTGATGGTATCGGCATCACACGTAAGGCTCACTTCAGTCACGGTTGCTCTAAAATCAGCAAGCTTGTCGTTTGCTAACAATACCGTGGTGTCGCCTTGGCTTTCACCAATCTCAACTTTTACTGTTCTTGCGTTACGCACTGTGGCGATATTATCGACCTTAGCTTCAACAGTTGGACCCGCATCAAAAATGTCTACATAACCATTAAAAGTAAAACCTTCACTCTTTAATAGTTCAATCGCTGGGCGTGTATTGTCATGCACTTGACCAATCACAGCTTGCGCGTCTTTGCTTAGTAAGTTGACGTAAATTGGGTATTTTGGCATTAACTCAGCGATAAATACTTTCTGACCAATACCCGTTAAGTAGTCTGCCGTCGGAAAGTCCATCGAGAAAAAGTGCTCTTCGAGCCATTGCCAGAATGGGCTTTCGCCATTTTCATCTGAAACACCACGCATTTCTGCAATCACTGTTTCAGCAAAACGCTCTTTATGTTGGTTAATGAACATAAAACGCGCTTTTGAAAGCAATTTACCGTTATTGTTTTTACGGTAGCCGTCTTTTAAGAATAAAGTGCACAGCTCAGTTGCACCTGTGTAATCATTACACAGCGTTAAAATATCAACGGCTTTATACACGTTTAGCGTACGAGATGAGTGAATCGCTTTGCTTAAATGATAATGATAAAAAGCATCATCTAAACCTACGGCAGCTTCAATACCTGAAGTCCCTACAACTTCTCCCGTTTCGCTATCTTCAAGAACAAACAAGTAACCTTCATCACCTGGCTGCTGCGCTGTTTTTGCGAATGAGCTGACAGAGTGATCGATTTTCTTTTGTAATAACTCTTCATTATTAGGCAAAGACGTAAAGCCATGTCCTGATTCATCAGCAATCTTTACTAAGGCTTGGTAATCGCTTTGCTGGATTGGGCGAAGGATCATCATAAGTCCGCTTGCTCCCTTATAAATAACGGTAAATTAAGAAATGAGGGCAAGCCTAGCTTGCCCTGAAATGACAGTTTCGCTTAGCCGTTTACGACTTTTGCAACTGCTTTTTCGAAACGAGCCATACCTTCGCGGATATCAGCTTCTGGAATAACAAGTGACGGTGTGAAACGAACAACATCAGCACCAGCAACTAAAGACATAACGCCTTCTTCAGTACCGGCAACTAGGAATTCTTTTGCACGACCTTTGAATTGCTCAGTCACCACTGCACCAATTAAAAGACCTTCACCACGGATTTCAGTGAATACATTGTACTTTTCGTTAATCGCAGTTAGTAACTCACGGAATAATGCTGACTTTTCTTTAACACCGTTAAGTACGTCTGGTGTATTTACTGTGTCGAATGCTGCTTCTGCTACTGCACACGCAAGTGGGTTACCGCCGTAAGTAGAACCATGAGTACCGACTTTTAAGTGCTTAGCAATATCAGTTGTCGTGATCATCGCACCGATTGGGAAACCACCACCTAACGCTTTTGCCGTTGTTAATATATCTGGAGTTACATTAAGACCTTGGTAAGCATAAAGTTCACCAGTACGACCAACACCTGTTTGCACTTCATCAAAGATAAGTAGTGCATTGTGTTTAGTACATAGCGCACGAACACCTTCAACAAACTCAGCAGTTGGAGAAATGATACCGCCTTCACCTTGCAGAGGCTCCATCATTACCGCACAGGTATTGTCTGAGATAAGCGCTTCGAAAGCCGCTAAATCGTTGTAGTCACAGTGTACGATATCACCTGGTTTTGGACCAAAACCATCAGAGTATGCAGCTTGACCGCCTACTGTTACAGTGAAGAATGTACGGCCGTGGAAGCCTTTATTGAATGAGATTATTTGTGACTTTTGCTCACCGTAATTATCCAGTGCAAAACGACGTGCTAGCTTAAGTGCCGCTTCGTTTGCTTCTGCACCTGAGTTTGCAAAATATACTTTCTCTGCAAACGTTGCATCAGTTAGCTTTTTAGCTAAACGAAGTGCTGGCTCATTCGTCATTACATTTGATAAGTGCCAAATTTTTTCGCCTTGCTCTTTTAATGCACTTACAAGAGCCGGGTGACAATGGCCAAGACAGTTAACAGCAATACCACCAGCAAAATCGATAAATTCGCGACCTTCTTGGTCCCATACGCGAGAGCCTTCGCCTCGAACTGGAATAACACTTGATGGTGCATAGTTAGGAACCATTACTTGATCAAATAATTCGCGATTGACTGTCATTTTATATCCTCATAATTGTAAGCACACACAGAGTAAGGTGGCGCTCTAAAGCTAAACTAAGCCATTTTACTTAGCCGATTGAGCTTAGCGCAAAATCACCAAAATTACTCTTTGGTTCAATTTTCATTCATCCATTATTTCAGAAAATTTTCGTCATGTCTCTTAGAAAACTTTCATGTAGCCCTTGAAAATAAAGGGCTTGAGATATTTTTTCATGGATAGTGAATAACTATTTGAAGGTTGTTTTTCACTCAAAATAGAACAAAAAGGCGTGCCGCTAGTGAGCCAAGCAGAGGCTAAAGAGAAAAAGTTTGTTGCTGCGGATTGATAAACAGTGAATGAATAGTCGCAAAAAAATTAACAATTTTTTTAATTAATTTGGATATGAAAGCGATCAAAATTGCATTTTGCTAGCTGATCAAGCTCTTCTTTGCTGAAATCGAAGTGCGCAAACCAACGCTCAGTTTCGTCACTTTCGACCAGTTGATGCTCATTTAAACTTAAATACTGGGCATAACAACGGGCTTTTAAAATCACTTTGGTAAGTGGCAAATACTCATCATTTTTAGCCAGAGGCGTCGTTAACTGCTGCATGACCGCATTAAATGGTAAATACCTAAAGGCCATTTTCTCAATTACGGTCGCTGTTACCTTCATCGACTGCTTGTTTAGCAAGGTGCTTAAAAACAAAGGGTCAGGTTTTAGTTCTAATAAAGCTGTGTGCAAGTCTTTCTTTTGCTCATCACGGGCTTTTGTTACTTGGCGCTGCCAAACTAACTCGAAAATACGAAGATATATGCGAACTAGCGCTATCTTACCCACATCGAGTAGCATACCTAAGGTAAAGGCGTGCACCTCATTTACACCATTAAGCTTCGCAATCTCTTGAGCCGCGATAGCACACGCCATTGAATTATCACGAAGTCGACGTTTTAACAGCGGGAATGGTTCTGTACTGTGCGGCATCCAATGGCGTACCGCAAAGGTTGGCACCACAAACTTTAAGTTATCTAAGCCAATGTAGCGCAGCGCTAAAAGTGGGTTATCAACTTTGACTGAGGTGTGCTTATTTCGCTGTTGACGGTAAAAAGGCAAATTCACAAACGCGACAAGCTCACGACCTAACCAACTTAAGTCTTTAACTAAGGGCTCGAGTCGACCCACTGAGGCTGAACGCACAGCTAAAATATCTAAAATAGCAGGGACGCTATCTTGGATACCAATTGTTTCGTGAATCACGGCATCAATGTCTTCAAGCTGCTTATGCATGGCAGCTTCAATTACTTGGTGTAATTGCTTACTCGCTTGGGCGCGATACTTATGATGAGCAGTGCTGCTCTTTTGGCGTTTCTTCTCTGCAGCAACTTCAACCTCTAATAAAGTGCGTTGCTCCATTGATTCGCCATAATCAATTTCAAGGGTGTGAATATAGCCAATTTGACGCTGTGCAAAACTGTGGCCAAGCAAAAGATCGTGCGCGCGCTCATTAAGCACCATCGCAGTCCTTTGTTGTCGATTTTCTTCGGTCATTTGCACAGGCGTATTGTCGATCATATTTGTTAATTCACTAGCCTAAGATTAGAAGCGAGTTAAAAAGTTAGCAAGTAATTCAAGCCCTTGTTGGGTCAAAATAGCTTCTGGATGAAACTGCACCCCTTCCAGTGCTAAATCATTATGCATGATACCCATAATTTCATCAAAATCAGAATTTTGCTCTGTCCATGCGGTAATAGTAAATTCATCGGGTAAACTTTGTTTATCAACCACAAGAGAGTGGTAACGACACACAGTCAGCGGGTTTGCCAAACCTTTAAACACACCTTGATTGGTATGTCTAACTAATGAAGTTTTACCATGCATCACTTGCTTTGCACGGATCACATCAGCACCGAGTGCCTGTGCAATGGTTTGGTGACCTAAGCAAATACCAAGAATAGGTAACTGGCCTTTTAATTGTTCAACCACTTGCAAAGAAATGCCTGCTTCGTTTGGCGAACATGGCCCAGGTGAAAGTACGATGTGCTCTGGGTTAAGTTGTTTAATCTCAGCGATACTGATCTCATCGTTTCGTTTAACTAATACATCTTGATCCAAGCGCTGAAAATATTGCACTAGGTTGTATGTAAACGAATCATAATTGTCGATCATTAACAGCATTGTGTGTAACCCAAAATTACTCAGTCAAAATAATGAAGGCGCATTTTACCCCAAGCACACATAAATGTCGGCAAAAAATGGGTTATTCCTCTGCGATTAAATGTGCTGTGAGGTCAGCCCTTTCTTGCTCATTAAGTTTTTGCGAACATTTATTTGTAAAGTCGTAGCGTACTAGTACAGTTTTACCAACGGCACAGCAGTTATCTTGCTGCCAAGCCTCTTGGCGCAGTACAAATGAACTAGAGCCGATGTGCTCAACACTGGTTTTCACTGTGACATCGTGACCATAAAACAACTCACCGACAAAGCTTACTTCAACTTTAGCAATGATCAGTTTCCACTCATAAGGGTTTAAATCGGGCGTAAAAAACCTGAAAATAGGCGCTCGGGCGGCTTCAAACCATACAGGGAGTACGGTATTGTTGATGTGCCCTAGCACATCTGTTTCGCTAAAGCGTGGTGTGATAGTTTCAGTAAACATAGTAACCCTATAAAAAATATAAACTAAAGGTAGCTCATGACGGACTTTATTCGCGTATACGAAAACGCCCTCAGCAAAGAATTTTGCGACAACTTTATCACGGTATTTGAACAAAGCCCGCATTTAAAACAAGGCATTACCTCAGGCGGAGTGGATCTAGCGAAAAAAGACAGCCGCGATTTATACCTTAATAATCATCCTGAATACGCTGAGCAACTTAAACACGTTCAACAAACGACTGCAGGTTACATCTTCAAGTACCTTGAAGAGCATATTTTTATGATGATTGGTGCCTTTGGTTTAAAAGTTTACCATCCGCAAACAGGCAAACCTGTTGACCTAACACAAGATAACTTTGAAGAAGTCGGCAAACCACAATTGCCATTACTCGTGCAGCAAATTTTCCGCATGGGTCCAATTCAAGCACAGAAATACGATATCAATAAAGGTGGCTACCCTTATTGGCATAGCGAGGTATACCCGCAAGCTGGCCACAACGAAGCTCTGCATCGCGTGCTGTTATTTATGTTCTATTTAAATGATGTAGAAGAAGGTGGTGAAACTGAGTTTTACTATCAACAACGAAAAATATCACCAAAACAGGGTTCTATGGTCGTAGCGCCAGGCTACTTTACTCACACACACCGTGGTAACAAGCCAATTTCAAATGATAAGTATATTTTAACCTCGTGGGTCTTATTCAACCGCGCAGAGCAAATTTATGGCCAACCACAATCCTAATGCTAAGCGGTAAACGGTAAGCAGTAAGCAGTAAGCGGTAATAAGCTAAGCTAAAGCTATTAGTAGAAGGAGTGCAACGTTTGATGTTGCGCTTTTTTATGGCAATAAAAAAGCAGCCCACTCAGGCTGCTTAAAACTTATAGCTTAACTAAAACTAACAACTCAGATTTAACCTGCCAGTAATTGATCAAATAAATCAAAAACCTTATCAAGCTCTTCAATTGTGTTGTAGTGCATGCAACCAATGCGTACTACGCCACCGGTTTCTAATACACCTAGCTGCTTACATAAGCCTTGAGCGTAGAAATTACCATCCCACACGCAAATATGTTGCTTACCTAAAAACTCAGACACAATACGTGGCTCAATGCCTTCAAATGTGAGGGCAAAAGTCGGTGTACGCTCAGTTAAACGATCTAAATCATCAATACCAAATAACTTGATACGCGGATAATTAGCTAAACGAGTTAAGAAATGCTTACTTAATGCCATTTCATGTTGTTTAGTAATCGCAAATGCAGCCGCAAGTTTTTCTCGGCGTGAATGGCTTTCGTCAAGTTCACTAATTGCAGCAATGTAATCAACAGCTGCAATTAAGCCAGCCAGCGCTTCAAAACTTTGCGTACCCGTTTCCCAGCGACCTGGCGCAACATCTTTTGCCGGCTCAACTTTGTATGGTGTGAAACCTTCAAGGTGTTCACGTTTACCATAAACAATACCAAGGTGAGGACCAAAGAACTTGTATGCAGAGCACGCTAAAAAGTCACAATCAAGCGCTTGTACATCAACCAGCTCATGAGGTGCGTAATGAACGGCATCAACATAAACTAACGCACCAACCGCATGAGCAAGCTCAACAATGCGTTTAATATCATTAATTGAACCCGTCGTGTTCGACGCATACGTCACTGCAACAAGCTTTGTTTTGCTTGATAAAAGACTTTCAAAATGTGCCATATCTAAGCTGCAATCAGCTTCGTTGATAAGAGCCGTTTTTACTGTCGCGCCTTTATCTTCAGCAGCTTGCTGCCAAGATGATACGTTTGAGAAGTGATCTGCATTGGTAACGATGATTTCATCATCATTAGTCCAATCACGCGAGATAGCACGGCTAAAGCTGAACGTTAAGCTTGTCATGTTTGCACCAAACACGATTTGCTCTTTAGATGGGGCATTTAATAAATCAGCTGCAGCTTGGCGAGCATTTGCCATTAACTCGACTGTTTTGTCACTTGAGAAAAATGCACCACCTAAGTTTGAATTGTAGTAACCCAAGTAAGCAGTCATAGCACTTAAGACTGACTGTGGCACTTGAGAGCCACCCGGGCCATCAAGGAAAATAGGTGACTGTCCTGCAACTTGTTGCATAAGTGCAGGGAATTGGCGACGTAATTGCGTTAAGTTCATGAGTTACCCTTAAGCAGTGAGTACGAAGCAATCAAGATAACCTTCTTTGCTTGCGTCTACTTTATTCATTGGCGTTGCGTTGTGCCATACTTCACGGTCATTAATCAGTGCGAACATGCCGTCTTTAATTTCCATCTTGAAACATGGTTCAGCTTGTTGGTGTTCGTAAACAAGTAGCTCACCACCTTCTAGGTTTTCGTGTGATACACCACATACACATACGTGATCAAAACCATCTTGGTGAACACCTTCTGGCGCAGCAGGTGTGTCGCTGTCGATCGCAAGCATTCTAAATTGATGAATTTCTATATCGCGATCATCGCTAATACCTGTCATATCGCGGAACTGATTAACGATTTGCTTCATGCCATCCGTCGCTAATAAGCTATCTTCAAGGTTCTCATACGTGCGCTCTACATTACCCTGAAAGGTATTGATTGAGTCATCTTGCACGAATGCTTTTGTTGGTTGTAGTTTTAATTCACCATCAACAACTTTAATGACTGAATAACGACGCTTACGAAATTCACCATCTGCGTATGGATTAGCAGGTAGGTTAGCAAACGAAGGCTTTACTGCATCAATATGGGCTTGGCTTACAAAACGAAGTTGTAAAAGGTTCTGGTTGTTTAATGTAGTCATTTCGATCTCGCCTTATTACGTTGAGAATATTGGCGAGGATTTTAATTCAATTAGCGGGGAATTTTTGCGTTTTTATGTAAACCAGCAAGGCATAATGCATAATTTTAAGATCGTTATACTAGGCTTTTAGAATATTTAATCTAAAAAATAAAAACAGCCACAAATGTGGCTGTTTTAGATTGCACAATTTACTACACGTTTAATTGCTCATAGAAAGGGAAACTTGATCTTGTGACTGACAACTATTACCTGCTAAATACTTACAGAAAACGAGTTCGGTGCGATTGTTACTGATAAGCTCAAGCAACGTGTCTTGGCCATTTTCAATAAATGACAATTTACCATCAACCAATTGAACACCCGTGATACTTTGATCTCCAATCGTCAGTGAGTAATCGTAAGACTGACTATCTTCATTATAATCCTGCTCGCTTAATGACCAAGTTGTGCCATCGCTTTCATATAAAGTGAAGCTATATAAGTCGTAGTCGTAGAATTTATCAACTGCTGTTGAACTAGCATAATCATGTACATATAGATGTGCAGATGATTTTTCTAGCACCCCAGTGCCATTACCATCGAACGCCACAGTACGCTCGACAAAATATCGGGCTCCATCAATAGCAATTAGCTTGTAAACAAACTCACCATAAAGGAAACATGTATCTAAGCTAGTATCACAGAAGTCAGTTGTTTCCCAACCTCCAGAGCTAGTATCTACATAAAGTCTTCTAATATAGCGGTTATTAACAAAGCTTCCCTGATATGAACTTGTTCCAAAGGTAAAGAAGATTTCACCATCGTCATAAATTTGGATTTCACTCCAATGCGAATCAATTTCATGGCCCTCTCTAAATCGATGACGACCAGAAAAATTACCTGTATTAATGGCTACTTCATTGCGTTTAACAAACATGCCTGCATCTACATAATCCCCCTCACTATCATTACCCTGGTCTAAGAATTGGTAACCAACGTTGATATTTTTAGTGAAGTAGAGAGTATCTGTTGAATTATCACTGTTGTGATTAAGTACTAAGTTGCTATCAATGATCTGCCAACTAAACGTATCTTGCTCATCATTCAAAATATCTATGTAAGAGCCCGTTCCGTCAGCATTGATCTGCATATTTAATAGCACTCCTCCTTGTTCTGCGCTTACTGCCCATTGCCCTACGACATCATCACTAGCAACAGCAATTTCATCGCCATCAGCAAAAGCATAAACATTGGAACTTTCAGAGCTGGTATTCACTAAAACGTCATTCTCGTAATAGCTATATTCAACTGTTAGCCAATGCCAATTAAGCCCTTTTTCTGCCATTGGCATTAACTCAGCGTAACTGATCTCAGTTCGATACTGAACCTCAGTCATACCATCAGGGAAAGAAATATATTCTTCTACAACGATACTATCGATAGGTGATAACTCAATGTGATCATCAACTTCATACCAGTTGATATTTGAACTACCGTTGAGAGTTACAGCGCCAGTGTTATCCGCATTTAGTAATAAGCCCAAGGCTGGTGCATTATATAAATCACTGTTATTTAAAATATACTCGCCAGAAGCTAATAATGCAGGTTTAAACGTTGCGGTAATATCGCAATCAGCACCTGTGGTATAGACAAGATAATAGCCTCCTTCAATATATCCTTCGCATCCTGTAATTTCGTCAATAACATACCCTTCATCAGGGCTAATTACGAAAGATGCATATTGGTACCAATACGAAGTTTGACTGGTAGGTGAGAGGTTACCGTTCTGAGATGGATTCACAGTTAAGGTTACTTTAGGGCGCTTGGGTAAGTAACTAATTTGCGTATCAACTGAACAACTACTTCCTTGTTGGTATCGGCAAATAGTAACAGCATTTTCATCCGCAGAAACCAGTTCAACAAACCACGTATTACCATCAACTTGATAGCTTAATACGCCATCATTGAACGTTGCTATATGCTCAACACCATCAAAACTGACAACATACTCTACTTCACCTAAGTCATTATATTGCATGTAAATCGCATCTGAAGAGCTATCATCTTTATAAAATAAAATAGAACCCTCTAATAGCTCTTCAGTAAAGGCTGAGTATGACAAGTCTTTACTGTATTCATAAATGAATACCGATTTAACTTCATCATATGCCTCACCAGCCATAGTGTAATAAGTTAGCGTTCTGATAATGTAATAGGTGCTACCAATAATGTTAATGAATTCATGTTGCATTTCACTTTCAAGGTAACAGTCATCAGCAAAGCCATCACAGCTTGAAACAAGACCATATGTTTCTGAATAAAAGCGTTTTCTAGAGAAATTGCCATCTTCAATATGACCTTGGAAACTTGAATAACCTAAACCAATAGCAACACTACCATCAGGGTAAATATTCAAATCATAAGATTGAGAAGTACCAACAAAACCATGCCAACGACCAATAATATCCTCATCGGTTGTTGTTACATTCGCTTTTTTAATCATTAAGCCTGTTAATGTATTACTTGGCTCATCAAAACTAGTGTCTAATGCTACAACTTGATAGCCCGCAGAGAGGGCTTTCGTGAACCAAAACTCAATTAGCCCAGTTTCACCATTTTCATCATAACTAATAGATAACTTAGTATCATTGAGTACCCAACTAAATACCTCACTACTTTCACCCGTTACATCTCCTGTACCATCGGCATAAAAGCGTAAAGTTTCAGGTTCATCATCAGATGACGCAGAATCGTAATCATTGTCTCTGAGGTCTAAAATCCATGTGTTTTCTGTTAACTCAGCAGTGTTTAGTGCTATTGTTTTAGTTTTATCAATCAGGTTTGTTGTATAGGTTCGAGTACTTGAAGGCTCCACAACGGGTTCACTACCATTTTGGTAGTCCAATGTTCGCTGTGTGGTTTGAGTTACTTCAATCGTTCTGAAAACCTCGTTTTCTGCTAAAACTTGAAAACTAATATCTGTTAATTTTGTTTGCGCAATATAAGATTCATTGCCATCGTTATATTCATCAGTGTAAGTCACTACACTATTTGCCAATGCTAAAGTATACACTCCTGATTCTTTACTCATTGTCAGTGTTGAGCTTGTATTTGCATTAAGTTCACCCGTACCGTCACTTGCCAGGACAAGGTGATATGCATCATTGTTATAATAACGAGGTGAGTTAACGATAAAATCACCAACAATAGGCTCATCGCTATCAGAAACTAAGTTTTCATCTTTTTTAATTTCTTCTTTCGTCTCTTCAATGAGATCAGGATCTTTCTCATTTACTTCATCTTCAAAACTCTTAGCGGTATCTTCGTCACTGACAAGATCGAGTGTATTTTCTACGCCTTCAGGAAGAACATAGTCAGCATTATCCACGATGATTTTGATAAGAGTTGCCAATAGGATTTTTTCATCAGCATCAACATTTAGTAACGCTGCGTTTAGCTCTTCGACAGATTGAGGTTCTTCATTATTACGCGTTAAAAGCGCATACTCTGCGGTCGTCACATTCGTGATGTTGACGCCAAAGTTGTCTTCACTATCAAGCGTATTATCCTCACCAGCCTGTTCCAATAACGCTTGAATTGAGCTTAACTGTGAAACGAAAACAACCCCAGGATTGGTGCTATCAAGACCTTTTGCTTTAACCAGCACAAGCTTTTCACTTGCAGATTCGTCCACAACAAGCTCTATTGTATAGCGCCCGGTTGGATCTGCATTGACGGAAAAGACATCACTACCGACATTAATCTCTAACTCTGCATTAGCAATTGGTTGATCCGTTACTATCCCGGTAATTGTCACTGTTGATACATTTCGTTTAAATATAACGCTATGCTTTGCTGAAGCTGTTGCCCCATCGTTATCTGTTACAGTGACAGTGAAGTTAACAGTTGTATCAGCATCTATATCAGGTGTTTGAAAAGTAGCTTCTGCGCTTGTTAAGCCACCGCTTTGTGCAAAATCAAAACTAGCATCAGATGTCCAACTATAAGAAGCAATGCTACCGTCGCTATCACCAGCTACGGCGCTTAATTTAAATGAGGTTTGCTCTGTGCCCTCTGAGTCAGCACTAATAGAAACTGTTGGACTTTGATTAACGGGGTCTACAGGATCTGGTTTAGTTCCAGAGTCACTACTTCCACCTCCCCCGCATCCAACTAAAAATAAGGTACCAAAAATCGCGGCTAACAGCCGCTTTTGAATTAACATATCTATACTCCATTACATTCGCTTATAGCAGGGAAACTCTTAGCTATTTAAACGCTAAATCCCTTAACGTTGATAAAAAGCCACAGCGAACTGTGGCTCTTGGTTTACTCAATTAATTGCTTTTCTTACTTGCTGAAGCTGCTCTTGGAATGGCAGGCCTCTAAGGTCGCCTAAGCCTGCTGCCATAGTCAGTGCATAAATTTCACTTTCTAGACTCAGCATGTGTGCTTCAACGGTGTCTTTATCAATAGCCGCTTTTTGCTCCAAGTACTCAGCATAGAGGCTATCAATACGATCTATTTGCAGTGACAATAATGCTGCTTGTTGTTTAATTTGCTCGTACTCACGATAGTTCGCTTTGCTGTATGCTTCGCCTTGTTCTAATTGCTTGCGAACGTCCTGATAAACAGTCGGAAAATATCGACTTTTTTGGAATTAGCTAGTGCATAAATTTTTTCGATATACTGAGAAAAATAAAACTGCACAACGGCGTCTTTTTCTAAATCAATGAGTTGTCCTAATAGCTTAGGTACATATTCAGCAACTTGTTGCTCTTGTCCATCGATGAGCATTTCCTTTAATTGCTGATGTTGCTTATCTAGCTCTCGATAACGCTTCTCATAAGAGGTTTCCGCATCCAATTGATCTAAAATTGCAAACTCATCTCTTATTGGCTGTAAAACAGAAGTGATCCTTTGCTTAGCAAGCTGCGCTTCAGCAACCAACGAAATGACTTCCTGACTTTGAGACATGATTTCATCTGAAACTGTATCCGATGAAAATAGTGACGCGCTTTTTAGCGCATATTCAGGAGCTAACCGTAGTTCATTAAATTCAGGTTCTAGCACCGCCCATACTTTGCGAGCCTTAGTTACACGCTCCTCATCAAATTGCGCTAGGTTATCTGCATCTATTTGATTATAAGCACTAAGGGCTTCTTGGAAGACACTTTGGGCTTTATCAAATGCTGCACGTATTTGCTCAGGTGTTGCTTCTTCGCCGGTAATACTACTAGCTAGAGAACCTAAATCTTGCTGTACAGAATCAATAGTTTTACATCCAGATAAAGCACAAATGAATAACGAGCTAACAATGACTAACTTGTTCATTAATAGCTCCACTGTAAACCAACGGCAAATGACACATTACTATATTCAACTTCAGGCACGCGCAGGCGTTGACCATTTTCAAGATTCTTGGTCACAATATCGCGAGACTTGTATTGCGCATCAATACCGCCCATTAACGCAATATGCGACATTATTTGATAACGCAGTCCCACTCGCCCCAACACTCCCCAGCCATTAAAGCTGTCGGTAAGCGTGGTTGTTTCAAATTGGGTGTTTTGAATTTCTGAGTACATTGGCGTACTCAGCTCAGCTTCGGCATACCAACTGTATTTATTAAAACTGTCTTTTAAACGGCTATCGTAACGAGCACCTAAAGTAAGCAAGATACCCATTTGATCTTCTGACACAGAGACCACAGGTCGAAGCTGAGAATTGTAGTCTTGTTGGTCACCTATATTGTTTGCATTGTTCATACCCGGCAAGGTAAAACGTGCTGGGTTATCGGGATCTGCTGAGATAGCAATTAGTGCCTCATCAAATGCCGCTGCACCAGGCTGCACAAAGGCAAAATTTGAACGTGTAAAACTCGACGTAAAAAACTTGGTACCTAGGGTGAATTGTATGGCTTTTGAAAAGTTATATGCGCCTTTAAAACCAATCTCATTCGCTTTCGTTTTAAATGCATTTTCCTGAATATCGCCAAACTCAGCCAAGTGCCAAGTTTCAGTTTCAATTTCAGTCGAAATTGTTGCTGCGCTTTCAATATAAAAGCCCCATGTATCATCAATCCCTGTATATGATATCTGTCGTATTGCGGGGTTAGTAACATCAATTGATTGACTCAGCTTGCCAAATCCCGCTACATCATTGAGTGTTTCACTGTAGCTAATCGTTTCAAAACCGAGTCGAACTTCGCTAAAAGAGGGGTTAACAGCAAGAGCCGAACCGCTGAGAGGGAGTAAAAGAAGAAGTGCTTTCATTGTTCAATTCCTTGATTTGCAAAATCTATGCAGCCAAGAAATGATGCTTACCTTCCTTGGTTACAACATTAAACACAAAGTTACAACTGTTAACTTTTCACAACAATCAGTGTAGACAAATGTATTAATTTTACAAACCAAACTGAACAAAAACTTAATAAAAAAGCCCGCTAAATGCGGGCTTTTATACTAGTAAATTAAATTATTACTAATTATACGGCTTGCTGAACGATTACTTGGTCTGCCTTTTTAGTGTATTGAGGCATACGGTGGAAGTTCAGGTAGCGATACGTATCAGCTGCAGTTGCATTGATCTTAGCTGCATACTCTTGGTACTCAGCAGGTGTAGGTAATTTACCTAGGATTGCTGCTACTGCTGCAAGTTCTGCAGATGCTAAGAATACGTTTGCGCCAGTACCTAGACGGTTAGGGAAGTTACGCGTAGAAGTAGACACAACAGTTGCTTTATCAGCAACACGCGCTTGGTTACCCATACACAGTGAACATCCTGGAGTTTCGATACGTGCACCTACACGACCAAAGATACCATAGTAACCTTCGTCAGTAAGTTGGTCTTTATCCATCTTCGTTGGTGGTGCAACCCAAAGTTGAGTTGGGATACGACCACTGTAACCATCTAGTAGTTTACCTGCAGCACGGAAGTGACCAATGTTAGTCATACACGAACCGATAAATACTTCGTCGATTGTCTCACCAGTAACGTCTGAAAGAAGACGCGCATCATCTGGGTCATTTGGTGCACAAAGGATTGGCTCTTTGATGTCTGCTAGGTCGATTTCAAGTACGTGTTTGTACTCTGCATCTGCATCAGCTTCCATAAGCTCTGGGTTAGCTAACCACTCTTGCATTGCTGTGATACGACGCTCAATAGTACGAACATCGCCGTAGCCTTCAGAGATCATCCACTTAAGCATTACGATGTTTGACTCAAGGTATTCAGCGATAGACTCTTTAGAAAGTTTAACTGTACAACCTGCAGCTGAACGCTCAGCTGATGCATCAGAAAGCTCGAACGCTTGCTCAACTGTTAGGTGCTCAACACCTTCGATTTCTAGTACACGACCAGAGAATTCGTTGATCTTACCTTTCTTCTCAACTGTAAGAAGACCTTCTTTGATACCGTAGTAAGGGATCGCATGTACTAGGTCACGTAATGTGATACCTGGCTGCATTTCGCCTTTGAAACGTACTAAGATTGACTCAGGCATATCAAGAGGCATTACACCTGTTGCTGCTGCGAATGCTACCGCACCTGAACCCGCTGGGAATGAAATACCTAGAGGGAAACGAGTATGTGAGTCACCACCAGTACCTACTGTATCTGGTAATAACATACGGTTTAACCATGAGTGGATTACACCGTCACCAGGACGCAGTGATACACCGCCACGGTTCATGATGAAATCAGGAAGTGTGTGGTGAGTGTTTACGTCAATTGGCTTAGGATAAGCTGATGTATGACAGAAAGACTGCATTGTTAAATCTGCAGAGAAACCTAAACACGCAAGGTCTTTAAGTTCGTCACGCGTCATAGGGCCTGTTGTATCTTGTGAACCAACAGTTGTCATTTTCGGCTCACAGTATTGACCAGGACGTACGCCAGGCATGTTACATGCTTTACCAACCATCTTCTGCGCTAATGTGAAGCCTTTACCAGAATCTTCAACTAGAGCTGGTTTGCGGAAGATATCTTCTGCTTCTAAACCTAGAGATTTACGCGCTTTGTCAGTTAAACCACGACCGATGATTAGTGGGATACGACCACCAGCACGCACTTCATCAAGAATTACGTCTGATTTAAGAGAGAAAGTAGAGATTACTTCATCAGTACCGTGACGCTTTACAACACCTTCGTAAGGGAAGATATCGATTTGGTCACCCATGTTTAGCTCATCAACAGGTAGCTCGATTGGCAATGCACCAGAGTCTTCCATTGTGTTGAAGAAGATAGGAGCAATTTTGCCACCTAAACATACACCACCAACACGCTTGTTTGGTACGAAAGGAATATCATCACCCATGAACCAAAGTACTGAGTTAGTTGCAGATTTACGAGATGAACCCGTACCAACTACATCACCTACATATGCAAGAGGTAAACCTTTAGTTTTAAGCTCTTCTAGTTGTGAGATTGGACCAACTTCGCCTGGTTTTTCAGGGTTGATGCCATCACGCTCGTTCTTCAGCATTGCTAAAGCGTGTAATGGAATATCTGGACGTGACCAAGCATCTGGCGCAGGAGAAAGGTCATCTGTATTTGTTTCACCAGTTACTTTGAATACGGTAACTGAGATTTTTTCAGCAACTGCAGGCTTGTTTACAAACCATTCTGCATTTGCCCAAGACGCGATCACTTGCTTAGCAAATTCGTTACCTGCTTTCGCTTTTTCTTCTACATCGTAGAAAGCGTCGAACATTAATAATGTGTTTGAAAGACCTTTAACAACGATTGGTGCTAACGCTTCGTCATCTAAAAGCTCGATCATAGGTGCGATGTTGTAACCACCTAACATAGTACCAAGTAGCTCAGCTGCTTTTTCTTTTGATACAAGTGGAGAGCTCGCTTCACCTTTTGCAACTGCAGCTAAAAAACCAGCTTTAATATAAGCCGCATCATCAACACCCGGTGGTACACGGTTAACTAGAAGATCAACGATGAACTCTTCTTCGCCTGCCGGTGGGTTTTTGATTAATTCAATAAGATCAGCCGTTTGCTGAGCATCTAGTGGCGCTGGTACGATACCTAACGCGGCACGTTCTTCTACGTGTTTACGATATTCTTGTAGCACAATATTGCCCTCTTGGTGACGTGAAAGTACTCGGTAGTATTAAGCTAAATACCAATTAAGACCCAGTACTTATAGTATTCTGACGGTTAATTATAAAGCTTTTAAGTATAGATGAAAATCCATGCTGTGGTTAGGCACTTTATATTCACTATAAATACCATGAATAGTACTAGAAAAAAACGCTATTCAAATGAATATTTATTAAGAATCATTCCTATCTACTTACTTTAAGTCTTAGAAATAAAAAAACCCAGCACTAGGCTGGGTTTTTAAAATTTTCGTAAAGGGTTAGATTAACGCTCTACTTTAACACGCTCAATTACAGTTACTTTCGCTTCAACACGACGGTTTTCAGCGTGAGCTTCTGGCGTATTTGCAGGGTTTTTAAGGCGTTCTTCACCTAAACCAACAGTAGTAAGACGCATTGGGTCAATACCGTCTTCGATTAGTTTCTTAGCAACGGCATCAGCACGTTTCTTAGATAACCACTTGTTGTAGTCAGCTTTACCTACTGATGAAGTGTGACCTTCAAGTACTACGTCAGTACCTGGGTGCTCTTTTAAGAACTTAGCAGCGCGGTCAATATCATCTAAGTATTGTTGAGATACTTTAGAAGTGTTGTTAGGGAACGTGATTAGTAAGCTCTTAGTTACTTCACGATCTTCATATAATGTACAACCAGTGCCATCAACAGCGTCAGTCATTGGCGTGTTTGCACATTGGTCATCAGCATCAGGGATGTTATCGCCATCGCTATCAACTGGCTCAACTGCAACAGGAACAACTGTTGGAGCAGGTTCAACTGGCTCTGAAGCAGAGCTTTGTGCGCCAAAGATGTAGCTTAGGCCTAATTTAGCGCCAACATCTGTGTAACCACGGTCAAGACCTTGGTATAAAGATGTTTCAGCGTTAAATGCGAAATTATCTGTGAAGTAGTGTTGGTAACCAGCACCCACGTTTGCGAACATTAGATCTTCGTCAACCGCATCAAGATTTTTAAGACCGAAAATACCGTAGAATGGACCACCACCTAAGTGATATAAAGCGTCGATACCGTAACGCTTGCCGCTTTCAGAACCACTCATTGTAGTGCCATCGTTTAAATCTACGCTGTAGTCGAAATCCATATCAGCGTATTCTAAACGAGCGCTCCAGTAATCACTGAAACGATAACCAAGCTCTAAGCCCCAACCTGTAGAATCATCTACATTTAGGCCGCCAGCTGAAAAGTCACGAACGTCTTCCCAAGATGCGTCATAGTAGTCGCCAAATGCGCCGATGTAGAAACCTTGCTTTTCGGCAGCGAAGCTTGAAGCACTAGTTGCAGCAAGTGCTAAAGCAATAGTAAGTGATTTTAATTTCATTGTTTCCTTCCCATTTTCACAATTAAAATTGTAGCTAAGTTGAACCAGCTCAATCAGTTTAAACAGAGTAGTCGACTAATAGTTAATCAAAACTTAACGAACTCGGTACAGAACAAAAATCTTGCCGAGTAATTTCAGTCAATTACCCAATAATAGGTTATCTAAATAACTTTGCATAACAATGCCTTTAGATCGCTTTGTTATGATTAGGTGAAAGCCGCTTTTCAGCCCAATCTACTGACTTCAAAACCGATAAAAGTCCATTCCCAATTACATTATTATATTGGTTATTTTTAAATCAACAAGTTGAAAGCAACTTTATTTGTAAATTTTCGTTAAAAAGCAAAACTTTAGTGCTATTTTATTGATATAAATCATAACACTGGCGGCTAGCTTGCTCAATCAACGAACACTTAGATTTTAAAAAATGAGCATTTACAATTGTTATCAACCATAAAGATTAACCCTTAAGTACCACAAAAAGTTTGGTAATTACAATCACCTTCCTTCGGAGGTTGATACCATGCAGCAAATTGTTCCTCATACTTATATGGAGCTTTGATGACTTTCATAAACTCATCAAGTGAAACGCTTTGAGCTGTTTGTTCATACTCAGCCAAGATCATTTCAATATTATGATTGCGTGGAATGACTGCAGGATTAACAGCGCGCATTGTGCTGTAACTTTCAGAAGATGTTCTTAACCTCCATTTTGAAACCCACCCTTTAAGTTGAGAGTCAATAGCAAAGTCTCTCACTAAAGATTCAGTAAGCGCATTGAAAGTATTGGTATAATCAAGCTGATGTTGTTTCATTAAACTCAGCAATTCTGAAACTAAAGCATGATCGCCTTCTTGCTGACCTGCTAATCCTAATTTCTGCTGCCACATAGTATTAAATGCATCATTGAATTTAGCTGCAAAGCCATTCACTACCGGCGAGAGTTTTTCGACGGCACTCTCTTGATCAGCAAATAACGGAATTAAGCTTTCAGCCAAACGTGCAATATTCCAATTGGCAATATTGGGTTGATTACCAAATGCATAACGTCCTTGATGGTCAATTGAACTGAACACCGTGTCTAGGTCAAACTGATTCATCATCGCACAAGGACCATAGTCAATCGTTTCACCACTAATCAAGGTATTATCGGTATTCATCACGCCATGTATAAAGCCAATTCGCATCCAGCTGATAACCAGCTCAATTTGCTTATCGAGTACGGCAGTTAAAAATTCAATATAACGCTGCTCACCCGTACTGCTAATGTCAGGAAAATGACAATTAATTGCGTAATCAACGAGCTTTTCTAGCCCTTCGATATCCCCTTGTGTGGCTAAGTATTGAAATGAGCCAACACGGATATGGCTTTTAGCTAGGCGAGTAACAACTGCACCCGGGCGAGGTGGCTGACGATATACCGTTTCACCAGTTGTAACCACAGCTAAACAGCGTGTAGTTGCGATGCCAAGCGCATAAAGCGCCTCACTCATGATGTACTCTCGTACTGCTGGGCCTATGGCGCAGCGACCATCACCACCGCGCGAGAATACTGTTGCTCCAGCGCCTTTTAGCTGCAAGTCCCACAATGTGCCATCTTTATCTGCAATAGCGCCAAGCAAATGTGCTCGGCCATCACCAAGACGCGGTGAAAAATGACCAAATTGATGACCTGAGTAACCAAGTGCAACTGGTGCAACGTCGTTATCTATCGTTGAACCAGATAACAATTTAGCTAAAAATTCGCTGTCGTGATTAATCGCAAAATTATCAGCGAGCTTGTCATTGAAGAGCAGCAATTGCGGCTCAGCAACGGCGCTAGGCATATCTTTAATCGCAAGTAGTTCACTAATATCTGTGTATCGAGTTTGCAGTTTCATAACTGTCCTTAACGTGTTGCGACACCTACGCGGTTATCACCTACACCATAAGCCACGAGCTGACTAAGTGCCTGCAGGCTGTAGCCACTTTGCTGTTGTAATTCATTGAAGAAGTCTTGCGCCGCTTGTAATGACTTTTTAGTTTGTAAGCCGCCATCAATCAACTCATGGGCACGCAAGTAGGCTTCTACATCGCGAGAAAGCAAAAAGGTATCTTTACCAAGCGCTCGCAAAGCGTAAGGGCCAGTGTTGCCTCCTAATCGAGCGCCATGTTTTTTAAGATAAGCCCACAGACCAATAATATTGTCAGTTGGCCAATCTGCGATAAATTGACTGAAGCTGCCATGTTTCTCAGCAACTTCGTGGATCATGTACGCATTTTCAGGGATCGTTTGTACTTTTTTGAAATTTCGGATGATACGTTCGTCACTGGCCTTTTGCTCAAGCATATCCGGTGGCATCATCAATAATTTTTCTACGCTGAAATCCCAAAACACATCACGGAAACCAGCCCACTTATTATTGATTACAGACCAATAAAAGCCGCTTTGAAATACTTTACGCGTAAACTCTTCTAACCATAAATCGTCATTCATTTTGGCAATATCAGTATCATCGAGCGGGTTTGATAACAGCGCATGCAGCATTTCTTCACTGCCCTTTCGAGATACGGCTCGTTGATAAATATCGTTGAATTTTTCCATCATTTTTCCAATTTATTTGGTTAACGCTAAGTGTACGTAAAAACACGGTTATACGTAACCATGTTGCAAAATCGGTCACTAAAAAACAAATCCTTCGCCTTGACACCTAGATGGCTAAAATGCTTTAATCGCCGCCAATACCCTATTTAACTATGTTGGCTTTAACCTTTAAAGCGAGCATAAAGGGCTGGAAGAGGTGCGTTATTCAGGTAGCGTATGGGAAGAGCACAGACTCTGATGATCATACGTGAGGGGAATTAACGCCGAGAAGTAACACCGTTTGTGAGGTGCTTATTTCGGGCGACTGGGCTGAATCCCAGCGACTGTCACCAACAATAGCAAAACGCTATTGATTAGTTTGGTGGAGAGCTTCTGGTCTTAGTATAATAAGGCCGTTGCGTCTTTATTATTTTAAGCCCATTCGCTCTTCGAATTATACCTTGTTCGAATGACGACATGCGGCTCCATTCAATTGCTCCCGCATAAACTCTTCGAATACCTTATAAGTTCGTGAGAGATGATCAACAATTTTGATTTAAACGACTATCCATTATGGACAGCGCTTGTCACGCCATTTTCTGAATCTGGCGAGGTCGATTACACGGCCCTTGAACAACTGGTCGCTGAGCAGCAAGATGCAAATAACGGCATTTTATTGCTTGGCAGTACCGGTGAAGGACTGGCGCTTTCACTCAAAGAGCAACAAGCTATTGTTGAGCATGTTTGCCAATTAGCACCGACTGTACCACTCATGGTTGCTGTGGGCGGCATGAACCTCAAGCAACAAGTTGCTTGGGTTGAATACTGCAACCAACTACCTATTCATGGCTATCTATTGGGCTCACCTCTGTATGCAAAACCTGGGGTTGTTGGCCAAACACATTGGTTTGAAAGCCTACTCAACGCAAGCCATCACCCTTGTATGTTGTATAACGTACCAGGACGTAGCGCAGTTGAGATCTCACCGCAGGTGATCAAAAACCTTGCTGAACACAAAAACCTTTGGGCTTTAAAAGAGGCCAGTGGCGACATTAGCAAATTTGAAGGCTTTAGAACGGCATCACCAACATTAGCCATTTTCAGTGGCGATGATGCACTTATGCCGTATTTTGCTCAAGCTGGTGCCAAAGGTTTAGTTTCGGTTGCCGCGAATGCTTGGCCGATTCAAACCCATGAGTTTGTTAAACGCAGTTTAAGTGGTCAATACCCAAATCTATTCACCGATTGGTCGCAAGCAATCCAAAGTTTATTCGCTGTAGCAAATCCAATCCCCGTAAAAGTACTGATGCACCTGCAAGGTAAAATAAATACCCCGCATTTACGTCCGCCGCTTACACATTTAGAGCTTGAGCAAACAGACAGCATCACCCACGCAAACAACACAATTTTATCTTGGAACTAAAAACAGGTTTTATCATGAGCTGGTTAGAATTATTAAACAACTTAGAATCAGGCGCAGTTCGCGCAGCAACACAAGACGAGAACGGCAACTGGCACGCCAATGTTGAAGTTAAACAAGGCATTTTAGAAGCCTTTAAGAATGGTACAAATACCGAGTTCCCGGGTGGTTTTGTTGATAAGCACAACTTAGCACCACAAGGCTTTGCAGCAGATGCAGGCGTGCGTATGGTACCAGGTGGTAGCAGTGTTCGTCGTGGCGCACACGTTGCCAAAGGCACCATTATCATGCCACCAGCGTATGTAAATATTGGCGCATTCATCGACGAAGGCACAATGGTCGACAGCCACGCATTAGTGGGTTCATGTGCACAAGTGGGTAAAAATGTTCACCTAAGTGCGGCAGTACAATTAGGTGGCGTACTTGAGCCAATTGGTGCCAGCCCTGTGGTTATTGAAGATGGCGCATTCATCGGTGCAGGCTGCGTTATTGTTGAAGGTGTGGTCGTGAAAAAAGGTGCTGTACTTGCGCCGGGTGTTCGCTTATCGGCAACCATTCCTGTCTACGATTGCGTTAACGAGCGCCAGCTAGACAAAGGTGAAGCAATTCCAGAAAACGCGATTGTGATCCCAGGCTCTCGTCCAGCTTCAAATGCATGGGGTCGTGAACAAGGTCTAAGCATGTCGTGTGCATTGATCGTGAAATACCGTGACGAACAAAGCGATGCATCATTACTGTTAGAAGAGGTTTTACGTTAATGAGCTTTTTGAGCACGCCTATCAAGCAAGCGGTTGAACAAGTTTCAACGCATCTTGATACGCCATTTTTTATCTATGATTTAGATAAATTAACTGCACATTTAAATCAACTGACTGCACAAACCAATGTAAAACTTTGGTATGCCGTTAAGGCCAACCCACTGTCTCGCATTATTCAATGTTTAGACAGCGCAGGGTTTAACTTTGATGTTGCAAGTAAAGGTGAACTTGAGCAAGTACTTGCCCAAGGCATCGATAGCAAGCGCGTGCTCAACACAGGGCCTGCAAAAAGCCCTGCACAAATTTCACATTTTATTGCTCGCGGCGTACGTACTTTTGTGGCCGAGAGCATTAACCAAGTTCGCTGGTTAAACGAACAAGCAACAAAAACAAATTGTCAGCTGCAAGTTCTATTGCGTGTACAACTTCGTTGGCCAGACAGCGAAAAGAACCCACTTGGTGGTGATAGCCTTACCCCTTTTGGTTTGGGCTGTGATGAGTGGCAAGCACTCACTGCAAGTGATTACCCTGCTCTTAGCTTTGATGGTCTGCATATTTTCCAATGGGGCAATATGCTGAGCACTGACAAGCTCGCCGAGCTATGGCGCGCGATGATTGCGCCACTGCAACAGCTAGCACGCTCATTAAACATTAATCTTAATATTCTCGACTTAGGGGGTGGCTTAGGCATTCCTTATACTCAAGATGCTAACCGACTTGATTGGTCTGCACTTATCGAGACCCTAGCGAGCATAAAAGCAGATGCCGGTGTTAATGAGCTTTGGATGGAACTTGGCCGCTATGCGGTGGGCGAATGCGGCCATTACGCAACGCCAGTTGTTGAGCGTAAAGTAAATTACAATCAACAGCAGGTCATTTTATCAGGCGGTATTAACCATTTACTTCGCCCAGCTGTGACAAGCCAAGATTTTCCTGCATCGTTACTACGCGAATCGACGGCTGAGCCTGCAGCAATGACTTTATACGGGCCACTTTGCACCGCCCTTGATTGCTTAGGTGAGCACCAATTAGCGAGCGATTTAAATGAGCAAGACTGGTTGGTATTCAGCCAATGTGGCGCGTATGGCTTTACCGAAAGTATGCCGTACTTTCTATGCCACGAATTAGCGGCTGAATACATCCTTGAACAAGGCAATATTGAGTGCATCCGTAGCGCTGAAGATGCCAGCTATTATTTAAGGTAATCACCATGAGTAAAGAATTAATCAACCAAGAGAATATTGTTGTTGGCGAGATTGCAAACGGCCTACCTCTAACAATCCCAGTGTATCGCTTAAAAGGCGATGGCACGGGGCCAGACGTGTATATACAAGCCAATATGCACGGCGCTGAAGTACAAGGTAACGCCGTAATTTATCAATTGCTTGAGCAGCTAAAATCACTCAAGCTGCGTGGCGATATTACCCTAGTGCCTTATGCCAACCCTATTGGCTGCAACCAAAAATCAGGTGAGTTTACTTTAGGTCGCTTCGATCCAATTACTGGCACCAACTGGAACCGTATGTACCGCTTTAATAAAGCGTTACCGTCACAGATTGCTGAACAGTATAAAGACAGTGATGATGCGACCCTTAAAGCGGCGTTTAAACAGGCACTCGTTGCTGACATCGACAGTCAATTAACGGGCCCAGATTACAGCCTACCAACGGGTAAGCGTATTGCCCTTAACTTGCAAAAGCTTGCTCATCAGGCTGATATTGTTTTAGATCTTCACACCGGGCCTATCTCAAGTCAGCACTTATACTGTCCTGAATACGCCAAAAACAGCGCGAGCTACTTTAACATCGAACATGTGCTATTGATCCCAAGTGATTTTGATCGCGCGATGGATGAAGCGAGTTTCTGTCCATGGTGGTCACTATCTGAAGAGCTTGGCAAGCAAGGCCGTGAATTCGCTGTTCAAGTAGAGGCATTTACCGTTGAGCTAGGTAGCCAAGAAAAAATCGATTTAAGTGCAGCACTTGATGATGCAAATAGCATTTTAAGTTACCTCAATCACAAAGAGGTATTAGTTGATGCTGCGTACCAACCAAAAGCGATGACACGCTATGCCTGTATGCTTGAAGATTATATAGCTTACTACGCCCCTATGGGTGGCATGGTTGAATACCTTGCCCCACTGGGTGGCCATATTAAAGCAGGTGAGCCTATCGCCCGTATTTTAAGAATGGAGCGCTACCTTTCTGAGCAGCCCCTACAAACATTAAGTTTTGATAAAGACGCCATCGCTATTTTGCATTTTGCTTCAGCAAGCGTGAATCAAGGTACTGAACTTTATAAGTTTTTTACCAACGTATTTGAGCTATAAGCTCATTCCTTCTCATTGCGTGAGAGTCGACGGCTTATGCCCTTAGGCCGTTACAGCAGGGCTCCAAGCTTAGCTTGGGGCTCTCTATTTACCTAAAATTTCAACAATTCAGTACAAGTTCACGGTTACTTATGTAAAAATCGTTATAATTATACCTACTTACAAGTCTACTGAAAGGGAACTGCAATGGGATGGCGCATTTGGCTGGCAGCCGCTGGCTTATTTTCTGTACCTGTATTTGCTCAAACTGAACAACCACAAACTAACGAACAAGATGACGCGCTAGAACTCGTAAAGCAGTGTATTTTGAACGAAGCTATTGGCGGTGACGGTAAACAAACACTCGAAGAACTTCGTAAAAAATGTTCTGACTTAGACGAGAGCAAAAAGCTCACAGCTCTTGAAAAACGTAAAGCCCGTGAAGAAGTAAGTAAGAAAAACCGTAATGTGATCACCCCACATAAGCGTAACTATATATTGCCGCTGTCTTACGTATCCAATCCTAATGAGCGCCCTTTTGATGGCCTAAAAGACCTCGCTGAAGAAGTCGATGGCGAGCCACTTGATAATCTTGAAGTAAAATATCAACTATCAATCAAAGTGCCTATCTTCGAAGGCTTCTCAGATAAAGACCAAGGCGTATTTTTTGCATTTACCATGCAATCGTTTTGGCAGTTTTATAACAAAGATATTTCATCACCGTTTCGTGAAACGAATTATGAACCTGAGATATTCTGGGTGAACTACCTCGACCCTGAGCATGTGCTTTGGGGCGATGAAATGGCAATTGCAATTGGTGCCTCACATCAATCGAATGGCCGCAGCCAGCCAAATTCACGTTCATGGAACCGTATTTATGCGGATTTCTTATGGGAAAAAGATGGCTTTGTATTTAGCTTTAAGCCTTGGTACCGCATTCCTGAAGACAAAAAAGACGATGAGATCGAAGCCCGTGGCGATGATAATCCAGATATCTACAAATACATGGGTTACTTTGAGTTCTCGGGTGCATACCGTTACAACGAGCATGAATTTAGCTTTATGACCCGTAATAACTTAAATTCAGATAACCGCGGTGCAATCCAATTAGATTGGTCTTTCCCTCTTTGGGGCCGATTACGTGGTTACGCACAATACTTTAATGGTTATGGCGAAAGCTTAATTGATTACAACGCCGATATTGAACGTTTTGGTGTGGGTATTCTATTAACTGACTTACTTTAACTGATAAAGAGCGAGCTTTAGTTAGCTCGCTCTAAATAGTCGTTATTTTTTAACGATGAAGTGACCTTCAAATTCTGCCACTAACACATCACCATCGTATACATTCACTGGCACATGGTAGCTTGCTTTACCACTGTCTTCTAACTCCGCTAACTTGCCTTTACAACCAGCCAGCTCAACACTACCACGAGGGTCGTTATTCAGTGGTTTAAGGTATTTAATGTTGGCATCAGCTAACACGATATTCCCTTCAAGCCCTGCTTCTTTTAGTGCAAGGTAAGTTGCGCCCCACCCTGTTAAAGTCGCTAAACTATAAATCGAGCCAGCAAACATGGTGTTATGAAGGTTTAAGTTCGCATCTAAGTCAGCGCGAGTAGTAAACTGCCAATCGGTATAGCTTTCTACTTTAATGCCCATCGCATCACTGATTGGGATCGACTCACGCCACGTATTTTGCAGCACTTGTGTCCAGTTTGGATGACGGAACCACCCCGGCTCAGACGGCTTTTGTTTTACCATTTTCCAGTGCTGAACATCATCATAAGCAAGGTGCGCTTTTTCTTTTACTTCGTAGCCATGGCGCTTATAGAAATCAAGTGCTCGCTCACGAGCAAACAATACCAGCTCGTCGGCATCTTGAGTCCATGCTATTTTTTCTAATTCATGTAATAAACGGCTACCAATATGCTGGTTGCGATTACCTTCAGCGACCGCCATATATCGAACTTGCGCTTGCTTGTGATTATTAAAATGCAGGCGAGCTACGCCTAATACGTCGCCGTTATTATTTTTGATAAAGCGGTGCTCTGCGTCTTGCTCCAAGTCATCTTGCTCAGAACCGCGCGGCTCGCCCCAAGGTGCTCTTAAAACCTGCCAACGTAATGAATAATACGCTTGCCAATCTTCGCTGCTTTGTGGGGTGGTCACTTTAAACATAAAAACTCCTGTGATAATTCAGCCACTGTCTGTTGTTTTTCTCATGGCCTTTGGAATGCGAATTACGATACGCTATCTTCTAACAAGTTGGAATAATACTTTGGTGACCCAGCCTAAATTATTATTCTTAGCTGTAAAAACTAATGCACAATTGCACTTTATGCCTACTGGTCTATGCTGAAATAATTGTCTTATTTTTATAATGATATTGCTAAAGGCCCGAAATATGGAACATTTTCTTGAACCCAGTGGCGCAGTAAAACATAGTTTTATTGAGGACTGTCACCGATTAGGGCAACTCATTTATTGGCATAAGCAAGGCAATTACAGTATTCAAGTTAGGCAACTTAACCAATTACGTTGGTTACTGATCAACGAAACCCTGCAATCCGTTATCGAAAAACGCCGCCCTGCTAGATTACTTTTCCCACACTTACAATACCTTGCAAAACTTTGGCAAGACCTAGACGAACCTCAAAAGATTTTAGAACTAGGGCTAGGTGGTGGTGCTATTCGTAATTACTTACAGCACACCTACCCTGATAGCCAACTGACATCAGTAGATAAAAACCCCGACATAATTCACTGCTATAAACGCTATTTTGGGGGCGATCACGCTAATAACCTACACTGTTTTGATGCTCAGCAAGTGTTAGAGCAAAACAACGAATACAATTGGATTATCCTAGATTTATTCAGTGAGGTAGATGCGCCATTATTTTTATACAAACACCAGTTTTACACCAAACTAAGAGCAGCGATGGCCAAAGATGGCTTGTTGTTCATTAATTTTTTATCTAATCACCCATCGCAGCTAAAACAACTTGAACACCTACTGATCACTGAATTCGGTAAACGGCCAAGCATTGTAAAAATCCCCGACTACGTGAACCACATCGTGATGATAAAAAAGTAACTGTCTGTTACACAGATAAATTAAAAGTAACGGGACCATCGTTACATAGGCTTACTTGCATATCAGCACCAAATTGCCCTGTAGCCACTGTTAAGCCTGCTTTTTTAGCTTCTGCGATAAAATACTCATAGAGCGTATTAGCTTGTTCTGGCGTGCCAGCACTTGAAAAGCTCGGACGCATGCCCTTTTTAGTGTCGGCTGCTAACGTAAACTGCGAAACCACTAAAAGCTCACCTTTGATATCATTCAAACTTAAATTCATCTTTCCTTGTTCATCGGTGAAAATACGGTAATTACTGACTTTGTGTAAAAGCTTTTGAGCGCTTTGCTCGGTATCCTGTTTTTCAACACCTAATAGCAGCAAAATACCTTGTGAAATTTCACCGACTACTGCGCCTGCCACTTCTACTTTTGCCTGTTTTACTCTTTGAATTAAGCCTTGCATTGATCCCTCGATAACTTGATATACATTAAATCTGCGGCACGTCGCATTGCCGCCAAATATACCTGATTATCGCTACTGTGCCCAATGCCATCTAAAATCAATAATTGCGCATTTAACTGTTCAGCAAGCTGCTGTACGGCACTATAGCGACAGATCAAATCGGCACGGCCATGAATAAACCACATGGGTAGATGCGTTAAGACATGCGCATTTTCTGCGATATAGCCCTCTTCAATAAAACAGTGATGACGAAAATAATGCACCATTAACCTTGCTTGATTTAGCCCAACATGAGGCTCTTGTAACCCCCAGTTTGTTAGGGGCTCACCATGACATAACACCTGCTCCCAATGACACCACAGCTTGGCAAATTTACTGGCTTTAATTTGATCATCACTGTTTAGTTGTTGCTGATAAAAGTCGAGTAAGGCATGCCAATCAGTGTAATCATGTGCAAATTCATTAAAGCATTCAGGATAGAAATGCGCGCCGGCTCCTTTTGTTGTGTAAAGCCATTCAAAATCACTGTTACAAGCTAAAAAACTGGCACGTAAAATAAGCCCCGAAATGTGTTCTCGGTGCTTAATTGCATATACGAGCGCTAAGGTTGCCCCCCAAGACTCACCACACACTAGCCACTTTTCAATGCCCAACTGATTGCGTAAAAACTCGAGATCGGCGACTAACTCTGAGGTGGTATTTTGAGAGATATCATGAGGAGTTGAGTGACCACAGCCACGCTGGCTGAACATGATCACCCGAAAACGTTCTAAATCGAAAAAGCGGCAATTTTCAGGACACAAACCCACACCGGGCCCGCCATGACATAGCACCACAGCGATACCTGTCGTGGCCCCATACTCTTGCACATGAATTTGATGACCATCGCCAACACTCAAATGATAGTCACGGTTGGCAATATAATGTGGATGTAACTGCACCTCGCTCTCCTTAGGTGCAGTATATTTAAACTTCTATATCAGGCGTGTCTTCAATGTTTTCAGGGCTGATACAAACAGTAAATTCTGCACCGAGTAATACGACAACCCATGACAAATACACCCATACAAACAAAATTGGGATCGTTGCCAGTGCACCATAAATTACTTCGTATGATGGGAAGTGGCTGATGTACAAAGCAAAGCCTTTCTTTGTCAGCTCGAACAACATAGCTGCAAACAAAGCGCCTGGAATTGCCGCTCTAAATGGAACTCGTGTGTTAGGAACTAAAGTATAGAGCATAATGAAGCCAACCATTGAAATTATGTAAGGTAATAATTTCAATAAAAAGCCACTAAATCCCGGTATCCCTTGATCAGCAAATGACACTAAAGACACAATGTATGAGGTAACACCAATGCTTGCCCCTAATAGTACAGGGCCTAAGCTCAGTACCATCCAATAAACAGCAAACGAAATCATCATTGGGCGTTTTTTCTTGATACGCCAAATCCGGTTCAATGTAGCATCGACATTGCGAATAAGCAGCAAAGATACCGCCGCTAAAAAGCCCACACCGACGGCAGTCATTTTATTCGCATTACCGGCAAAGGCGCTAATATGCTCTTTAATGACATCTGACGAAGTTGGCACAAGATTAGTAAACAAAAAGTTTTCTATGGTTACCAAAGTGCTTTCGAAACCCGGAAAAGCAGAAAAAATAGCCACACCTACCGCCACTAACGGCACAATTGATAATAAGGTTACATAAGCCAAATAACCCGCATTGACAGTGATTTGATCGTCAATACAACGATTAAGATACTGCATCCACCAAGCAGGCTGTTGCTTTAAGAAAATGCTTATTTGCAGCTTATAACGAGTGAGCTTCTCATCCATAGAATCTAATTTCTGCTAAAATGTTTTGATAATCATAGCAATCCACCACATAATTTGAAATGACAGGTACCTAAAAAGGATTCTCAATGAAAAAACTGACACTTTTAAGTGCACCACTAT
Organism: Pseudoalteromonas sp. T1lg21; assembly: GCF_002964625.1. Lineage (NCBI taxonomy): Bacteria > Pseudomonadati > Pseudomonadota > Gammaproteobacteria > Alteromonadales > Pseudoalteromonadaceae > Pseudoalteromonas > Pseudoalteromonas sp. T1lg21. Next base: position 149,397 of record NZ_PQBX01000010.1, read on the forward strand.
TTGCAGTAACAATGGCATTATCAGGCTGTCAGTCAGCTTATTACTCAGCCATGGAGTCTGTCGGTGTGCATAAACGCGACATTTTAGTGGACCGCGTAGAAGAAACAAAAGAAGCACAACAAGAGTCACAAGAAGAGTTTCAATCAGCATTAGACAGATTAACCACGCTTATCAATTTTGATGGTGGTGAACTACAAGATGCCTACAATCAACTTAATGATGATTACGAGTCGAGCCTAGCGGCAGCAAACGACGTAACAAGCAACATCAATAAAGTTGAAGATGTAGCCGAAGCGTTATTTGAAGAGTGGGCTGATGAGCTTGAGCAATATAAAAGTGCTTCACTAAAACGTGAAAGCAGCAAAAAGCTCAATGCAACTAAACGCCAGTTTGACCAACTGCTACGCTCAATGCGCAGCGCTGAAAGCAAGATGGAACCCGTGTTATCGTCTTTACATGACAACGTTCTGTATTTAAAACACAACTTAAACGCGCAAGCAGTTTCTGCCATCAAAGGTGAATTCACTAATCTTAAACGCGATATTAAAGTGTTAATGGACGACATGAACAAATCTATTGAAGACTCTAATAAGTTCATTGAGCAAATGAACAAAGCGGGTTGAGATAGTTAGCTAAAATTAATGCGGCAATTAGCCGCATTAATTTTAATAAAACATATAAAGATTTACTTACAACTATATGTAAAGATGTGTTGATCACCTTGTGTGCGGTGTGATGTCACCACGCAATTTGGAGTGTGCCCTCCATGGCTGTCAAACAGTAATTTTATATAATTGAGAAATATTGTTTCACCATTACTTTTATTTTTAAAAACAAATTCATTATTTAAGTCACTAACTTTTAATGGAATACTGTTATTATCTGCATCTTTTGCGCTTATAATGATGAACACATCATTTGTAAAGTCTATTGCAGCTTTGACAGAGCCGTTATGAATACTTTTATCTGCAGATTCATAAAAATTAATTGTCACGTAGAGCCCCATGTCTTTTCCTGTGGGTATTCTTACTGCATCTAGAGCAGAGTCAATTAATTCAGAAAACAAAGAACCATCTTGGTTTAAATAATAATCAAATGCATTATTTCTAAAACTAGACCGACTTAAAAAGGTATACGGATCTCCTTTAACATCAAATCCACCTACATCTTTTAAAACTGAAGAGGTACTTTCTTGGTTGCTGATCTCAACTCTAGAAAATGCGGCAATCGACTGGCTCGAGTCAGTGCCCATATAATCTGTTTCAGCATCATTAGAAACAAACATAGCAACACTTTTATTTTTCAATAGCAATATTACTTCTTGCCTAAACTCCAGAATTAAATTTGCATCAAATTGCTCTTCATAGCTCAACTCAACATTAACAGCGTTACGTATAGGCTCACCAAAGCTACTAAATCGCAATCTCCTGTAATACTTTTTCACTTGTCTGTTATCAAAATCAAAAATAACCACATAGCTAGACCCCGACCGTTGTTGTGAAAACGCAGCTAAGTTTTCCATTCCATTAGTGGAGCAGCCATTACATGTTAACGAGTCCGTAGCGGCTAAACACGACAGTGAAAATACACTAATTAAAAAAGCAAGAACTTTCATTTATCCTCCTTGATTACTGTTCGAAAATCACTCAAATAATAGCAAAAAAAATCGCATCACAAATTAGTCAATATTTAGTTACTTTTTAATGATTTATCTTAAATCTTATTTTGCTAAACTCATGGCAAAGAATAAAAAGTAAGCATGGTATGCATTTAAAAACACTCTCAACACTTATTGCAGCAGCACTTTTAACGGCCTGTAGCAGCCCTAATAAGGTCAATGTTATTGCCGGTGAAGGCACCATCACGCCATTAAAAACCGAGGGGGAGTACGAAGGTCGCTACCACAACCTTTACCCCGGGGATAAAGAATACCCAACAACCTGCACTGATAATTGCTATGCAGAATCAGACCTGCTTATTTGCGACGACAGCAACTCACAATGCCAGTTTCAAGCAGAGCAACATGTGCCAGAAATCAACTCAGGGTTTACAGTTCGCTGGCTAGGCCATGCTGGTTTTTATATTCAATCACCCAATGGTGAAAAGCTCTTGTTTGACCCAGTCAAAGAGCAATTTGATTCGCCCGTAGACTTGGCCTTTAAGCTCGCTGGGGGTATTTATCGCAAGCCAGGTTTTTGGCCCTCACAAGCTGAAATTAATGACTTAGATGCGGTACTGTATTCACATATTCACTATGATCATTTTAACACAGCCGATATTGAAGAAATTGGTAACAAACCACGCTATCTAGTGCCGTTAGGATTTGCCGATAACTTCCCAACAGGTGGCTTTGATATTTCAGAAATGGCCTGGTACGCAAGTACACAGATTAATGATTTAACGATTCATGCAGTGCCAGCTCATCATTTTAGCAGTCGCATCATGGTGCCTTTCATCTACGACGACCACAACAAAGATTTATGGAGTGGCTGGTTACTTGAGCAAAATGGGAAAACATTATATTTTGCTGGCGATACTGGGTATTCAAAACATTTTCAGGATATTAAGCAAAAATACGGTGAGATTGATATATGTTTAATGCCCATCGCTTCTTATTATCATGAAGAAAACGGTAAGTGGTATCGCTATGTCCACACTACGCCAGAAGACACTTTAAACGCTGCTGAGGAGCTAAGTTGTAAAGTGATGATCCCATGGGGTTATGGCAATTCAAGCTGGCAAATGGGCGACCATTCAAGCCACTCTGCATTATTAAGATTACTGCATATGCAAAAGCAGATGGACAGCCAAGTTCCCCTTTACATATTGAATGAAGGTGAGCAAGTGTCACTGTAGTGACACTTGCAAGCATTACATAGTATGTGTGAGCAACGAGTCCCGTAAAGCCAGCATAAGTTTATGGGCGCTTCCAGCTGACATGGCCAATGGATTAAATTCGCTGCTACCAGAGTACTTTAAGTTTAATGGGGTTGTAAGTTTTGAATAAGGTATATAGCCCATTGACCAATTTTCAAATTCACGCTCTACTATTTCACAGTAATTAAGCATGATGATATTGCGATGGCGAGTGTCATTAAGAATACGATGATAAGTGTCATTGACCGCTTTACGAGATCCTTCTAAGCACTGCAAAAAGTGTGTGCTATTAAAACACAGCAACCCAGTTACATTGCATTCAGCATTATTCTTTTTCGCTTTCTCAAGAATCTCTTCGATGTCATTAGGCCCAAACCCATCGCTAATTTCACTTGTGTAAATCAGTCTAACTAAATACATCTTACTCTCCTGCAAGTTGGATTTAGAAAAGATAGTACAGATGACATGTTTAGCAAAAAGAGTTAGCGCTTAGCGCAGGCTAAATACTGACTTTTACCAAGAAAACACCCCTCTCGCTCTGCTTAAAAATTTGAACTGCCCTAATAAACTTGATCCAAATCAACTATTAAATCGGCTTATTTAGCATCAGGAAAATTGCTTGATCTGGATCATATCAGCCGTCCTCAAGCCAGCCTATGATTAACCCATAGACATTAGGAGGCACAACCATGAACGTATTCTTCAGAGATTTTTTTAGCGACCCAGTTTTATTTATGTCATTCGGCATTTTGGCAGTTGTTATCGTTTTATGCCTTTTCTACGTTGGTTTCTTTATTAAGAAAATTCACGACGCAGAAGTTCCTAAATAAGAATTAAGCACGACGCACAAAGCCCCTATCCAATTTATTGTTTAGGGGCTTTTTATTTACATTCAGCTAAAATCTTGTAGCGGTTCTCAAAAAGCAAAAACTTGCTACAATAGGCGCTTATTTTGTTTCGAAAGTGTCAGCTATGTTACCTGAGTTTAAGCCTGCGTGGTGGATGCGCAATCGCCATTTACAAACCATAATGCCGCGCTTTTTTCGCCCTTTTCATAATACCCGCTACGACTTATCGACAATCGATACTCCTGATGGTGACTTTTTAGAACTGGCTTGGGCAACACCTCATAACGAACAAGCCCCCCTCGCTATTGTATTGCATGGCTTAGAAGGCAACATAAATAGCTTTTATGCTAAAGGCATGATGAAAAAACTTAAGCAGCAAGGCTTTGCTGTGGTCTTAATGCATTTTCGAAACTGCTCTCGCGAAGTTAACCGTTTGGCACGTGCTTATCACAGCGGTGAAACTGAAGATCTGCGTTTTTTCATCAACCATCTTAAGAGCAAGTTTCCAAAACGCCCGTTATTTGCAGTGGGCTTTTCATTAGGTGGTAATGTGCTGGCAAAGTATTTAGGTGAGCAAGGTGCTAAATCGAACTTAACAGGTGCTGCCGTTGTATCTGCACCGTTTGATTTATCTTCATCTTGCGAAGTTATTCGTAAAAGCTTGGGTAAAATTTATCAAAAATATTTGCTCGACCGTATGAAAAAGTCGATGCAAAGAAAGCTGCCACAAATCGAACAACAAATTAGCCTAACGCCAGAAAAACTTATGGCGATTGATGACTTATGGCAATTCGATAATATGCTCACGGCACCATTGCATGGCTTTGCGGGCGCTGAAGATTATTATCAACAAGCGAGTGCTAAGCCGTTTTTAAAAAGCATTGCAACACCTACACTGATTGTGCACGCCAAAGATGACCCAATGTTATCAATAAAAGCCGTACCAGATAGCGTAGATGTCAGTGAACATGTTACGCTGCGCATCTCAGAACAAGGTGGCCATGTCGGCTTTATTAGCGGTAAAAACCCTTTTAAACCCGAGTATTGGCTTGAACGAATTGTGCCTGAGTATTTTCAACAATTAGTTAAAAAAGAGCAGCTATGATCATTCCTCACGACCGCCTCGATAAAGAGACTCTGTATAATTTAATCGAAAGTTATGTGTTACGTGAAGGCACTGACTACGGCGAACAAGAGTTTAGTATTGAAAGCAAAGTAGCGCAGGTTCATCAACAGCTTAAAAGTGGTGAAGCCATGGTGTTTTTTTCTGAGTTACATGAATCAGTGACTATTATCTCAAAGGCTGAATTCATTGCCTTGCAGGCAGATCCAGAGTACCAAGCGTCGTTTAACGACTAAACTTGTAAGTTAAACCGTATCCCTTCACAATGGCTTTTTAACTTAAAGAGCCATTAAAAATGAAAAAACTAAGCTCATTGGTTGCCGCTGTTTCTTTGGCCTTGATTGGCCAAGCAAGCGCAGATCAGGTTACTGCATCAGATAAAGCCATTAAACTGGCAAAAGACACTATTTTAATCGATACCCATATCGATGTGCCTTATCGTATTCATAACAAGTGGGCTGACGTAACAAAAGCCACAAGCGACGGTGATTTCGATTACCCGCGTGCTGTGCAAGGTGGTTTGAATGCCCCTTTCATGTCAATTTATATTCCTGCAAACCTAGAATTTGAAGGCAAAGGTAAAAGCTACCAATTAGCAAATCAGCTGATCGACTCTATGGAAGCGATTGTGCAACGCGCGCCAGATAAGTTCGCTATTGCAGACTCGACTGCTGATATTAAAGCGCAGTTTAAACAAGGCAAAATGTCGATTGCTATGGGTATGGAAAACGGCTCACCTATCGAAGGCGACATTAAGAACCTTAAGCATTTTTATGAGCGTGGCGTACGTTACATTACTTTAGCCCACTCGCAGAGTAACCACATTTCTGATTCATCTTATGATATTCGTCGTAAGTGGAAAGGCCTGAGCCCATTTGGTAAAGAGCTGGTAAAAGAAATGAATAACATTGGTATGCTGGTTGATGTATCGCATATTTCTGATGATGCGTTTTATCAAGTGATGGAAATTTCAAAAGTACCTGTGATTGCTTCACACTCGTCACTGCGTAAATACACCCCAGGCTTTGAGCGTAATATGAACGACGAAATGCTGTTAGCGCTTAAAAAGAATGGTGGCGTTATTCAAATTAACTTCGGTTCAAGCTTTGTTACAGCTCAAGCAGGCTCTTGGTATGATCAACTTAAATCAGCAAAGGCTGAAAAGAAGAAAGACGGTACTAAACTAAGTAAAGATTTTGATGCTGCTTATCGCGCTAAAAACCCGTTTCCATTTGCAAGCTTAGAACAAGTACTTGATCACATCGATCATGTCGTTGAGCTAATTGGCATCGATTATGTGGGCATTGGCTCAGATTACGATGGTGTCGGCGACTCTCTACCTACTGGCTTAAAAGATGTATCTAGCTATCCTAACCTAGTGCAAGGTCTAATGGACCGTGGGTATAGCGATAAAGACATTAAAAAGATTTTAAGTGGCAATATGCTCCGTGTTTGGCAACAAGCTGAAGCATACGCAAAAGCCCATTAATCGACATAATCTCTATTTAAAAGCGCAGCTAACTAGCTGCGCTTTTTGTTTTTATCATCATAAGTAATTGATAATACAAATGGCTTGTTTTAATCTGCTGATATTACAAAGCAACTTGGATGATGTGATATGTCAACTTGGCAAGGGAATACTGCGCTGGCATTTGCAAGCATTGCACTGGGCTTATCTATTTATAGCCACACAAAATCAATCTCGACGGACAAGCCTGTCGCGATTCAGCAGGCAAAACCCACCTTAAAAAAGCTGGCCATTCCAGAACAAGATAGAGAAAACCTAGTCGCCTTACATGGCTATATTTTAGATCTCGAAACACGCATTCATGAGCTTGAAAATCAAGCGCCAGCCATTGATCCCGAGCTGTTAGCAACATTGGTTGAACAAGCGATAGAAAAGCGAGAAAACGAGCGACGTGCCGAAATTGAGAAGAGAAATCCGGCGCTTGGTTGGCTAAGTAATTTACCTGATGACTACCGAGAACGCATCAAAGCAGACCCACAATATGCCGACAGCTCAATAAATGAAGCACTTGCTACCTTACTCAATTTGAGCAAATCAGAAAATGAGCGCTTAGCAGCCTACGGGCAACTAAAAATGACCCTAAGCATGCTCAGACGCGACTTGGACGACAGCCAAGCAAATGCAGTAATCGATGCCATGATAAGCATTAGCGAATACACTAATGATCCTAAGATTCGTGTCAGTACTTTAGAGAATTTATCTCGCCAAAATAACGTCTCTTCTAAGCTCGCTGAGCATTTTCAAAAGCTGTTACAAACTGACGATAATGATTATGTTCGCAATATTTCTGCCACAGCCCTCATCGGCCAATTTTTCCGCGCAACAAGAGACGGCAACAACAGTTATGCCAGTGATTTAGCAGAGCGCATTACCGCACTTGAAAATAGTAGCAATGCAAAAGTTGCCGAAATCATGGCTGAAAACCTAAAAGGCCCACGCCTTAGAGAAGAACTAGATAAAGCATTGGGGAAATGATAGAAGGTGCTAGGTGCTAGGTGCTAGGTGCTAGGACACACTAAATCCAGTTTACCCTCAAGCAACAATTAGTTCCTGTGAACAGAAAGAAAACAACCCGCTTAATCTACTTAAAACTTATGGCTCAGAGCTTCCAGCTAGTCTCTGCCATACCTATCATCAAAACGCTCGATGTCGCTTTCATCTAGTATCGCACCGGTTTGTACTTCAATAACGATCAGCGGTGTGTTTTGTTGATTAGCAAGGCTATGTAATTGCTTTGCCGCAATATAACAAGATTGGTCAGCTGTTAATTCAAATTCGTTATCGCCAACTCGGACATTTGCGACTCCTGATACGACGACCCAATGTTCTGCACGATGTTGATGGCGCTGAGTTGAGAGTTTTGCACCACGGTTTACAATTATTTTTTTCACCTTAAAGCCGGTGCTTTCAATTAAAGTTCGGTAGTTACCCCAAGGCCTAAATACCGCTTGGTGATGGGTCAATTTGTCACTATCAACCAAAGCAAGCTGTTTAAGTAAATCAGGGAGCTTATCGAGTGCACTTTTATCTGCCACTAAGGTGGCATCATGAGTATGTATTATGGCTTGATTACTCACACCGAGCGCCGCAATGGTGTGATCAGCTTCGCTAATAAGTAGATTATTTTCGCTATCTAAACTCACTCCTTGCGAGGCTAAATAGTTACCATGGTGGTCTTTTTCAGCGATTTTCGACAGCGCTGAAAAACTACCTACGTCACTCCAATTTAAATCAACAGGGATAACAGCAACGTTAGCGCTACGTTCCAAAATAGCGTAATCAATAGAATCACTGGGGCATGCTGCGAGCGAATTAGTAACAGGCCGTTGAAAACCTAAATCTGCAGTGAAACTTGCCGCTTTGGCGACACTGTCAGCAATCTTTGGTGCAAAGCGAGTAAGCTCGCTTAAATACACATCTGGCAGAAATAAAAACATGCCACTATTCCAGCTATAGTCACCACTGGCAAGGTACTTTTTGGCTAATTGCAGTGCTGGTTTTTCTTTGAATTCAGCCACCTTAAAGCAGCCTTCATGGGCTAACGGCTCTCCTTGGCGAATATACCCATAGCCGGTATGAGGCTCTGTGGGAGTAATGGCAAAAGTCACTAACTGTTGTTGCTGACAAACTGCTATAGCATTATCTAAGCAGGCAATAAGCTTATCAAAGTCACTAATGTGGTGATCAGCAGGCATCACCAGTAAGGGATCCGTTAGGCCATTTTGCAATGCAAATTCAGCCGCTAAGGCAATCGCCGGTGCAGTATTTTTACCTTCGGGCTCAAGAAGCAATGTGAAGCTATCAGTGATTTCTGCAATTTGCGCTTTAGCAATAAAACGATGTTCTTCATTACAAACTAAAATCGGCGCATTAAATCGTGAGTCAGCGACACGTAAAAGAGTGCTCTGTAAGAGTGACTTTTCGCTAAGCAAAGATAAAAATTGCTTAGGCATCGCTTTACGCGACAAAGGCCATAAACGAGAACCTATGCCACCAGCAAGAATAACGGGGGTGATTTTACGACTCATGATTGCTTTAAGTAAATAATCCAACCATGAGTTTAACAAATTTTTGAGTGTGTAGCTTAGGGCAATTACAAGTAAGAATTGATTAGTGCCTAAACAAAAATACCGGCTTAATCTTAAGCATTATTTAACTTGCTAGAATCTTCATTGGTAAGCTTAGGATTGCGCTTTCTGAATCAGCAAAATGCATCATCACCGCAACGTGCCCTGCAACAACCAGTGCGTACATTACCGCTGAAAAGCCTTGCCCGTATGTATCAAGAGGAATGAGATGTGAATAGTGACGTCCGCGCCATTCAAAGATAATTTCAAGAGCCCCTACAAATAAGAAGAACACCAGTAGCATCAAGCCAAAGGTGTAACTCAGCCACAAGCCAAATAACACACCTAATAAACACACACTTAGACCTATCCATGAACGCATCGAAAAACTAATACTTTTAAGTACATGGCCGCCATCTAAGGGCAAAATAGGTAACAAGTTAAAGAGGTTTAGCAGTGCACTGAGTACTGCCACACCGGCGAATATTTCCATTTCAGTGGCGTAGTAAAGCACGACTCCCAGTACTGAGGTAATCAAGCCAAAAGCAGGCCCCATGAGTGAGATCACTACGTCTTGCCATCGCGTGGTAATTTTATCATCGGAAACAGCCAAACCACCGACGAAGGGAATAAGGTAGATACCTTTAGTTTTAATGCCAAAGTATTTCATCGCACGCACATGACCATATTCATGCACCACCAAGCAAGCAATTAGCATCAAGGCAAATTCAATAGAAAACAACCAAGCATAGCCTGCCACCGAGGCACCTGCTAAAGCCGCTTTCACAACTTTTGCACTTTTGAATAATTTAAAGCCCAGTGCCAGCAAACCAATAATGCCGCGTTTGGGTTCGGCTTCTTGTAACTCCGGTAAAGCAAGCTGGCTCACCTGCTGCTGATTAACAAAAATGGCTAAGCTTTTTTCGTGCACTTTACTGGTATCAAGACCAATGCGTTGCCCCTGAAAATCAAATTCATAAAGTTCTGGCTCTGGGTTATCGAAAGCAATTGCTTGTTGCTGATGAAAAAGCTGAATTAACTGTGAGCCATTTAAATGCAAAATAAAGGTTTCGTCTGCGAGACTCAGCTGAAGTCTGACCATAGTTCTTATAAATACGAATAAAAAGTGCTGCTATTATACTGAGACCTTGCAAAATTACGAATTTCCTTTAGGTACAAGACTGTGTATTTTTCGCACTATAAAACAAGCAAAAAACATGACTAAATAGGGTTTATCTACTACTTTTAACTATAGCGTTCTTGTTCAAGGAGTGAATATGGTTAAGTCAAATAGACACATACTCGTAGTGGATGACTCAAAAGCTATCCTGATTGTTATGCATGCCATCTTGAATGAGCTTGAGGTTCCACACATTACAACCTGCCTAAGTGCAGAAGAAGCCTTAGAAAAAGTTAAAAAAGCCCCTCGCTTTTTTGATGCCATTTTTACCGATCTCAATATGCCAGATATGGATGGCATGGAGCTTATTCGTCACTTAGGCGCCATGAAATACCAAGGTGCAATTGCCATAATTTCTGAGATGGACCCTAAAGTCATTGACCTTGCAGCAGACCTTGCTCGTAAGCATAACGCTCACTTAATTGGTAACGTCACTAAACCAGTGCAACTTAATCAAGTGTACTTACTACTGCAAAAGCTTGAGCACTTTGCTATTCATGTTGAGCGTACAAAAACCCCTATTTCTGAGTCATTGTTACTACATGCCATCAGTCATAATGAGATTATTCCGTTTTATCAACCTAAGATAAATCGCCATGATAATCGGGTTGAAAGCATTGAGGTACTTGCCCGCATCAACACAAGCCAAGAAGACGAAATAATTTTACCTGATCGCTTTATTTGTATTGCTGAAGACCTAGATTTAATAAACCTTATTACTTTCCAATTATTTGAAAAGGCCACTAACGATTTTGCAGAAATTAAAGAGCAGTTTGATCCTAACTTAAAGCTCGCATTTAACTTATCTCCCTCGCAGCTTGAGGACTTAAGTTGTCCAGATAAACTGGCTTTAATACTGCACCTTAACAAGCTCACGCCTAGTGAAGTTATATTAGAGATTACCGAACAGTATGCGCTGCGTAGTGCATCGCAACTTGAATCACTCAACCGCTTACGAATGCGCGGTTTTGGTATTTCACTAGATGATTTTGGCACTGGCTTTACTAATGTGCAGCAGTTAAAAACACTACCCTTTACCGAAATAAAGATCGATCGCACCTTGATCAGTAATATTGAAACCGATCAGTTTTCCCAAGTGATTGTTAGTAGCTTGGTGAATATAGCAATACAAGAAGATCTCGCTATTGTGGCCGAAGGTATTGAACGCGTTGAAGAACTTGAATACCTCGACCGCTACAAAGAATTTATTTTAATGCAGGGCTTTTTGCTGTGCCGCCCAAAAGCCAAAGAAGACTTTTTAAATTGGTCACTCTCTTGGCGGCAAATGGTAAAAACCGCAGCGGGGCATCGCCGCTAAGGTTTACGCTTATCGTCACTGACAATGGTATTACTCGATGCTAAACGCTGTCGCCAACGCTGTTTGGCGACTTTTTGCATATTGGCTGATTGATCATGTTCATCAACAATTTCGAGCCCCATTAATGCTTCAATTAAATCTTCGAGGGTGACAATACCTTGTACATCACCGTATTCATCCACGACTAAACAAATATGCGTGCGCTCAGACAGTAAGGTTTCGAGTAAGGTCGGCACATGCAAGGTTTCTGGTACGGTGTAAATAGGCTTAACGAGCTTGCTAATTTTATAGTCTTCACCCAGACGATGATAAGCCAGCATAATGTCATTTTTATGCACAAAGCCAATAATATCATCACCATTTTTGTCATAAACCAATACCCGTGAGAACGAAGAAGAACCATGCTCCGACAAGTATTGGTTTACGGTTAAATCTTTATGGACTTTAAAAAGCACCGTACGTGGTGTCATTAAGGTATCGAGTTTGGCATGACGAAAATGCAGCAGGCTGCGTATGATCTCAGATTCATCTTGCCCAAGGGCCCCTGATTCAGTGCCAATATCAGCCATGGCTTCAATCTCTTGGCGAATATAATAGGCTTCATCGTAATTACGCCCCAAAAAGCGCGTTAAAATGTCTGCAAACCACACAAAGGGTTTTAGAATAAACACTAACCAAATTAAGCTCACACTAACAATGGGTGTTAATCCTCGCCAATAATTAGCCCCTAATGTTTTAGGAATAATTTCAGAAAGCACCAGTACCAATAACGTCATAATTGCGGAGGCTACGCCAACCGCAGCATCTGAAAACACCACTGCAGCTTGTGCGCCAACGCCAGCGGCACCCGCCGTGTGCGCTATGGTATTTAACGTGAGTATTGCCGCCAACGGTTGGTCTATATTGTCTTTGAGTTTACCTACCCGCTTTGCTAATTGCGGTTGTTGCTTTCTTAGCATCGCAACATAACTTGGCGTAATACTTAACAGTACCGCTTCCATCACTGAGCACAAAAACGAAACCGCAATGGCAACAAACATATAAACAAGTAGCAATGTCACGCTGAGCCCTCTTAAAAAAGTTAACCCGCTCACCATAGCAATTGAAAACCACAAGCTCAAACCCGACTGCAATCTAACGCAGAGCACTTTTTGGGTAATTTGCAGCGTGCTATATTGTTTTAAATTACCTTCAACAGGCGAAACTATGACACTTTCAACTACTTGGCTAAGCCAATCAGCCAAGCTAAAAACAACATTTAGTGCATTAGCGTTATGTGCGTTAAGTAATACAGCGATGGCCGCTGCCATTGATAAATCAGCGGTGCAATTTATTGGCCCTCTTGGCGAAGAGATGCAACTTAAGCCATATCAAACGGATCATCGCGATGCCATTATTGCTAACCTATTACCTAGCTTGCAAAAAAGCGGCGATAGCATACGCGTATTTGGCAATGAGCTTGACTGGCAATCATTCGACAAAGTGAGTGCGCTAACACTTGGTGGTTTACAGGCACTCAAATTTACCGCCTCAACTGCACGCTTTAGCCAAGGCTCATTAACGCTTAAAGGCATTGAAAACGCGCAGCTATTTATTGATGGTGAAAAGCAAACAGAAAAAAATAAAAGCTATGAGCTAGCTTTAAGCCAAGGCGATCACCAGTTTGTTATCATCACTGAGCAAGTAGCTAACTGGAATGAGGTTGAGCTTGATTTTACGGCTAAGTCTGAACTAGATGCTGTGCAATTTAGTGCTAAACAACAACACGGTTTGTCGGCTAAGCAATTATTTGATGCGCCAACGGTCAGTTATATTTCAATGGCACCAAATGGCGATTACTTCATTACCAGCCAACGTCATTACGAAGATGCAACCGCTAATCAAGCACAATATGTTACTGAGCTTAAAGACGCAAAAAACAATACACTTTATCGCTTTGAGTCAGCCCAACCGAGTAACATTACTTGGAGCCCAGATAGCAAAAGCTTAGTGTATTTATTAAATGGCGAGCTTAAACGTTTAAACCTGAAAACCATGCAACTTAGCATCATTGCTAAAAACCTCGCGGGTGCAAATGGCTTTCAATTTTTTGATAACAACAGCTTAATTTTTAGTTGGTCGAAGTCTCCAACAGACAATGGCAAGCTCACTAAACATTATCAAGGCCTGCAAGACCGTTGGTCTTATGCTCGTACCACGTCGCAAGTCTATTTACTCGATATCGCAACTGGTTTAAGCAAAATCTTAAGCCAAGGTCCGCTTAGCCATTCACTTGAAGATTTTGACGCTAAAAGCGGCCACGTTTTGATGAGCCGCTCAGCACAAGCAATGCAGCTATCACCACAGCCAGCAACAGAGCTTGTTGAGCTAAACCTAGCTTCATCGGCTACTACTGTACTTGGTCAATACAATACCTTTAATCAGGCTAAATATACTGACGGCGGAATTTATGTCACTGCCGGTCCAGATTTTAACAAAGGCCTAGGTCGTAACCTTCCTGAAGGAATGCTTGCTAATAACTATGACGGTCAACTTTATTTGCTAAGCCGTGACGGTAAAAAAGCCAGCGCTCTGAGTAAGGAGTTTAACCCAGCTATCGGCCAGTTAAATGTGCTTGAAAACGGTGATGCGCTTATTAAAGTTACCGAGCAAGATACCGTACAACTTTATCAATTCGACTTGAGCAAAAAGCGTTTTAATAAAGTGAATACGGGCTTTGATGTTGTAGAGCAATTTAGCTACTCAAACGAGCGTAGCCCACGCATTTTGGTTACCGGCACCACAGCGTCAACACCTCAGCAGTTAAAACAACTCAGCTTAGGTAAGGGTCGCGCTAAAGTAGTCTGGGATTCTAAACCAATTGGCTATGAAAATACGCAAGTAGCCTCACTGGAAGAGTTTAACTTTACTAATAAAGATGGCATTGAAATAAAGGGGCGTGTTTATTTACCCCATGATTAGATAGCAATAAACAATACCCTGCACTGGTATATTATTATGGTGGTACATCGCCAGTAACTCGTGGCTTTACAGGCCGTTACCCGTTTAACTTATGGGCTGAGCATGGCTATGTTGTTTACGTTGTGCAACCTACTGGCGCAACAGGCTTTGGCCAAGAGTTCTCAGCTAAACACGTCAACGCATGGGGTGAATACACTGCCAACGATATCATCGACGGTACTAAAGCCTTTTTAGATAAATATAACTTTGTAGATAGCAAACGTGTGGGTAATTTAGGGGCCTCTTACGGCGGCTTTATGACCATGCTACTCGCAACTAAAACGGATATGTTCAGTGCATCGATTGCCCATGCAGGGATTTCAAATATCACCTCGTATTGGGGTCAAGGTTGGTGGGGTTACTTATACTCAGCTGAAGCATCTAAAAATAGCTACCCGTGGAATAATCCTTCACTTTACAGCCAACACAGCCCGGTTTTTCATGCTGACAAAGTAACAACGCCGTTATTACTCCTTCATGGTGATTCAGATACCAACGTACCGGTTGGTGAAAGCCACAATATGTACACGGCATTAAAGTTATTAGGTAAAGATGTTGACCTGATTGAGTACAAAGGTGCAGATCACCAAATTTTTGCTCGTGATAAACGCTTCGACTGGTGGAATACCATGTTGGCTTATTTCGATAAAAACTTAAAAGATCAGCCACAATGGTGGCAATACCTTTATCCTGAAAAGTAGTTTAATCATTTGGCTGAGCACGCTGTGAGTGCTCAGCTGTCATTCTTTTCAACTATCGCTAAGCCATTAAATTGTAAGAAATAGTTACAAACCTCGCTATGACACTTCTCAGCCTTTGCCATACAGTGCTAACATAACAACAAATCAAGTGTGAAATTAAAGCGAATGACTATTCAAGTTTTATTGGTTGAAGACGACGAACTACTCGTTAAGCGCATTCTTAATCATTTTAAAGAAACTGAGTTTAATATTGAGGTAGATTCTACGGGGGCCGATGCATTAAGCATTGTGCAATCGCGTGCGTCATCAAAAGAAGCAATTTCTTTAGCCGTTATCGACATTGTGTTACCAAAACGCGATGGGCTTTTGCTTGCCAAAGAACTTAATGCACTGACGGATATTGGCGTTATTGTGCTGTCTAGTCGTGACTCGCAAGCTGACCGTATTGCTGGTCTTGCACAAGGTGCCGATGACTACATTTGCAAGCCGGTTGACTTACTTGAACTTGAACTGCGAATGCGCGCTCTTTTTAAGCGCATAAAAGGCTCTCAGCAAGATGATGAGAGTGAAGAGTTTATTGAATATGCCGACTTTAAACTACACCCAGATAACCGCACCTTGATCACCCCTAATGGTGAAGAATCACGTCTGACCGAAGCAGAGCACAAGGTACTCATTTGCCTTATTGCAAATGCCGGTAAAGCGACATCACGTGAAAAAATTTCCGAAGAAATTGGCCAGCCTGACTGGAGCCCAAGCGATCGTACCGTTGATGTGTTGATTGGCCGCTTACGTAAAAAATTAAGCGATGAAAAAGACCAAAAACGTATCGTTACCGTTCGCGGAAAAGGCTACATGCTGTCTATTTAGCAAGCTTGCTAGTACTGCGTTAATTGGCTAATTAACCGCTCAAAGGCGCGATAATTCAGCGCCTCTTTTAATTCATTTAAGGTAATTGCTGGCTGTGCTTTCAAGTCGCTAATAGTGCGTGCCACCTTGATAATGCGATGATACGAGCGTGGTGATAACGCCAGTTTTTCACTGGCTTTTGCTAAAAACTGCAGCTCAGCTGCTGCTAACTCACAATGAAGACTCATTTCTTTATTGTTCAAGCGCGCATTCACTTTGCCTTGTCGGTTAAGTTGAATTGCATAAGCTCTTTCGACTCTGGCTCTTACTTGTTCACTGCTTTCTTCTACTTGCGTGCTCTGCAATTGGCTACTGGTGAGTCGCGGCAGCTCAATTTGTAAATCAATCCTATCGATAAATGGTCCAGACACCCGAGATAAGTAGCGCAAAACTTGATCTGGCGTTGCACGCTTATCGGTATGGCTTCCTGTGGGGCTAGGGTTTAATGCGGCGATTAGCTGGAATTGCGATGGAAATTCCATTTGTCGCGCCGCTCGCGATATAGTCACCACGCCCGTTTCCATTGGTTCACGCAGTGAATCGAGCACCTTTCTCTCAAATTCGGGCAGCTCGTCTAAAAACAATACGCCATTATGAGCGAGGGAGATTTCCCCCGGTTTAGGGTTCGAAGAGCCACCGACAAGAGCAACAGCAGAGCAAGTATGATGTGGATTTCTAAAGGGCCGTTCACGCCAATTAGATAAATCAACTGACTGACCAATTATCGAATATAGCGCAGCGGTACTAATTGCTTCATCATCCGACATGGTTGGCATAATCGTTGGCATACGCTGGGCAAGCATTGACTTGCCAGTACCTGGAGGGCCAAGAAACAGTAAATTATGGCCACCAGCAGCGGCTATTTCGAGTACTCGTTTGGCACCTGGTTGGCCTTTCACGTCACTTAAATCGAGCAGTGATTCGCGCTGCGACTGTTGCTCTGGATAGCTAATATTAAGTGGCAGGGGTTGCTGATTTAATAAATCATTCCAAACATCTTGCAAGGAGTAAACGGCTTTTCGAGAAACGCCCGACACAAGGCTTGCGAGATTATCGTTTTCAGCAGGTAAGAAACAACAGCGCCCCTGCTCTTTCGCTCCTAACACCGAAGGCAAAATAGCATTTACCCCTCTTACCTCACCATTTAAAGCCAACTCTCCGTAAAACTCATAACGATGAATATCAGGGCAGTTTATTTGCCCAGAGGCGACTAAAATACCCACCGCAATAGCCAAGTCAAAACGGCCACCTTCTTTAGGTAAATCAGCGGGCGCAAGGTTGACGGTTATTCGTTGATCTGGAAAACCAAACTGTGAGTTTTCGAGTGCGCTACGCACTCTGTCTTTTGACTCTTTGACTGACGCTTCAGGCAAGCCAACGATATGAAAAGCAGGTAAGCCGTTTCCTAAGTGTACTTCTACAATTACTTCAGGAGCTTGCACGCCCACTTGTGCACGTGAAAATATTCTAGCTAAAGACACGATCCATGATGTCCCTATCATTCATCCTTAGGTTAAGCTTAGTCGGGATATTTAAAAACGTGTAATGTCAGCTGCCATTTCATTGCAGCTAAACGCAGTGATAAGGTCATTAGCATGGCTAATACCATGGCCATTTCGGTCACGAAACCCAGTGAGATACTTAGCGTGTAAACAATTCCACCTGCGATACAGGTAATAGCATAGAGCTCGCCCTTTAATAGCATCGGCATATTTCCAGCGAGCACATCACGGATAACGCCACCAAAGCAGCCTGTGATCACCCCCATAATAATTGCGGTGGTATCAGGCATGCCTGCAAGCATGGCTTTTTGTGCGCCCATCACCGCAAAAAATGCTAAACCAAAAGCATCTGCCACTTGTAGTGCATTGAGTGAAATCGATCGCTGTTTATTGATTAAACGAGTGGTAACAAATACAGAAAGTAATATAGCCCAGAAGTAGCTTTGATCATGTAGCCAAAATACGGGGACATCTAAAATTACGTCGCGCACAGTCCCACCGCCGATAGCAGTGACTGTGGCTAACACAACAACCCCAAAGCCATCCATTTTTTTGTCGTACGCCAATAGCGTTCCAGAAACAGCAAACACGGCTACGCCGATTAAATCAAACCAATGGTAAAGTTCAGTCATGTTTGTAACTAAAAAGTAATGTTAGTGTCGTTGTAACATAAACTTTTCAATCTTTTAAGCGAAGTTTCGATTACTCGCCTTTTTCGACCAGCTCAATAAACTTTAAACTCTGCATCATAACGCTGTCTGCAAGTGTGGAGTCTGAAAAGTAAGATTCCTTCTCAGTGGCTTTACTTGGCGCAGCTAATAAGATGTTGTAATCATCTTCTAACTCGACCCATAAGCTTCGTTCTTGAGCATTTAATTGCGCATGTTTCTTACGAACATTGTCGGCTTCATAAAATGCCTCTTGTGCTTTTAAGAATGCATCTTGTGATTCTTCGCTCATATCTTCACTTGAAAACAAGCTATTACTTAAATCGCTAATGTCTTCTTGCATTGCATCCATCGTTTGGCACCCACTAAGGGTAAGAAGTAATACTGAGAAATATAACCCTTTCATAAACTAACTCCTCAAAAAAGCCCAGTAGCATTGCTGCTACTGGGCTCAGAAAATTACTGCTTAATTAAACTGCCCGATACAAAAGTATGTAGTTCGGGATCATCATTATCATCATAGAGTTCAGGTACTTCAAAACCTAGCGTCGCTACACTAAAGCCACCATCAATGGTTATCACAGGCGTCATGATGACACCGTAGCCATAATTTTGTGTAGCTGTTGGTTCGCTATACATCATCAACGACCCAAGATCTAATACCCACTCTGCAGAGCGTACTTCACCATCTAATTCAAATGTTGCAGTACCATCATTGCTTATAACGACATTAGAGGTTTCTAAACCACTGCCATCATCCGCCATAAAAGTGAATACATGTGAGCCAACGAGATCTGCTTCAGTAAAGGTTGCTTGGTCAATCACTCGGGTCACTCGTTCAAAGAGGCCAAAATCATCGCCATCTTTAAACTGCATAAAGTTACCTTGTGGTTTAACAATAAAGTAAGGGTCAGCTTGATCAATGGGATCACCATAGGTTTTCACATAGAAATCAACCTCTACCTTTTGAGTTTCTGGATCATAGGTGTAGTAACCACCTGAGATACCTAACTCATCAAACTCTGTATCATGAGCAAGCTCTAAGAAAGTACCGTCTTCTTTAAATACGCCAATAAAGAAATCACCATCGTAAGAGCCATATGTATAACCCCCTATCAACGGATTTGATTCGCTGTAGATTCTACTTAAAGTGATAATACCCTCACCTTCAATATCGAATGTCAGCGTATCCCCATCCACACTGGCAACGATACTACCGGCATCATCAATACCAAAGCTACCATTGGTATCTTCTGTAATAGTGACAACAAATGCACCTGTTGTTTCATTCCAAGTAAAATCACCAATTTCATAGCCTGGGAATGCGGTATCGTCATCAGGGTCGTCCATTGCTTGAATTTGTAACCACTTTCCGTCACGAATAATCACCGCAACATCAGGTTCATCAGCAAGCTGCCAAGCCCCATCTAATGGATGATCCGTTGCTGGGCGCTCTATAACAACTTGCTCTTCAGCCATTGCCTTATCAAAGTACCAAGCTTGTTTAGCATCTTCAGTACATGTACCTGCTTGCTCATAAACACAAATGGTTAAGAAGTGTCGATCAAAATCACTCACTTCTGCTTGCATGCTACCAAATAGTAACTTGCCTGATGCTAAACTGTAGTCGTATTGATTGACCACACCAAGATAAGTAAAGGTGATTTGATGGCTATACTCAGCCGTCATCTCATCATAAATAGTCGCTATTTTAATGGTTTCTACACCGAGCTCTCTTGCTGTATAGAGTTCAATGTAGTTAGTTGTAATTGGGTAGCCATTATCATCATAACTTGCGTTTTCTTCTAACCAATAAGGTGCGAATTTGGTTACCCCATACTCATCTGATACAGAAAAATTACGTAGGTGAGATGAATAATCTTCGACACGCTCCGAACCATCGTAGTTAAAAAAGCGATACTTGCGATAGGTAAAGTTTTGGCCATTATTAGTCGCTAATAATCGCTGCGAGAATTCACTGTATACTTGGCAAACTTCGCCTTCAGGGCAGATTGGTTGAACGCCATTACTTGTATAATAGTTGTGGCGTAAGAACACTCCCTCACTACTCACTTGCCATGAACGGAAGTTCTGATTCAAGTTAAAATTCATTAAACCATCATCATACACATCATAATGAAGGTCTGTTTGTGGTGAGTTATAGCCCTGATAAACAGTCCATTTACCCAATAGATCAGCTTTAGTAAATGAAAGCTGATTATCCTTCACCATTAAACCAGTGACAGTACGCGAGCTATCATCAGCTTTCGCTTCAAGTGATGCCGCAAATTGATAGCCAACTTGTACATTTTTAACGAGCCAAATTGCGATGTCATAACTGATATCTTCTGCGCTATTGGTTATTAGTAGTTGATTTCCATCAACTTGCCAAGCCACACTAACAGGCGCGTTATCATTATCTGTGAGCGTCCCTGTACCACCAGAAAGTAGTTCGATGCTGACAGCACTACTGTAACCACCAAACTCACTTAAGTTATCTATAACCCAAGTACCAATAAGTTCATCAGCCGTCACAGCAAGTGTTTGCTGTTGTTCAATAAGGGTCGCGTTATAGTTAGATTCTGTGGTTCTATACACGACATCTGAACTGGTTAGGCGAGTTTCGCTTTTGCGGAAAAATTCGACCGTTCTGTTTGCATCGTTCTCTAAAAGAATCGTTAGATCTAACTCAACTAAGTACTCACAGGCATCTTGCTGTTCATTATTTGCATCCGTAATCACAAAGCAACTCATCAATGCCGGCTCAGCTAGTGTAATCGTGATGTCTTGATCTTGTTGCGACCAACTAAAGTCAGTATCAACATCCATCAAACTAACATATCCGCTACCATCAGTATTAAACTCAAACTGCCCAACTGAGGTGCGATAGTATTGCGGCTGCATTAATAAATAATTGCCAGTAAGATTATTGATTGTTTGATCAACGAGTTCATCATCATCTTTAATCTCTTCTTTTGTACTGTCGATTAATCCAGGATCTTGGCTTTCAACTGTATTTATAAAGTCATCAATTTGTTCAGCGCTAGATATTAAATCAAGGGTCGTATCGACCCCCTCTGGTAGTTCATAGTCATCATTATCGACAATGATCTTGATTAACGCTGCAAGTAGCAGTTTTTCGTCAGCATCAACGGCGAGCAAAGCGTCATCTAATGCCTGTTCAGAGTCTATGTCTGTACCATCGCGGCTTAAAAGTGCAAACTCTGCAGTACTAACATTAGTAATGTTTACACCGAAGTTTTCATCTTTGCTTAATGTGCCATCCGCCCCCGCTTGTGAAATAAGCGTTGCGATTGATTTCAACTGGGATACAAACTCAACACCTGGGTCAATGGCGTTATTACCTAGCGCCACCAGCTTAACCAGTTCAGCGGCATCTGAGTC
Organism: Pseudoalteromonas sp. T1lg21; assembly: GCF_002964625.1. Classification (NCBI taxonomy): domain Bacteria; kingdom Pseudomonadati; phylum Pseudomonadota; class Gammaproteobacteria; order Alteromonadales; family Pseudoalteromonadaceae; genus Pseudoalteromonas; species Pseudoalteromonas sp. T1lg21. Next base: position 171,023 of record NZ_PQBX01000010.1, read on the forward strand.
ATCAACCTCAATGTTTACGCTATAGCGACCTTCTGCATCAGCGGTAATCGCAAATTGTTCATCGCCAATTTGTACCACTATACTTGAGTTAATAATCGGCTCATCCGTTACAATACCGGTAATCGTTACACTGAGCACTTTACGTTTCAGTTCAATCGTTACCTTAGCTGTGGCGGTAGCACCATCATCATCAGTAACAGTCAATGAAACAGCAACATCTGCATCTTCTTCAATTTCTGGTGCGGTGATCGTAAGTTTACTTGTATCGCTTCCGCTAAGTGTTAACTCTGGACCTGATGTTTGCTGCCATGCATAACTTGCAATTGTGCCATCACTGTCTGTTGCCGTCGCTTGTAGGACTAACTCGCCGCCCTCTGTTACGCTGCTATCACTACTAATAGATACCGTGGGATTTTTGTTTGTCGCGACAGGAGGGGTATCATCATCGTCATCACCACCTCCACCGCCTCCACCACAAGCGGTTAAAGCGACAAGACTTGTCGCTAGTAATAATTGTTTTAAATACTTTATGGAGTGAAAATTAGGGGGGCTCATCATGCTAATCCTTACATTGAGTGCTGTATTTCCCTAAAAAGAGGCAACTGCTTACACAGTTGCCATAACTCAAGGGAAGCAAAACCTATTTTGAACATGAAATAAAGGCGGGATCTCAGTGTCGTCCTTAACCATAATCTGAGTTCAGTCATGTTTGCCCGTCAAATATGAACACCAGAGATCCCATCAAAGCGATTCATTTTTCGTTAAGGTTCAAGGGTAGATTAGTTACAAGAAATAAGTATGCTGAATGCCGACAAAAATGTACTCAAATACGACATTTCAATAATAAACAACGAGTTATACATAATGGCATTGATATTCTTTCGCCGTCATACCATATTTTGCTTTGAAAAATTTAGAGAAATAGGAACGTGAAGAAAAGCCCACATCGTCTATTACTAAGCTTATTTGTCGCCCTTGCCTTAGTAATTCAGCAGCTTTACTCAGTCGATAATTACGTAAATACTCACTGGGTGTGATGTTGAGTAACACTTTTAACTTACGTTGTAATTGACGCTCACTAAGCGCTAACTCTTTCGCACAATTCATCATAGAGAAGCCTTGTTGCTGGTAATGCTCGGCAACATACCGTTCAAGGTTTTCAAGTAACTGTTTGTCACGAGGATCAACCGCGATTGATTGCTCATCCTCCACATGTTCTGGTACAGCCAAAATTTGCTGCTGAGAGTATAAGTTGACCCACTGTATCCAATTCTCAACTTTTAAAAATAGCTCTTCTCTATCAAATGGTTTGGTGATCACATCTAATGCATGCTGTTGCAAACTACTTACTCTGGTCTCATAGTCGCCCTTAGCGGTCAAAATAATCACTGGAATGTGGCATGTAACAGGCGAATTATGTAATGAATCTAACACAGTAAAGCCGTCGACCTTTGGCATCATTAAATCAGTAATAATTAAATCTGGTACTTGGCTCAGCGCTATTTGTAAACCGGCTTGACCATCTTCAGCTAATAATACTTGATAACGGTGTTGCAGCTCGGTTTTCAGGTAATGGCGCAACTCGTCATTATCTTCAATAATTAGTACACTCGCTTTGTCATGACTCACTTTTGACTTTAGACTTGTGTTATCGACAGGAACTTGATCTGCAAATTGTGCAGTTTTAAAGGCGAGTTTAAAACTGGTTCCTTCTCCTAAACGGCTTGCCAGCATAATAGTGCCTTTGTATTTATCGACCAAACGTTTAACGATAGCTAAACCAACGCCACTGCCTTCTACATTTGCATGACTACTTACTCTGTAGAATGTATCAAACACCTTGTCTTTTTCAGCGTCTGCGATGCCTTTGCCTGTGTCTGTTACTTCTATGTTGGCAAGCTCACCTGATGCGCTTACGGTTAAGCTGACTTGACCTTGTTGAGTATATTTAAAGGCATTACTTAATAGGTTGGTAAGAATCGTGATCACTCCTTCTCGGGTACTTTCAATAAATACAGCCTCTTCAATATCAACCTGAAAGTCGATGGACTTTTCACCTAACACAGCAAACTGCCCCGCGACCTCTCTGGCTATTGCCGATAATGACACTACTTTAATAATCTCTTCATGGCGCTCATCATATCGAGTCAAGGTTAATAGCTTATCGACCAAGTTTTCTAAGCGCCGGCTATTACGCAATACCAAGTTCAATTGCTCACGCTTTTCAGTATTTCGTTCATCTGCGATTAGCTTTTGCAACGGCGCAATCAACAAACTCAAAGGAGTGCGTAATTCATGAGATGCATGAGTGAAAAAACGCACTTTATTTTCGAGTGAGTCACTCAGAGCATCAGCTTGCTGTTCGATTAGCATTTTTTGCTCTGCGATTTCGTCAGTGCGCTCGGTGACGATTTGCTCCAGATAATATTTTTGTTGGCGAATCCGCCGAGTCCAAAGCACTGTGAATAGCCACACCATCGCCAACATCAGCATAACTGTTAACAGATAAAACTCACTTGTTTGCCACCAAGGAGCAAGAACGGTTATGTTTAACAGTAATGGGGTAAGTGCATTAGCACCATTTTCACTACTGGCATTTACAATCAACTGATATTCACCTGCAGGAAGGTTAGTGTAGTCAACAGCCAAATTCGGGCCAGTTACCTTGCGCCATTGCTGCTCAAAGCCAGCTAACTGATAAGAATACTGATTAGTTTGCGGCTCAGAGTAGTGCAGATAACTTACCTGGAAATGAACCCGTTTTATGCCCGCAGGAATAGTCACTGTACGGCTTTTTTCTATTTGATATAAACTGCCTAAACGACCTTCACCTTGATTTACCACATCCTTATCATCGAACTGCAAACTGGTAAGCGCTAATTGCCCACCAATAGTATTAACTTCAAGGTCGGCAGGGTTAATCACGCTAACCCCTTGTGTGCCACCAAACATCAAGCGGCCATCACGGGTTTTTAAATAAGCACCAGCATTAAATTCATTACCTTGTAAGCCATGTCGAGCTTTATAATTTTTTATGCTCATGGTTGCAGGATCTATTTTAGTAAGGCCGTTGTTGGTACTTAGCCAGACCGAATCTTCATTGTCTTTTAACAACGCATAAACGACTTGATTAGGAAGGCCTTGAGCGACATTAAACTGATGAACTTGCTGGTTGCTCAAATCAATAATATTTAAGCCGTTCGACGTTGCGAGCCACATTTGCTGGTCAATTTCTAAAAATGCACGCACTGTATTATCAGATAAAGCCAAGTCGCCTTTGCGATAATTAGTGAGGGTATCGGTTGCAGCATTGTAATGATAAGCCCCATCACCATCTGTACCTATCCACAGATCTGCTTGCGAGGTTTTATATAAACTCGTCACCCGCGCCGTTGGAATTACCAGTTGTGTATTAGCTACAGGCTGTGCAAAACTAATAAATTTGCCGCGCTGCCTATCAAAACAAAACAGTCCTCCTCCATTCGTGCCGACCCAAACATTATTTTTCTCATCGACTAAAAGGGCATAAATACTGTTTTCAGTTAAGCCATGCGCGCCTTCATCTGCTCGAAAGTGACTGATGCTGCCATCGGTATGCAAAACATCAATCCCTTGCTGCCAGCTGCCAATCCATATATCGCCATTACGATCTTCGGCGATGGCTTTAATTGCATTACTGCTTATTGAGTACGGTGAACTTTCGGTGGTTATGCGATCTAAACGATTTAATTGCTGATCAAGAATATCGATACCGCCACCCCAGCTGCCATACCAAATACGTTGCTTTGAGTCTTCAAATAACGCCCACGCATCGTTACTTGAAAGTGGCGTTGGCTTTTTTAACTTACTAAATTGTAATGATGCGGGGTCGAGCTTACTGATCCCATGTGCAGTACCAAACCACATGATGTCACTACTGTCTCGATAGATACTATATACCCGGTCATGGGCAAGACTATATTTATCAAACGGGTCATGCGCTAAAACGGTGAAACTTGCATCAATGGGGTTGTAAACATTAATTCCGCCGCCTCGCGTTGCTAGCCAAACTCGGCCCTGGCTATCAAACTCAATATCACGAATTTCATTGCTACTAAGCCCAGAATTATCATCATTAGAAGTTAACCACTGCGTTATTGTTTTGGTACTAAGCTCAATCTTATATAAACCGCCGCCCTGACTTGCCAACCAAATACTGCCATCGGCGGCCTGTTTGATTGCAAAGATACTGGCATGAATATTTACTGGCTCAGCAAAGCCAGAAAAAACAGTATTAATTTGTTGTTTATTAATAAGATCATAATGAAGTAGCCCAGCTCCATGCGTTCCTATCCAAAGTATGTCAGCGATTTTTGATAGCGCATAAATAGGCTTTTTTAACCCTGTTATTAAGGTTTCAAGTTGCTCTGTTCGCTTATCGTAACGAAACAGGCTGCCGTCGTAAGTGCCAATATAAACTTGCTGTTGCGCCACCAATAAACTGGTAATGCGGTGCTCTTTTAAAAGCGGCTCAGAAAATTGATAATTATGTAATGCGAGTTGGTTTACGCCACTATTTCGAGTACCTATAAACAGCTGTGATTCGCTATCAAGTGCCAACGGATAGATATAGTTATTCGCTAGGCTATTTTCCTCATCAGATGCTGTGAATACAGTAAATTCATTGCCATCAAAGCGATTTAAGCCTGCCTGTGTTGAAATCCACATGAAACCTTGCTGATCTTGCACAATATCGAACACAACACTTTGCGATAGACCATCATCAATATCGTAATTATGAAATGCAGACCAAGCTGAAGGTAAAAACAGAACTGCTAAGAGCACTATAAAAAAACGGATCATCCCTAAATCTACACATTTATTATTAGTTATTAATCAAGCGTAGTTCAGTTCAGCTAACATTCATAATCATTTCCCAATTTAGGGATGAATAACCAAGATAGATATCAAGGGGTTGGATTTAGATGCGAGTTAGCGAGTTAGCGAGTTAGCGAGTTAGCGGGGTAAAGGTGCTAGGTGCTAGGTTCTAGGTGCTAGGTGCTAGGTGCTAGGTGCTAGGTGCTAGGTTCTAGGTGCTAGGTTCTAGGTCAAGCCTATCGCTCTGATCAACTGACGTCTGACGGCTGAAAGCTGATAGCTCTGTTTATGTTGGGTTTCGCTGCGCTCAAACCAACCTACCCGTAGAATTAACGGGTGAATTTTGAGAGCGAACCGACGACCTTCGGGCTCTGAGCCTGAATTCCAGACATAAAAAAACACGCTTTCGCGTGTCTATTATATAATTTCAGTTGGTTGCGGGAGCCGGATTTGAACCGACGACCTTCGGGTTATGAGCCCGACGAGCTACCAGGCTGCTCCATCCCGCGCCTGAAATTATTAAGTTTATTTTACTTCTCACTTAATTTAAGAAGTTGGTTGCGGGAGCCGGATTTGAACCGACGACCTTCGGGTTATGAGCCCGACGAGCTACCAGGCTGCTCCATCCCGCGCCTGTATGTTTAGAGTCCCAGAAGCCGGATTTAAACCGACGACCTTCGACTTCAGGTATTAGCGAGTCCGACGAATGATTTATCATTCTGCTCCATCCCGCGCCTGTAATCTCTTAGTAACATGAGCATGTTAACGACGCCCTGTTTCAAAGAGAGCGCTATCATATAGCAATAAGATTAGAAATCAAGGGTTATAGTGATAAATTTAACTCAAACGAACAAAAAGCACACAAAACAAAGCTAAAATGCACGCTGATGAGGACTAATCATTTTTTGCCATTCCCAATCCGGGTGACCCATCACAATAAAATCAGGATTTTCAGTGCTTTCTCGTTGATTGTAAGTTAACGGGTTAAATTCAGCATCTGTAATGCAACCACCGGCTTCTTCTACAATCACTTGTGACGCGCCGGTATCCCACTCACCTGTTGGCCCGATACGTAAAAAGCAATCCGCTTTACCTTCAGCGATAATACACGCTTTTAATGAACATGAGCCTAATGCCACTGTCGCAAACTGAGTATTTAGATACTGGCTGACCGCTTCAATTTTTTGTCTGCGGCTTACAGCTAAGGTTAAATTATCGGGTGTTGCTACCGAAATTTGCTGATCTTGGCCATTTTCACGTTTAAACGCGCCATTTTGATAACTTGCAAAATAAGTCACTTGTTTCGCTGGCCAATGAATAACACCCAGCACTGGGCGATTATTTTCAACTAATGCGATATTAACTGCAAAATCACCGCTTTCCAGAATAAACTCCCCAGTACCATCCATAGGATCAAGCAGCCAATAACGGTGCCAATCTTTTCTGTCTGCCAGCGCTGGAATGGGTGTTTCTTCTGACATAATTGGAATATCAGGGGCTAGGGTCTTCAAACCTGCCATTAATACGTCATTTGATGCTAAGTCAGCCTTGGTGACCGGAGTATGATCTGACTTTTGCTCAGCACCAATATCATCCTGCTGATAAATGGCCATAATGGCATCGCCTGCTTGCTCAGCTAACCGAATACACGGTTCTAAAAAATCATTCATTGCCCGCTCCCGACTCTAAGTACTTTGTTAATAATAGCAAAGCTGCGACACTTCGTGCTTCAGTAAAGTCTTCTTGTTGCAATAATGATTGCCAATCAGTTATTGGCCATTTAACAACGACAAGCGGTTCAGGCTCATCACCAGGTAAGGTTTCAGTGTAGAGATCTTCAGCATACAAAATATGCATAGTGGCATTAAAGTAACTTGGCGCCATGCTAACTTTTTTAAGTTCAGCGAAATGTTTAGCACCAAAGCCAACTTCTTCTTTCAGCTCACGGTCTGCAGCTTGCTGAGGTGTTTCGCCTGGGTCAATTAAGCCCTTAGGAAAGCCCAACTGATAATCATTGGTACCTGCACAATATTCTCGCACTAATAACAGTTCGTTATCGGCCGTTACTGGCACGATCATAACAGCCCCCCTACCACCGCCACGAATTCTTTCGTATTGCCTTTGCTCATCATTTGAGAACTTCAATTCGAGCGATTCAACAGTAAATAGTCGACTTTTAGCGACAACTTCATTAGACAAAATTTGCGGTGGTGTAGGATGCTTTTTCTGTGTCATTGGCATTAATTTGCTATCATGGCAGTTATGCTCATCATAAATCTTTTAAAGTGAATTGCCTATGTTAAATTGGTCAAAAATCGATACTGTGTTGTTAGATATGGATGGCACCTTACTCGATTTGCATTTTGATAATTATTTCTGGCTTACTGTTATTCCCGAGCAATATGCACGTAAACATAAAATCAGTTTAGACGCAGCAAAAGCTGACATTTTGCACCGTTATCAACAAGTTCACGGACAAATTAATTGGTACTGTTTAGATTATTGGCAACAGCAACTTGATTTACCAATTATGGCGCTAAAACGTGAGATTCAACATTTAATCAGAATTCGTGAAGATGTTCCGCCTTTCTTAACTGAACTGAGAAAAGCAGGCAAGCAATTGATCATGCTTACTAACGCGCACCCAGATTGTGCCATGTTAAAGTTTGAACATACTGCTATCGATAATTACTTAGACGGGGTGATCTCAACTCACCAATATGGCGTGAGTAAAGAGCATCAACCATTATGGCAACAAGTCCACCAAGAATGGCAGTTTGATAAGGAACGGACTTTATTTGTGGACGACAGCCCTGCCGTACTAGATGCGGCAAAAGAGTTTGGTATCGGCCATATACTTGCGGTTGCCAACCCTGATAGTCAGCAACCGCATAAGCAATTTGATGGCTTTTTATCGACCATCGATTTTCGCGAGTTTATCCCCGTTAAATAATTACTTCGGGTAACGCTGCTCTAAGCCTTGGTATACAAGTTTTGCAAAATCTGCATGCTCTGTATCGAGGCTTTTTACCACTTCAACTAAGTGCTCGTTATCTTCTTGGCCATTCCACACTTTGATATAACTACCGTCTTTGTAGCCATGATCTTGGCGGAAGAAGTTCAAGGTATTTTTACCAACGTAGCCACGGTATAAATCATCGATATCCATACCAATTTGCGCCATACAACCTGCAAATGCAGCGGCATTAAAACTCTTTTCAGCAACAGCTGATGCGGCTAATAATTCGAGTGTTTGTTTAAAATCATCGGCTTGAACTGGTGCACTTAACTCAGCTTCAAGTTGCGCAGCCAACTGCTCATAGCTGGTTTCACCATCAATACGTAAAGATAAACCAAAATGGAAAATATCAACTAACTCTAAAATAACTTGTTCTGTATCTGGGGTTTGTTTTTTCCACCACTTCCAACCGTAGTGATCAAGCATTTCAGCACACTCAACCCAAATTGCACGATACCATTCAAAACCTTGGCTAAACCATTGCTCATGAACTTTGGTATTCATCGCATTTTGCATTTCGAGCATAACAACGAGTTTTTGTAAATTAGCAGACATTCTTTATCCCAACTTGCATTTTTTATTTGCCTATATACTACAGTTAAATTTGAGTTTGATGTAGGTAAAGATGAAATAAATCCCGCAACAATCAGGTCATCTTTGCAGTTGATAAAAATAACCGAGGAAGCCCATGTTTAAATCCCTATTCATTAGTGTACTGTTTGTACTATCAAGCCACGTTATCGCTGCAACTGCGACCAATATTGCCGAGTCAGCAGAGCAAGTTAGTCCGTTATTACCTGGCTTAACGGTGCCAAATGTTGAATTGAAAGACCAATACGGTAAAACCGTCTCGCTCGCTGAGCGCTTTAAAGAGAAAACCACTGTGCTGATTGTTTATCGTGGTGGCTGGTGTCCATATTGTTCAAAGCAATTGGCCAGCGTGCAAAAAATTGAGAAAGAATTAGCAAATTTAAACGCGCAATTAATTGCCGTTTCACCAGATAGCCCTGAAAAACTCGCTGAAACAAAAATTACAGCTCCTAGCTATCAATTGCTTTCTGACGACAGCCTCACTTTGGCGCAAACGTTAGGTCTAGCGTTTTACTTAGATGACAAAACAGCAAAGATTTACCGCAATAAGCTTGGGGTTAACTTTGTCTCGTTAGAGGGTGAAGCGAAAGTAGCACTGCCAGTACCCGCAGTATTCGTGATAGATACAAATGGGTTAGTTCATTTTCAATACGCCAACCCAAATTACAAAGTCCGCTTAACAGAAGATTTATTACTAGCCGCTGTTAAATCAGTGAGCGAGCAATAATTTAGTAATCGATAAGCAGACCATGCGTCTGCTTATCGGCCTTGTGTAAATTCTTGCCAAGATTCAATTAAATCAACAAAGTCTTCAAAACCACAGCCACTGCACAGGCCTTCTTCTTCAAGCATTAAATCATCATCTTGGTAGGCAACTAAGTCTTCGTTGTCTTGATGTAATGCATGAGCTTCGAATAGCGCTTCGTCTTTACTTAAGATCAAATCAATTTCTTGACCCTGTAAGGTTAAAGGCTCATGACTGCTCTTAACCGCAGAGATCAACGCTTGCACCATCGCGATTTTTTCTTTGCCGACTTCTTCATTTAGCCAACGGCCAATAACTGCATGCTCAGAGGAGATTTTAATGCGTAAACCGCTAATAGGATCGCGGATAAATTGATATTCCATGGAGGGTACTCATAATACGTTATCTGCTAATTATACCGTTTGCAGCTAAACGTGGCGAGTTTTGTAGCTTTAAAGCAGCACGAGCGCCAACGTGGCGCTCGTGTTTATGCTATTTAAAATAGCTAGACTCTCGATTTGAAACGCGCAGCATCAATAATCGCCCATAGGTATACGATTGGCAGTAAAATAAAGCCAACTGCAACATAAATTAGTGCACCACTAATAACCCATGCTAAAAAGAATGCAATAGCCGCCATTAAACGACCTTGTACCAATTGTCCTAAACCAGGAAAAAAGATATTACATATTGCTGCGATTACATTACCGCCAGAACCTTGCTCTGCCATACTAACCTCTGTAGTTTTTAATGATTATACTTTTAGTAAACACACTTTATGCCAACTTATTATGGCTTACAAATCAAAGCGTTAAAAAGTTACGTTATTTTGATTTTAGTTTTTTTTGCTAAAAATCGGTCAAATTCACAATTTTTATACTTCAATTTTAATGACTTGCCCAAATAGCTGTTTATAAAAACAGTATTTTATTTAGCCTTGCATAAACACCTGTTATACTCCACCCATTATAGATTGAAAAGGCGTAACGATGGACGTTTCTGAATTACTCGATGGCTTAAATGACAAACAACGGGATGCAGTCGCAGCCCCATTGCAAAATATGCTAGTACTTGCAGGTGCAGGTTCTGGTAAAACTCGAGTACTTGTTCATCGCATCGCATGGCTCATGCAAGTTGAGCAAGCTTCTGCATACAGCATCTTTGCGGTAACCTTCACTAACAAAGCCGCGAAAGAAATGCGCACTCGTGTAGAAGAAACCTTAAAAGCACCGGTTGGTGGTATGTGGATTGGTACTTTCCACGGCTTATCTCATCGTATTCTGCGCGCCCATCACCGTGAAGCGAACTTGCCTGAAAGCTTTCAAATTTTAGATTCTGACGATCAACAACGTATGATCAAACGCTTACTTAAAGCGATGAACATCGATGATAAAAAGTGGCCAGCAAAACAATTTGGTTGGTATATCAGCGCGAAAAAAGATGAAGGTCTGCGACCTAAAGACATTCAAGCCTACGATATTAATGAGCAAATGATGCTGAAAGTCTATGCTGCATATCAAGAGGCTTGTGACCGTGCAGGTTTAGTCGACTTTGCAGAAATACTGCTGCGCTGCTACGAAGTACTTAAAAACCACCCAACACTTTTACGTCATTATCAACAGCGTTTTGCCCATATGCTGGTCGACGAGTTCCAGGATACTAATACTATTCAGTATGCCTGGTTAAAATTACTCGCAGGTGACACTAACAGTATTATGATCGTAGGTGATGATGACCAAAGTATCTATGGCTGGCGTGGCGCAAAAATTGAGAATATCAAACGCTTTTTAACTGACTTCGAAGCCGAAACCATTCGCCTTGAACAAAATTACCGTTCAACGGCAACAATCTTGAAAGCATCAAATGCGCTGATCAAAAACAATGCTGAACGCATGGGTAAAAGCCTGTGGACAGACGGCAATGATGGTGAGCCTATTTCTGTTTACGCTGCGTTTAATGAGTTAGACGAAGCGCGCTTTGTCAGCAGCAAACTACGTAGCTGGCTAAATGCAGGTAATGCATTACAAGATGCCGCCATTTTATACCGTAACAATGCGCAATCTCGTGTACTCGAGGAAGCGATGCTACAAGAAGGTTTAAAATACCGTATTTACGGCGGTATGCGCTTCTTCGAGCGCCAAGAGATCAAAGATGCACTTTCGTATTTACGTTTAGTGGGTAACCGTCAAGATGATGCTGCTTTCGAGCGCGTTATTAACACCCCTGCTCGCGGCATTGGTGATAAAACACTAAGCCACATTCGTGATTGCGCGCGCAATGAGTCATTGCCACTTTGGTATGCCGCAAAAGCTATTATCGAGCAGCAGCACTTATCTGGCCGTGCAGCGAGTGCCGTCACTAAATTCTTAGAGCTTGTTGAGCATATCGAAGATAAGATCAGCGATCTCACCTTAGAAGAGCAAGCGAAATACGCCATTCAAAGCTCGGGGTTAATGGCAATGTATCAAGCTGAAAAAGGTGAAAAAGGCCGTGCCCGCGTAGAAAACTTAGAAGAGCTAATTAGTGCTTGTGGTCAATATGAACTCCCAGAAGATGAAGAGTTCAGCTCACCACTACAGGGCTTTTTGGCTTATACCTCACTAGAATCTGGCGAAGGTCAAGCTGACGAGCACGAAGACGCGGTGCAAATGATGACTCTGCACTCAGCAAAAGGCCTAGAATTCCCACTGGTATTTATGGTTGGTGTTGAAGAGGGCATGTTCCCATCACAACAAAGTAATGAAGAGTCTGGTCGTTTAGAAGAAGAACGTCGCCTCTGCTATGTTGGTATGACTCGCGCAATGGAAAAACTATACATTAGCCATGCAGAAAGTCGCCGTTTATACGGACAAGAAAAATACCACAGCCCATCACGCTTTTTACGCGAAATGCCTGAAGACTGTATCGAAGAAATTCGTATTAAAACACAGGTTTCAAGACCACCTGCGGCAGGTCGTTTTAGTCCGTCAGTAACACATGCCGCATTTGAAGATAGCGGCTTTAACTTAGGGCAACGCGTATTACACGCTAAGTTCGGTGCAGGAACCGTACTCAATTACGAAGGTAGCGGCGCACAGTCACGTATTCAAGTGAACTTTGATGACCTAGGCAGCAAATGGCTTGTAACACAGTATGCAAGACTTCAAGCCTTATAATGAGTATATAACAGCACTGTGTAATGAGCTGGTGATTGCAAAGCATCGCCAGCTTGTCTTTGTGCAAGGCAGCGAAACTTGGTGCTATCAGTTTGCAAACCAATTAGCGCTTAAAAATACCTATGTTTTCAGTAGCAACTCATTATTAGCAAATAGTGAGTTTCCAAAACATGCTCACCAAATTCTTGGTCAAGAGTTTCATCACGCAATTTTTGATGGTTTTAGCGGTTTATATGCCGATAAACTAGCCGCGCTTGCAGGTACCGTAAAAGCAGGCGGTGTACTGATATTATTGCTGCCCGATGACGATAAGTGGCAAGACCCAGCACTCACAAGTATCACCTCTTATGGCGAAGAGGTTAAACACAGCTTTTTTAATCAGCGCTTTTTCGCCAAGCTAAAATTGCAGCCACATTATTTTACTGAGCACTCGCTTCCTAGTTACCAATCAATTTCGCCAGCAAATGCTGAGATAAATTATCAGCAACAACAAGCATGTGTAGAGCAAATTATTAAAACCGCGACAGGGCGCGCTAATCGTCCTTTCGTGATCAGTGCAGACCGAGGTCGTGGTAAGTCAGCTGCTTTAGGGCTTGCAGCAGCATGTCTTCAAGATAAAAAAATCCTTATTTGTGCCACCCAAGCCAAAGCCGTACAAACAAGCTTTAAACATTTAGCCGCTGAGCTTGGTGTTAGCAAAGAGCAAAACTGTAAGCAGCTAGCTAACCTTAGCTATATTGCGCCAGATACACTGCTAAACGAAAAACCTGATTGCGATCTGTTATTTGTCGACGAAGCAGCAGCGATTCCGGTTCCTATGCTATTGCAGATCCTAAAAAGTTATCCACGGATCGTATTTGCCAGCACTATGGTTGGTTATGAAGGAAATGGGCGTGGTTACACGTTACGTTTTTTACATTACTTACGTAGCCAATATAAATCGCTAAAGGCAGTTACTCTGGATGAACCTATTCGTTTTGCTAAACGTGACCCCCTCGAAAATAGCCTACGCGAACTATTACTACTCGATGCAAAGTACCTAGAAGCGCAAAGTGGTAATTCTTACCAATTTGAAAGCATAAGCAAAGAGCAACTCATTGATGATGAGCAGCTGCTTAGCCAAATTATGGCGCTATTGGCGTTAGCTCATTATCAAACTACGGTAAACGACTTACGCCAATTGCTTGATGCCCCAGAGTTACAACTATCGATCTGCAAACAAGAAAGTACATTAAAAGCCGTTTGCTTAATTGCTATTGAGGGTGGCTTAACACCAGAAATCGCAGAGCAGGTTATAAGAGGAAAGCGTCGGCCACATGGTCATTTAATGGCGCAAACTCTGACTCAATTGAGCCGAAATACAGAAGACTTGTGTAAACACTCAGCGAGAGTCGTGAGAATAGCTGTTGCACCTGAATGTCATCAACAAGGTATTGGCTCAGCCCTGTTAAACTACTGCGAAAGCCAATTAAATAATTGCAGTTATTTTGGTGCCAGCTTTGGCGCCAATGCAGCGTTAGTTAAGTTTTGGCAAAGTAATGGCTTTAATGTTGTTAAGCTTGGATTTAGTCATGACAAAGCAACGGCTGAACATGCTGCTTTAGTGATTAAAGCGTTAGATAAGCAAACTTCAGATAGCGCAGAACTCTTTATAGAGGAGTTTAAGCAAGACCTGTCTTTGCAACTCCTTGGTCACTTTAGCTCGCTTCCTTGGCAGCTTATTGCAGAGCTATTCAAAAGCTTACCAAAAAGTGACTATTCTCCTGCCTTAGATGCAAGAGCTGAGCGACTGTTAATTGGTGATATTAACCTCTTCCAAGTGCAGCCATTGCTATGGCAAATGATTTGGAGCACACCAATTAGTCTAAATTTATTAGATGAACATACAAAATTCATCCTTATTCGACTAGTATTACAGCAAACCTCTGTAAATAGCTTAATCGATGAAGCCGGTTTTACAGGTAAAAAAGACTTAGACTCACAGTTCAAAACCGCAGTGCAAGGTTGGTATGCTCACTATAAATCACTTCAAAATCACAGCCATTAAGTGTTTATGTATTTATACCTTGCTGCTATCTCAGATAGCTTTAGCTGAACACGCACAGCCTACCATTAAACTAGGCATGTCCACTGCACTCACAGGACCGGCAAAGCAAATAGGCGAACAACTGGCGCTTGGCAGTAATATTTACTTTAATAAAATCAACAAAGAAAACGGTATTAATGGGCAAAGTATCGATCTGATATTAGCTGATGATGGCTACGAGCCAAAAAATACCGTAGTGAATACCCGCGAGTTTTTATTTGATCGAAAGATCCATGCAATTTTTGGCTCTATGGGCACACCAACAGCTCATGCAATTAAACCTTTACTGGATAGGCACCGCATTCCTTTTCTAATGCCATTTACAGGCGCTGATTTTTTACATAACAGCTCAATGCCAAATGTATTTAATCTTCGAGCGAGCTACCAAGATGAAGCCATAGAGCAGATTAATTATTTCGTGAAAGAGCGTAAGCATGAAAAAATTGGCTTGATGATCCAAGCCGATGAGTTTGGCTATATGGTAGAAAACAACCTTGTTAATGCGTTAAAAATACATGGTATTAAACCTGTAGAAGTCGCTCGGTTTAAGCGCAATAGTGATGATATTTCAAAAGCTTTAGCGCTTCTAAAAGAAAGTAAAGCAACCGCAATTTGTTTAGTCGGCACCTACGAGCCTCTCGCTGAATTCATTAATGCAGCAAACAAACAAAGCTTCAACCCAGATTATACTTCGGTGTCTTTCGTTTCGAGCCATGATTTATATCAGCGAGTTAAACAGCCCACCAACATTATGGTCACTGAAGTGGTTCCCGACCCTAATAACTGTAAAAACCCTTGGTGTAAGCAGTTTATTGAAGATATCGAGCCTTATCACACGAGTGCAAATAGAATTATATTTGAAGGTTATTTGAATGCCGTTGCTTTGGTTAGCGCTGCCCAAAAATGCCCAACGCCACTAAACAATCAATGTCTGCTAACAGAGCTAAATCATCTCTTTACTGACACATCAGATTTCGCTGATCTATTTAACACTCACACTGCGGGAAATAACAAAAAAATCTACCGCTCATATTTTAAAAGTAATTAGGTTAAACTACGACTAAATTACAATAATGTTCTATGCTATAGAGACTTAACAAGGCTTTGAGGGAAATATGGATCTGATTAATTTTCGAGTTGGCCAAAAGACCATTTCACTAAAAATTCTCGATATTCTTCTAACTGAGCGTTACGAAGGAAATTTAACGTCGTTGCCAAATGAAAATAAAAGCTTCATTGGGGTTAAAGATTATATGGAAACCCCAACGCCTATCTTTGATTTAGGAATTGTATTAAACAATCACTCAACCAAAGAGACCAATACCGAATTATCTGACCTTTTAGTCGAAAGAGAAAAAGACCATTTAGATTGGCTAGATGCCTTAGAAAATAGCCTAGTAACAGGTGCACCTTTTACAAAAGCTACAGATCCAGACAAATGTGCATTCGGTCGCTGGTATAACAACTTTGAAACCGATAACGAAGACTTACAAAGTATCTTAGCCAAGTTTGATAAGCCACACCGTGAATTACATGCCATGGCCGGTGAGTTATTAGAATTACAAAAGAGTCAACCTCACGACAAAGTAATCAGCTTATTTGCAGAGAAAAAGCGCCAAACATTCAACCAACTTATTAGACTGTTTGAATCGGCACGTGAGCAGATCATTCTTGATTATAAGCCAATCATCATCTTCACTACAAAAGACGGCGTAACACCTCATATAGGCCTTCTTGTCGACAAAGTAGAAGACAACATCAACGTGAAGAAAGAAGATATCAAACCATTAGACCAACTTACCTCTGTGGGTTTTGATGTTGATCCGCAAACTAAAAACATGATGCGCGGACTAATCAAAATGAAGCATAAACACAGCTTATTATTAGACCCAAGCGCCATTTTCCGCCCTGAGCACCTCATGCGCCACGAAGCAGAAGAAACCGAAGAGTATGGGCTTTTTTAGTCGCTAGTTAGCGAGTTAGAAAGAGTAAAGTTAGCGAGGGGAAAGTTTTAAGGTCTGGCGTAGGTTGGGTAGAGCGAAGCGAAACCCAACACAGAGCTATCAGCTTTCAGCCGTCAGCGATCAGCCTCGCGGTGGAGATGTTTGGTGCTGCGTCTTCCTCTGCTCTAGGTTTTAGGCTTTAGGTTCTAGGTTCTAGGTTCTAGGTTCTAGGTAAAGTGATCTGACTCCATAAAAGTAGACACCTTTTTGGAGCCAGTAACCATGAAAGTAAAACCATATCGCAAACATTCGCTCGAATTTAAAA
>NZ_PQBX01000070.1:0-408 GCF_002964625.1 Pseudoalteromonas sp. T1lg21
TTAGGTTGCCCTCGCCCTAATTCGTTTGGTGGTCGTTGTTCTTTAGAAGATTGGCAGCTAACCAACGATAGGCTTTATCTTGCAGCTGAGTCTGCAGGTGTGGCTTTTGTTTCTACTACTTACATCGAAAATGATGATGCTCTTGGCTTTAGTGGTATGTCTGGACACAGTTTATGCGCTTCAGGTGGCTATAACCATCCTGGTCCAGCCCAGTTAAAGGCCATCGGTAAGGCACTTGTGGATTTATTCAATGAGTGAAGTACTCCAACGTATCTACGCAAGTGCCCCAGTTAACGACATCCCCATTCACACATTAGAGCTTAAGGCTGCAGATTTATGGGAGCTTAGGATTTGTGATGGCTTTGATGACCAAGTTGCCGGCATTGAAAATGGCGACATGGTTACATT
>NZ_PQBX01000071.1:0-334 GCF_002964625.1 Pseudoalteromonas sp. T1lg21
TCATTATGTTGAGTGGGATGCTGAGCTTGGTAGGCCTCTTCGCTTTAAATCAGTTCCACCATTTTCAGTTGGCGAAGTTCTTTCAATAACAGGCTCTTTAAATGGCCAAAACGATGGGTATTTTGAGCTGCTAAACAAAGATTCAGATGGTAGCCAGGTGAATAAGGTTGATGGCCAGTCCCAAGATGACCCAACATGGACAAGTTTTGTAACTGAAAGCACATCGAATGCTGCGGTTATTGTCGAAGATGGGGGCGGCGATGGTCAATTTAACGGGCCCTTTTTCGCATGCCCTGCAGGTGAAGTTACTGACAAACTTTGGTTCGATTTTCGT
>NZ_PQBX01000072.1:0-224 GCF_002964625.1 Pseudoalteromonas sp. T1lg21
GATGCATTAGAAAATGATGATCTTGATGATGCGCTGGATGTTGATGACATTGACTCGTTATTAGATGACGTTCAAGAAGAACAAGCGTCAGTCGAAGAACCAAGTGCAGATCAACTCATTGATGAAGATGATCTTGATATCGATAGCTTAATTGATGAAGCGCAAGTAGCAGAGCCAGCAGCTGAAGAGAACGATGCATTAGAAAATGATGATCTTGATGATGC
>NZ_PQBX01000073.1:0-535 GCF_002964625.1 Pseudoalteromonas sp. T1lg21
GTTGCGGGTCCCTCCCAGCTATTCTGTTAGCTCTGATGGTGCTTCATCGAACACACCAACTTTTGGAGAGTCACACGTAATGAAATCATGATATTTACGGTATTGAATTTCGATTACACAACTAGAGCGTACTGCAACGGTATATCCTGCAAGCACTAAATCACGTAGCGATAACTCAAATATATGCTGTCCATTTTGGCTGGCGCTTAGATAGTAATTCTTTGTAATCTTTCCAAGCTCGGTATACTCAGCCCATCCTGCTATGTGTAAGCCGACTTTGTAAAAGGGGTGTTTCTTTTCTTCGGCTTCTTGCTCTTTTTTCTGTTTGGCCAATAGCTCTTTTATCTCAGCTTGTTGTGCCAATATCTGATTTGTTGCTGGTACTGGAGTTTGCCCAGGCATAGATGTTGGAGTGGTAACCGGGCTATCAGAAACTAGCTTTGTGTTAGTTTCGTCAATCTTACTTTGTTTCTTAAAACCTAAGTAAAGAAGGAATAGGGCAACGATAAAGAAAACAATAGATCCTTTTATGAAC
>NZ_PQBX01000073.1:545-1766 GCF_002964625.1 Pseudoalteromonas sp. T1lg21
CGGTGCAGCTTCTTTTACGCTTTGGTCACTTTTCGTATGAGACTTGTAAAACTTAAAATACTTAGCTTCATACTCACGTTCGTGAGTAGCAACAACCGTTGCGTTTGTTGCCGAAGACCCATCATGGACTTTTAGAATGTATTTATCATCCTGACCCATCATTGATTTTTTGATAGCACGATAATGGTTAGCCACTAAATCGCGTATATCTCTATCTACTTTTCTAAAGTTTTGAGTAATCAGCATTATGTCGAAACCGTAGTGACGATGCATATCGTAAAACTGTTTTACTTCTTTATCGGTGCCTTGCTGGGGAAGTGCTAAGTGACATTCATCAACAAAGAAGTAAACACGATTACCTTCTTCGTTTTGCCAATCTTCATATTGAAGGTAATGCTCTTTTTTAGAGAACGGGCGTTGACCACCGTAGTTGTGAAACTCACCGTCAATAACTTCAATTAAGTCTCGGCAATACTCACCATAGATAGAACAAAAGTGTTCAACATCAAGCGGTAAGTTTGTTACTACTTTTCGTTTGTGTTCTGTCACTGTTGGGATGATATGGCGGACAACCGCTTCATAGCTTTTGCCGCCGCCCGTTTTACCAGAGATACCATGAATCATGCTTAACTCCCCAATCTAACAAATGGAATTAACTGCAATAAGAACCGAATTCCTAATGAAATTATTATCATGCTCATTGCTTGAGATAGTCCTAACGATGAGGCATAGAAGGAAACGGCAGGGGGTAATGAATTAATATGTGACGCGATATCCAAACCAGCAAACACACTATCAAGGCCATGAATTGCTAAGATAGATATTTCAAGGAAGCTTTCAAATATCCAAATAGCCAGATCTTTTAATAGTTCTAACACTGTTAAAACGATGCTATATAAAAATTCTTTCGCTTCATTCCACGTTTCTTGTAACCAATCAAGCATGACTTAACCTCCAAAAATCAAACGGCGACAAAGAAAAGCCGCTGAAATTAAAATAAACACTTTAAGAATTGCTAATAGGCCAGCATCAGGAACGGGAAGTTCAGAACAACCAAAATCCATAAATTGACCTAATTTAAAACAAATACTGGTATCAGGTGCAACTCCGCCGCCATTGAACTTAAATTGTTGTAAAAATTGATAGGCTTCTGTTTGCTGAAATTCACCTGACTTTTCTTGCCATACACCCGCAAAACCTTCTTCATATTCTGATTCATAA
>NZ_PQBX01000073.1:2131-4670 GCF_002964625.1 Pseudoalteromonas sp. T1lg21
GTCTACAGACCCACAACCAGCAGGGCATTGGTTCATAATTTTGTCACCACCATCACCCGCGACAATAATTCGATTACACACATCATTCGGATTTACAGGGCATATAGCATAAGGGTCTGTTGAGCCAACAGTTGCACATGCATTAGGGTTATCAGCGTTATCCGGTGGTGCTATGTCGGGCTTAGGGTAGATAGGCTCTTCACCAGTGCATTGTTCACCAGTTTGTTCAAAGCCTGAGCCGAAAGGGTTTTGCTTAAATTTGCATTGTGAACCACTCGCTGTTGTGTAACAAACTGAACCTCCAGCGGGTACGTTTAAACTATCATTTGGTGGTAAAAAACTGTTAGTACCAAATTCATCACAATCACTTGGGTCTGGCTCTGGTGTGCCAATTGGTTTACCACACATCATTGAAGAGCCAGAGCCAACAGCAATAGTATGTAGTGGATTACCGTCAGGTGGACACGAATAAAAATCAGACGATTGAGTCTTGTAAACACGCGCACCCATAGCAACGACATTATTTTTCCAAGCAGTTGATTGGTTTTCATCTGCTTTGAAATTAAAGTCAACATACTGATAATTTGCATCATTCCTTGTTACGTTCTGTGTATCAAACGTATAGGAAATACCAGCATACGCACCGACACCTTGCCACGTATTTTCTAAACAAGCTGATGCGTCAGTGCCTTGAATAATAGTTATAGACTGGCGACTGTTGTATAAAGGGTATCTATCTGTGATTAGCTTATAACATTCAGTGTAACCGGTTACTTGTTCATTCTTAGCGGGAATTAAAGAATCAGGGTTGTATTCACCCTCATTCGAAGAAACAAAAAAAGCGCTAAAAAGCGCCATTGCATAAAGAGTTATTTTCATTGGCTGCTATCCCCAACCGAAATTTTTACAAACTATGAAACCAGTTAAAGCCCCTATCAATGCACATATTGTGTAGATAAGGGCGACTATTAGGCCGCCCATATTTTTATGCCTTAAGCTTTAGCAACTGCACGCTTGGCAAGAGTGATACCCTTGTAAGCGAGTGCAACGCCAACGATTAAAACACCAGTTGCACCTACGAACGTTGCAACGCCTGCCATATCTACTGCTGCGAAAATATCAGTCATGTTGATTTCCTTTTAAAGTTTGTTTATTACCATTCGGGCTGCTTTTACTTTAAATGACAAAAACCCGAACAGAACGACGAGGCCAAAGCCCCAAGTAAATGACTCTCCAATTTCAAGAGCCGTTATCTGAATGCTTTCAACATAGGCCGCCGCATCATGGCTAGGAACTAGAACATAGCCTGAACATTGTTCGAGTGTTTCAGTTGTTGCGGTCAACGTGCCGTCAGCATTGAGATAAATACATTGCATGGTTAGCTAACCAGCTTTACATCTGAAACCACGTTACGAGACATGTTTTCTGGGTCAGGTTGAAGTGTTAAATCAACCTCACAAATACCGTGTTGGTCTAAGATGTTTTTGAACTTGTTATACAAAGACTGCTCATCAAGGATGTTTAAAGACTTTGGTTCAAAGCCGCATTTTTGGATTTGATGGTCACCTTGGATAAAGTCCTTTTCAGGTACTAAGTAGCTGATAGACGAAAACGCATAGTGCTTAGGTGCGCCAGTTTTTTGTGAAATGCCTTTACCATTTGCGGCAGATAATAGGGTTACTTTCATGGGGCTAACTCCATTTGATTTGGTGGTGATATACAGGCCTGATTAATAGAGTCGGGGATATCCCACGGATTAAGGCCTTTGGTTAATTGGTTAATGATTTCGCTGTCCGGTAGTTCTTTAACGTGACGTAAGAAATTTAAAAACTTGCCGTAAGACTGTGCGCAATAGCGTTCTAGTCTTTCAGCAACAAAAATCCCACTTACTTTTGGTTTACGTGTAGTGGTTTTAATCTCAAGACGTTTAGCGCTAACAAACTCAAAAGCAGGGTATGCAGCAGCAAAAACGGCATCGGTATTGAGAAGTGCATCCAAGGAGATAACACGGTCAATAGACCTAAGCTCAAGCTCAGCACGCACCCAATTAGGTTGAGTTTCACTTTGCATTTGCTTGCCTTTTTCATAAATACGCGCCATTTTTCCATTTTTGCGACTTCCTACATAAAGGGTGTTACCGCCATTGGCTACACAGTCATAGCGCTTTTGCCAGCCATGTTTTTTCTTCCAGAGCGCTTGTTGCTCATTAGATAATTTTTGCAGTTCGCCAGTCTGAATCCATGAGAAAGAGGGCGCTTGGTTCGTTTTACAGAAGCCGCCTTCTTCAAGATTTTGGAAGTAATTTAGAACAGACTTTTCGCCGTCATAGTCATCGTAAGCAATGTCCAAACGGGTGATTTTTACGTTCGGCATTTTCTTAAGCATGGCGTGAAGTTTTGGAATGTCGAGACCCGCACAACCTGCGCCAGAGAATGAAATCATCACGCCACCATTGTTAGCACCCCAAGCAACAACGCCCGAATTTACATCATGACGGTAAAGGGTTGCTGACTTTTCATAGGTGAACATGCCGCCTGAG
>NZ_PQBX01000074.1:0-2602 GCF_002964625.1 Pseudoalteromonas sp. T1lg21
AAAACCCGATAACCTCAATGCCATCAATTACACTAACATCAGTAAAATCAGCAAAAAATACATTGGTCAGATCTGCATTAAGGTCATCGGGAAAGTTCATTTACTCTTCACTCTCTGGACCAAATGCAGCATCAAGATCTGCATCTTCTGATGAAGGCTCTTTCACCTGAGTGGTGACTTTATCATTTACAATTTCGCCTTTACTTGCATTCACAAGTTCCTTGGCCAGAGTTTCACGAATCGAGATAATCGTTGGTTTCTTTTTATCTTTGCCAGGATAAATACTTTCACCATTGATACGAATACCGCGGTCAACGCGGAAATTAACTTTTTTAACTGTTTGCTTTGCCATGATTTATACCTTTTTAAAAAAGAAATAAGGCGCCAACTGGCGCCTTATTAAAGGGAGATTAAGAGCCGTAGCTGAATGCTTGGGCGTGACGAACCGCAACATCAACGTCTTGGAAAAGACGCATAACTAAACCACCAGATTTAACTTTAGTGGCGCGATCAGGTACCACATCAAGCGCTCCCCACATACCAAACATAAGCTGTGAGAAGTCACCAAATAAGATTGAACCTGCATCCATTTGAGTACCAACGACACCTTGATAACCATTTACACGGTTATCATCACCCCACAAGAACTTAGCCGTGCCTGCTGCCTTTTCTGTGGTTTTTAAAGTGCCACGCATACTTGGGCGCATTAAGTAAGCCATGCTTTCTGAATCTGCATTTGCTTCTGCTACATCAGTTTCAAACTCAACAATTTTTGCCCAGTTAACGCCACCGGTTAAATCAACTGCGCCAATGCCTGCAGTGTTGATAATACCTGTTGGCTGATTCGCAGCACCGGTACCTTTAATACCAGCGCTATCTAATGCAAGCGCTAAACCTTCCATAATATCGTTACGAACCAACGCTTCGATATCAGGGGTAGATTGGATCATCATACGGCGGGTCATTGGCACTGCAGTAGCAACTGTATGCGGTGACATTTGAACCGTTGTAAAGCTAAGATCTGAATCAGTAGCTTCACCATCTTCACCCACCCAATAAAATGTTGCTGAGCCAGCATGCTTAGGAATATCTAAGTTACCTACTAAACCACTCATATATCGAGCACCTAAACCACCCAGCATTGCTTTTGCCCGTAAAGCTTCAATAAACAGTTCACTGTGTAGCTCAGTAGCAATTAACTCGGCACCCTTACCAGCGGTTCCAGCAGCCTGTTGGCGCATAAACATCTGACGCTCTAACTGCTGACGAATACCAAAGCCCAATGCTTCCGGGCTTACATAACAACCATCAGGGTCTTTACCTGTGCGCTCAGCAATGGCATTTGATAGTTCACGCTCTAGGCCTGCTTGCTTAAAGTTCCCAGTTGCAACCGCACGGAATAACTTAAGAACGCTATAACGCTGCAGGTCCTTTTGCTCAACACCCAAGTCAAACACTGTTGACTGTGCATCCGGTGCATTACGCTTGTTTTGTAGCTCACGTAATAAGGCCGAATTAAACTCTTCAAACGATTTACCATCACGGATACATTCGTTCGCAAGTGTTTCAGCACCATATTGAGAACCGGTCTGCGCAATACGCTGAGCATCATTTACTGGGGCACTAAATGGTGCTTGTTGCTGTGAGCGCTGTTGTGTTTGTTGATTAGGAGCCGGAGTTTGACGAGTTTCATCTTCTGCCGGGGTGATGTCATCTAGGATTTCGTTCTCATCCATTTTGATTGCCTCTCTGATATTGACATTATTGCTATTTTCATCTGAACGACCCACCCCGACAGTGGGGTCGGCTGGTACAGAAACGGAAGATATTTCCATAGGTTGCCACTTGGTGATCCGATAATGCTCGTTATCACCTTCTCGCTTGGTTAGCGTGGCTTCTAAAATGCGGTAACCAACACTGATATTGGTGCGTATGCTGTCTTGCATATCTATCAGTAATTGTTCACCTAAAGGATTTCGCGATAGTTTTATTTCGGCGTAGCCTCGGCCATTTTCTACCCAAGCCTTAGTGATTACGCCTCGTTGGTCTTGCCAATTGTGATCACATAAAAATGGGCCATTTTGTTCTATTCGTGATAAATCAACTTCATCTACCTCATGACCCAATGTTTCAAACCAGCCCCAGCGTTCAACTTCGTACTCACTTGAAAATGAAATTGTGACTGTGCGCTCTTCAACATTGATGCTGTCTTGCTCAACTTCTGCAAAACGATAGGCAATAGGACACTTACCGCCGACCAACATGTCACGGGTAATTTGATTAACTTTCATATTATTCCTCGTCTTCTTTTGGAGGGGGTTCGTTGGCCTTAACCGATGAGCCTTTGATCAGGCCGATAGATTGAGCTAATTGAATGTTGTCGCCCATTAGCTCTAAGAAGTTTTGCCAACCCTCAGCGAGTTCTTGTGGATCAAGACCTTTGTCTTGAAGAACTTCCATAGGGTTAACAGTGAAGTTTTTATAGCTTTCTGAAATTGCTTGTTCGTCTTTTAGTGGGTCAACCCACTGCCACCGACGGCCATAAAATTGATAATGATTTGCACGCTCTAGATCATAAGCATACAAACCTTTAATTTGATTT
>NZ_PQBX01000075.1:0-257 GCF_002964625.1 Pseudoalteromonas sp. T1lg21
TTTAGTGCTATTTTTACGCGTTTCGTTCGTATTTTGCGCGAACAGTCATTTTTTTCATAAAAACTTCAAAAAACAGTTGATCTCAATTCGGATCTCCCTATAATGCGCATCCACCGACACGGCGGACTGCTTACAAAAAAGCAAAACGACGAGTTGGTTGAGTCAAGTAAGACTGAGTTTTGAAAAAATAAACTTTTCTCAAAATTAAGTGTTGACAAAAATAACGGCTTGCGTAGAATGCACAGCCCTTGAGACGC
>NZ_PQBX01000076.1:0-202 GCF_002964625.1 Pseudoalteromonas sp. T1lg21
CTAGCAACAATTGGGGCTATGTTGCGAACAATTCCATAAAAGCAAAAACAGTTGGTTATAACTCTGAGGTTAACTTAGGTATTATTAATAAGCTTTTACCAAGCTTTGAAGAAACCAATGTTTTTGTTGCTGGCCGAAACTTCAAAGGAACTCATTGGAAGTCGAACAATACAGCCGCAACGTTTGATGCATGGGCCGTTGG
>NZ_PQBX01000077.1:0-1161 GCF_002964625.1 Pseudoalteromonas sp. T1lg21
AGAAGGCATGGCACCCTAGGGTATAAAAGTCCCATGCAGTACGAACAATTTAATTAAACCCCGTGTCTACTTTATCGGGGTCAGATCAAAGTGTACTTGTAGGAATGGCTTTAGCCATGAATGTTTTGCTAAGGTCTAGATTCGGCACTGAAGTGCCTCCTACGGGGTTTGTTGCTGAGGGTGACTCTTTACTAAACAACCCCACAGATCAACTGACCTCTAATATCTGACGTCTGATGTCTCCTGTCTATTCGGCACTGAAGTGCCTCCTACGGGGTTTGTTGCTGAGGGTGACTCTGTACTAAACAAACCAACAGTTCAACTTTACCCTTGCTAACTTGCAACTCGCTAACTGACGTTGGGTTTCGCTTCGCTCTACCCAACCTACCTGAAGAATGAATAGGGCACGTTGTATGGATAACTCTAAACGCAAAAAAGCCCGACTCTTTTGAATCGGGCTTTCTTTAATTTGGAGCCTGGCGATGTCCTACTTTCACATGGCAAATGCCACACTATCATCGGCGCTGTTTCGTTTCACTACTGAGTTCGGCATGGGGTCAGGTGGGTCCAAAACGCTATTGTCACCAAGCAAATTTGGTTTTAATTCGCTCTTTTGAGCAAATTAATAAATTTGGAATTCTGATATCAAGTAAATGTCTACTTTAGTTTCTTAACTTCTGTCTGTTTCGCTGTCATAAAACGCGTTTGGCGTTGTATGGTTAAGCCTCACGGGTAATTAGTACAGGTTAGCTTAATGGCTCACACCACTTCCACATCAGCTGTTGATCGGCACTTTTTGCATTTTTAAGTACAACTGCAGCACCTTGCTCATAGTCTTTTACCAAAGCAGTAAGCTTGTCATTTTGTATTTGTAGCTGCTGTTCGTTTTCAACCATTTGGTCAAACTCAGCAACTTCTTGGTTATAAGCCGCAACTAAAGTATCGATTGCATCTACGACTGATAAATAATTCCGATTAACGCTCGCACCCTCCGTATTACCGCGGCTGCTGGCACGGAGTTAGCCGGTGCTTCTTCTGTAAGTAACGTCACAGCTAGCCAATATTAGTGACTAACCTTTCCTCCTTACTGAAAGTGCTTTACAACCCGAAGGCCTTCTTCACACACGCGGCATGGCTGCATCAGGCTTGCGCCCATTGTGC
>NZ_PQBX01000011.1:0-33662 GCF_002964625.1 Pseudoalteromonas sp. T1lg21
TTTTAAATTCGAGCGAATGTTTGCGATATGGTTTTACTTTCATGGTTACTGGCTCCAAAAAGGTGTCTACTTTTATGGAGTCAGATCAAATATCTGAAATCAAAGCACCGATATCCGAAAGCAGACATCTGATATCTAAACTGATATCTGAAACCTGATATCTAACCTCTGATATCTAACCTCTGATATCTAACATCTGATATTTACCGTCTAACCTCTGATATCTTACTTCTGACTTCTACTACGGCTTCTTTCTTTCGAAATCTAGCATACTTTCATGGAGTAAAAATGGAAATCTCCCAAGCCCGCATGACTCACCTAAAGCAACTAGAAGCTGAATCTATTCACATTATTCGTGAAGTTGCTGCCGAATTTGATAACCCAGTAATGCTTTACTCTGTCGGTAAAGACTCAGCAGTAATGCTGCATTTAACAATGAAAGCATTTTACCCTGCAAAACCACCGTTCCCTTTAATGCATGTTGATACAACATGGAAATTTAAAGAAATGATCGAGTTTCGCGACAAAATGGCCGAAAAGCTAGGGTTTGACTTATTGGTACATATTAACCAAGACGGTGTAGATGCAGGCGTAGGCCCATTTACTCACGGTAGTGCAAAGCATACCGACATCATGAAAACCCAAGGCTTAAAACAAGCACTAGACAAATACCAGTTTGACGCTGCATTTGGGGGGGCGCGTCGCGACGAAGAAAAATCACGTGCTAAAGAGCGTGTTTATTCATTCCGCGATAAAAACCACCGTTGGGACCCTAAAAACCAACGTCCAGAGTTATGGAATACCTTTAACGGTAAGGTAAACAAAGGCGAGAGTATTCGTGTATTCCCACTGAGTAACTGGACTGAGCTAGATATTTGGCAATACATCTACCTAGAAAACATCGACATTGTGCCACTTTACTTAGCGGCAGAACGCCCAGTGGTTGAGCGTGACGGTACATTAATTATGGTTGATGACGAACGTATGCCACTTGAAGAAGGCGAAGTACCAATGAAGAAAATGGTACGCTTTAGAACCCTTGGCTGTTACCCACTAACTGGTGCGGTTGAATCTAACGCCACAACGCTCCCAGAAATCATTCAAGAAATGTTACTAACCAAAACATCAGAGCGCCAAGGCCGTGTAATCGATCACGATTCATCAGGCTCAATGGAGAAAAAGAAAATGGAAGGTTACTTTTAATAAGCCGTAAGCTCTAAGCTGTAAGTCTTAAGTGGATTAAAGACTTTACTAAATAGATACAACAAGGAATTGTTATGAATTTTGAAAATTTAGAAGTTTGGAAGCGTTCGGCAAGGTTGTCTTCGAATATTTATAAAGGAACAACTGAATTGCGGGATTACGGCTTTCGAGATCAGCTGACTAGAGCTGGCTTATCAGTACCTAGTAACATCGCGGAAGGGATGAGCAGAGATAGTAATAAAGAAAAACGTCGATTTTTAGATATTGCTCGCTCATCGCTTTCAGAAGCTCGGACTCAAATTTATATCGGAATAGAGATAGGATATTTATCTAACGATATAGGGTCTATATGGGTTGCAGAAACAAAAGAGTTACAGGCAATGCTTTGTGGCCTGAAAAACTCTATAGAAAGTATTTAGACTTCAAGCTTATGGCTTATAGCTTATAGCTTAAGTAAGGATGGAAAATGACTGAACAAATTACCCCAAACCTTCTTGAAACAGATATCGAAGGTTATTTAAAACAACATGAAAACAAAGATCTACTGCGCTTTTTAACTTGTGGTAATGTTGATGACGGTAAATCAACATTAATTGGCCGTTTATTACATGATTCAAAATTAATTTTTGAAGATCACATGGCTGCTATTAAAAACGACTCAAAAAAATTCAATACAACAGACGAAGAGTTCGATTTAGCGTTACTGGTAGATGGCCTTCAGTCAGAACGTGAGCAAGGCATTACCATTGATGTAGCTTACCGCTATTTTGCCACTGAAAAGCGTAAGTTTATTATTGCTGACTGCCCAGGGCACGAGCAATACACGCGTAACATGGCAACCGGTGCATCTAACTGTGACCTTGCTATTGTGATGATTGATGCACGTAAAGGTGTGCAAACACAAACTAAGCGCCACAGCTATATTGCATCTCTACTTGGCCTTAAGCACGTTATCGTCGCCATTAATAAAATGGACTTAGTCGATTATAGTCAAGACGTTTACCGCCAAATTAAAGCCGATTACAAAGCCTTTGCTGAGCAATTAGACATTCCTGATGTGCGCTTTGTGCCAATCTCGGCGCTTAAAGGTGATAATGTTGTTGATAAAGGCGAAAACCTAGACTGGTACCCAGGTGCAACTTTAATGCAGTTACTTGATACTGTAACCATTAGTGACGATAAAAACCTAGATACCTTCCGCTTACCAGTACAGTATGTGAATCGCCCTAATTTAGATTTTCGCGGCTTTTGCGGCACCATTGCTAGCGGCATTATTAATGTAGGCGACCAAATTACGGCGTTTCCATCGGGTAAAACATCATCAGTAGAGCGTATTGTTACTGCCGATGGCGATTTATCAAGCGCTTTTGCGGGTCAAGCAATTACACTTACTTTAGAAGACGAAATTGATATTTCGCGTGGTGATGTCATTGTTAAATCAAGCACTGATCAAAAGCAGCTACCTACCACTAGCTCAAACTTTGCCGCAACGATAGTCTGGATGGCAGATGCCGCAATGCAACCAGGTAAAGAGTACGAGCTAAAAATTGGCACTAAAAACACTTTTGGTAAAATCAGCAATATTAACCACCGTATAGATGTAAATACCTTAGAGCAAATTGATGCCAGCGAATTACAATTAAACGAAATTGCTAATTGTACTATCGAAACATCAGCACCAGTCGTTATAGACCAATACAAACAAGTGGTAGGTACCGGTTCATTCATCATCATTGACCGTTTAACCAATGTAACTGTGGGGGCGGGTATGATCACAAATACTGAGGCAGAAACTCAGACTGCAAACCTCGAAACTCGTGTATATACAGAGGCGGAAAAAGCTTTAAATTTATATATCAGAGAGCATTACCCTGAGTGGGGAGCGAGATCTATATGAGCGCTGAACCTGTAATAATTATAGGTATGCATCGTTCGGGGACAACTATGTTAGTTGACATACTCGAGGATAATGGCTTCTATTTTGGCAATGCCTACGGAAAAAACAAGGAAGCCCACCCTTTTTTGGCTTTGCATGAAAAGGTATTAAGAATCTATGGTTGTAGTTGGGATAACCCTTATGCGTTTCTAGGTAATTATAAGAATCTTACTGATACTAAGTTGAGTCTTTTATTTAAATCGCAAACAAATTCTAAAGCTTTTAAATCTTTCTTTTTAAACTCAAATGAGCTTTGGGGCTGGAAGGATCCACGGAGTTGCTTGTTTTTAGAGCACTGGAATGAAATTTACCCAAAAGCAAAATATATCTTTATATATAGAAACCCTTTGGATGTTGCTAAATCACTAGAAACCAGAGCTGTCAAAGATAGCCTAGGAATTGAGAAGCAATTATCGATGAAGCATTTTTTTACACTAGTGAAAAATAAGTTAAAAAATAAATCAGAATTTTATTTAAACTCTGAGCTTTGCAAAAACTTCCAATATTCAATAAAACTATGGGAAGTATACAATAACAGCTGTGTGAATTTTTTAGAAACATTAAATTCAGACAGGTATTTATCTTTAAAATATGAAGACTTAATAACTAATAAATCTCGGGTAGATGAAATAGCTTCGTTTCTAGGAAAAGAGATTAAAGTAAATGACAGTTTTTTTGTAAAGGCACGAGCTAATGCAAATAATGACCTGTTACACCTCGTCGATGAAAAAGATATTGCTCTATGGGAAAGGTTAGGTTATGCATAAAGTTTCAAGATTTATAGTAGGTTCACCAAAATGTGGAACATCCTCTTTATATGAGTTGTTTAAAAATAATCCTCGTATTGGTGTAACTAAAAATAAAGAAACGCATTACTTTAGCAGACTGACAGTGGCTGACTCATATTACGCTGTTGAAGCAATAGATTCTCTTTCTAAATATCAAAGGGAATTTAGCGAAGGAAAAGATGTTTATATAGACATATGCCCCTCTTACCTTAGCTGTAACTCTGCTCCATACGAAATTTATGGATATAATAGTAAAGCGGAAATAATCATCATCATAAGAAATCCAATTGAAAGAGCTTTAAGCCATTATCTAATGGATTACAAGTTAGGTATTAATAGTTCAAGTTTTATGGATTCATTGTCGAACCCTCACTTTAAGAAAGAATATATCGATGAGGGTTTTTATAGCGAATTTATTACTAGATATACCAATTTATTTGGCGAAGATTCTGTGCATGTTTATCAGTTTGAAGATATCGTTAAGAGAAACTCAAATGAATTAACTAATTTATATAAATTAGTTGTCTCAGAGGATGAATGTCCTGAAAACTTGGAGTTGCCTAAGGAAAATTCCTTTTCTATGCCAAGGAATCAATTTTTAAGTAAGGTTCGAAGATATATCTCAGATACAAGGATTCATAAATTGATTCCCTTAGGTATCAAAGATGTTATTAAAAAGAATGTTTTTGAAGTAAATGCAGATAAGCCCGATTTTTCAAAAGAAAAAATATACCTTAGAGAAGTGTATAAAAATGAGGCTAAAGTGTTAAGTGAAATGTTCCCAAATATTTCACTAGGGTGGTGAAATGAAAATTTTGACTTGCATAGTTGCGTACTCATTCAATGAAGACTTAGCGAAATGTTTAGACTGTTTATTAAACCAATCTATCACTACAGATGTTTATGTTGTAAATAATAAGCAAGAGTCAGGGTTTCTAAATCAGGTCAAATCCTTTCTCGAGGGCCACTATGAAGTTAATGACAATAGTATTGATATAAATGAGCATTCATGCTCGCTGATTTTACATCTGAATGGTAGTAAAAATGTTACTGTTAAAATTGAACAGTCATTGAACAACTATGGCTTTGCATATGGATGTAATAAAGGTCTTAAATCAACAATTATTGATAATTATGATTATTGTTGGCTGCTCAACCCTGATGCTTATGCTGAAAAATATGCACTTGAAAAGGCGCTTGAAAAAATGGATGGCTTTTCAATAGTGGGTTCTAGAGTTTTAGCTTCTGGTAGTGCAGATGGTTTTCAATCCTTTGGTTATGTAACTAATAGTTATAGGGTTTCTACTAAGCCCCCTAAAGCCTTTAAAGCTCGTTTTTTATCTGGGGCGGCAATGTTGTTACCTATTAACTTGATAAATGAATTGGGTTTTATGAAAGAAAACTTTTTCTTGTACTGGGAAGAAGTATACTACTGCTATAAAGCTGAAAAGCTTGGAGTTAAACTCATAGTTGCAGATGATTCATTTGTTGAGCATGATTTTGGTGGTACAGTTGGTGATAGAAGTGAACTTCAGTTTTATTACTCGACGAGAAATCAATTTATTTTTATTCGATTACTTGAAGATGGTGCTCTTTATTCTATGGCTGTAATATTTTATTGCTTCTTTCTTAAATTAATTAAACTGCTATTGAGAAATGAGTTTCATTTATTTAAGTTGTTGTTCAAGGCACTTAATCGAAGCCTTAAAGTTGATTTAAATGAGTTTGAAAGTACGGATGCAGTTAGTAATTGTGGAAAATACGTACAGGATTTGTAATGGACTTAATTTATCAAGTATTAATATTGGTGGTTGGTTTTTTTTGTCTTCCTATTACGGTTTTAAAAACTAGAGACTTTGTAAATCCTGTAACTCTAATCTACATCTGTTTTTTTGTACCTAGTTTTTTTGCTACGTTCAGGCTAAGTGGATTGCAGTCACCGAGTTGGCAACTAGAAACTTACTTTCTTCTTTTTTGTGCGCTGATAGCTTGGGTAGTTTTACCCACTTTGTTAATCTGCTTTAAAAAAAGAAAAGTTAATAAAGTTGATGTGCTTTCGAATTTGAATATAGATTATTTCCGCTGGAAGAAAGCTACCCTATTTTTATTTTGGTTTGTTCTCTTAATATATATATTTTCAAATGTCATACAAAGTGGATTAGTAATTCCTGCATTTAACCCTGAAATCGCTAATGAAATCCATCATGTTTTTCCACCAGTTATCGGGGTTTTTGCTAGATTTTTTCCACTGGTTGCTTTGGCGCTTTTTATATGCTATGCCCGAGAAAGGAAGAAAATTTACCTTATTCTGATCGCAGTATGCTTTCTAGTTCCATTTAGTCGCTTGTCGAGAATAGACTTCATTATTCAGTTAGTTGCACTTATTTTTTTGAATGCAGAGCTTAAAGTAATAAAATTTAATAAAAAACATTTATTGTTGTTAAGTTTTGTTTCTTTGGTAATGTTCTCAATGCTTGCAGAACTAGGCTCTAGTAGAGTGAACCGCTTTGGTGAGTACTCAATAACTTATTTCGATGTAATTGATTGGAAGGGGAGTTATGCTTTGCCAGAGTCAATACCTATTATATATGCATATTTTCCTTTGAGTTTCGAAAATTTAGACCACTTCGTTATGCAATTGAAAGGGCATACTTATGGTTTAGCCTCGTTTGAATGGATTAGTATTGGATTTTTAAAGTTACATATGGCTTACCCAGAGTTACAAGATATGATCCACATTAGAGGTTTGTATGACCCAATTTCTACAGGGGTTACAGTTCCAACAGCATTAGCAACTTTTTATTTAGACTTTGGCGTCTATTTATCGATCCTACCTATGCTTTTATACATGTTTTTTTATTTGTTCTTTTATTTTAAAAAAACTTTTAATTCTTTTTATTTATTAGGTTTTTGCCTCTTTTCATATGCTTTTTCTTTGGCAAGTTTTCAATCATTCATTGTACATCCAAATTTATATTGGCAATTGCTTTTTTGTCTGATTATTTATTTTTATACTAGAAAGGTGAAGCCATGAAATATGGGGTCTTAACTTTTTTTAAATTAGTTTTCTTTGTTTTATATTCGAAAGTTCTTTTTGGATTTAAAGTAAGGGTTTTTAAAGGTTTTCCGTTGCTTTTAAATAAAAAACTAATTTCTTTTGGTGATGGTTTTACAGCTGGAAAAGACTTCCGCTGTGAAGTTGTAAGTAAAACTGGAACAATTAGATTCGGGAAAAATGTTAAAGTTAACGATTATGTACATATTGGTGCTTCAAAATCTATTGATATAGGGGAGAATGTATTAATCGGGAGTCGAGTGACTATTGTTGATCATGATCATGGCAAATATTTGGGGGCTGCACAATCTAGCCCACTGGAGGAGCCTGATAAAAGAGAACTTATATCACAGTCTATAAAAATTTGCGACAATTGTTGGTTGGGAGAGGGGGCGGTTATTCTGAAGGGAGTTACGCTACCAGCCGGAACTATTGTTGGCGCTAATTCTGTTGTAACTAAATCACCCAGTAGAGCTTGTATATTAGGTGGTATCCCAGCGAGAATATTAAAGGTTTATGATGATGAGAGTGGTTCGTGGATAAAAAAATAATTGTGGTTTCAGCTGTAAATCTTGTTGACGGTGGACCGCTGACAGTACTAAGAGATTGTTTTAATGCATTTTCTGAGCTTTCCCTAGACCCATCATTGGACATTCATTTTTTAGTAGCAAATGAAGATGTTATTACTGGAATAGATGCTAAAAATATAAAGTTACACTATTTCCCAGAGTCAAAAAAGTCTTGGTTTAAAAGGGTATATTTTGAATATTTCTACTTTAAAGAGTTCTCTGAGAAGTTGGGAAATGTTTATAGTTGGTTCTCCCTACATGACACAAGTCCAAAAGTTATATCTAGAAAGCAATACGTTTACTGTCATAATCCGTCAGTTTTTCTAAAGTTGACTTTAGGAGATATGTTTAAGGATTATAAGCAGTTTTTATTCTCGAAATTATATAAATATCTTTATAGATTCAATATAAAAAGTAATGATGCTGTTATAGTTCAACAACATTGGTTTGCTTCTTATTTTAGTGAAAACTTTAATTCAGAAGTAATTGTTTCTAGGCCAAATGTGGGGGCTGAGTTAGTTGTTGAAAAAGATAATTCAAGTGAATTCTCTAAGGATAAAGTAAATCTTTTCTACCCTGCTTTTCCAAGGTTTTTTAAAAATCATAGTGTTATAGTTGATGCTTTTAAAAAAGATTTAGCAAGCTCTAATATTGATATGTTTTTAACTATAACGGGAGAAGAGAATAAAGTAGCCAAAGGAATTTATAAAAAGGCTGCAGGACAAACAAACATTAAATTTATAGGGCTACAGCCGCACAAAAAAACTCTGCAAATGATTAGCGAATGTGATGCTTTAATTTTCCCTTCAAAAATGGAAACTTGGGGCTTACCAATTACAGAAGCTATTAAACTTAACAAGCCTATCATTGTTGCTGACTTACCATACGCACAAGAAACAGTTGGCAGTTATGATAAGGTGTTTTGGTTTAATCCTGATGATCCATATTCACTATCAATAGCAATAAATAAGCTGGTTAGCGGTCATTCATTTGATACTATTAGAAATTTCAACTCTAAATTTAAAGAAGTTAATGGTTGGGATAAGCTTGCAAAGGTTATAGTGGAGTAGGAAAAATGAAAATTTCTGTATCAATTGTAGACTATGGTAAAGGCACCTTAGTTAAAAAAAATATTCACCTACTTTCAAAGCAAACTGTTGCTCAAAATATAGATTTAGTAGTTGTAGATAATAGTGAAAACGAAGAAAATTACCTTCTTTATGGTGATATACAGACATATGAGAGCTGTTTTAGATCTTTTAGCCTTGTGCGTCCACAAAAAAATATCGGATATACTCTAGCAACAAATATATCAATTGACTTAAGTAGTGATTATTGCTTTTTAATTAATCCTGACATAGAAATTGAAGATCCAACGCTACTTCAAAACTGTATCAAACATCTTGCAGAAGATGAAATGGTTGGGCTAGTTAGTGTAAAGCATATTGATAATATGGGGGTTACAGAAAACATTGCACGTAAGTTCCCTAGCCTTAAAGCTCAAGTTTTCAAAAGGTTACCTTATTTCAAAAACAAACCAATTGTAAGAGAATATATTAGCGGTAGCTCAAACGATTCTAGTAATATTTTAGAAGCAGAATGGGTGCAAAGCTCATTTTGGGGCTTGCGAACTGACGTTTGGACTAAGCTTACTGGCTTAGATAATCGGTTTTTCTTATTTATGAATGAGCCTGATTTTTGTAAAAGGCTTAAAGGCTTAAATCTGAAAGTCCATTATCTTGGCCACCTTACAGTTAATACTGACGGTATTCGATGTAGCGCAGGTGGGGTTATGAGTTTGTTTAAATCAAAAACAGTTAGAATTCATGTTGTTGATGCTATTAAGTATTATTTAAAAAGTTATAAATAGAAGGACTTCAAGTGAACATTTTAGTAACAGGTGGCGCGGGCTTTATCGGAAGCGCTGTTGTAAGGCATATTCTTGAAAATACAAACAATACAGTAATAAATGTAGATGCTCTAACTTATGCGGGTAATTTAGAGTCAATTCCATCTGAGTTGCAATCTGAATGTTATATTTTCGAACAAGTTGATATTTGTGACTATCAGGCGCTTAAACAAGTGTTTGACGAATATAAGCCTGATTTAGTAATGCATTTAGCAGCAGAAAGCCATGTTGACCGCTCTATTGAAGGTCCTGGTGCATTCATTAATACCAATGTTATTGGCACATTTAATATGCTGGAGTGTGCAAGGCTGCATTGGCAAAGCTTGACTGTTGATGCGCAAGCTGAGTTTAAGTTTCATCATATTTCAACAGACGAAGTGTATGGTGATCTTGAAGGTACCGATGATCTATTTACCGAACAAACACCTTACGCGCCAAGTAGCCCTTACTCGGCGAGTAAGGCAGGGTCTGACCATTTAGTGAGAGCGTGGGGCAGAACCTATGGTTTACCTGTTGTTG
Source organism: Pseudoalteromonas sp. T1lg21 (assembly GCF_002964625.1). NCBI lineage: Bacteria > Pseudomonadati > Pseudomonadota > Gammaproteobacteria > Alteromonadales > Pseudoalteromonadaceae > Pseudoalteromonas > Pseudoalteromonas sp. T1lg21. The sequence continues at coordinate 9,980 of NZ_PQBX01000011.1, forward strand.
TAACTAATTGTTCTAATAATTATGGCCCTTACCACTTCCCTGAAAAGCTTATTCCGCATGTTATTTTAAATGCATTACATGGTAAGTCTTTACCTGTATATGGCGATGGTAAGCAAATTCGTGATTGGCTATTTGTTGAAGACCACGCTCGCGCTTTATACAAGGTCGTAACTGAAGGTAAAGTAGGCGAAACATATAATATTGGTGGTCATAACGAAAAACAAAATATTGAAGTAGTTCACACGATTTGTGAATTACTTGAAGAGCTTGTACCTAATAAACCAGAAGGCATTGCTAATTACAAAGACCTTATTACCTTTGTTAAAGATCGCCCTGGACACGATGTAAGATATGCAATTGATGCTACTAAAATGCAACAAGAGCTAAACTGGGTGCCAGAAGAAACTTTTGAAACGGGTATGCGTAAAACTGTTGAGTGGTACCTAGCTAATACGAACTGGTGGCAGCGCGTTTTAAATGGTGACTACAAACTTGACCGTATTGGCTAGAATGCAAAATAAAGGATAAAGAAAATGAAAAAATATAAAGGAATAATTTTAGCAGGTGGTTCTGGAACGCGTTTGCACCCAATCACTCAAGGTGTGTCAAAACAGCTTTTACCTATTTACGATAAGCCAATGATTTTTTATCCGCTTTCTGTATTAATGCTAGCGGGTATTAAAGATGTGCTAATTATCTCTACTCCAGAAGATATGCCAGCATTTGAACGTTTATTAGCTGACGGTAGCCAGTTTGGTATAAACATTAGTTATGCCGTACAACCAAGCCCAGATGGCTTGGCACAAGCTTTTACTATTGGTGCTGACTTTATTGGTGATGATAACGTTTGTCTTGTTTTAGGCGATAACATTTTTTACGGACAGAGCTTTGGTGCGCAACTAACGTCAGCTGTATCGCGTGATAGTGGCGCTACCGTTTTTGGTTATCATGTAACCGATCCTGAGCGTTTTGGTGTTGTTGACTTTGATGAAAATGGCATTGCTACCAGCATTGAAGAAAAGCCAGCAGAGCCTAAATCAAATTATGCTGTAACAGGGCTATATTTTTACGATAACGATGTAGTAGAAATAGCTCGCAATATTAAACCATCGCCTCGTGGTGAGCTTGAAATTACAGATGTAAATAACGTTTACCTTAATCGCGGGGACCTAAATGTAAATGTTTTAGGGCGCGGTTTTGCTTGGTTAGATACCGGCACCCATGACTCTTTAATTGAGGCTGGTCAATTTGTGCAAACAATAGAGCATCGTCAGGGGTTAAAAGTTGCTTGTCTTGAAGAAATTGCCTTACAAAAAGGCTGGCTAAGCAAAGAGCAGGTTTTAACTGCAGGCAATAACCTCAAAAAAACCGGTTATGGCCAGTATTTATTAAATTTAGTTAAAGATAAATAAAATGAATATTGTAGATACAAAAATTCCTGAAGTTAAAATTATTGAACCAAAAGTATTTGGTGATGATAGAGGTTTCTTCTTAGAAACTTTTCAAGCTGAGCGATATGCGAGTGTTATTGGTGATGGCCTCACCTTTGTACAAGACAATCATAGTCGTTCTTGTAAAGGGGTTTTAAGAGGTTTACATTTTCAAAAAACAAAGCCTCAGGGTAAGTTAGTACGTGTTGTTACTGGCGAAGTGTTTGATGTAGCAGTCGACATTCGTAAAGATTCAGCAACATTTGGTCAGTGGGAAGGCGTACTTTTAACAGGCGACAATAAAAAGCAATTTTGGGTACCACCAGGTTTTGCTCATGGCTTTGTAGTGCTTAGCGATATAGCCGATTTTGAATATAAATGTACAGACTATTACGACCCAAGTGATGAAGGGGCTATTTGTTGGAATGACCCAGACTTAGCCATCGATTGGCCAATTGATTTTGAACCATCTTTATCAGCTAAAGATTTAGAAGCCGGATTATTAAAGGACTTATAAATGAAGGTACTTCTTACCGGAGCAAATGGCCAGTTAGGCCTTTGCTTCCAAGATTGCATAAGTGATTCTATAGAACTAACTGCTTTGTCGAGCAAAGAGCTAGATATAACCTGTAAAGCATCAGTACAAAAAATGGTTGACTCACTTAAACCTGATGTAATCGTTAACTGTGCAGCGTATACGGCGGTTGATAAGGCTGAAAGTGAACCTGAACAGGCACACGCTGTAAATTGCCAAGGCCCAGAAAATCTAGCTTATGCCGCTGCTATGCTTGATATACCGTTAATCCATGTATCTACCGATTATGTTTTTGACGGCAATGCTACTGAGCCTTATTTACCCACTGACAGTACATCCCCACAAGGAATATATGGAGTGACAAAACTTGCTGGTGAGCAAGCTATTAAGGCGGTTACTTCTAAGCACATTATTATTCGTACAGCATGGGTTTTCAGTGAATACGGTAATAACTTTGTGAAAACGATGCTGCGATTAGCGAGTGAACGTGATGAGTTAGGTATAGTCGCTGATCAACATGGTTGCCCGACGTACGCCGGTGATTTAGCTGCCTTAATCGTTGTTATAGTGACACGTATCGAAAGTAGTGATTTTCGTGATTATGGGCTTTACCATTTTTGTGGCGATAAAGCTGTTTCTTGGTATGAATTTGCAGAATCAATTTTTGCAGTTAAAGCTAAATTAAATGCCAATTTTTCAATACCTAAGTTGAACAAGCTGACCACAGAGCAGTTTCCTACACCAGCAAAACGACCTAAATATTCCGTAATGCAGGATAATAGGCTATCTTTATTAAACTTACCAGAAAGTAGTCACTGGCAAGATTCACTAAAAACTGTAATAAAAAAGCTTAACAAGTAGAAGAACAAAATGCCGCATAAGAATTCAGGGATTTTACAAAGTAACGCAACGATTGTTGCATTTATCCAAAGAATTTTGGACATCAGTATTATTGTCGGTTGCTTGTGGGGTACTGTTGCATTACAAGGGCTGCCTTGGTTACTGCAGCACACAACCGCGGCATTGCTGGCTGTGTTTTTATTTCACTTTACGAGTGAGCTCGATAAGCTTTATATATCTTGGCGTGGCCTCTCAATTTACAAAGAGCTTAAAAAAACGATTTCACATTGGTTTGTTAGTGCGGCAATTTTATTCCTAAGTGTAAACTTTTTAGCGCCGCAATACCTAAACCCTGAAGGTTTACAGTTTTATTGGTTTGTATCGGTAATTGTAAGTCTTTGCGTATATCGCGTTATATTACGTTTTATTTTGAGGGCATTGCGCTCTCAAGGTATTAATACACGCTCGGTTGTGATTGCGGGGGCGGGTACGTTAGGTCAACAACTAGCAAATAATATTATAGCTCATTCTAGCTTTGGTTTGGTATTTGGTGGTTATTACGATGACACCGTACCAAAGCATAAATTAGTGGCAGCGCAAACTATCGGTAATTTAGAACAGCTAGTTGGTGATTGTAAAGAGGGGGGGATAGATCGTGTTTATATTGTATTACCACCACAAGCTTATGAGCGCCGTAAGTGGCTAGTTAAAGAACTGGCAGATAGCACCGCAAGTGTTTACATTGTGCCCGATGTTTTCACCTATCAGTTATTGCACTCACGTAGCGATACTATTATGGGTATACCTACGATAAGTATTTATGATTCACCGCTAGATGGTAGCAATGCCATTATTAAGCGCATTGAAGATATTGTACTCTCTACGCTTATTTTAATCATGATATCACCGGTTTTACTTGGCTTAGCCTTTGCCGTTAAGTTTACTTCTAAGGGGCCAGTATTCTTTAAGCAGAATCGCTATGGTATTGATGGTAAGCCGATTAAGGTATGGAAGTTCCGCTCGATGAACGTAATGGAAGACGGTGCTAAAGTAACCCAAGCGACTAAAAATGATTCGCGCTTTACGCCAATAGGCCAGTTTATTCGTAAAACGAGCCTAGATGAGTTGCCTCAGTTTATTAATGTATTACAAGGACAAATGTCGATTGTAGGGCCGAGGCCTCATGCAGTTGCCCATAACGAAGAGTATCGTAAATTGGTAGATGGCTACATGCTACGCCATAAGGTTAAACCAGGCATTACTGGCTGGGCTCAAATTAATGGCTGGCGCGGCGAAACCGATACATTAGATAAAATGGAAAAACGCATAGAGTTTGACCTAGAGTACATTCGAAATTGGTCATTGTTCTTCGATTTAAAAATAGTGTTTTTAACTATTTTTAAAGGTTTTGTGAATAAAAATGCCTACTAACTTTTAGTAGGTTCCCCCTCTTTTTAACTCTTCATACTTACAGAGAATTTAATGCTTTATAAAATTAAAGCTGTTTTAAGCGATGCTGAACACCGCCATACCGCAATTAATGCTGCTATAGCGCTTATCATTCGGGTTTTAGGTGCTGGTATGGCCTTTTTGTTTAACATCGTTATAGCAAGGCAGCTAGGAGCAGAGCAGGCTGGTTACTTTTTTTTAGGTTTAGCTTTAACTATGATGCTCGCGGGCATTGCTAGGCTCGGTTTTGACAATACAGTATTGCGTTTTACTTCAGCAGATGCTGATAATGGCTACACTGTTAAAGCAATATTAAACTTTGCACTTAAATATGTTCTGCCGGTTGCATTTATATTTACTGTCATTACTTTTACATTTGCACCTTGGCTCGCTGATAATGTATTCAATAAGCCAGAGCTAACTGATACGTTGCAATTAATTGCCCCAGCAATAATTGGTTTGAGTATCGTATTTTTAGTAGCAATGAGCTTGCAGGCTCGCCATAAACTTATTGCTAGTATCCCGTGCCAAAACATTGCTCATTTTATGCTTTGTAGTGCGGCAGTTATTGTATTCTCGGCTGACTCTGCAAGTACAGCAGCGCTTTATTTGAGCTTATCACTAGGGGTAACCTCTAGCTTTTTTTACTGGCTAAGTATAAAAAACTTAAATAATAATGGTGAAAAGCCAGACCCTCAAAAGCTTTGGCATAGCGCAAGGCCTAACTGGGTCATCATAATGATGAACCAATCTGTGCAATGGTGCGCACCTATAATCATAGGTATTTTTTTAGTTGCTGAGCAGGTCGCTTTTTTTAGCGTTGCCCAGCGTATTGCACTTTTAACCTCGTTTATTCTAATGGCGGTAAATTTAGTTGTTGCACCAAAATTTTCGGCTTTTCATGCTAAGGGTGATGATGTAAGTATTCGAAAAACAGCTTTGTTTTCTGTTAGGTTGCTCATACTAAGCGCTTTACCCATCGTGCTATTTATGCTGATATTTCCTGAGTTTTTGATGAGCTTGTTTGGTGATGAATTTAAGCAAGGGGCTGTTATTTTACAGATTTTAGTACTCGGGCAAGCGGTAAATGTAGTTACAGGTTCTGTTGGTTTTTTACTCATGATGAGCGGCCATGAGCGCGATATGCGATTAGTTACACTTATTAGTGGCTTAGGTGTTTTAATTAGCGTGCCTATTTTTACTAAGCTGTTTGGTGCAGTTGGTGCTGCAACTGCCACTGCATTTTTTATTAGCTTGCAAAACTTACTGGCTGTTTATTTTGTTAAAAAGCGCCTCGGCTTTAATACCTTAAAGTTTTGGCAGAAGATATGATTTGGCGAGTCGAGAATAAGGATATTTGAATGATTTTACAGCAATGGTTTATCTTGGTTATATTTGTTACAACTATTGTAGGCTTAATTAAATTTCAAAAATTTCCAGAGCGTGTATTTGCTGCCGCATGTTTGTCGTGCTTTGCTACGAACTTGGTTTCTACTGAGCAGCTTTTGAATAATGCAGTTAATCCAGGGTTAGTCACATTACTGCTTTTAGTAGTGTGTGCATTTGCTTTTGAACGCACCAGCTTTTTACGAAAACTTGCCAATGTTTTATTTAATGGCTCTGTGGTTAAGTCTTATGTTAGAACCTTATTCGCAACAGTTGTAGCCTCTGGCTTTTTAAATAATACCGCGGTGGTTGCTACTTTAATTAGCCCAGTAAAAAACAATAAACTCATTGCTCCTACCAAGCTTTTACTGCCCCTTTCTTATGCCGCTATTTTAGGTGGCACCCTCACTTTAATTGGTACCTCAACTAACTTAATTGTTAACTCTATGCTGATTGAGCGCGGCGCAGAGGGTTTTAAGTTTTTTGATTTTTTACCTATAGGCTTAGCTGCTGTGGCTGCCTGTGTGCTGGTTATGGCACTTACGATTAACCGCTTAAAAGGCAAAGTGAGCAAAGATGAGACCTCAAGCGATTATTTTGTTGAAGCAAAAGTGAATACTGGATCACCACTGATAGGTAAAACCGTAGAGCAAAATGGATTACGTAGCTTAGAGTCACTATTTTTAGTTGAAGTGGTTCGCGATAATCGCTTAATTTCGCCAGTAGCGCCGACGCAGATGATCCGCGAAGGCGATAAACTTATTTTTTCGGGCGATGTCACTAAAGTACTGGTGCTACAGCAATTTGAGGGTTTAAGCTTATTTGCAGAGCAAGATGGTTTACTACGCGATAACTTAACCGAAGTAGTTATTAAACCGGGTGCTGCAGTGGTAGGTAAAACGCTAAAAACTGCTGGCTTTCGCGCAAGATTCGATGCTGCTGTAGTTGCAGTGCGCCGCGAAGGCGAAAAGCTTTCGGGTAAGTTAGGTGATATCACCATTCAAAGCGGCGACTTTTTGATTCTTGCAGTTGGCCCTGACTTTGCTAAACGTACTAACTTAACAAAAAACTTTTTTATACTTAGCGGTGTTAAAGCCGACAACATGCTTAAAGGCTTAAGAGAGCGTATTGTTACTTGGGGCTTTGTGGCAACCATTGCGGGCTCGTTAATTTTTGATATTAGCTTATTAAAAAACTTTATTTTTTACTTAGCCGTGCTGGTGGGCTGCCGTTGTTTATCACTAAACGAAATTAAGCGGCGCTTTCCGTTAGAGCTTTGGCTTATTGTAATGAGCGCTTTAACCCTCGCTACAGCCTTAGATAATTCAGGTGTATCTAAACTAATAGCAGAGCAAGTCGAGGGTTTACTTGCAGGGCAAAGCGTTTACATTGCTTTTATTGGTGTATTTTTACTTACTCTATTATTTACAGAGTTAATAACTAATAACGCAGCAGCAGCGCTTACATTCCCCATTGCATTTACCATAGCTCAAGGCTTAGGCGTAAGTTACATGCCATTTGTACTTGCAGTCGCTTTTGCCGCGAGTGGTAGTTTTATTAGCCCTTACGGCTACCAGACCAACCTAATGGTTTACAATGCCGGCAACTACAAGCTAACCGATTTCATAAAATTTGGCCTACCGATCTCAATCACCTACAGCCTAGTTGTACTGACCCTGATACCCGTGTTTTTTCCGTTTTAGGTATAAGGCGCTAGGGGCTAGGTTGCTAGGCGCTAGGTTGCTAGGAGCTAGGCGTTAGGTAGAAATATGTCTTCAGGAACTAGGCGCTAGGTTTATTTTGCGATAAGGTTTAGTGGTGAATGGATTTCATTTAATGGCGAAGAGACTAATTATGAATTTGAACAAATGGATGTGTGGAAGAAGTCATCACGATTAGCATGTGAAATATACAAATATAAAGTTCTGCCCATCGTTCCTTATCACATACCTCTCAGTATTCTAAAGTAAATGCACTGTGTTTTACGTTTTAAATCGAACTTTATAGAGGTAAGATATTAGAAGTCAGATATCAGAAGGATCTAGGTGATAATAAGCCTTCAGACGTTAGGAACTAGGCGCTAGGTTTATTTTGCGATAAGGTTTTGTGGTGAATGGATTTCACCAATAGGGAAGGGACTAATTATGAAATTTGAACAAATGGATGTGTGGAAGAAGTCATCACGATTAGCATGTGAAATATATAAAGTAATGTTTGTTTGCAAAGATTACGGTTTTAAAGATCAAATAACACGTGCTGCATTATCAATTCCTTCTAATATCGCTGAAGGCCTCGAAAGAGAAACAGAGAATGATGAAGCTCGCTTCTTATATTATGCAAAGGGCTCTGCAGGAGAGCTCGTAACTCAATTATATATTGGTATTGAGATAAAATTTATCGATAAGCATGTTGGCTTGCAATTAATATCAGAAGCTAAAGAAGTTGCTGCTATGATTGCAGCGTTAATAAAATTAAGAAAAGGCTGTGTTAAAGAATCAGCCATTGAATATCATTTTGAAGAACCTAGAACCTAGAACCTAGAACCTAGAACCTAGAACCTAGAACCTAGAACCTAGAACCTAGAACCTAGAACCTAGAACCTAGAACCTAGAAACCCAAGAGGTACCATGACCGAGAACATTGTATGGCACGATCAAACTGTTTCGCGTGCTGAAAAAGAACAACATAAAGGGCATAAGCCGGTATTACTTTGGTATACGGGATTAAGTGGCTCTGGTAAGTCGACCATTGCAAATGCGGTTGAGGCTAAATTATTCAAATTAGGTTGTCATACTTATCTGCTTGATGGCGACAATGTACGCATGGGCTTAAACAAGGGTCTTACTTTTAGCGACGAAGACCGTATTGAAAATATTCGTCGTATTAGCGAAGTAGCTAAACTGTTTGTTGATGCCGGTTTAATTGTATCAACGGCGTTTATTTCACCGTTTAAAGAAGACCGTGCTCGTGCTCGCAGCATTATGAACCAGGGTGAATTTGTAGAAGTATTTATCGATACGCCATTAGAGGTGTGCGAAAGCCGCGACCCTAAAGGTTTATACAAAAAAGCCCGTGCCGGTGAGATCCCTAATTTTACAGGTATTAGCTCGGCGTTCGATGTACCAGAGCAACCAGAGATTCATGTGAAAACAGCAGAGCAAAGCATTGAGCAAAGCGTTGAGCAAATTATTGGTTATTTACGCGAAGCAGGGATTATAGGAATTTAGAGTCAGAAACCTGACGTCTAAAATCTGATATCTAATCTCTGACGTCTAACTTCTAACCTCTGTAATCTGACTTCTAATCTCTACCTTCTATTATTTTTGAGATTTTATGAACTACGATATTTTTAACGGTGATGCTGATGGCATCATCGCACTTTTACAGTTACAGCTCGCTAATCCAACAGAGAGCGTGAAAGTAACCGGTGTTAAACGTGATATTCAGCTGTTGAAAAAAATCACCCCAAAAGCTGGTGATAATATTCGTGTACTCGATATTTCAATGGAAAAAAACATGGCTGAGTTACACGATGCTCTATGCGTAGGTGCACGAGTTATGTATGTGGATCATCATAAAGCGGGTGATATTCCAAACCATGCAAACTTATTTGCCCATATCGATTTAGATGCAAATATGTGTACTAGCTTAATAGTGAGTGACCTTATCGAAAAACAATATCACTTATGGGCTATTACAGCTGCTTATGGCGATAATTTATTTGCAAAAGCCGATAGCGAAGCCGATAAACTAGGCTTATCAGAGCTCGAAAAGTCACAACTTAAAGCATTTGGTACTTATATTAACTATAACGGCTATGGCAGTGAGGTAGCTGATTTACACTTTGCACCAGAAGACTTATTTAATGAACTACTAAAATATAAGTCACCGCTTGATGCTATTAACGACAGTGAATCGGTTTATTACGTGTTAGAAAAAGCTTACAAAGCCGATATGCAAAAAGCCGCAGATGCTAAAGTTTTACATAATTGCGATACTGCAAAGGTTATTTTACTTGATGATGCCCCGTGGGCACGCCGTGTAAGTGGCGTATTAGGTAACGACCTTGCTAACCAAGCGCCAAACAAAGCCCATGCAGTACTTACTTATAATAACAAAGGAAGTTATACCGTAAGTGTAAGAGCACCACTTAATAATAAACAAGGTGCTGTTGACGTATGCAGCCAATTTGCCACCGGCGGCGGCCGTGCAGCAGCGGCAGGTATTAATGAACTAGAGCAACAACAAGTTGAACAGTTTATTACTACTCTAGTTAATTTTTATAACTAACCCCCTTGCTAGTGGCACCCCAGCCACTAGCATCTTTTAGCTCCTAGCTCCTAGCTCCTAGCTCCTATCGTTTCCTGTTCATCCTCCGTCAATATTATTACTGCTAACGTGGTTATAAATCTTTTTTTACTATTGCGCAAAATGAGTTAATAACTCATACTTTGTAATTATTTATTCTTATCACTACACTTAAGGGACTAAACATTATGAAAGCTGTCATTCCTGTTGCAGGCCTTGGTACACGTATGTTACCGATGACAAAGGCAATTCCTAAAGAAATGCTGCCTCTTGTTGATAAACCGCTTATTCAATATATAGTAAACGAATGTGTTGCTGCGGGTATTAAAGAAGTTGTATTGGTTACTCATAGTTCAAAAAATGCTATAGAAAACCACTTTGATACCAGCTTTGAGCTAGAAGCAACCCTCGAAAAACGTGTAAAACGTACCTTGCTTGAAGAAGTGCGCTCTATTTGCCCAGCTGATGTAACCATTATGCACGTACGCCAAGGCGAGGCTAAAGGATTAGGCCATGCTGTTATGTGTGCAAAACCAATTGTTGGCGATGACGACTTTGTAGTTGTATTGCCAGATGTTATTTTAGATAGTTATACCGCAGATCAAACGCAAGAGAACATTGCTGCTATGATTAAACGTTTTAGCGAGGTTAAAGCAAGCCAAATTATGCTTGAGCCAGTACCGCAAGAAAACGTACATAAATATGGTATTGCAGATATCGGTGGCGTAAAAATTAAAGCGGGCGAAAGTGCGCCAATTAAAACCATGGTCGAAAAACCAAAAGCTGAAGAAGCACCATCTAACCTAGCTGTTGTTGGCCGCTATGTTCTTTCGAAAGCAATATGGCCATTACTTGCTAAAACACCAGCGGGTGCAGGCGGCGAAATTCAGCTTACCGATGCTATTGATGAGCTAATGAAGCACGAAATCGTTGAGGCATTCCACATGAGTGGCCGCGCCCACGATTGTGGTGATAAGCTTGGCTACTTAAAAGCGATTGTTGAATACAGCATGCGTGATGAAAACCTAGGTGAAGAATTCACCGACTTCGTAACGCAAATGGTAGCGCCAGCAGAGCGTCATTTAAAAGCGGTTTAAAAAGTAGATATTAGATTTCAGAGGTCAGGTAACAGACGATAGATATAAGATTTCAGAAGTTAGATATCAGGATTTAGTGGTTAGAGGTTAATTTTTAGCTTTTAACCACTTGCTTTACCCCGCCCCGAAATAAAGTCTTGTTCACCTAGCACCTAGCACCTAGCACCTAGCACCTAGCACCTAGCACCTAGCACCTAGCACCTAGCACCTAGCACCTAGCACCTAGCACCTAGCGCTACGCTATTAACTTCTCGTTTTTCACTTCTAATGTTATATTTAATCTAATTTAAGGATTTTTATAATTTTAACTCGGAATAGTTTATGTCTAAGCTTAATGTCTTTTTAGGTAGTGCAATAGCTCTAAGCTCACCACTTGTTTTTGCAGATCAAATTAACTCACATCAATCTTTCGTTGGTTATACTGGCCTTATTAATACTCCTAACGCTGAAGTTCAAGAAAAAGGAGTAATAGGCTTTGGTCATAACAATGAGCTTTTTGATCGCAGTAACCAATATGTAAAGGGTCATAATTTTATTGTCAGTGCTGGCTTATTTGATGGTTTAGAAGTGAGTGGCCTTATAGCTTCAAACACTATGCACGACAATTTATATTTTGGTGAAGGAAAAAAACAAATCAGAGACTTATCATTTAATGCTAAGTACCAAATACCATATATTCCTAAAGATTGGTTTAGTCTAGCTGTAGGGGGTAAAGATATTGGTGGGCATATTAATTTTTATGAAACATATTATGCTGTGGCATCAAAAGAATTATGGAACTTTAGGTTTTCAGCAGGTATCGCAAAAAGTAAACGCCCTCATGGCGAGATGGATGGCGTATTTGGTGGTATAGAGTATCAAGTTTTTGATTGGTTTAGCTTACAAGCAGAGCATGATGCAGAGGCATTTAATGCGGGTGCTAAAGTGACTATTCCTAAAAAGTGGCTGTATGATATTGGCGAGCTAACCCTTACCAGCCGTTTTTACAGTAATACCGATTACTCAGAAGAAGACACTTATTGGGGTGTTAACTTTAGTATGCCGCTTTCGAGTGAAGATAAACAAAATTATAAAAAAGTTGAAGCTGCCCCTTATGTAGCACCAGCTACTACAAAGCCAATAGCTAAAATAGATGATCATGGTATCGGTTTTATGCAAACAGCCATGGCGCCAGAATTAGCTGAACAAGCAAAAGCCCTCACGGTTGCAAGCGTAAAACAAGCGCCAACAGCAAATACGCAAAAACTAGCCAACTCAAGTTTAAATAGCCAAGTAATTGAATTAAAAGAAGCACTCATTAACGATGGCTTTGAAAATGTAGTGGTGGGCTATAATCTTAATACCGTATTTGTAAACTTTGAAAACTCGGTATTTAACCGTAACGACATCGATGCCATTGGTGTTGTACTTGGCCGTATTTCCGAAAGTGTAACTAACGAAAGTACGCATTTTAACGTACAACTTTCTAAAACTGATATCCCTTTAATTGCTATTCAGGGTAAGGTCGATAACTACCGCTTGTTCATCGAAAAAGGCGTAAGCCCAGACCTGAATGTACAGCAAGGCAAAGCAAATATACCCGAAGGCGTTGTATGGGCCGGTAAAGCAGAAGCAAGCCCTTACTTTAAGCCGCGCTTAACACTTAGCCCAGCTACATCGAACACTTATGCAACGGAATTTGGTGTATTTGACTACTCTATTGGTTTACGTGCTGAACTTGACGTACCATTATGGCAAGGTGGGGGTATAAAAGTAACAGGGCAAACGATTTTAGATGAAACCAGTGATTTTGAAGATAACGGTGTGTTTAATAATTACAGTCTTGATGAAGGTATTGTAGATGCAATGCTGCACCAGACTTTTGCACTACCGTTTGGCTTTTATAACCAAACTCAAATAGGCTTCTTTAAAAGTTATTTTGATTATAAGGCAATCATTAACGAAACAGCATGGTTAAGCCCTGAAGGCCGCCATGTTGTTAGTGCTAAAATAGCTTATTTTGATTATGCCGACTACCGTGCATCTCGTGAATACGAAACTCTTACTTACCAATATAACTGGGTTGAGCGAGATATTACTTTACATGCAACTGCTGGTCAGTATTTTTATGGCGATAGTGGTTATCAGTTAGAGAGCCGTTTTTGGTTTGGTGATAGCTATGTAGCTGTATATTACGAGAATACTGACGCGCAAAAAGCCGGTGTAGCAATTAATATACCGCTTACACCGCGCAAAGATATGAAAGTAACACCTTTTGGCCAGTTAAAAGGCCGTGATAATTGGCGAATTGGCTTAAGTACTCAGATAGGCAAGTTGAATACACTCGTATTTAACCAAGCTTATGCACCTTCGTCACAAATCACCTTGGACAAAACAATGTACAAACGTGGTCGTTTAACCTCTAGCTATATTTATAGCAACCTAGCGCGAATGAAAGAAGCGTATGAGAGTTATAAATAGTAGCGACTCGCAGTAGCGAGGGGCGAGATTCGAGTCAAACATAAGAAGTCAGATATTAGAGGTTAGTGGTTAGAGCCACTAACTTCTATTATCAAACTGTTGTTTTAGACCCGTTAACATGGCCCCTAACTCTTTGGTTTCTGATATCCAATACAATGCTTTTTCACGCTCTAAGTAGCCTATCTCCAGGCCTATATAGATTTGTGTTCTTGTTTCTGCAAGCGAAGATCTCGCGATATCTATAAACCGACTTTTCTCTTTGTAACTTTCACGACTAACTCCTTCAGCAATGTTGCTAGGCACTGATAAGCCTGAGCGGGTTAACTGATCTCTAAAGCCGAAGTCTTTTAATTCATTTGTTGATTTGTAAATTTCAGCACTTAATCGTGCAGACCGTTTCCATACATCTAGGTTTTCAAAGTTCATAACTAACTCCTTGTATTGACTAACCACTAACCACTAACCACTAACCACTAACCACTAACCACTACTTTTGTCCTTTCGCCTAACTCTACTTTAAGCTTTTCTGCTAGTGCTTGTTTGGCTTGCTCATCACCGTGGACGATTTTGATTAAACTTGGCTTTTTGCGCATGCGGGTGACAAATCTGATAAGTCCTTTTTGATCTGCGTGGGCGCTGTAGCCGCTGATGGTATGAATTTGCGCTTTAATCATGACTTTTTGATTATCGATAAATACATAGCCGCCGCGTGGACCGTACTTTTGAATCTCTCGGCCTAAGGTTCCTTGCCCTTGGTAGCCAACAAAAATGACATCGGTTGTTTTGTCGGGTAAAAACCGTTCTAGGTAATTAACTATTCTGCCGCCATTGCACATACCGCTGGCAGCAATGATTATTGCTGGCTGTTGTTTAGAGGCTAAAAAGTTAATCAGGGCAAGGTGTTCTTGGTGGCTATCAATGGTGTGTAGCTGATTAAAGTCAAGCGGGTGACGACCTTGTTTTACGCGCTTTTTTGCTTCGTTATCCCATAGTTCTTTAAAGTGTAGATACTCATTTGTGAAGTTGGCTGCCATTGGCGAATCTACAATAATTTGCAGTTTATGCCACATAGAACGTTTGCTTGCACAGTGAATAAGCTGTTCAAACTCATAGAGTAGCTCTTGAGTTCGGCCAATACTAAAAGCGGGTATGAGTACTACGCCATTATCGCTTACGGCACGTTCTATAACCTTTTTAAGTACGGCTACGCGCTCTTTACGACCTTGATGGTTTTTATCACCATAGGTCGACTCAATAACTAATGTATCGGCGCGATAAGGTGGCTTTGGCGTCGGTAATAATGGCGTGTAAGGTGCACCTAAATCACCAGAAAATACCACTCTATGCGTGTTTGGTTTTTTACCTAGCTCAATTTCAACATAGGCAGAGCCTAAAATGTGACCGGCACGTTGCAGGCGGATTTTATATAATGAATTTTGCTTGCTTGAGGCTACTTTTTCGGGGCTAAAGCCCACTCCTACGGGAATGGAGTACCATGTATTGAAATCAAGAGAGACAATCTGTTGTTTTAGTAACTTTAAGCAAGTACGGATCATTGCTTCATCGCGAGTTACACCCACTTTTAAAGCATCTTCAATCACCATGGGTAATAACTTGGCGGTGGCAATAGAGGTGAAAATAGGCCCTTTAAAACCTGCGGCAAGTAAGTAGGGTATGCGACCAACATGGTCGATATGGCAGTGCGTGACAATCAGCGCTTTTACCGTTGATATATCAAACTCAATAGCTAGGTCTTGTTTGCTGTCTTCCCCCTGAAATAGACCACAATCAACAAGTACAGAATTTGTGTCATCAATAAATAGCTGGTGGCAAGACCCAGTTACGCCTTTCACCGCTCCGTGGTGTTTTATATGCATAATAATCTCCTGATTTATGCTGTCACTAATAAGAACTTATACTAAAAGAAACTTCAATTACATACTTATAATTTTAACTTCCAAAATCTTAAGGTATTATGCTGTGCTTTGGACCTAATTAGATAAATCTGGGTCTATTGCGATTTGATAAGGTTAACAATGAAATATTTAGTCACCGGAGCCGCCGGATTTATAGGTGCAGCAACGTGCCAGAAGCTATTAGCAGCAGGGAATGATGTTATTGGTATCGATAATTTAAACGATTATTACGATGTTAACTTAAAATTGGCAAGGCTAGCTCAATTTGAATCTCATGAGTGCTTTTCTTTCAAAAAGCTTGATATAGCAGACCGTGAAGACATTGCAGAGTTATTTAAAACTCAAAAGTTTGATCGCGTTATTCACTTGGCTGCTCAAGCTGGGGTGCGCTATTCAATTGAAAATCCAGATTCTTATGCTGATTCTAATCTAGTAGGTCATTTAAATATTTTAGAAGGATGTCGTCATAACCAGGTTGCACACTTGGTGTATGCTTCATCTAGTTCTGTTTATGGCTTAAATGAGAAAACGCCATTTGCAACAACCGACAGTGTTGACCACCCAGTTTCGTTTTATGCTGCTACAAAAAAAGCAAATGAGCTTATGGCTCATAGTTACTCGCATTTATATGATTTACCTACCACAGGGTTACGCTTTTTTACTGTATATGGTCCTTGGGGTCGTCCAGATATGGCACCATTTATTTTCACTAAAAAAATGCTGGCAGGTGATACGATAGATATAAACAACAATGGCGATATGTGGCGAGATTTTACCTACATTGATGATATTGTAGAAGGTGTTGTAAGAGCGGCCGACGTTATTCCTGAACGTGATAATAACTGGCGAGTAGAAACTGGATCTCCTGCGACAAGCTCCGCACCATATCGAGTCTATAATATTGGCCATGGTAGCCCAATTAATTTGATGAAATTTATTGAGTCAATAGAGTCTGAGCTAGGCATCGAGGCAAAGAAAAACTTCAGAGAAATGCAGGCGGGTGATGTCTACAAAACCTTTGCTGACACCCAAGACTTATTTACCGCTACAGGATACAAGCCTGCGGTAGGTGTAGAAGAAGGCGTTGCTAAGCTTGTAAGCTGGTATAAGTCTTTTTACGCCTAAAGCCGTTCCTACGGTGGTGTAGGCGTGAAATTTATTTCGCGCGGTGTTTTTATTGCGCGATATAAAATCGCGCCTACGATAACTCGCAACTCGCAACTCGCAACTCGCAACTCGCAACTTTACCTTTTATTTATCTCTAAAATCGCTTTTAACGTATGTTCTTTTTCAAGAATGTCGCGATATAAAGCAAACTGGTTGCGGGCGCGTTCTAGGTTGTGGTTTGCATGTTTGGTGGCAAAGTAGTTATCGCCATCAATAAAGTCTGTTAAAAAGCGCAGGCCAATCATAAAGGTCATAACTTTAGTGCCTAACCAAAAGCTTTCTTTTTCGGCATCGGTGATCACATCTTGTAGTGGTTCAACATAACCTTTAACGATGGCGGCGAAGATTTCTTCACGAACACGTACATTACTTAGGTTGGTTGAATCTTCTTGCTCAGGAGAGCAGAAGGTACGCACCATATCACCAAAATCAAATAACCAATAGCCAGGCATACAGGTATCGAGGTCGATGACGGCTTTTGCATCATCTGATTGTTTACAAAAAAGCATGTTGTTGATTTTCGTGTCGTTATGACAAGGTCTTAAAGGAATGTTTCCTTCAAGTTGTTTTAGTTCTTCAACAAGTGATTGCTGAGCTAAACAAAAATCGATGTCGTCTTGGCAAAGTGCCAGACGGTTTACAGAGTCTTTTTCGAGAACTTTTTTGAAAGCATCAAAACGCATTGCTAGGTTATGAAAATCAGGGATCACATGATGCAGCTGATCAGCCTGAAAATCTTGTAGTGCTAGCGCGAATTGGCCAAATGCATTGGCTGCAGTTTGTGCTTGCGAGATAGTTGCTACAACATCTTCACTATAACTGCCGCCAATAAATTCGAGTGCACGCCAAACACCTTGATCGCATTCAACTAAAAAGTCATTTTCGATAGTTGGAACATGACGAATAATTTCGAGGCTGTATTCACCATTGTCGTGCTTTTCACTTAGGTGCTGCTCAATGAGCCGTGCATTTTCAACTAGGTGCTCAGGATTAGGGAACACATCGGTATTTAACTTTTGCACAACCAAGGCGTTTTCTTCTGTTTTAAGTAACATGGTTGTGTTGATGTGGCCATTGCCAATAGGCTTTAGCGTTACGTTATCTGTGCTTAAGCCAAAGTGCTCAGAAAGATAAGTTGCAACAGGGTTCGACTTCATTAATTTTCCATTACTTATTTTTTGCAAGAAGAGGCGAGGGTCTAATCGTTTAGCTTACGACGTAACTGACATAAAGTGTGTGCTATTGCATCCAGTTCAGCTTTGTAGGTCACGCCATACCATGGCTCTTGTGCAGTATAAACGGTTACAGCTTGGCGGTTATCTTGAATCGCGAGTTGTATCTCATTTGGTAAATAATACTCTTTCGTGACACCGTTGTCAGTATTTTCTAAAAACTCAATAAAGCCTGTTTCTAAGTCATTAAATAAACAAGGTGTTATTCCCCAAAAGCTCATTGAGCCTAGGGCATTATCGGCAATTTGTAATCTTTCACCATGTGGATTGTTGCCTTTTAAAACATTATTTTCGAGTTTGATATCTAGATACTCGACCACATCAGTTAAATGCTGGTGGCTATCAACAGAGCATACACCGCGGTTTACACCACCTTCTTCGGAGAGTGTATCTTTAATCGGGTAACCTACCATCGCCCAATTGCTATGCTGTTTGAAGTGTTCGCTAATAATGGCAAAAGAAGACTCACCGTAATAATCATCGGCTGTAATGACAATAGCAGGGTTATTCACATAAGGTTTTGCGCAAAGTAACGCATGACCTGTGCCCCATGGCTTTTGGCGTTCAGCAGCTAAGTGCTCATAACCATGTGGCAGCGCGTTAATTTGTTGCTCAACTAAGATTACTTCGAGCGACTTAGGCAGGCGCGGTAAAATCGTCGCTTCAAATTCAGCACGAATGTTTTTATTAATGATGATCACCGCTTGGCTCACACCTGCTTTAACCGCATCCTGAATACTCAGTTCCATGATGGTACAGCCTAGCCCCGGGATTTCGGCAATTTGTTTGTTTCCGCCAAAGCGGCTACCCAGCCCGCCAGCCAATACGATTAAAGTAAGAGAGTGTTGAGTCATCGCGCAAATCAAATGAAAAACAAAGGAAAAGTGTACCAGAAACACTCACGGGGGAGGAAGAGAAGCTTAAAGCTATAAGCTTTAAGTTTTGAGCCGAGCGGTGTTGTTTGTGGGCTCTTTAATGATTTTCGGGTTTGGTGTTGAATGTTAGACGCGCCAAGCAAGCGTGACGCCTACGTTTGATGTAGGCGTGAAATTTATTTCGCGCGGTGGTTTTATAATAGGAGTTAGATTTTAGAAGTCGGATTTTTAGTAGTTAGAATTCAGAAGTTAGATATCAGTTGATCGAGAGGATGGTTTTATTTTTTGTGTAATTAAACAAAGAACTTGCTACACATGAAATGTATTTTACTTTGTACTAACCACTAACCACTAACCACTAACCACTAACCACTAACCACTAACCACTAACCACTAACCACTAACCACTAACCACTAACCACTAACCACTGTTTTCGAACCTAATAGCTTCATATTTACCTAGATGGTATATTCTCTGTGTGGTGATTAACCCTTTTAGGTAGACGATTAATGGCAAAAGATAGATACGCGCCAAAAGCACTTGGCGATATTATGGCGGGCTTGAGTGGTCGCTTGGCATCTTATGCTGGTAAAACCCAAGGCTTGTCTTCTCAACAAAGCATTCTTGATGATTTTTTAGGTGAAACGCTTTCAAAAAAATGCCGGGTAAGTAATTACCGTGATGGTACTTTGATGATTGAAGCTATTTCGGCACCGATTGCACTGCGTTTAAATTACTTAAAAATGGATATGCTTTCGCATTTTCGTGCCGCTGGCATGGTAGAGCTTGGGCAAATTAAAATTACCGCAAACCCACAAGCAACTCAGCGCTTATCGGCAACAAATAAACCAGAGCAAAAGCCTGTTTCGAAACGCCAAATGAGCGAACAAACAGCCGATTACCTCAACGCCATCGCCGCAGATGCTCCACCATCTTTAAAAGCCAAGTTAGAGCGTTTAGCGCAACATGGACGGAAAAAGTAAATAAAGCCGTCAGCTTTCAGCTTTTAGCCGAACGGTGTGGTTTGTGAGCCTACCCCGTAGGAGGTACTTTAGTGCCGAAATTTAAGGAGCCGTCAGCTTTCAGCCGTCAGACGTCAGCCGAACTGTGGGGGTGTATGGTGTTGAATTTCCCTCAGCAATAAAACTCTGTAGGAGGCGTTTTAACGCCGAACATCTTTATTTTTTCACGGCTAAAGCCGTTCCTACGTTTTGGTGTAGGCGTGAAATTTATTTCGCGCGTTATCTTTTTATTGCGCGATGTAAAATCGCGCCTACGATAACTCGCATCTCGCATCTCGCATCTCGCATCTCGCATCTCGCATCGCCTTTTTTCTCCCCTGATCTTGATTTTATTCTTATTGTCGCCATATCTACTCAGTAGTTTAATTTTCGTGATTTTTGCTGGGTTAAACTAAAGTTTACGGCTGATTTTTAAATTTTCTTGCTGAAAATCCATATCTTCACACACAGAAGGTTTGATGTTGCGCAGACTCTGGTATGATAGCGCACGAAATAAGCGGTGTTTTGAACAGCGTACTGATAAATTGTTAATTAATATGCCCTACATCATGAGCATAAGCGCATATTAATTATCAATTGAAGAAAGTGGGTTAGCTAATGACTAGCTAACAAAGAATATATTGTAACGGTTTTATCATGATATCTAATTTATTTACCAAGATTTTTGGTAGTCGCAATGACCGCACTATTAAAAACCTAAGAAAGACGGTCGCACTGATCAATGCGCTTGAAACGCAATTAGAAGCGCTTTCTGATGAAGATCTAAAAGCAAAAACAGCAGAATTTAGAGAGCGTTACGATAACGGACAAAGCCTAGATGATATCTTACCAGAAGCATTTGCTGTGGTACGTGAAGCATCTAAGCGTGTAAACGGCATGCGTCACTTCGACGTACAGCTACTAGGTGGTATGGTTTTACATCAAGGTCGCATTGCAGAAATGCGTACCGGTGAAGGTAAAACACTAACTGCAACATTACCTGCATACCTTCGTGGTTTAACAGGTAAAGGTGTTCACGTAATTACCGTGAATGACTACCTTGCAAAACGTGACGCCGAAACTAACCGCCCATTATTTGAATTCTTAGGCCTAACAGTTGGCTGTAACGTACCAGGCATGATGCCGCAGCAAAAGAAAATCGCTTACGCTGCTGACATTACTTACGGTACCAATAACGAATTTGGCTTTGATTATCTTCGCGATAACATGGCATTTAGCATTGAAGAACGTGTACAACGCCCACTTTACTACTCAGTAGTGGATGAGGTGGATTCAATCCTAATCGATGAAGCGCGTACGCCGCTAATTATCTCAGGCCCAGCTGAAGACAGCTCTGAGCTATATATCGAAATCAATAAAATTGTGCCAGAACTTGAGCTACAAGAAAAAGAAGATGAAGAAGGCGTTGAAGGTGACGGCGACTTCACTATCGATGAAAAATCTAAGCAAGTTCACTTAACTGAACGTGGTCAAATTAAAGTAGAAGAACTATTGATTGAGCGAGGCTTAATTCAAGAAGGTGATTCACTTTACTCAGCTTCAAGCATCACATTATTAAGCCATGTGTATGCGGCACTTCGTGCTCACAAGCTATATCAAAAAGACGTTGATTACGTTGTTAAAGAAAACGAAGTTATCATCGTTGATGAGCACACTGGCCGTACAATGGAAGGTCGTCGTTGGTCAGAAGGCTTACACCAAGCTGTTGAAGCGAAAGAAGGTGTACGCATTCAAAACGAAAACCAAACATTGGCATCAATCACATTCCAAAACTACTTCCGTTTATACGAAACACTAGCGGGTATGACAGGTACAGCAGACACAGAAGCGTTTGAGTTCCAGTCTATCTATGGTCTAGATACAGTAGTAATGCCAACTAACAAGCCGATGATCCGTGATGATCGTGCTGACCTTGTCTACTTAACACAAGAAGAAAAGTACGAAGCCATTCTTGCTGATATCAAAGATTGTCAAGAACGCGGCCAACCAGTACTTGTGGGTACTATTTCTATCGAAAGTTCTGAGTACTTATCGCAGTTCTTACGTAAAGAAAAAATTAAGCACAACGTACTAAATGCTAAGTTCCACGCACAAGAAGCTGACATCGTTGCCGATGCAGGTTTACCAGGCACAGTAACCATTGCGACTAACATGGCCGGTCGTGGTACCGATATCGTGTTAGGTGGTAACTGGCACAGCGAAGTTGAAAAGCTAGAAAACCCAACTGATGAACAAATCAAAGCGATTAAAGATGAGTGGCAAAAACGCCACGATGCAGTAATCGAAGCGGGTGGTTTACACATCATTGGTACTGAGCGTCACGAATCTCGTCGTATCGATAACCAGCTACGTGGTCGTTCTGGTCGTCAAGGTGATGCTGGTTCAAGCCGTTTCTACCTATCAATGGACGACGCGCTAATGCGTATCTTCGCTGGTGAGCGCATGACTAACATGATGCGTAAACTAGGTATGCAACGCGGCGAAGCAATTGAGCACCCTTGGGTTAACCGCGCAATCGAAAACGCACAACGTAAAGTTGAAGCACGTAACTTCGACGTTCGTAAACAATTACTTGAGTACGATGATGTAGCAAACGACCAACGTCGTGTTGTTTACTCACAACGTAACGAGCTTCTTGAAGAAGGCGATATTTCAGAAACTATCACTGCCATTCGCAGCGATGTACTAAACGGTACAATTGATCAATACATTGCACCGCAAAGCTTAGCTGAAATGTGGGATATCCCAGGCCTTGAAGAGCGCTTAAAACAAGATTTCTTAATCGAGCTGCCAATTTCACAATGGTTAGCTGACGATAACAAACTATACGAAGAGAAACTTCGTGAGCGTATCGAAGAAGCGGTTGAGCAAGCATACAAGCAAAAAGAAGAGATGGTAGGCGAGTCTGTACTACGTCAATTCGAAAAAGCGATTATGCTACAAAGCCTAGACCAACATTGGAAAGATCATTTAGCTGCGATGGACCACCTTCGTCAAGGTATCCACTTACGTGGTTACGCACAGAAGAATCCTAAGCAAGAGTACAAGCGTGAATCATTCGACTATTCTCTGAAATGCTTGAGAACTTAAAAATCGACGTTGTGGGTATTTTAAGTAAAGTACAAGTTCGCGCTGAAGAAGATGTTGAGAAAGTTGAAGAGCAACATCGCCGTAGCGAAAATGCACCGCGCGAATACCAACACGAAGAAGCTGAGCACATTGGTGGCGAATTACCTCAAGGTGCTGTAGTAACTCAACGTGCAGAGCCAAAAGTTGGCCGTAACGAGCCGTGCCCTTGTGGTTCAGGTAATAAATTTAAGCAGTGTTGCGGTAAATTAAAATAACCAAAACACGGTGATAAAAAGCGACGCTTGCGTCGCTTTTTTTATGAATAAGGAAACAACAAATGACTAAAAAAGTAGTGCATGTTGCAGTCGGTGTTATTTATAAAGATCAGCAATTATTTATTTGTAAGCGCCCAGACGACAAACATCAAGGCGGCTTATGGGAATTCCCAGGTGGTAAAGTAGAACAGGGCGAAAGCGTGTTTGCAGCGTTACAGCGTGAGCTATTAGAAGAAGTAAACCTAACCGTAAATGGTAGTGAAGAGCTGATGGTTATTGAACATGACTACGGCGATAAATGCGTACGCTTAGATGTGCACATTGTTGATGATTTCACTGGCACGGCTCATGGTGCAGAAGGCCAACAAGGTAAATGGGTTGCACTTAGCGAGCTTGATGATTACAGCTTCCCAGCCGCCAATGTTGAGATTATCGAAAAGATAAAGAAAAAGTATCAAGGGTAAATAACCAAAGTTAGCGAGGGGAAGCTTGTAGGTGTGAAGTTTATTAAGCCATCAGCTTTCAGCTGTCAGTGATCTGACTCCATAAAAGTAGACACCTTTTTGGAGCCAGTAACCATGAAAGTAAAACCATATCGCAAACATTCGCTCGAATTTAAAA
>NZ_PQBX01000002.1:0-134451 GCF_002964625.1 Pseudoalteromonas sp. T1lg21
TAGTTATTTGACAAACTAATTATGGCTCTGGCTTTTAGCTAACCCACGAAAATGCGGAGGCTAGCACCTCGTGGGGAGTCATTATGTCTATACGTATCGAAGGATCGGTTTAGTAATATGAAATACTATTCAATTTTTTTGATTCTACTTTCAATTGTTGGCTGTAAATCTACTCGAAATACAATCGAATACACTGACCCTGGTTTTTATCTTCAACCAGTCTTAAAAATGAAAGTAGTACCTACTTTTTCAAACCCTGTTATCTATGAGGTTACTAGGCACAAACCCTATCAGTTAATAACTACAACTTATGAGGGCGCTGGGGGTTATGACTGGAAAGGTATTAAATCAAAGAAAAGTATTGAATTAACAGAAGAACAGTACTCAAATTTAGTTAGTAAGTTAGAGAAAACACTGGTGTTTCCGAAAGATAAAACTCGGGGAATGGATGGAGATACTTGGATGCTAGAAAGCTCTTTGTATCAATACACTGCCGTAGCATATTGGGAGCCAGAATATCAAACAGATAAACGTGGGCTTGAAGATTTTGTAAGATTAAAAAGTTACCTTGAACAACTAAGCAGCGATAAATAGGTGTAAAATACGTATAACAAACAGTTTAAAAGCGGACAAAATTCAGTTGGCTGGTTTCGCTCCGCTTCACATTGTAGCCAACCAAATTTTGCCTTTTAACTGAGGCGTTAGGTTGCTAAGGAAGATGTTGCTAAATCATTGGACTCACGAACGGAAGCAAATCGAATTCAACCCTGAAACAGGTCGAGCGAAAACGATACCCATGAGTAATGGCAAGAATACGGATGAGCCTTGCGTGGGGTTTGCTCATTGCGAAAAACGAATTTTTGGCTCTAAAGTAAACTTTGCAATCTACAGAGAAAACGACAACATTAAATTTTCCGCTGGTAATAAAAATTGGAATACAGGCAGTTCCGGAATAGAGTTTAAACATTTGCAGCCCTTTCCATTCATTTCAAAGTTTCAAATTATTGAAGACGGTGTTTGTATATTTAGTATTGTGTATTCTCATTTAGGTAGGGCGTTGTATTCGATTATTGATGTTACTTACGATCAGATTGATAGAGATGCAGACTTTTACTTGGAATTCGTTGCAGAAAACATACTAGATAAAGATTGGCGTGCAATGGTTCTGGAAAAATGGGATTCAATCGCAACCTAACAAGCGCATTAATGAATGGACGTCTAACGCTTGGCTGACGCTCGTTCCTCGATAATTTTAGCCAAGTATTATCCGCCCATTATGCGGGCGTTATAACTCTCTTTAGGAATGCGTGTGGATTCAATGGACGAATACAAATCATTGATTGATGGATTAGTTGAACGAAGTAGTTCAACCAAAGCTGAATGGGTTAAGAATGGCCAGTTTCCAAATACGACAGAAAATGAAGCGATCAATAAAGTTCTATCAAGTTTATCCTCTGAGCAGAAGAATGTTATTGCGGCATTAATAAACAATGCTAAATCGAGTGGGATTCATGATACTTTGGCATATTTAAGTGAGCTTCAAAATTTAAATAATCTCAAAATATCAATCAACCAAGAAGAGTTACCGATAGAGCCTTTTGGTACAGAGTTAAATTTTGACTATGCGGCTAGACAATCTGGGGACGAGTGGCCAGAGTTATAACAAGTTAATTAAACAATGGACGCAAAATAGCAGGCTTGCGCTTATTCTTCGCTTAGTTTAGCCTGCTATTTTTCGCCGTTTATTAAAGCGTTATATGCCTAAGAGAGTTATATGAATATTGCTATTTTTGTAGTTTCATTTGTGGTCTATGTTTGGCTCTGCTTGGGTATCGTAAAGTTCCATAAACATTTAGCAGATAAACTTAAACTGGTTAATCGTCGTAGTTTGTTAAACGTGTTTAGCCAATATATTTTGTTTCTGTTGTTTATCGTTACCTACATTCCGTTTAGTATATTCTTCCCAGCATGGTTAAATGGAAAACTTGGCATAGTGCAAGAGTCCCCAAATGTAACAGCTATTTTCATTTTGTTGGGATGTTTAACACTAGCAATTACTATGTGGCTAGGTTATAAAAAAACTAAGCAGGCGAATTGGTAATCGGCATATAACAAAGCAAATTAAAAAGTGCGCACAAAAAACTAGTTGGCTTTGTTCGTACCTTACAAATTTTTAGCCAACTAATTTTTGCCGTTTATTTGCGGCGTTATATACCTCTATGAGTCCACGAGTTGTAATTAAGCACCTTATCCTAATTTTGATTGCTGGAATTTGTATGAGCTATTTGCTGGAGCATATGCTGGCACTTGAGGATCGACAACCTTTGCCGTTCTATCAGCATGTTGGCTATTCGATGCTTTTCGCTATTCCTCCCCTACTGCTTGGCGCGCCATGCTCAGTCGGGTTGTATCACTTTAAAAAGACACGAAAATTATTGTTATGGGAGGTCGTGTGGGGACTTTACGTAACAATGTTTTTAGCACTGGGCTTATTGTTTTTGGGTGTTTATCTTTTTTACTAGTTGGTATATAACAAACTGTTTAAAGTGGACAAAATTACGTTGGCTTGGTTTCGCTCCGCTCCACATTTTAGCCAACAAAATTTTGCCCATTAACAGGGCGTTATACGGCATAGGAAATATCGTGAAGTCGGATAGTTCAAAGAAAATCGATGAAGTTATTTCTGAAGGTACAAAGCAATACCTAAAAGAAAATGGATTCAGAAAAACAGGAAGATGTTTCTACAAAAGTGGAGATATCTTTATATATGTAATCGATTTCCAATCATCACAATATAATGATCCTACAAGTGCCAAGTTCACTATTAACGTGAATGTTGTTTTTCCATATTTCCATGAAAAATGGACGAATACCCCTTTACCTAAAAATCCAAGTAAGGCGGCTGCTGTAATTTCTAGGAGAGTGGGGCATCTAATGAACGATAACGGTGACTCTTGGTGGGAGGTTAGCTCTGAGACAAATGCACAAGAGCTAGGGATGGATATTAGGAAGATTCTTAGTTCATCGGCACTGCCATTCTTACTAGAAATCGATAGCGTAAATAAAGTCTTGGAATTAGTCAGGAACGGTGAAAAGCCAGCATTCAGTATGTATAACCCAGATATCATTACTGCGATTATGCATAAATATAATGGTAATAAAGATCTTGCTCGTAAGGTTTTAGGCGAATTGCGTGCAAAGAATAAGGTAAAGAATTTTACAAAAACAATCGAGTTGATAAGCGAGCATCTAGAATGCTCTTAATGCCGTATAACCAGCAGCAACGGACTGTCAAACCTGTCACTCAAATTGCTGCGCAATTACGTGCCAGCTTTGTCAGCCGCTGTGCTGGGCGTTATATGCCATGAAACTATTTGCGTTAATTTTGAGTATTCTATCATTTTCAACTTTTGCTGAGGTTAACTTAGTAAAAGTTGATAAGTCAGAAAATAATCGTTGCTGGTTAGTAAAGGAAATACCAAGCTTTAATAGCTTAAAGATATTATTAAACCTAAATTATGTCTAATAAAGTAAGCAATAACTCATATATTGCCTACTTTATTATGCATCATGGTTGCTAGAACTTATAACTGAAGCCGACGGAAAATGTTTTTTGGTTAGGCATGCCCTCGCGTTTAGTTTCGGTTTTCCATACATCAAATTTTGTCTCTTTATCTATAAGACCATCAGACCCGAAACCATCAAACATTTAGCCAAAGGCTCGTGCAAGTCGAACTTCTAACTTCAATGAATAATGGCTCTGCATTGGTGTTACTATTTTATCAAAATCTCATCGTGCCTGAGATTCTCATTTTGAGTGGCAATCGCCAGGCAAAACTTGCTTTGCTGAATAGACTGGCGTAACTTAACACTGGTACGATGAGTCTATAAGAATAAAAAGGTCAAACGTGACGATTAAACAAGAATCGGTGTTTATTAAACTCGCCGAAAGCCAAACCTTACATTTACGCCGTATCAGTAAGACTGATGCGAAAGGCCCTGCGGTGTTTTTTATGCATGGTGCCGTTGAAAATGGCAAAATCTTTTACACCCACAGCAATAAAGGTTTAGCACCATTTTTAGCTGAGCATGGCTATGTTTGCTATGTGGCTGATTTACGCGGTCGTGGTGAAAGTAAACCTGCGATTTCAAAGCATGCAAAGTATGGTCAAACCGAGGCTATTTTAGAAGATATACCCGCATTTTTAGATAAAATTAAGCAGCTTGAAGGCGAGCCTGCGCGTTATTGGGTGGCGCACTCATGGGGTGGGGTGTTAATGAACAGTGTGTTTGCCCGTTTTCCTGAGTTGATTGATGATGTTAAAGCCTGCGGCTATTTTGGTTCTAAACGGTCTTTGTATAACCATCATCCAAGCAAGTATATTCAAGGTAATTTAATTTGGTATGGTTTGGCGCCATTAGTTGCCCGTAAGCATGGTTTTGTGCCTGCTAAAAAACTGAAATGGGGCAGTGATGATGAAACCCGTAAATCACATTATCAAAGTATGCAGTGGGCTAAGCGTAAACCTTGGGTCGATACTGACGATGGCTTTGATTACGCCAACACATTAGCTGATAAGGCACTTCCACCCATTATGCATGTGGCGGGTGTTAAAGATAAAGCCCTATGCCAGCCGATTGATATTGAAAAATTTATGGAAGAGTCCGGCATCGGTAAGCAAACGATGACCATTTATGGCCGTAAGTTTGGCCATAAGGTCGATTATGATCACATTAATATGCTTACTCACCCACAGGCGCGTTATGATCAGTTTGTTGACTTGTTGAACTGGTTTGAGACTCACGCATAAGCGTGTGCATTGCGCTCTCGTAGCGTTTGTATTTCTCTAATGCTTTATCACTTAACGGCTGTCTTACAGCCGTTTTGCTGAGCGTTGCCACCGGTTTTTTTGACTTATAAAAATCTAAGAACTGTGTGTTGTACTCAATGTTTAAGAACTTACACAGGGCTGTCAGTGTTTGTTCGCTGTCACTGATAAGTGCTTCATAGCTTAAATCAAAAATCGCTTCTGGCATCACATTTTGCCAATGGTCCATTAACTGCTGATACAAATCAAAGTACTGTTTAAACTCTGGGAGTGAACAAAAATAAGGTTCGTTTTCAGCAAAATAATTGCTAAACACAGACCAAGCAATTGCATCATACTTTCGCTGCATATTAATAAACTTGGCGTTAGGAAAGAGTAAGTAAATTAATCCGAGTGACTGATAGTTAGCAGGCAGCTTATTGATCATAAAGGGGCGTACAACTGGCGCTTGTTTTATTCGTTCAATATAAATATTGCGGGCATTGTTAATTAGCCCTTGGTTTAGCTCTGCTAAGCAATCTGGGTAGGGGAGTTGCGTTTGTTGTTCAAGGTATGCAACAACCTGATTACTGATACTGGCATCTTCGCCAAGGCTGGCAAAGTCATTGTGGCTTGTCAGCATTTGCTCTACAAGCGTTGAGCCACTTCTTGGCATGCCAATTATAAAAAAGGGGGTAATTGTGCCGTTGAATGTTTTGTCTCTGGCATCAATTAGCTCAGCTGTATTTTGCTCTATGATGCGCTGATAAAAAGGCATTAAGTCACGGGTTTTAAACTGCGTGAGTTTTGTTTGTAGCTTATTAGCAAGGCTGAAGTAGTTAAAAGCTTGTTCTGTATCATTTAACTGATCATAGCTTTTACCCAGTGCATAATAACACACCATTTTTAAGCGCAGATTATTGGTTAAAGTTAAAAACTGGTGTAGCTCATTTATGTAATTTTGTTCGTTGTTAAAACGCCCAAACTGCACTAACTCAAATAAAATGTATGCTTTTACAGGGTAATTTCCCATACCAAGGGCATGTTTTAAAATATTGTAGGCTTTGTCTAACTCACCATAGGTTAAATAATGCTGGGCAAGATAGTAATGTGGCTCAGGGTTATGGCTGGCAATTGACTTTGCATATTCGAGTACGGTTAAGGCATCTTGTGGCGAATGCACGCCATTAAAAGCATCGGCAAGGGCATGGAGTGGTTCAAGCATGTGAGGTAGTCGTTCACAGGCTCTTTGTAGAAGGTAAACCGCTGCATCATAACGCTCTAAACGCAGGGCAATGCGACCTAATCCAAATAACGCTTCGCCATTTTCAGGATCTGAATCGAGAATGGTTTTAAAATGAAATTCGGCCTCTTTAAGCTTGTTTTCATTCAGTAATTGATTCGCTTTTTCCAGTAACATAAACTTTGAAACGCAAATTTGAGGTGTTAATTTAATGTGTGTGGTGGATTGATGTTAAAGTATATAAGCCAATGAAGATAACTCCTCATTGGCTTACCATTACAAATTTTTACTACTAAATATTAAAATTTATAACTCGCTTTCACGTAGTAAAATCCACCATTGTAGTCAAATGGACCACTTTCGTAGTATTTACCACCGACGATACCTCGTGACCCATATGAGCCATCACTAGATACTTCTTGAAGCTTTTCAGCCTCAGTATCGAAGATATTATTTGCGCCTACAGATAGTGTAATTGAATCAGTTGCATAGTAGCTCAATTCAGCGTCGAAGGTAACTGCAGAACTCCCTGTTTTAGACCAACCATAGGTGTCACCAATATCTGGCTCATCTGCATGTGTTGCAAAATACTCACCAAAGTAGTTTGTTCGAACAAACATACTGAATGTTTCCCAGTCTTGTGCAAATGTAAATGTTGCACGATGTTCTGGCATGCCTTGTTCAAGACGTTTAACTTTGAAGTCAGAAGTATATAAGCCTGCATTGTCAACTTCAGTACTGTTGTAGTTGTATGCTAAAGAAAGTTTAGTGTCGCCACCGAACAGTTCCATTGTGTAGTTTGCTACAACATCAGCACCTTGTGTATGTGTGTCGAAGTCATTTGCAAAGAAGGTGATTGAACCTCCAAGTAACAATTCAGGGTTTGGATACTGACCTTGTAAGGCATCTACATCATTTTGGTCAATAAATAATTTATCTGTTTGTGCTATGCGATCTTCTACTTTAATGTCATATAAATCGACAGTTAGGAAAAAGTCGCCACTTTGATAAACACCACCAATAGCAAAACTTTTTGACTCTTCTGGAGTGAGCTCTACACCACCTTTTTGAGCTGATACTGGGTGCGTAGGTGGATATGTTGCTGATTGGATTAATTCACCATTAACAAGAGAAGTTTGGGTATTTACTACATTAGCTTGTCCAACTGTTGGAGCACGGAAACCTGTTGAATGAGATGCGCGAAGTGAAAACTCATCTGTTAGAGAATATTGAGCTGTTACTTTATAGTTTAAGGTATCTCCGAATGTTGAGAAGTCCTCATACCGAAGTGCAGCGCCAACTAAGAAATCTTCAGTTAAGTATGTTTCAACATCTAGATATGCAGCGATACTTTGACGTTTGCTTATACCTTGAGATTCAGGTGAAAATCCTGCGAAACCATGAGAACCTACACTAAAACCTTGTTCTGCTAAAGGTCCTTGTTGCCAAGAAACCTGTTCACCTGAAATAATTTCAAAGCTTTCTTGTCTCCATTCAGCACCAAAAGCGACGTTTACCATATCGTCTAAACCAACATCATATGCTTTTGATATATCAAGATTGAATGCTTTTTCAAGCTGAATATACGAGCCAGCTTCAAAACTATTATCAGTAGGTTGGTTAGCTCCTAACGATGGGTTTACAGTGTTAACTAGGGTGTAGGTTGATTTGTTACGGCCAACCGAGCCACTGAAATCATAATAAGCGCCATCTAAAAAACCATTTTTAAACTCGCCTTTAGTACCCATTGTTAACGAGGTATCATTTATCTCACCAGTGAAAAGAGGAGTATAGCCGCCAGGGAACAATTCGTTGAAAGCCCAGCAGTTATCATTATTAGCTACATTATCTATATAATCTTGTTGAGTTAAAACATTACCAGAAGTGATTGGAATGTTTGGGCAGGCATCACTATTACCATCCATAGCACCTACTAACAGATTACCGTCACCATCGGTGTAAACACCGCCTCTATTTTGTGGGTTACGATAATAATAGCCTCCTGTTGCCGTTCTATCTGAATAGTTACCGAACATATAGAAGCTCTTTCCATCGCCTAATTCTAATCCAACATTAGCAAACAATGTTAGATCATCATCAATCTCGGGATTACCCCAAGTTTGTGCAGGATCATTAACTGATGTATTACCTGCAGCGATTAATGCTGCTGCATCTGGGCGCTGTAAAGTACGGCTTGTTGCATCTGCTGTTTTATATTGAAAAGATAAATTTGCAAAACCTTCGTCAGTAAATGGTAGGCCAACATTGCCATCTATTACTGTTTGATCGCCATCACCTTCGTAATATTCTCCTTGGCGCACAGAGAAAGAACCACCTTCAGAGGCATCTTTTAGTACAAAATTCATTACACCTGCGATTGCATCAGAGCCGTACTGCGCTGCAGCGCCATCTCTAAGAACCTCAACTTGCTTCAATGCAACTGAAGGGATCACTGAAATATCTGGACCTTGTGCACCATCGTTTACGCCGCCGCCTTGAAAAGCAATTACGGACGCTCGATGTCTTCGCTTGCCATTAAGTAGGATAAGAGTTGAATCAGAAGATAAACCCCTTAAGTTAACTGGACGAATAAACGATGCTGCATCTGAAATAGGCTGCTGACGAACATTAAATGATGGAACTGATGCTTGAAGCATATCTAACATATCAGTAGAACCATTCTTGCTAAGTTCATCGCCACTAACTATATCAATCGGTACAGGTGAATCGCCGATTGAACGTGGTGCTGAACGAGTACCTACCACGGCAATTTTTTCTACATTTTTATTAACTTTAGTTTCTTCTGCTGCTTGCTCTGCAGCAACAACTGAACCCGACACAAACAGGCCTGCTGTTGTTGTCGCTAAAGCAAATTTAATTGCTTGTTGTAGCGCATTATTTTTGAATTTCATTCCGACTTCCCCAGTTAGAATATTTATGATTATGTCACCAAAGCTAATCAAAAAACTTGGTGTAAATCTTTTATACAGCCTGTAAATTTATTTTGCAAATTGTTAATACGATGTTGTTTTTGGCTTTTTAATTTGCAAGTTATTATTGTTTTTTTAATTATGTGCATGAAATTGCAGGGGATAAATTATTCTTGTTTTTTCTTTTATGTGTAAGAAAGTATATAAAATATCCAAAAATATTTTAAAAAAGGAATTTTTTGATTGGTTTTTGAGCGGAATTGGATTTGGAACGGTCTATTAGGCTTGTTGCGGAATGTTGTTTAATTGCCATTGTTTTAATTTTTCTCGGTATTCATCCCACACACATGGGCAACAACTACCACCACCACAACATTCATCTGGGGCCGGCTTTTGGGGTTTTGGCTCAGCCTGTTGTATAGGTGTGTTCATTTTTAATACTGAAAAATAATTACGAATAGTGTATGAAGAATAAAACAAAAACTAATATAAGTAAATTATGCTTTGTGAACTTCGCATGCTGTGTGAAAATAGCCAAATGCGATTATACAAAGTTATTCATCGAGCCCCATTCAGAGTGGCTAAAATTACCAAAAAGCGTCAGACCCTACGTTTCAAGCGCGCTATGGTAGCACTTAAAATCGCACTTGCCCAAGAAAAGCAAGAAACAAAAGAGATGCTTCATATCTATAGGCGATACACTCAAGGCTTAGCTACTAAAGAAGAGTTACATACAGCCAATGAGCAGTTTTTAGATATTTTAAAAGGGCTCGGTTTAGGTGTCTTTGCTGTATTGCCATTTTCACCTATCACCATTCCTTTAGTTGTTAAACTAGGGCAATGGGTCGGTGTTGATGTTTTACCTAGTTCGTTCAATATGAACCGCTCAATTAAAGAGCTTGATCAACAAGTCGAAAAAGAAGAAAAAGAGAAGCAAAACAAACACTGATTTGGTTTTGCTTATCTGATTTTGCCTATACCTTTTGTACCAAGTTATTGGTATGCTTAATTACCTTTTCTTTATATCGAGTCGTTTAATGAGTTCATTAATTCGCCATTCTTCTACGGGAATTCCCCTGTCATTTATTGCTAAAGCTGACCTAGCAACGTGGTTAACCAAGCAACCACAAGCTTTACAAAACTGGCTAACAAATTGTGATTTTAAAAACAAAGGCATCGCGCTAGTTGCAGATAGTGAATCAGGTTCGCTTGAGCATGTTTATTGTTTAGTTAATGATTTACAGGACTTTTGGTTAGCGGGTGACTTATCGACAAAACTGCCAGCGGGTTGCTACCAAATTCAAGGTGATGATAGTTTTGTCGAACAGGTTGCACTTGGTTTTGTACTAGGTGGTTATGAGTTTAGTGAATATAAAGAAAAACCATCGCCTCGTGCCACACTTGCTATTCAAGACGAATCTTTAGTTAAGCGTTTATCGCAGCATGCAAGTGCGATTAATTTAGTCCGTGATCTAGTTAATACGCCTGCTGCAGATATGATGCCGCAACATCTTTCTCAAGTGATGGCAGATTTAGCAGACACCTTTGATGGTGAGTTTAGCGAGTGGGTTGGTGATGAATTATTAGAGCAAAACTACCCAACGATCCACATGGTTGGTCGCGCATCTGAGAATAAACCGCGTTTACTTGATTTACGTTGGGGTGCAAAAGATGCTCCGCAGATCACCCTAGTAGGTAAGGGTGTGTGCTTTGATTCTGGTGGTTTAGATTTAAAACCAAGCTCAGGCATGCGCAACATGAAAAAAGACATGGGCGGTGCTGCGCATGTTATTGGCCTTGCACAGTTAATTATGGCTGCCAACTTACCAATTCGTTTACGAGTACTAGTACCTGCAGTTGAAAATGCGGTTTCTCGTAATGCATTTAGACCCGGTGATGTGATCAAAACACGCAAAGGGATCACTGTAGAAATTGATAACACGGACGCTGAAGGTCGTTTAGTACTGTGCGATGCACTTGCTGAAGCGCAAAACGACAACCCAGAGCTGATTGTTGACTTTGCAACCCTAACAGGTGCTTGTCGTATCGCTTTAGGGACTGAATTGCCTGGCTTTTTCGCAAATGACCGAGATGTTGCGAACAAATTAATGGATGCCGGTGAAAGCTGTCATGATCCAATTTGGCAATTACCGTTATTTGATCAATACAAAGCATTATTAAAAAGCGACGTAGCTGACATTGCCAACTGTGCATCAAGCCCATTCGGTGGTGCAATCACTGCTGCGCTTTATTTAAAAGAGTTTGTCGAGCCAAACACGCCGTGGGTTCACTTTGATGTGATGGCTTGGAACTTACGTTCATTACCAGGTCGTCCTGCAGGGGGTGAAGCACTGGGTATTCGCGCCGTGTTTAACTACCTACAAGATCGCTTTCAATAATCTAGAGTTGGTAAAGCTCTAACGGTAAATCATCGGGATCGGCAAAAAACGTAAATTGCTTCCCGGTGATTTCATCCACTCTTATTTCTTCAACTGAAATACCTTGCTGCTCTAAATATTCCTTAGCGTTTGCAATGTCGGCAACTTTAAATGCTAAATGTCGAAGCCCTTGTGCCTCTGGATAGCTGGGTCTTTGTGGCGCTCCGGGAAACGAAAACAATTCTAATTGGCTACCATCAGGAAGTGCTAAATCTAATTTATACGAGTCACGTTCAGCGCGGTATAGCTCGTGAATAATCGGCAGTTTTAATACTTCAGTATAAAAATGCTTTGACTTGTCGTAATTACTACAGATGATTGCAGCGTGATGGATGCCTAATAATTCCATGGTCGATTCCTTTTATGCTCATAAAAAAACGCGGACTAAGCCGCGCTTTTCTATAAATGAATGCAGCTTTTTATTCTGCCGCTTTACATGCCGCAACAGCCGGTGCAACAAGTTCAAGACCTGTTTTATCACACTCAGGTAGAGCTGCATCAGATACCGCAATTGGTGTCACGCGCTCGCCCCATTTAATGTAACTTGCCGCCCACGTTAAGCCTGCACCAAATGCCGCTGACATAATGTTTGAGTTTGGCTTGATAAGCCCTTGCTCAACAGCTTCACAAATTGCAATCGCAATTGTCGCAGCAGATGTATTACCGTAATCGGCAATGTTCACCATGACTTTTTCGTCAGCTACTTTCAAGCGTTGCTGAATAGCTTGGATAATACGTAAGTTTGCTTGGTGAGGAACTAATACGTCAATATCATCAAGCTGTAATTGTGCTTGGTTTAGCACGTCATCACAGGCTTCACTCATACCTTTAACAGCACGCTTGAAGATTTCACGACCTTCGAATAACAAGTTAGACGGGCCAATTGGCTCGTATTTATTTAAATCACTACCAAAGTTTTCGATGTGTAATATATCGCGATCTTCACTGTCACAGCCAGTTTTAGTTGCAAGTAAACCAGATGGCGTATCTGAGGCTTCTAATACAACGGCACCAGCACCATCACCAAATAATACAGCACTGTCGCGGCGCGCCCAGTTGATGTACCACGTCATGCGCTCAGCAGCAATAACGACTGCTTTTTTGATCATACCCGCACGAATTTGCGCTGTGGCTGCTTGTAATGCATATAAAAAGCCTGAACATGCAGCGTTAGTATCCATTGCTGCTGCGCCTACCGCACCAATATTTTTTTGCACTAGAGACGCTGTATTTGCCACCATTGTTGATG
This sequence comes from Pseudoalteromonas sp. T1lg21, assembly GCF_002964625.1. NCBI lineage: Bacteria > Pseudomonadati > Pseudomonadota > Gammaproteobacteria > Alteromonadales > Pseudoalteromonadaceae > Pseudoalteromonas > Pseudoalteromonas sp. T1lg21. The sequence continues at coordinate 12,669 of NZ_PQBX01000002.1, forward strand.
GAGTACAAGTTGCAAGGATCACAAGATCAATGTCTTTGCCATCAACGCCCGCGCAGGCAAGGGCATGTTTTGCAGCAACCGTAGCTAAGTCGGCAGTAGAAACATGGCTGACACGGCGAGATTTGATGCCTGTACGTGTGGTGATCCATTCATCGTTGGTATCAACAATATTGCTAATTTCATCGTTGCTGATGCTTGCTGGTGGTATACATTTACCCCAGCCAGTAATTTGGGCATAAGACATAATGTGTTCTCTTTATGTGGTCAGACTTGTTAAATTTTCCCGAAGTTATATCAAAATTCACTTGTTAACACTAGTTCATTGCTTTGCTATGTCGTAAATAATGGCAATTACCGCGTATTTAAGTTAAACCTAGTATAAAAAAGAGGCGATTATGAAAAAAATAAACCTAAAAATAAGCACATTATCGGTACTGTCTTTATTATCAGCGTTTGCGGTTAATGCACAAACTACACTTATATATGCTGGGAAGGTGCTGGTAGGCACGGAACAAGATGTCAAAGAACAACAAACACTGGTTATTGAAGATAGTAAAATTGCTGCAATAAAAGCAGGCTATTTAACAAAGCAGCAGTTAAACCTCAGTGATGCAGATATTATTGATTTAAAAAATCAGATGGTATTGCCGGGTCTGATTGATATGCATGTTCATGTTACTTTTGAGCGTGATGCAAAACGTAACCCACATCAGTGGACAACTGAATACGAAGCTGACTATGCACTTCGTTCTTTAAAGTACTTACAACGTACGGTTGATGCAGGTTTTACCTCTGTGCGTGACCTAGGTAGCAGCTATCAAGTTATCTTCCCATTAAAGCGAGCGGTTGAACGTGGCGACATTGTTGGCCCGCGCATTTTTGCAGCAGGGGATATGATCACACCGACCGGTGGTCACGGTGATATGCATGGCTATCGCCGTGATATTACCAAAGCGACAGAAGGGGGTGGCTTAGGTGTGTGTGATGGCGCAGCCGATTGTACTCGAGCAGTGCGCGATGTAATTAAAAGCGGTGCCGATGTGATTAAAATAACCGCGACAGGTGGTGTTTTAAGTAATACCGCTGCGGGTGTGAACCAGCAATTTACAGATGAAGAGCTCAGTGCCATTGTTAACACGGCTCATCATTTAGGCCGTAAAGTCACCGCTCATGCTCATGGCACAGAAGGCATAAAAGCAGCGCTTAGAGCGGGGGTTGATTCAATCGAACATGGCTCTTTTTTAGATAAAGACACTGTTAAGCTTTTCAAAAAGCAAAACGCGTATTTAGTTCCAACGTTACTCGCTGGCGCTACAGTAAAAGAAGAAGTACTAAATAACCCAAATATGCCAAAAGCGATTGCTGATAAAGTCGAAGTAGTCGCCCCAAAAATGGAAGCATCGTTTAAATTAGCGTTAAAAAATAACGTTAAAATAGCCTTTGGTACAGATTCAGGCGTATCTAAGCATGGCGATAATGCCAAAGAGTTTGAGTTATTAGTTAAATATGGCATGACACCAAAGCAAGCGATTAAATCAGCTACCGTTGAAGCTGCAAAACTATTAGGTCAAAGTGAAAGCCTTGGTGACTTGAGTGTTGGTAAACAAGCAGATATTATCAGCGTAAATATGAATGTGCTTGATAACATTAGTGAACTTAGTCAGGTTCAGTTTGTTATGAAGGGCGGTAAAGTGCTCAAACAGTAAGGGTTACTATGGGCGGTAAAATTAAAGAGACGTTATTTAATCATTTAATTGATGCAGAACGACAGCTTCTTGAGCCAGAGGTTCGGCAATCTGCTGAAGCGCTTGATGCATTACTAGATGATGATTTTATTGAAATAGCCGCTGATGGCACGTCATTTAATAAGTTCCAAGTTTTAACCCGCCTACCAACTGAGGTGGTACCGCAGTTTTATAATCAACATTTTAAAGGTCGTATGCTCAGTGACGATGTTGCACAGCTAAGCTATCAAGCGGCCTTTAGACGTTCTGCTCGCTCAGAGTTTAACTACTCAGTGCGTATGTCACTGTGGCGTTTTAATGGTAAACAATGGCAAATGGTGTTTCATCAAGGAACGCCTTGTGCTGTTTTTACTATTTCTATGGACGATGATTAAGCTTTAAAGAGTCCGTTATGCAAACCGATCCGGCGATAAGTCGCCTGCTAATTTTAAGAAGCGCCGCAATCGCTGTGCAGTTTGTTGCTGTGATAGCGGTGTATTTTTTATTTGAATACCAAATTCCTTTACTGCCTTTACTTGCTGTTATTTGTGTTGAAGCAATCTTTCAGCTGTTAAGTATATTTGCATATAGAAAAGTAACGAAAGCCAAGCCTGCTGCTGTGTTAATGCAGTTGACAGCAGATTTACTGTTTTTAACTATTTTGCTCTCCTTAAGTGGCGGGGCAACCAATGCGTTTGTTTCTTTATTGCTGTTACCAATAATGATAGCGGCGGTGTCTGTTAATGCAAAAGGGCTTGCCTACACGGCAGTGCTGGCAATCGCCGCTTATAGTTTTTTACTGATAAAAATGCCTGAACACACCATGCACCAAATGCAGATGACTCATCATTTTATTGGTATGTGGATTAACTTTGTTATCAGCGCCATTGTTATTGCTTTTGTTATTGGTACATTAAATAGCACATTAAGAGCGAGAGAAACCACCATTGCACGCACTCGCGAGCAACAATTAAGGCATGAGCAGTTATTAACGCTTGATGGCGCAGCAGCACAAGTAACGCACCAGCTAGCAACGCCAATAGCAAACTTACAGCTGTTATTTGAAGAGCTTAAAGAGCAGCAAGCTAATGATCCCATTGTGCAAGAAATGGCTAAACCATTAGCCCAGTGTAAAGAGCAACTTGAGCACTTTAGAGCACTTTCAAATGCGTTAAGAACCGGTGAAACGAAACAGGAAATTAGCGCTAAAACACTACAAAACACCATTCAAGATGCGATGACACTGCATTTTCCAGAGCAAAGCTTAGTGTGGCTAAATAACGCCCCTGAATGCTCGATTTTAAGTGATGCCATGCTGTTGCCAGCTATTTTAAACTTACTGCAAAACGCTGTAGCGGCAAACAACCACAATCAGCAACACAACATTGAGGCTAAGTGGCAAATCGATAAACAAAAACTTTCATTGTCGTTGCGTGATTTCGGTAAAGGCTTTAGCGAGCAACAAATGGCATCATTAGGCGGTCAGCTTATGCCAAGTAGCGATGGAATGGGGATGGCTGTGATGCTCTCGAATGTCACGTTAGAGCGTTTGAATGGCTCATTAACACTCAGTAATCACCCGCAGCAAGGCGCGATTGCGATGGTTAGTTTAAAAATTGTATGAAACTTTTAATTATTGAAGACGATGAAAATCTTGCCACCACACTGGCAAGGCGCTTCACAAAACAAGGCTTTACATGTGAGCTCGCTCATAACAGTGAGCAAGCTTTACAACAAATAACCACTTTTGAGGCGAGCCACTTTCTAGTGGATTTAAAACTTGGGGATGATAACGGCCTTGCGCTAATTAAACCTTTAAGAGAACAATTTCCTTCAGCGCGTATCGTATTACTCACGGGGTTTGCCAGTATTGCCAGCGCCGTAGAAGCCATACGGCTAGGTGCAGATGACTATTTACCAAAGCCTGTCGATTTTAATTCATTATTAAAAACAATTTTGGGTGATGTTGAATCAGGCGTTTCGTTGGAAAGCACAGAGCCAAGCCAAATAATGTCGCCAGAGCGCCTTGAGTGGGAGCATATTCAACATGTATTGCATAGCAACAATGGTAATATCTCTGAAACTGCGCGCCAACTTAATATGCACAGAAGAACCCTACAACGTAAATTACAGAAAAAACCCGTACAACACTAAATTGATTATTTATTAAACTGAAATAAAGCAGGGTTTAATGCAAAAGTATGGTTTAAGTGTAAATGGGTACAAATCTCAGCCTTTTTGATTTGCCGCATCGCTGATACTTAACTAAAGTCAAATTAACCCTGTTAGTTTTATGAGTCTGGTGTATGCATTTTTCTGAACTTAATTTCTTCGCGATTTTTTTTGCTGCCCTTGCATCTTTCCTATTGGGCGCTGTGTGGTATTCTCCTTGGCTTTTTAAACGTATTTGGATGGAAAGCTGTGGTTTAACTGAGCTTGACCTGCAAAGCATCAACCCGGTTATGGTGTTTGGTGGCAGCTTTGTTTTATGTTGTTTAATTGCCTTTAGTTTATCGTTATTTATTGGTGCAAATGTCAATGTGGGAGTGGCCGTAGGCACTGGCTTCATTATTGGCTTATGTTGGGTAAGCTGTGCCTTAGGGATTGGTTATATCTTTGAACAACGCCCATTAAAATTGTTTTTAGTTAATGCAAGTTATTCAATATTACAGTTTTCTATAATTGGCTTAGTTTTGGGGCTCTGGCCTTAACATGGTAAAGTAAGGTTTTAATTTAGCAATGTAGTTGTCATGGCAAAACCTAACAAAAAAGGCCCGACTAAAACGGTCGATATTTTTTGCTCTCAATGTAAAAGCCAATTATTTAAATACCGCAAAGGTGGAAAGGGCGCGTTGGTTAAATGTTTTGTCGAACGCATTAGCCAAGACTTTACCAATGAAACCGGAACATGCCCTGACTGCCAACGTCAATTCGCCCGCGAAACCATGATCCGCGGCGCACCTGCTCTAAAAATCATCGGTGGTAAGGTGACCCATAAATAGAATTAAAATACGGACATTTATCCTCGTTTCTCCCTCATGCTCTGATACTATTGACCGGTTTGCTGTTTCAATGAATGAAAACAACCCTCCCCATGGATTGGGCCAGTTGTATGGGTATAAACACATGAACAAAATGGATTCACGCACGTGATAGCACTTTTATTTGATATTATTGGCATGACAGGCACATTCTTAGTGGTTGGTGCTTTCTTTTTATTACAACTGAATAAAGCATCGCCAACCGGTCTTGTGTATAACATGATGAACTTAACAGGTGCGATTCTGTTACTGATTAGTCTTTGTTATAACTTTAACCTTGCTAGTTTTGTTATCGAAATTTTCTGGATAGCGGCGTCACTTATTGGTTTATATAAGTACATCAAGGCAAAGCGTACTGGAAATGTTGAAACAGCTTAATTAAGCCTATTTCACTAAACCAGACCTTTTTAAAGACCCATTTACAGCTGAAAATGGGTTTTTTTGTCTCTACTTCTGAGAACTCTTCAACTAAAACTATAAAAACATTGCAAGCTTGCCAATCTTTTGTATTAATAGTGTAAACAAGGTGTTGCTTTTGCAGCATGGGCTTTTAGTACAGGTATCTCGCAGCGTGAAGCTTTTAAGATGTTCAGCACTTTTTTCAATTGCAGTTGCCTCAACCATTCCACTGGTTGCAAACGCAACAGACGAGCAAGACTTATTCTCTTTAAGTTTTGAAGACTTGCTTGATGTTCAAGTCGATATTGCTAGTAAAACCAGCGAAACCCTGTCTTCTGTTCCCTCGACAATGAGTGTATTTAGCCGTAAACAAATTCAAGCACTTGGTGTTGATAACGCTTATGAAGTAATGAATTTTGTGCCAGGTATGCAATCAACCCGTGGTGATTGGGTTGGTGCCGTGCCTAAAGATCATGCTCGGGGAGTGTATCTTGATAGCGGTAATGTACTGGTGATGATCAATGGTGAGCGAGTCAATGAATCATCATTTGGTAAAGCCTCTGTTTACATGCCTTATATCCCTATTGAAGTGATCGAAAAAATAGAGTTTATTCGCGGCCCCGGCTCGGCGCTATATGGCAGTAATGCGTTTTTAGGGGTGATGAATATTGTTACCTCTAAAGAACGAAACGCACTGCAACTTGTGGTTGGCAACAATGGTCGCTATGGGGCAACAGGGCAGTTTAATACCTCCTTTAGTGATGATACATCACTCTTTGCGAGTATTTCTTATGATCAAAAAGACGGTGAAAGCTATCCGCAAGGGGTAAAAGATCCTCTTGAGGCGCTTTATTTAGAAGCGGGTGTTGATTACAAAAAGCTTAAACTACGCGCGCGTTACAACGAAACCTCTCTTGATGAGTTTTTAAACCTTGCTGGCTATTCAACACAAAACCAACACACCAGTGATAACACCTTTGTTGGCATTAAATATAACTGGGTTAATAACGATAAGTTAAAACTAGACTCTAGTTACTCGTACACCAAACATAATATCTCAAGTGCTGGTTTAATCGCTGCATTTGACGATATACCTGACTTTTTACTTGGCCCAGCTTGGCAAACAACCGATAGCAAATTTGAGACTGAACTGAGTTATCAGTTTGAAAATCAATGGCAGCTTGCTGCGGGTATAGAATACGCAGAGGCTAAACAAGTCGAAGCAGGGGTGCGTACTAGTTACTATGATGATGAGTCGATGTTAGTCATTATTGATCCCGCTTATTATCAGCAAGGTATTGTGACTGTGATGGACTTTCCTGAATTTGCATCACTTAAGTATACCTTCGAAACATATAGCGCCTACGGGCAGTTAAAAATACCTTATTCAGATGCACTTACTTTATTTGTAGGGGCTCGCTATGACGATGTGAAAGACATCGACAGTAAATTCTCGCCTCGTCTTGCCGCTGTTTATGTAATAAACCCAGAGCATACTGTGAAAGTGCAATATGGCGAATCGTTCAGAACTCCGGTTACTAATGAGCTTTTTTCAAATGATGATGTCACCGTAGGCAACCCATCACTTCGCTCTGAGTCGGTAAAAACGACTGAGCTTGTTTGGCATTATCAAACCTCAGAGTTACAAGCTAATGCTGTGCTTTTTTATAATGAACTCAATGATTTTATTAACATTGAGCCAACACAATCTACGGACGCTTTGTTTACATTTGCAAATTCATTTAATACCCAAAACAGTGGTATCGAGCTTGATGGCACTTGGCAATCAAGTAAAGAGTTCTCTGTAACGGGCACTTATACGCAATACTTTGAAGATCCAATTAATGCGAGCTTTAAACGTTTTGCAAGCTTAGTGAGTAGTTATAACTTATCTGACAGTTGGCAAGTGAGTTTAAACCTATTGTGGCGTGATAAAGTTGAGGTAAGTTCAGTTACCGGTGCTCACTTCAAACAGTCGGCCTATAGCTTAGTCGGTGGTAGTGTAAAATGGCAGTTAAACGCCAATAGCCAACTTATGCTGAAAGCTGAAAACATATTCGGCAAAAAATATAACGTGTTTGATCCTCGAATGGACAATGGCGCAGTCGCTGGTACAAGCGAAGATTTATCGTTACACTACCAGTTCAATTTCTAGTTGCGCTGCTCGCAAAGGTTTGAATGTCGTCATTAAGTAAAAAGTTAGTTATTGCAGGTGCAATGCTTTTGTTGTTGCTTGTGTTAGTTTTTTACGTTGGACGCGCTCACGATTATCAACAAGCAGAGCAACAAAGTCGCGTACAAGCGACTCAGTTAAGTCATTATTTCTCAAGTGAATTAGCCCGATTTAAAACCATTCCTACCCTAGTGAGCGCCAATGATTTAGTTAAATCTTTTGTTGTAAAGCAAGGGATTGGCGAGCAAGCCGTTAATTATTATTTAGAAGATATTCAACGTGCCAGTGGTGCATCTGATGTCTATTTGATGGATTTAACAGGCTCAGTTGTGGCAAGTAGTAATTGGCAGGTTGATTACACCTTTTTGGGCAGCAACTTTGCTTTTAGGCCTTATTTTTATTTAGCCAAGCAAGGTGAAAAAGTTGCTTATTTTGCTTTGGGCATGCGATCAAGTGAGCGAGGCATATACTTTTCAGAGCCGGTTATCGATGAAGGTAACGTTATTGCCGTTGTCACTTTAAAAGTGAATGCGAAAAAGTTTGAACAAGACCGTCAGCTTCTTAATGCATCAGACAGCACTCATTTTTATATCGCATTAGAAGACAGTGTTATTGTGATGTCAGACGTTGAGGATTGGCGCTTAAAAGCACTTACATCACTTAATGATGAACAAATGGCCGCTTTGATTAAGTCGCGGCGCTACTTGTCTCATAAACCGAGTTTACTGGCTTATACTAATAAGCCATTAAGTGAACAGACCGCTCAGCAAAATATACAACTTGATGGCAAACAAGCGCGCTTTATCAGCGCTTCAGAAAAAATAGCGATTATTAACGCTAACGCCACTGTGCTGGTGGATGTAACGAATGTAGAACTTGCACAAATTCCAAGGCTTTTGTGGTTTAGTGTGTTTTATGCCATTGCCGTGGTGTTAATTCATATGGCTATGGTGCGTTTTGCGGGCTATAAAAAGCTTCTGTTTTCAAGGCACAGCCTTGAGCAAGAAGTGATCGAGCGAACTCAAGCGCTCGAAAAAGCCCAAAAAGCGCTGATCCAAACAGCTAAACTTGCAACGATAGGTCAATTAAGTGCGGGCATTAACCATGAAATCAATCAGCCACTAAGTGCCATGAATACATATTTAGTGAGTGCAAAACGGTTACTTATTAAAGGCAATATTGAGCAAGCCAGCGAAAATTTAGTGCTGGTTCAGTCACTCATAGAGCGTGTCCATAAGATTGTCGCGCAGCTTAAGCATTTTAGTAAACCTGCGCAAACTCAATTGAGGCAGCAAAGCTTAGCGAGCATGTTAAAGAATGCTTTAATGATTGCCAGCGCTCAACTTAAGCAAGACGATATCGAGGTAAAAGCCGCTGATATTGACGCAAACATCACCGTGTGGGTCGACAGCGTTAAGTTTGAACAAGTCTTGGTAAACGTGATCACCAATGCCAGCCAAGCAATGAGTGAATCTGAAAAGCGCGAATTGAGCTTCGAGCTCGAACTATTCGACGACCGCGTAAAACTCTCTATTCTTGATACGGGCCCGGGTATCGATCAACACGCATTAGGTAACATCTTTGAGCCATTTTACAGTACTAAAACCAGCAATGGTTTAGGTTTGGGCTTATCTATTTCACGGCAAATTATCGACTCATTTAATGGTCGATTATCTGCGCACAACCGCCCTGAAGGCGGCGCACAATTTATAATAACCTTACAAACAAATAAGGAACCCTCATGAGTGAAGTTGCAGCGACCTGTAATCAGGTAATCGTTATTGATGACGAAGCGGTGATCCGCGATTCATTAAAGCAGCTCCTTGAGATTGAAGGTTATCAAGTTCAGTGTTTTAGTGAGCCAACGGCGGCACTTTCAAAATTAAGTCGTCGTTTTGAAGGGATTGTTTTAAGCGATATAAACATGCCCAAAATGGACGGTTTGGCATTTTTAGAACAAGTTAAAGCCTTTGATAGCGAACTGCCGGTTATTTTCCTGACTGGCTTTGCTGATGTGTCTGTGGCCGTTAAAGCCATGCAACTTGGCGCATATGATTTATTTGAAAAACCACTGACAGAGCAATTGTTAGACTGTATCGCGCGCGCTTCAGAAAAACGTGCTTTAGTGATGGAAAACCGAGCCTTAAAAATTGCCGTAGAGAAAACCTCTGCACCTGGTGTGCGAATTTTAGGTGAAACCGAGCAAATGCAACAAATGATGCATTTACTCAATGCGGTAATCGATACCCCCGCCGATGTGCTTATAGAAGGTGAAACAGGCACGGGTAAGGAGTTAGTCGCTCGTTACTTGCACGATCAAAGTAATAGATCTGCGGCTAATTTTGTTGCCATAAACTGCGGTGCAATCCCTGAGCAACTTATCGAAAGCGAACTCTTTGGTGCAGCTAGTGGCGCATACACTGGGGCAACACAATCTCGCCAAGGTAAGTTTGAATTTGCCAAAGGCGGCACTGTCTTTTTAGATGAAATAGAGTCAACGCCCGCAAGTTTACAAGTAAAGTTATTAAGGGTACTTGAAGAGCGAAAAGTAACGCCTGTAGGTGATAACCATGCTATTGATTTAGACGTGCGTATTGTTGCTGCCACCAAAGTTGATTTAATGAGCTTAGTTGAAGCAGGGGATTTCAGAGCTGATTTATATTACCGCTTAAACTTAGTAAAAGTGAGCATCCCGGCATTACGTGATAGAAAAGCTGATATTCCACTGCTGTTTAAGCATTTTAGCTCGATAGCAGCGACACGTTTTCATAAACCACCTGCACCACTAAGTAGTGAAGCAAAGCAGCGACTCCTTGCTTATGATTGGCCGGGAAATGTGCGAGAGCTTAGAAATCAGGCTGAACGTGCGGTATTGCTAGGTTCTGATTTGGCTTTTGCTTCTTATAGTGATACAAACAATGAAAACGAACTTGCTCAGGATTTAAGTCTTGCCGAGAAGATTAGCTTTTATGAGCAGTCACTCATCGAAGAAGCGTTAGAGCGAAACAACGGCAGCATAAAAGACACCATGGTCACATTACAAATTGCACGTAAAACCCTCTACGACAAGATGAGCAAATACGGTATTAATCGCGAAATGTTCAAAGATTAAACAAATCTCTCACATTAAACGCTTCACAATGGGTGGAACTGGTGACAGCACAGGTTTAAAAATGTGTGGAGATCCACCCATAAAAGCCAGCCTAAAAAATGTCAATAAAGTTAAATTACTGTTATTTAAGGGTTTTTATTAAATTATCTAAGTTGGCAACCAACTTGCCTTACTAGTTAGGAACAACAATTTGAACCTAATAAGGGGCGCATAATGACAACAATATTCACTCATACAAAAACACGTGTAGCAGCGGCAGTAGTGTTAGCGAGCACAGCAGGCTCAGCAATGGCAGCAGATTACGCGGTATACGGTAAAGCAGAAGTTCAAATAGCAAACACAGATACAGGCGTTATGCGTTATGCAGAAGAGGGCACTCAAATCGAAGCCCCTTTCTCGCGTATTGGTATTAAAGGTAGCCACAAATTAACTGAGTCACTTAAAGCAGTATTCAAATACGAAGTACAAGTAAAAGGCTTTGAGCATGATGATACTGATGAGCCATTTTCAGCTCGTAATACTTACTTAGGTCTTGCTGGCGATTTTGGTGAAGTCGTTGTAGGCCGTAACGACACCCGTTTTAAATATTCTGAAGGTAAAGTTGACGGCTTTAACGAAACCCAAGCTGATATCGCTCAGCTGATCCCTGGTCAAGACCGTATCGGCGATACCATTACTTACAGCTCAAAAACGTATGGTGGCGCATCACTTGCGCTAACTTATGCACCAAAAGATGATAGCAGCAATGATGAATCTGGTTATGCTGCAACGGTTATTTATGGTGACCGTGCATTAAAATCTAAAGACTACTATGTCGCTATCAGCCATGTTGATGCACTAAATAAGTTAACAGCAAGCCGTGTGGTTGCCGCATGGAAACATGAAAACCTACAGTTAGCAGGTTTATTCCAACGCAGTGAATCTACCGACGGTACGAAAGAAGGCAATGGTTATGCAATTAGTGCAAGCTACGCAATCGATAAATGGGTACCGAAACTGCAATACGTTAAAGACGACTCAAAGATCCGCCATGCTGAAGAAGGTAAACAATGGACAGCAGGTGTTGACTATAACTTCGATAAACAAACTACAGCATACTTATTCTATACTGATTTAGATTTAGAACTTGAATCAGACAACAGCGTTGCACTTGGCCTTAAATACAAGTTCTAAGGAGTCGGTATGTCATTAGTAAATCAAACAAAAGATGGCTCACAGCCACGCCCATTAATGAGCACAGTAATGTTACTGCTAGGCCCATTAGTGATGTTATTAACTTGCTTAATTGATCCACCAGCGGGTATGAGCGTACCAGCACTACGTACCGCAGGCCTTGCATTTTGGATGGCTTCTTGGTGGGTAAGCGAAGTTGTGCCAATTCCTGCTACTTCATTATTGCCACTGGTTATATCACCTCTTGCTGATATTGCAGCAATCAAAGGGGTCGCGTCACCTTATGCACACCCTTTGATCTTTTTATTCTTAGGCGGCTTTTTGATCTCAATCGCGATGGAGCGTTGGGGTTTACATAAGCGCATTGCACTTAATACTATGCTTCGTGCTGGTACTAAGCCAAGCCTACAAATTTTAGCCATGATGTTAGTAACGGCATTTTTATCAATGTGGATGTCAAATACAGCGACCGCTGTGATGATGTTACCGATTGCTATGTCGATTACTATGTTGGTTAAACAGTCTAACCCTGATAATGACCAATTTGGTAAAGCATTATTATTATCAATTGCTTACGGTGCAAGTATCGGTGGTATTGCTACTTTAATTGGTACACCACCCAATGCATTAATGGCTGCGTATTTATCAGACAGCTACAAGATTGATATTGGCTTTGCTGAGTGGATGAAAGTCGGTGTACCACTTGCGTCCGTGATGCTTATTTTATGCTGGGTGTGGCTAACTAAATTTGCCTACAAAGTAGATACACAATGTGCAAAAGCAGCGAGTAAAGATACTAAATCGTTATTCTTATCGCAGTTACAAGAGCTTGGTGCAATGCAACGCGCTGAAAAAGGCGTAGCAGCCGTGTTTGTTTTAGCGGCAGTATGCTGGATCTTCAGGCCTCTACTGGCTGATTTTTCAGGCTTGAAAATCTTTGATACCGGGATTGCTATAGCGGCAGCATTATTGCTGTTCGTGTTACCAGCAAACAAAGGTGATGGTGAGCGTATTCTTGATTGGGAAAGTGCCGCTAAAGTACCTTGGGGCGTGTTGCTATTATTCGGTGGTGGTTTAACACTGGCTGCGCAAATTAAATCTTCAGGTCTTGCTGAATACATTGCTCACATGATTGAAGGGGCGAGTGCAATTCCATTGGTATTAAGTGTACTTGCAGTGGCAACCCTTATTACTTTCTTAACTGAGATCACCAGTAACACAGCCACAGCGGCAGGTTTCTTACCACTATTAGGCCCAGTTGCTGAGTCAGTATTTGGTACACCGCTTGTATGGGTTATTCCAGCGGCTATTGCATGTAGCTGTGCGTTTATGATGCCAGTTGCGACGCCGCCGAATGCGATAGTGTTTGGCTCTGGGCAAATACAAATGCGCGATATGATCCGCTCTGGTTTTGCACTGAACATTATTGCTATTGCGATGATCACATTAGTGACCATGACTATTGCGGCAGTGGTCTTTGGCTTTTAGTTAAGCCTTTAAGTTTTCAACCTATTCCAACCAATAACAGCGCTCACTTTGAGCGCTGTTTTTACATTTATAAAGTTGCTCAGATAAATTTAGCTCGTTATAGTGGCTAAAATCGTTTATCAAGAGATGATGTTTTGACTGATATACACGCACAATTACAGAGCGAATTTATAAAACTCAATAACGCCTTTTTGGCAGACCCTTATTTAGCGATTGATAAGCGTATTAAGCTGTTAAAAACGATAAAATCCCGCCTTATAGACAATGAGCAAGCTCTAGTTGCAGCAACAAGCAAAGACTTTGGTTACCGTACTGAATTCGATACGGTACTCGGTGATTTACTGCCAACGGTAAAATCATTAACTGACATCATCAAGCGCTTACCTAAATGGTCACGAAACGAATCGCGCAGTGTAGGTATTAGTTTATGGCCTTCATCGGCACATATTCATTACCAGCCTAAAGGAGTCGTGGGTGTTATTGCGCCGTGGAATTACCCCATTCAATTAGCATTAGTACCGGCTATTAGCGCATTAGCCGCGGGTAATCGCGTGATGTTAAAACTGAGCGAATTCACCCCACATACCAATGCTGTTATTAAGCAGATAATGGAAGATGCACTTGCTGAGCACTGTATTATTGTTGAAGGCGAAGCCGACACCGCGGCGGCGTTTTGCGATTTACCTTTTGCTCATTTACTGTTTACGGGATCTACATCAGTAGGGCGTAAAGTGATGCAAGCGGCCAGTAAGAACCTCACCCCAGTTACCCTTGAGTTAGGCGGTAAATCACCGGTGGTAATTCTTGATGATGTGAATATCAAAGAGGCTGCAAAAACTCTGTTATTTGGCAAGTTAAACAACGCAGGGCAAATATGTGTTGCGCCTGATTATGTGTTTGTGCCCAAAAAGCTTGAGCATCAGTTAGTACTACAACTCAGTGAGCTATATAAAAAGCATTTCAAACAAGGTGTTGAAGGTAAGAACCTCACCTCGATTGTCTCTGATAGGCAATATCAGCGTTTAATTGTAACCTTGCAGGATGCAAAAGACAAAGGGGCTCAAGTATTCGAGCCAATAGAAGGGCATCAAGTTGATGAACTCAAACATCGCATGGGGTTACATATTTTAACGCAAGTTAATGATGATATGCGGGTCATGCAAGATGAGATCTTTGGTCCTTTACTGCCAATTGTGAGTTATGAATCTCTGCAGCAAGTGATTGACACAATTAATGCCGACTCATCACCGCTTGCCTTGTATCTTTTCGGCCATGATAAAGACAAAATCAGCAAGTTAAGTTCAGCAATCAGAAGTGGTACATTGGCAATTAACGATGTATTGATGCAGGTAACAGCAGACCAGTTACCATTTGGCGGTATTGGTGAGTCAGGGATGGGGCACTATCATGGCATTGAAGGCTTTAAAACATTTAGCCATGCACGAAATACCCTAGTATCAGGTAAGTTTAATCCACGTACCAGCTTATTGTTAAAGCAAAATAAGTTGCTGATAAAACTATTAAAATGGATGTACTTGCGCCGTTAAGCGCAAGTACTATGCCTACTTATAAACGCCCGTCAGGTGCGTATAAACCAGCCTGTATTTTTGCATAAATTGCGTCTGCTTTTTCTTTCGCAGCTTCAATTTCTGCTGGCATCATATTGCGCTCATCAAGCTTACGACTATGGCTTGCATCCATGTTGCCGTTGTATTCCGCAATGGTATTCCAAATGTATGATTTCTCGAGGTTCTTAGGAACTCCTAAACCTTCGTAATACATCAATGCCATATTGAACTGAGCAAGAGTAAAGTTATTTGCTGCCGCCTTTTGGTACCAGCTGAGTGCTGTGCGGTAATCTTGAATTACCCCTTCGCCATTGGCGTACATAACCCCTAAATTAAACTGAGCTGCTGGGTGATTTTTTTGTGATGCCATTTCATATAATGAAATGGCTTTTTCTTTATCAAGTTTGACACCTTTACCTTCTTGATAAAGTACACCTAATGCAAACATTGAATCAGCATGTACTTTTTTTACTGCCTTTTCGTACAACTCTGCTGCTTTACGGTAGTCGCGTTGCACACCAAAGCCACCTTCGTACATTTTAGCAAGCTCATACATTGCAGGGGCATAACCTTTGTCTGCAAGGTAATTAAATTCATGAAGCGCTTCTTCAAAACGACCTTCATTTGCCGCTAATTGGGCATCTTCAAGACTGGCATTTGCTAAAGGTGACAAGATTAACGTGCTAGCGAGCAATAGTGATTTAAAATTAGGCTTGAGCATAGTCTGCCTCCAAATGTGTGTTAGGTATCAATAACAAAGCATTGAGCTATTGATAAAATGCATTGCCAAACAGCCACTGAGCAAAACATCACTTTTAGTTTAGACCCAACAGCTGCAAATGCCCAATTTATAGACAGCGGCAAGCTTTGCAATTAACAAGTAGGCTTAAGATACAGATTTTACAGAAAAATTAAAGAAATAAAAAAAGCCCGTAGCGGGCTTTTTCGTGTCATATCTACCGTCACCGATATGAGCAATGTAGCAAGTAAAGTGTAACGTTTTATGTCTATGTTTGGGTCGAGGAAACAGACGACAATCAAGAGTTACGTCTTGAACTAACTTGGCAAAACAGCATCAAAGCCTTTAACAGTATGATGTTGCTGTGAGAATAGTTTAGCGAACCAAGTTGTTGATAACGATTATTACTTAGGTTTAATCGTTCGTCAACACCTAAATGATAATTAATTTCATTTAATTGCAGTTGCTGAATTTTTGTTCTTAGTGGTAAGTTTACTTTGTTTTGAAACAGGATTTTAAAAAACTACAATGAAAAAGCTATCAAAGTATCTAATCGTATTTAGTTTATTGTTTACAGTAGCGGGGTGTTCTCCTAGCTTTACTTACAATAATTTAGGTTGGTTATCAGGATTTTGGATTGATGATTATGTCGATCTCAACAGTGACCAAGCTGACAAATTTGAGCATATTGTTAAAAGCAGCCGCGATTGGCATCGAGAAACACAACTTCCTTTATACAAACGTGATCTTGAAAGCTTAAAGACTATGTTAGATAAGCAAGTTGACCATAACGAACTTAAAGCACACTTTGTACAAGCAAAGCAGCATTGGCAAACGCTGGTTGATAAAATCGAGCCTGAACTTATCGATTTAGCAAACGCTCTTTCTTATGAACAGCGAGTTGAGTTTGTTGCAGCACTGCAAGAAAACATTAACGATGAATACCAAGAGCACGAAGAGAAAACGCCAGAGCAACATAGAAAAGAACGTTTAGAAGAAAACCTTGAAAACTACAAAGAGTGGTTCGGTACTAAGCTTTCTTCACAGCAAAAAACACTGATAGAGAACTCATCAAATACGCGAGTCAGTACATTCTTACTGTGGATGCAGTACAAGCAAAAGCGTTTAGATGCATTAAAAGCGCTATTTATGCAAAAGCAAAAACCAGCAGATTTTGATAGTCAACTCGCTGTTATCATTAATGACCGTTTTGCATTTATGAGCGATGAGTTAGTTGCCGCCGATGATAAAAATCTCGATAACTACGTTAACCTACTATTGGAGCTAAAACCTACATTAACCGATAAACAGCGTCGTAACGTACGCGATGAGTTTGATGAGTTAATTGAAGAGGTCAGTGACTTAATTAATGATTAGCTGCTAGGTGCTCGCTGTGTTTGGAAGCGCTTTAAAACCGCTGCTTCTTAGCATCTTGTACCTCGCAACACATTTTATTATTTGAAAATAAAAGTTAAAAAGTATTAGTTTTTCTGGCGTTTATGTAAACGATTGCATTTTTATACGAGTTTACTTAATAACTTGTTCCTAAATTTATTATTTCGCGTTAAAATTAAGCAACGACAACAATAACGAGAAACTGGATGGATATTGGGGCGCTAAGAGGCACTCAAGCTTTACGAAATAACGTTCTTAAATGGATGGGCTTTTGTTTGGGTGTATTGGCTGGAATATTCGCCGGTTTTAATCTTTTTATTAATGACTTTTTTGTCCTTGGGGCATTAGAAGTTGTTTTTGCATCGTTTTGTTTTTATATCTTTTTTTATACCCAAAAACGCAATGGCCATCTTTGGCAGTCGCTTACCTTATGTGTGTTTTTAACGCTACTAATCACATTGGGCACGTATCTCAGTAATATTAAAAGCTTGCTGTTTATTTGGACTTGCTCATTACCGGTTTTATTTTATTTATTATTAGGTAAACAATACGGCAAAGTCTTGTCTTTGGTCGTTGCTCTGCTGCAAGGCGGGATCCTATTAGCCAAATCAAGTCTTGAGCCTCTTAATAGTATTAATTTTTTACTTAATTTTTCGTTTACCTACATCAGTATCTGGGCGGTATCGCATACTTTTGAGAATAGTCGGGCAGAATATGGTAAGCGGCTCGAAAACTTAGCATTACTTGATCCTTTAACCGGGGCAGGTAACCGCTTGGCGATGACCCATTATTTTGAAGTTGAACTAAAAAACAAAAACGGCTTGTTTATTTTAATGCTCGACCTTGATTACTTTAAGAATATTAATGATCAGTATGGCCACGATGTGGGCGACCGTATTCTCATTGAAGTCACCAGTTTCTTTAGGCAACGCATTAGTAAAGGCTACGTATTTCGTATCGGCGGTGAGGAGTTTGCTATCTTCTTACCTGAGAGCGACCCGCAAAGTGCCTATGAATTTGCAGATATGCTGCGCGACCACTTAGCAACAACCATCCACAACATTGATGAGCAAGCTATTAATTTGACCATTAGTATTGGTGTTGCTTGCTACATGCCAAATCAAACCCTGAAAAACTTTATTAAGCGTGCTGACGATGCGCTATACCAAGCAAAACAGCAAGGCCGAAATAGAGTAGTAACGGCGTATGAATTAAGCCAACAAAATAAAGCGAGTTAGCTTCTCAAGTTAGCCTTTGTACATAGTGTCAAAGTCAGGGATGTTTGCTTCCCATACAGGAATATCTTTGCCTATGTATTCACGCATAGCATCAAAGAATAAACGTGTTCTGACTGGTAAGTCTCTGTGTGGGTAAACCGCATACACCGCGCTATAATCGAGTAATTCCATATCGGTTAAAATAGGCACTAGATCGCCACGTTTAACTTCATCGTCAAGAATAAACGCCGGTGCCAAAACATATGCATTGCCTGAGATAGCCTTCATTAACAGTACTTCGGCATCGTTCGCACGAAACACACTTTTGATATTTTGTTCAATAATATCGCCATCGGCATTACGATAACGAATACCGCTAATGCGTTTACTTGGGCTTGAATAGCTCGCAGCAGGTAGCTCTTTTAAATCCTCAACCTGTTTTGGCATACCGTAAGTTTCAATAAACTCCGGTGAGGCCAGCAATAACATACGGTTGCGGGCAATTTTACGGGCAATAAATGATGAGTCTTTCGGTTCGCCAACGCGAAACGCTAAATCATAGCCTTCTGATACTAAATCAATCAGTCTGTCGTCTAAGCGAAGCTCTACTTCAACTTGCGGGAAACGTTTTTGAAAGTCGTTAATGACCGGTTGGATATAACGCTTACCGATAATACTTGATGAGGTAATTTTTAACGTACCACGGGGTTCTTGGTGGTAATTCTCTGCCAGTCTTACGGTATCAGATAACAAATCTCTAAGTTCGGCTGCCTTTTTTACCATTTCAGCGCCAGCGGCAGTCAACGAAAAAGAACGCGTGGTACGATTGAGTAAACGCACCCCTAATTCATCTTCAAGACGGCTAATTTGTTTTGAAATGACAGAACGGTCTATATTTCTAGACTCTGCAGCTTTAGCAAATGAGCCTCGTTCAATCACTTCAAGCAACATTAATAAACGGCTGGTGGTATCCATAGCAGTTCCTTAAACTTTATTGGTGCCATTCTGGCATTAAAGAATTTAAAAATCTATCATTTTTATCCGCTAATTAGTTCCGTAACATTGTCTCCAATCTATTAACAGGAGAGTCGTGATGAACAAATCTATTCTTGCAGTGGCTGTGACCATTGCGAGCTTAACGCTTGCAGGGTGTGGCACAGAAGCCAACCAAGCAGAGCAGCAACAGCATTTACAACCTATCGATGTAGCACAAGTACTTGTAAAGCCAGTACAAAATTGGCACACCTATACAACGCGTTTAGAAGCGCCACAAGAAGTTGCGCTAATGCCACGTGTTTCGGGTGTCATCGATAAAATTAACTTTAAAGAAGGTGACAGCGTTAAAGAAGGTGATTTGCTTTTCACCCTTGATGCACGTCCTTTTGCAGCCGTAGTCGATAGCTTAAAAGCGCAAATCGAAAGTGCTAAGGCGGCACTTGAGCAAGCTAAAAGTGAAGCAAAACGTGCAGAGCGCTTAACTGAGCGTAAAGCAATTTCAACGGAGCAAGCTGAGTCTCGTAAATCAACACTAAGACAACGCGAAGCGCAATTGCTAGCGCTACAGGCTGAGCTTACTGCGGCAGAGCTTGATTTAGCATTTACCCAAGTGCGTTCACCCATTGATGGCGTTGTATCGCGTGCGAATATCACCAAAGGTAACAACGTGCTTGCTGGTCAAAGCGTGTTAACAAGCATTGTGTCAAACCAGCAAATGTATGCTTACTTTGATATTGATGAGCGTACGTGGAATCAGTCATTTGCTGATGTAACAGCGCAAAGTGAACAAGCAGTTGTGATGCAAAAAGTGGGTGAAACCAGCTTTAACTTCAATGGCAAAATCAACTTCATTGATAACCAAATCAATCAAACTACCGGTACTCTTCGAGTGCGTGCGGTGTTCGAAAACGATGAGCAACAACTGCGTGCAGGTTCATTCGCACGTATTAAGCTTGCCGCAGATAAAGTAAGCGAAAAAGTTATCGTGCCTGAGCGTGCAATTGGGACTGATTTAAAGAATCGCTTTGTACTCACTGTGGGTGAAGGCAATGTTCTTGAATATAAATAGTGACGGTGGGTGAGCGTTACGGCAGCTTACGCGCTATTACATCGGGTCTAAATGAAAACGATGTGATTGCTGTGAATGGTCCGGCGCGTGTTGGTCCAGGTATGCCAATTTCACCAAACACAGTCACTATTAATAGCGATGGAATTGCATTCACTCTTTCAAATAATCACTCAGATTTGGTTGCAAAACAGTAGGGCAAAATGAAATTTTCACACTTTTTTATCCAGCGACCCATCTTTGCAGCGATGCTGTCGCTTATCTTTCTCATCGCAGGGGCAATCTCGTTATTTCAATTGCCAGTGAGTGAGTACCCTGAGGTCGTACCGCCGACAGTTGTTGTGACGGCAAGTTACCCGGGTGCAAACCCAACGGTAATTGCTGAAACAGTGGCGACGCCGCTTGAGCAAGAAATCAATGGTACTGAAAACATGTTGTATATGTTTTCGCAAGCAACCAGTGATGGCCGCATGACGTTGACGGTAACCTTTGCATTAGGCACTGATTTAGACCGTGCACAAGTTCAAGTGCAAAACCGTGTTAATAGTGCGCTACCACGCTTACCACAAGAAGTTCAGCGTTTAGGTGTTGTAGCTGAAAAATCATCACCAGATTTAACCATGGTGGTGCATTTGTACTCGCCTGAAAAAACGCATGATACAACTTACTTAGCGAACTATGCTGATTTGTATATCAAAGACCAAATTGCACGTCTTCCAGGTGTGGGTGATGTTCGTATGTTTGGTGGTGGTCAGTACTCAATGCGTGTTTGGCTTAACCCAGATGCACTTTCTGCACGTGACTTAACAGCCATGGATGTAGTAAATGCATTACGCGCGCAAAACCAACAGGTTGCTGCGGGTAGTTTAGGTGCGCAGCCTACGTCGAAAAGTAATCAATTTCAAATTCTAATGAATGTTAAAGGACGCTTAAGCTCAAAAGAAGAATTTGAAAATGTGATCATCAAAGTGGGTGAGCAAGGTCAGCTTACACGCCTAAGTGATGTTGCACGCCTTGAATTAGGTCAAGACACTTATGCTTTAAGAGCGATGTTAGATGGTCAACCAGCCCTTGCAATGCCGGTATTCCAACGTCCGGGGTCAAATGCGATTGAGCTGTCTGATCAAGTACGTGAAACCATGAAAGTATTATCAAAAGACTTTCCAGCAGGTGTTGAATACGACATTGTTTATGACCCAACTATTTTCGTACGCGGCTCAATCGATGCTGTTATCAAAACGCTACTAGAAGCAATCGCGCTTGTGGTAATCGTTGTCGTGGTGTTCCTACAGACATGGCGTGCATCGGTAATCCCACTGATTGCAGTACCGGTGTCTTTGATTGGTACGTTTGCGGTTATGCAATGGTTAGGTGTATCGATTAATACCTTATCGTTATTCGGCTTGGTACTTGCCATTGGTATTGTTGTTGATGATGCCATCGTTGTGGTTGAAAACGTTGAGCGTAATATCGAGCAAGGTTTATCACCACTTGAAGCAACCCGAGTTGCGATGACCGAAGTAACAGGGCCGATTATCGCCATTGCACTTGTACTGTGTGCGGTATTTATTCCTACGGCTTTTATTACGGGTTTATCTGGTCAATTTTATAAGCAATTTGCATTAACTATTACTATTTCAACGGTTATCTCTGCGTTTAACTCGCTAACATTATCACCTGCGTTATCGGCGTTACTATTAAAAGGTCATGATGCAAAACCAGACCGTTTAACTAAGTTATTAAACCGTGTATTCGGTAATTGGCTGTTTAAACCTTTTAACCGCTTGTTTGATAAAGGCGCTAATGGCTACGAAAAGCTGGTACAAAAACTAATTCGTATGAGTGTCATTGTCTTAGTTGCTTATGTTGCACTTGTCGGTGGCACAGTTAAATTGTTTGATGCTGTACCCGGTGGTTTTATTCCACAGCAAGATAAGCAATATTTAGTGGCTGTAGCACAGTTGCCTGATGCGGCAAGCTTAGACAGAACCCAAGAAGTCGTGCAAGAAATGGAAAAAATTGCATTACAAGTACCGGGTGTTGCAAACACAGTATCGTTTCCTGGTCTATCGGTGAATGGTTTCACAAATAGCCCTAACAGCGGCATTGTATTTACTCCGCTTGCCCCTTTTGAAGAGCGTCAAGATCCGAGTATGTCGGCAATGGCAATTGCGGCTCAGTTAAATCAAAAGTTTGCCAGTATTGATGAAGCGTTTGTTGCGGTATTCCCGCCACCGCCAATTCAAGGTTTAGGTACAACGGGTGGCTTTAAACTACAAATTGAAGACCGTGCTAATAAAGGCTTTGAAGCACTCTTTAATAGCTTACAAGCAACCATTGCTAAAGCGCAGCAAGACCCTGCATTAATGGGCCTCTACTCAAGCTTTAGAATTCAAGTGCCACAAATGGATATCGACATTGACCGTGAGCAAGCGCTTATACAAGGTATTCCACTTGATGAAGTATTCAATGCATTACAAGTGTACTTAGGTTCTATGTACGTGAATGACTTTAACTTGTTTGGTCGTACTTATCAGGTTAATGCACAAGCTGATGCTGACTACCGCCAAGATCCTGAGCAAATTTTGAATCTTAAAGTGCGTAACCGCATGGGTGAGATGGTGCCATTAGGCTCTGTGTTAACGGTCACACCAACAACAGGCCCAGATCGTGTAATGCACTATAACGGTTATCCTACAGCTGAATTAAATGGTAGCCCAGCACCAGGGTATAGCTCTGATCAAGCGCAACATGCGATTGAAGCAATCCTTGCAGAGACATTACCAAATGGTATTGAGTTTGAGTGGACAGAAGTAACTTATCAGCAAATATTAGCGGGTAATACCATGGTGTATGTTTTCCCACTCGTTGTATTGCTTGTATTTATGGTACTTGCTGCGCAATACGAGAGCTTAAGATTACCACTGGCTATTATTTTGATTGTGCCTATGACGATTTTCTCGGCCTTGTTGGGTGTGTGGTTTGTTGGTGATGACAACAACATCTTCACGCAAATCGCATTAATCGTACTGGTTGCACTAGCAAGTAAGAACGCCATCTTAATGGTTGAGTTTGCACGAGATCAGCATAAAGGGGGGGTGTCTCACCTTGAAGCTATCATCAAAGCGTGTCGCTTACGACTTCGCCCAATTTTAATGACATCAATTGCCTTTACGGCAGGCGTTGTACCCCTTGTTTTAGCAACAGGTGCTGGTGCTGAGATGCGTCATGCCATGGGTAACGCGGTATTTTCAGGCATGATTGGTGTAACTGTGTTCGGCTTATTGTTCACCCCGGTATTTTATATGTTAGTCACTAAAAAATCGCAGAAGGAGCAACACGATGCATAAGCCTCTTCATGCACTCTTTAAACACGGCAAACTAGTTAGTGCGATGCTGTTAGCCGGAGCACTGGCAGGCTGCGCACAAAGCGTCGATATGCAAGAGCAGCAAGTGAGCTTGACACAATTTGTAAGTGATACACAAATTGGTGAGCAAAACGAAGGTGCGAGCGAAAATAACTGGTGGCGCCGTTTAGATTCAGCGCAGTTAAACAATTTAGTGACTGATGCATTAGCAATGAATCACGACCTAAAAACCAGTCAGCTTCAACTTGATGCAGCCATTGCCCGTTTAGGTGCAGCCCGTGCGGATTATTATCCGCAGGGCAGCCTAAGCGTTGGCGCAGAGCGCAGCAGCTTAGATGGCGCAATTACGCGCCAATCAAACGCTGGTGTTAATGTTAATTGGCAGCTTGATTTGTTTGGTCGTATTACCGCACTTGTCGATGCTGCTAATGCGGGTGCACTAAACCAAGCCGAGCAGTTAAGAGCATTACAGGTTGAAGTGGTTTCAGCTGTGGTGCAAGGCTATGTCAGCTATCAAGGTAATGTGCAAAAGCAAGCTATCATTGAGATGCAAATCGAGGCACTCGAGCAAAGTATCGATGTGCTCAAAGCGCGAGTAGAAGAGGGGGTTGCGAATGAACTTGATCTTAACCGTACCCTTGCGCAGTTAAAGCAGCAACAAGCGCTTATTCCTGAGCTTAGTTACTTGCAATATCGTGACCTCGCAACCCTTGCGGTGCTAACAGGGCGACTTGCAAGCGATATAACACTGGTTGAAGAGCCTGAGTTATTAAGCCATGAATTTAGTGTGTCGTTTACTAAAGCCAGTGAAGCAATGGCACTCAGACCAGATATCACCAGTGCTTTATATCAGTTTAGTCAGGCTTATTCGCTAAGTGTTGCCGCCTCAAAAGCATTACTGCCAGATATTAGTCTGGCCGGGTTTGCAGGTGTGGTGAGCTTAACCAGCAATGGCTTAGAAGATACCGTGCAACAATGGCAAGTAACGCCAAAAGTTGAATGGTCATTACTCAGCTATCCTGCATTATTAGCGCAGCGTGATGCGCAGCAATTTTTAAGTGAAGCCGCTTACAGTGACTATCAAAGTAAAGTATTAAAAGCCATTAGCGATAGTGAACTTACTTTACAAAGGCTAGTCAAACAGCAGCAACAGTTAAGTTATGCTGATCAACGTTTTAATTATGCGAATAAAGCATTTGGTCAAGCTCAAGCAATGTACCAAGAAGGACAAATTCCTTACTTAGAGTTGTTAGATGCGAGACAGGATGTTTTAATAGCGCAAGAGAACGCTGTTGATTCAACAATTGCTTCATTACAGGCCAAAGTAAGTGCTTATCAAGCATTTAATGGTCGTTGGAGCTTTGAACTAAACAACCTTTAACCCAGAGTATTAAATGTCACATATTCAACAAACTACAGATCTTCCGTCAACAATGCGCGCGCTTGCACTGATTGAGCCGAATGACGCCATAGCGTTATCTGAACTTTCTGTGCCAGTACCGAGCCCTGAAGGCAATGAGCTTTTGGTTAAAGTTGAATATGTGGGCTTAAATCATGGTGATGCCAACTTTGCAAAACAAGGTTTTTGTAAATGGCATTACCCGCATGTATTAGGTCACGATGCTGTTGGCGTGGTTGTTCAGGCAAGTAAAGGTGTATTCCCAGGTGTTGGCGCACGTGTTGTATGGCACGCCAGCCTTGGCGACCAAGGTGTGTTATCTGAATACACAACGGTTCCAAACTATGCGGTATCGGTTGTGCCAGATAACGTATCACCGGCAGATGCTGCAACCTTACCTTGTTCAGGGATGACGGCATTAATTGCCCTTGATAAGTTGCAGCTAAGCGAAGGGGATTCACTGTTTATTGATGCAGGTGCGGGTGGCGTTGGTCAATTCGCTATTCAATTTGCTAAGCAACGTGGTGCCACCGTGTTTACCACTGCCAGCAAACACAATCATAAGTTACTTAAGCAATTAGGTGCTGATGTGGTGTTTGACTACAAAGACCCAAAACTTGAAGATAAAATTCGCCGTGAATTAGGTCCGCAAGGCTTTGATGCGGTGCTTGATTGTATTGGTGGCGATACTACCATTCGTAACGTTGAGCTAATGCGCTTTTGTGGCCGTATTGCCTGTTTAAATGAGTTACCTAAGTTTGAACAAGAACTTATGTTTAGACGCGCACCAAATATTGGCATTGTATCCTTAGGTGGAGCTTGGCTTGCAAATAGCTTATGTGCACAACAAAAATTGAGCTTTATGGGTAACTTATTACTCGATAATGCAGCCCGTGGCGAGATCAAATTACCGCAAATCCATGCTGTTGATTTTAACGCCGAGGCTGTTTCAGCTGCTTTAAATAAACAACTTGCTGGTGGCTTTACCGGTAAACAAGTTGTGCAAGTAAGCGGCTAATCTTGCAAACTCACTGCCCAGTCATCTTGTTTGATGGTCAGTGCAATCTGTGCCATTTTTGTGTTCAGTTTATTGTTCGCTTTGATAAGCAAATTACCTTTAAGTTATGCCCCATGCAAAGCGATAAAGGTGAACGTTTACTAAAGGCGCATCAAGTTGACGATCCACTCTCTTCAATGTTAGTGATTGAAAATAACCAGTTATATAAACAAAGTGACGCTGTGTTATTTATCGCAACTCAATTAGGTTTTCCATTCTCTTTGGTTAAGCTGTTCAAGCTGCTGCCAAAAGGCTTTCGCGATCGTATGTATGATTGGGTTGGCCGTCATCGTTATCGTTTTTTTGGCAAACTGACACAGTGTAAGTTACTGACCGAAAAACAAAAGCAGCATTTTTTATAAACATTTAAAGCAAAGCTTGCTATTCTCGTTATTGGGAACAAATAACAATAATAAGAATATGAACATTCTCTTTCTAATCCTAAGTTCGGTTTACATTGCTTTACTGCTCTTTATACCATCATTAACTCAGCCTATTATGGCGCTATTTAAAACATTACCAATCGGCCTGTTGATTGTGATGGTGTTAAAAGGGCGTAGTCAGTTACAAAATCGCACTTTTATTACTTTATTATTCGCTCTTAGTTTTTCAGCACTAGGTGATGTGTTGCTAGCCCTTGATACAGGGCAACTCTTTATAGGTGGTTTAGCGGCATTTTTTATAAGCCATACCTTTTATATCATCAGCATGTTGCCAATTAAAAACTGGCGACTAGACGTTGTACTTCTTTATCTCTTTTTGGCCATCATTGTTTTTTGCTTATTTTATCCAAACCTGAATGACATGCTCATTCCGGTGATTGTCTATATGTTGGTACTTAGCATAATGGCAAGCCTTACTTGGATGACAGGTAAATCTAACGGCTTTTTAGTGTTAGGTGGGGCAATGTTTGTTATATCAGACTCTATTCTTGGCCTTAACCGCTTTTATTTAGAAATTATGCATGCAGATATCGCAATCATGGGGAGTTATTATTTAGCGCAATTTTGTTTGGTGAAAGGATTTTTGCAGGCAACAGGTAAACATAAATAGCCGCAGTGGCTCAGTGTTGATTGCCGTGATAAAATACGCGCGTTTTAATTTTCGAGATTTTCCATGGCAAATACAGCGCACGCACTGCACATTCTTGTTAAGCACAAAGAACAAGCTGAAGACATCATCAAGCAACTTAAAAAAGGTGCGAAGTTTCAGACGTTAGCTAAAAAATATTCAACCTGTCCGTCGGGTAAAAAAGGCGGCGATTTGGGTGAATTCAGACGCGGTCAAATGGTGCCACAGTTTGACAAAGTAGCTTTCAGCGGCGAAATCTTAGAGCCACATTTAGTGAAAACGCGCTTTGGTTGGCATGTAATTAAAGTGCTATACAGAACGTAAAGCCAAAACCTGCCTAAATAGTGAAAGACATGTTGTTAGTCTTATACTTTTCATCTCAGTGAGTTAAAGCGCTAGGTTTAACTCACTTTGCCCAAATTAGACCGTTATAGTTTGTAATTCAAAGGGCTATTTTAAGTCTTTAGTTTAATAAACTTGTTATATTTCTTTAAATTCAGGTTTTATTAAACCAAAACACTTTAAATCATGGAATTCGTTTTTCCAGAAACCACTTGAACGCCTAATTCCTTCCTCTTTGAAACCTAGCTTTTTTAACACTGATTCAGAAGCAGTATTGCCAATCATAATGTCACCTTGGATCCGGTAGAGTTCACCTAAAGGTTGGTCATTAGAGAATGCAAATTGGATAATCGTGTTAACAGCTTCACAAGCATAGCCAAGCCCCCAATACTTTGAGGATAACTCATAGCCAATACCTGCATTTTTCATCTTCAAGTTTATTGAGTTAAATCCACACGTACCAATTAGTTTTCCCGAACTCTTAACTCGAATAGCCCAACGAACACCTACTTTGTCAGCAAAGCGTTGATTAAAAAAATCAATTAACTCCAATGATTGTTTTTCTGAGTTAAAAACATCGATATCGTAATATCTAACAACGTTTTCATCAGTGAAAATATCAAGTAAAGCCTGCCCGTCACTTTTTGATAACTTATTAAGAATTAAACGAGATGATTCTAGCTCTGGAAATTGCACTTAGTCTTCCTTGAAATAAAACGCCGTTTTAAGCGGCAAAAATAGTTGGCTATAATTTGTGACGAATGAGCACAAGCCAGTTTTTTTAAATCAGCCCTGGATTGCTTCGTTTTGCTGCTAGAACGCTTTAAACTGTATATCACTAAAAAACTCTTCTGCATTTTGAGCTAATTCAGGATATTCTTTACCCTTATAGTGACGTAGAGAGTATTCCGTATGCACACCAATAGATTTTTTAAATGGGTGTATGCAATTATATCCAAGATACTCTATCAGCATTACGGCTGTTTTATTGCCACCGACTTTAGCACTGTTATCTTGAGAAATAGTTTTGTGCTTGATGCACGTTGCACCATTAAGTTGTACCAACTCTTCTGAGTTTTCCACAAGAGCAAACCTGCCAATATCCGGGGAGTTTGCTCGATGTTTGACTACATGCGAAAGAAATTCTTCATCGGAGGCAAACTCGGGAATTTGATAGAGTGACAAATTTATAATGCCACTGCTGTCATCATTCAGCTTAGTTCCGAGAGTAAGCTGATACCCCGTAGACGTAATGACAGACCAACTACCATTTTTAGGTGATAACGAAGAAACACCATAAATATTAACAGGAGTACCTGAATTAAGCTGTGGGGAAGTTGATGCGCACGACGTCACAAACAACAACGATATTAAAATAGTGGTAAATTTATACATTTAACTCTCCTTGTAGCACAACCTGTTTATAGCGAGCGAGTCAGGCGTTTTTCTAGCATAGCGTCGGCGGAAAAACCCAGCGAAGCGGTGGTTTTGATGTCGGGTGCCTTTACTTGTTAAATCTGCACTGGAACGAAGCATTGAAATACTCAGCTTTATAAGAGCAATTTGACTCTAATACTTTTATGAACGCCTGCATTTTGCTGAAAGAGTTTAATGCTAATTCACATTCGGGTGCAGTGTGAACTTGCATAGAATATAGCTCCAATGAACTATACCTACTTGACGCTGCAGTAAATGCATACTCATTTGTTGCCAAATCAGTTACGAGTAACTGATTTGATTCTACGACTTTACCAGACAAGCCAATTGTCTCTAACTCACCAATAGCGCAATCCCAGCCACCTTCATATTTTGGTGTTATTGGAACTATTAGACCATAAGATGTATCACAGCCGGCTACAAATAATATGCTTAACAGTATGATGTATTTAATTGTGCACTAACTCCCTTGTTAATCGGCAAAATTTAGTGGCTATAATCTTGAGCGATGCGACTTCAGCCAACTGAGTTTTGTCAGCTCTTTTAATTAGTTTTGTTATATTTCAACTACACCATAATAGAGCATGATTATTGCCATAGAAGTTACTACTAACTGTGAATATAAATATACCAACCACTTACGTATAGCTGAGACTTGACCCTTTCGGTAAATTTTATAACTTTTAATTGAGTCATTAATAACTGCAACAATGCAGGCTAAAAAGCTAACTGTAGCTAACCCTGACCAAATGTTTGGAATGGCGAAACAAAGCATAATGAGCCAGAAGATATAGGCAAGGTAGATCACTTAACTAAATTCATTTCACAAACTTAAAATGCAATATAACGCTCCAAGCAGCGGTGAGTAGCAGTGGCGGGCTTTTTGCCCGCGGAGCGGGTGAGAAAAAAGCGCGACAATGTTACGAATCCGACTGACTTGGCTTGTTAGGCAATAATTCACTTAGTTAAAGAGTACTTGGAACAATTGCAGCCAATAATACCGCTACAATAAGGTAACAAAATACTCCCAAATGGTAGCCAAACAGTGACTTTTTAATTGAATTTACTTTTTTGTAAGCTAAATAAACACCAAAAATGTAAGGTGGAATACCCACTCCAAAGCCAATTATTAGCAGCAAAAAAACAATTTTGAAAGGACTATTTTGTTTTTTTAACCCGCATTTAAGATCATCCCAGTTCCCACATCCCCTATTTACACCAGTACCTCCAGGGAGGCCATCTTTCCCATTTGTCCATATGTCAAAGCCTTCTGGATTGTTTATACCTGGCACAAGATATAAATAGTCTCGTCCCCAAGGATCTAGAGGTAATTTACTGATAAGTTTTTCTTTTTTACAAGGAAAATTTTTACTAACAAATACTTCCTGACTTAATAAATCTAAGCCTTGTTCATTAGTTGGAAAACTGCCAAATTCACTATGATAAAGCTCAACTGCTTGAGACAAAACTTCAATGTCTAGATAAGCTTTTTCTTCAGGCGATAGCTCCCTACTCGAACTTTTTGCAAGACCTGAAATTAAAATCATAATAATTAATGCCATAATTTTAATTTTTTGCATAAAAGTTACCATATTGCCTAACGCCTTACTAATGGGCGCATAAATGCTTGGCTAAAATTAGCGACGAAGAAGCACAAGCCAAGCGTTTTGCGTCCTTTTGAGTAACTTGTTAGCTGTACTTTTAACACATCTCAATACTTGTAAATTGGAACCAAATATTGTCTTTATCGTAATCAGCAATTCCATTTAACTCATCAAATGGATCTAGCGAAAGATAAATTTGCTCACCAATATTAACCATTTTTACTTGAGAAATATGCATGGTGCCAAAGTCATCATATATATTGAACTCAAGTAGACCATTTAATTTATAAGTTTGTCCGAGACCGTTTTGGTCACTTACTGTGATCATTGCCGAATGCAATGAACCATCCCAAACATATTTAATTGAGATTTCAGTAATGATTTTGTCTCTGAAGTTCGATGAATTAACCATATTTCCCTGTACAGCTAACGCCGCAAATAAACGGCTAAAAATAGTTGGCTATAATTTGTGAGGCACGAACAAAGCCAACTGTTTTTTGTCCGCACTTTTAATTTGCTTTGTTATATGCCGCTATCTCGAGTAAAGGTGAGCTAGTGGTGTAACAAGCAAAATAGTTAAAAGTATTAGCCCAGACCACACTATGTAGCCCGTAACTTTGGATAGTGATAAAACAACCTTATCACCAGATTTGGTGAACAGAACTCTTGAAACAGCTATTAAACCAAATGAGACAAGGTAAGTAGTAAGTGTCACTGAGACACCAAGCGAAATCCCTTCTCCATTGCTCCCATAAAACTTATAGAGCATCCATAATGCACCTAAAAAGCGCTCACCTACACCATATAGCATGATAAAACTTATAAGAAGAAACACCAAAGCTGTAGAACGGCTCAAAAATATCATAGGCATATAACATGTTTATAGCGAGCTAATCGCGCGTTTTTCTACCACAACGTAGCTCGTTTTTCTTATTAGATTATTTTTAACAAACTTGCTAACTAATGGCCAGTGTTATTAAAATTTAGGAGTTCTCGCTTTTACCTCAGGATAAAAACGAGCGATTGGGTCGTTTTCTTGACTATGCGAGCAATAGACTTTGACGAAATAGAAAAGCAATTGTGAACGGCCGATGTTCGCTCTTTTAAAATTCGCCTAAACACGTCTTGGGGCAGAAGCAATGCGCAAGTTTTGCAATTTACTCACTCGTTAATGTGCATAAATGAGTTATAGTATTTATTCTGTAACGCCCGAATAATGGGCGGATTTTGCTTGGTTACACTTAGCGAAGAATGAGCGCCAGCCAAGCTTTAAGCGTCCCATCCATTATTGCCTTGTTATAACCCCCACACCTGTGATGCTGCAAGAATTATTGCCCCTGAAAATACTGAAAAAGACATAATATTGATAATTTTCCAGTTCCCACCATTATTGGTAATTATTTTAAACAAACTAAACAATAAAGTTAAAAATGCACAAACTGAAACCCCAATTAAACCCAACATAATTGGTGACCAAGTTATGTTGCCAGAATTAAAGTGATAATTGAAAAACGCAATTGCCCATAGATGAAAAATACAAACAACCAAAATATATAGTTCGTTTAATCCAAATCGCTTCTGCTGAATACCACATACAGGACAAAAGTACGCAACATACTTACCAGAACGAACAGCTTTCGGGAATATTTTGGAGTTACATTTCTTGCAAATAGTCATGGTGTTCAACTGATACTACAGGGGTTATAACAGCGTATTACCGAGAATTCCCGTTAACACTCTAGTTAACACTCTATGTGTTAATTTCCAGAATTATCAAAATACGGTTTTAATAATCAAATTATTAATAACTTACACATAGCTAAAAGGATTTACAATTGTTGAGGCTACGCTATAACCGAGAATTTACTTATTCGAGAATGAAGAGAATTACATTACGAGAACACGCATAAAAAATAGCATGTATATTAGTAACTTAAATATTTATGAAAACTTTAACGAGAAGCCACTTAAACTGCATAACGAGAATTGATTATTTATACATTAAATACGTTGAATGGCAGCTTCGCTAAAAGCAGCCATTAGAGAGTTTACCCTAACTCATTTTGGGGCAGAAACGAGTTACAACTAAAGTTGTTACTCTATTACAGAGCCATGTTACTCAATCTTTTTCTATGCAAAGAAGAGTTTTTTCCCGTAAATCTTAAACAACAAAAAAGCGCCTTTGGCGCTTTTTTACTTTGTATTGAATTAAGTTTATTTAGCTAAGCCAAATGGGTCATCAATGCTATGAGCAGGCTCGGTAAACCAGCGCGGGCCTTCGTCTGTCATATAAAAATGATCTTCTAAGCGAATACCAAACTCATCAGGTACAACAATCATAGGTTCATTACTAAAACACATACCTGTTGCGAGTGGGGTAGGGTTACCACCCACAAGGTATGGCCATTCATGAATATCTAAACCAATACCATGGCCTGTTCTGTGTGGGCAGCCTGGTGTTTGATACTCAGGTCCCATGCCATTTTCGGCAAGATACTGCCTTGCAGCATCGTCTACTTTGCCACATGGCTCACCAATTTTTGCGGCAGCAAAAGCAGCAAGTTGGGCATTTTTCTCGTGTTGCCAAAACATGCGTTGACGTTCGGTTGCTTCACCAAATACATAAGTACGGGTAATATCAGAGAGGTAATCATGTACTTTACAGCCAGTATCAATCAGTACCACATCACCTTTTTTAAGGGTTTGCGGGTTTTTAACGCCATGCGGGAAAGACGACGCAACACCAAATAACACAATACAAAAATAGTTACCCGGTGCGCCGACTTTTTGGTGCGCCTTTTTAATAAAGGCTTCAACCTCAGTGGTGGTGATACCTTCATAAAGCATACTTGCCGTTGCTTTGTGTACTTCTAAAGTCATGTCCATAGCACGTTGCATTAAGGCAAGTTCATTGGCTGATTTATGCATACGGCAGTGAGCTGTAACGCACTGTGCGTTAACAATGTTGTAATCGCCGTTCGCTTTATTAATACCGTCGTAGATGAAAAACTGTGCGCTTTCATCAATACCAAGGGTGCCTGTTTTGCTAATGCCCATTTCTGACAGTACTTCAACACACAATTGGTAAGGGTTTTCGTGCTCTTGCCAACCACGAATTGGGCCGTCAATCACCATAAAATCATTTAAGCTGCCGATTTCAAAAAACGGCGCTATGTATTGCACATCACCTTTAGCAGGTAAAATAGCGCCAACTAAACGCTCACTTGCGTACCAACGCATTCCTGTAAAATAGGCTAGGTTAGTGCCTGCATTTAAATAAATTGCATCAATATTGTTTGCTTGCATATACGCTTGTGCTTTTGCGATACGCGCATGAAACTCGTCATTTTGAATAGGGGTTAAATCTGTTGTCATATCTGACAAAGAGTCAAGCGCCTGCTCTGGCGTTTGTGTGCCAATACCATATGTTGTCATTGTGTACTCCTTGGTTTTTTGTGCATTGTGGCTTGAGTAAACAGCTGATGCAAACTCACTGCGACTAATCGCATAATATTCGTATTTGTGGCTATAACTGTTAGCATGCGCAAAAAATAAGGAGCGACAATGCAAGTTAATTACTTAAAAAGACAAGCTGAATTTAAAGCCTTGCTAGAACAACAAGGTTACAGCGCCATGTTAGTACTTGGTCATGAAAATATTCGTTACTTAAGTGGTTTTAGCGGTAATGCTGCTTATGCATTAATTACTCAAAATGCGTGTGTGTTGATCACTGATTACCGATACCACCAACGTGCAATTGCTGAAACAACAGGGTTTGAAGTTGTTTGTCGAGACAGAGACAACGAAACTCTTGGTCATTGTATTAACAGGCACCTTAACCCAAACAGCCATGTCGCATTTGATGCAAGCTATGTCACGGTAGCAATTTGGCAAGGTGTGGCAGATGAGCTAAGCGACCACACATTAACTGCGGTAAACGGTTTAATTGAAAAACTAAGACGCGTTAAAGATAGCTGGGAAGTTGCACAAATTAAAGCTGCTGCGGCCATCGCTGATGAAGCATTAGCACAAACGCTGCCTTATTTTAAACCGGGTGTAACTGAGCGAGACCTAGCCTTAGAGCTTGAATTTAGAATGCAAAAGCTTGGTTCAGAAGGAATGTCGTTTGCCACCATCATGCTGTTTGCAGAGCGCTCAGCCTTGCCGCATGGTAACCCGTCAGATCAGGTTTTAAAGCAAGGTGACTTTGTAACCCTTGATTTTGGTGCAGTTGTAAATGGCTATCGCTCTGATATGACTCGTAGTTACATTATTGGCGAAGCATCAGAAAAACAAACCCGTATTTATAATACTGTTCTAGATGCACAAAATGCAGCACTTGAAATGGTTAAACCGGGAGTTAATTGTTTGGATTTAAATGCCATATCAAACAAGGTGATTGCTGATGCAGGTTTTGGCGAATACGCGGGCAAAGGTCTTGGCCATGGTTTAGGGCTATTTTTACATGAAGTGCCATTTATCAACACACTGACAGACTACAGCCTTGAAGTTGGTAATGTGATCACCATTGAGCCCGGCATTTATATACCAGGCTATGGTGGTGTGCGCCTAGAAGATGACATAGTTGTCACAGAATCTGGTTTTGAGGTGCTAACCCATGCCCCTAAGCCATTTATAATCTAGTGCTTAAATCAAAAGTTACTTTTTAGCATACGCTAAGCGGGCTAAACGTTCAGTTACATGGTAACTATCTAGCCCGCTCACGGCGACTGTACCAATGGCTTCAATATCGACAAAGCCATCTTCTTGCAAACACGCCTCATCTAAATAGATATCGGTTATTTCACCTATGATCAGCTCAGTACCATTGATGGCAAGGTGGTGGTGTTCTTTCAGCTCAAGCGCATATTTAAGCTTACTTTCTTTAACGAAAGGCGCTGTAAAGTCATTTAGGTATTGAGTAGTAAGCCCTGTTGCATCAAATTCAGACTCGTCTTTATCGTAGCGTGCCGATGTTTGATGTGCTTTGTTATAAATGTCTTTGTTCACATGGTTAATCGTGTACTGCTTAGTGGCTAATAAGTTCTCTAGGGTATGGCGAGGCACTGAATGAGGCCTAATGATCATGCCGACCAAAGGGGGATGTGCACCAAGATGAAATACTGAACTTACAATCGCTAAGTTAGTTTGGCCGTTACTATCTTGTGTGCCAACTAAGTTGGCACTTTTAAATCCCGACAAACTATTAATTAAGTGGGCGCGGTAGCGGTTTTCTAAATCAGCAATGACTTGCTTTGTTAAATGCATAATTGTCCTGTTACCAGTCTATGGGTTTACCTTGCCAGTCAAAGTAGGCAGGGTTTTGTGATTGTTGTAAATAGTCAGCATCACTTATCAATGAATACAGCTGCTCGGTAACAAACTCAGGGGTAAATAATTTACCTTCGGGCACATTAGCCTGAAACGGCTTTGATAATGGTGTATCTGTAGTACCTGGGTGAAATAACACACAGTGACATTTTTTATAGCGTCTGCTAAGTTCGATCGCAGCGGATTTAAATAACATATTTAATGCTGCCTTCGAAGCACGATAGCTATACCAACCACCTAACTTGTTATCACTAATGCTACCAACACGTGCACTCAACGCACAGATAACCGTAGCTACTTGCGGCTTTAAAAGCGTTGAGAATAAAGCCACACAGCGAATTGGCAGTAGAGCATTTGTCGTCATGCTGTTTATAAAGTGCTGCTCAGATATTTGTTCAAGTTTACGTTCAGGTACGTGCTCTGGATCATGCAGTAGGCCATTAAATATCATCAGTTGTGTTAAATCATAGTGGCCACTGGCTAGTTCTTTAGCAATGCCACTTAAGCTTTTATCTGAGTAATCAGTTTTAAAATGCTGGTGGCTGATCTCATTGTTTGCTGTTTCATCAAAAGTCGCCTTAAATTCACCGCGACTGATAGTGACAATATGACCACAACGGATATGATTTTTTAGTGCAGTGAAATAAGCTTTCGCTATTTCACTGCTTGCACCACACACTATATAAAGCTGCATTTTTGACCTACTAGTAAAAATAATTAAAATTTTTTTCGTTCAAATTCTCATCAGTGAATAAAGTAAAAATTACGCTGTTGTTCTTCTCTCACAATTAATACACATAAAAAAGACGGATAAAAATTTGACCAAACTCACAGTAGCGATGCCTTAATTTATGCGGTTTTTGTCTTTTAAATTGGTAAGTCCATTTTACCAATTGTATTAAGCGTCAAACGATAAACCGGACTAGAGTGCGTATTTATTACACTTTTATGTTGAGAGATTGGTTATTCTTTTTTACGAGTTTGTTAGAAAATTCGATCTATTAAATTAACGCCGACAATGATATTAATAAAAAGGATCAGTATTTAGCTGCGTTCGTGCTAGGTTAAATACTGTGCAGTAAGTACTTTCAACTTAGTAAAAGAAAGGAGTATGAGAATGAGTGAACAATACGCTGCACTTCGCGGTAATGTTAGTATGCTTGGACAAATGCTGGGTCAAACCATTAAAGATGCACAAGGACAAGCCATTTTAGATAAGGTAGAAGAAATTCGTGCTTTATCTAAATCGTCACGTAGTGGTAACGAAGCCGACAGAAAAGCGCTTATCGATGTACTACACGCTCTCACAGATGAAGAACTATTACCGGTTGCACGCTCATTTAATCATTTTTTGAATCTTGCTAATGTTGCAGAACAATTTCATACCGTTTCACGCTTTAATGATGTTGGTTTTTGCCAACTAAACCCTCTCACTCAAACATTAAAAGCGTTAGCAACAGCAACAAAGCATCGTCAGGTTGATCCTAATCACTTGGCACAAACACTCTCAAAACTCCACATAAACCTTGTACTCACCGCACACCCAACAGAGGTGACGCGTCGTACTATGATTAACAAACACGTTGAATTGAGTGATTGTCTTGCATCACTCGAGCGTAAAGACAATTTACCTAGTGAGCGTGCTGACTTATTAAACCGTATTGCTCAGCTAATAAGCCAAGCGTGGCATACCGACGATATTCGTCGTTCACGCCCAACGCCAATCGACGAAGCTAAATGGGGCTTTGCGGTTATAGAAAATAGCTTATGGCATGCTGTACCTCGCTTCTTACGAGAATTTAGCGACGATGTAAAAGCCGAGCTTGATTTAGAATTACCGATTGATTACAGCCCAATTGAGTTTACTTCGTGGATGGGCGGTGACCGTGATGGTAACCCATTCGTTACCGCTGAAGTGACTCAACAAGTGCTCGATCACGGTCGTTGGATGGCGCTTGATTTGTATTCGCGTGATATTGAAACGCTAAGCAATGAGTTATCAATGTCTGATGCAAGTGATGAGCTTATTGAACTTGCAGGTCAAGACTTTGAACCTTATCGTGCCGTACTTAAAAATCTAAAGAATCAAATTGCTGAAACAGTGACCCATTTAGGCGCAAAAATTAAGAAAAAGCGCACTGATTCTGAAGATTTAATCAAAGATATTGCACAAATCAAGCACCCAATCGAAGTGTGTTATCGCTCGCTTATTAAGACCAACATGAAAGTGGTTGCCGATGGCTTACTGCTTGATGTGCTGCGTCGTATAAATAGCTTTGGTCTGCGTCTTGCTAAACTCGATGTACGTCAGGATTCGTCGCGTCATGGTGATGTTTTCTCTGAACTAACACGTTATTTAGGGTTGGGTGATTACCATCAATGGCAAGAAGAAGACAAACAAGCGTTCTTACTTGCTGAGCTAAATTCGCGTCGTCCGCTTATTCCAAAACATTGGCAACCAAGCCCGGAAGTACAAGAAGTGCTTGATACATTCGATGTAATTGCAGCGCAAGATGCACAAACTTTTGGTTTGTATATTATTTCGATGGCTCGCACTGCATCTGATGTACTGGCAGTGCAGTTACTGCTTAAAGAAAGTGGTTGTAAGTTTAACTTACCGGTTGCACCATTATTTGAAACGTTAGACGACTTAAATAATGGTAAAGATGTTATCGAATGTTTACTTGATAACACCTGGTACCGTGGTCATATTCAAAACCAACAAAATGTCATGATCGGTTACTCAGACTCTGCAAAAGATGCAGGTATGATGGCTGCTGGTTGGGCACAATACGAAGCAATGGATAAACTTGTTCAATTAGCTGAAAAACGTGGCATTGAATTGATTTTATTCCACGGCCGTGGTGGTACGGTTGGTCGTGGTGGCGCGCCAGCTGCGCAAGCACTACGCTCACAACCACCAGGTTCATTAAAAGGTGGCCTACGTGTAACAGAGCAAGGTGAGATGATCCGCTTTAAGTTTGGTTTACCAGCTGTTGCTCTACAAAGCTTAAATATTTACGCTGGTGCTGTACTCGAAAGTAACCTGCTACCACCGCCAGAGCCGAAGAGCGAATGGCGTGATGTTATGGAACTGATCAGTGCTGATTCGTGTGAGCATTACCGCCAAGTTGTGCGCCATGATGAAAATTTTGTTCCTTACTTTAGAATGGCAACGCCAGAGCAAGAGCTTTCTAAATTGCCACTAGGCTCTCGCCCTGCGAAGCGTAATCCGAACGGTGGCGTAGAGAGCCTACGTGCTATTCCATGGATTTTTGCATGGAGCCAAAACCGTTTAATGCTACCTGCTTGGTTAGGTGCGTTAACCGGTCTTAAAGCTGCGCTAGATAAGTATGGCATCGAGACACTTCACGAAATGAGCTTAAAATGGCCATTCTTCCGTGCTCGTTTAGAGATGCTAGAAATGGTATTCAGTAAAGCCGATAGTTGGTTAAGTGCGCATTACGATGATGCATTGGTAACAGAGCAATATAAGCCACTTGGTGTAAAACTACGTCAAGAGCTAAGCGAAGCGATTGAGCTTGTTCAATCACTAAGCCCACAGAAGAGCTTACTTGCTGATCAACCTTGGATCAAAGAGTCAATTGCGCTTCGAAACCCGTACACAGATCCACTTAACTTATTACAAGTTGAGTTGCTGCGTCGTTCACGTGAAGCAGACGAAAGTTCAGCAGGTGATATTGATAATGCATTAATGATCACTATGACAGGTATTGCTGCGGGTATGCGTAATACCGGCTAATAGCTAGTGTCATCGATTAACCTTGCATCGATTGGCAAGCTAATCACAAAACGAGCGCCGTGTTTACATGACTCGGCGCTTATTTCCCCTCTAAGATTATATTTAACCGCATTAAATACAACGTTTAAGCCCAGCCCTAGATGGTTACCACCCAGATTTGTTGTATAAAATGGCGTAAATATTTCATGCAAGATCTCATCATTGATACCCACACCGTTATCTTGATAGGTAATTTCAACCACATGCGTAAAGGCTTTTATAGTTACTTCGACCACCCCCTGATCTGAATGAATAAAGCCATGCTCACAGGAGTTAATCACTAAAGTTTTTAATACATCACTCAAGATAGTTGGGTAGGAGGTAATGGCCACTTCATCGCCATGAATTTTAAACTCGATTTGTTTCCCTAAGTGCTTACTATAGGGGGCTAAGCGGTGTTTTAAATAGCTAGGCAATTGAATTTTACTCATTGGTTTATCGAGATGTATTGATACATTTAACGCTTTAAACTCTTCAACAATCCCGGCTAAGCGGTTAATACTGCTTATCACCAATTCTTTTGCACTATTGGTATCGGTAATGAATTTATGAAAATGTTTACTGGATAGTTCACGCGCTTTAAACTTTTCTTCTAAACCTTCCATGTAATCATCAATTAATGAGCTGGCAGTGACGATAGTGCCGATAGGTGTATTTAACTGGTGCGCCATACCGGATACAAGGGCGGTGAGAGACGCTATTTTCTCAATTTCGATGACGTGATTTTGCGTATCGCTAAGTTGCTCTAAGGTTTTTGCAAGAGTTTGTTTTTGCTTATCGATACTATTAATAGCGATGAAAGAGCCAAATAAAATCACAACTAAACATATACTTACAACTATGGTGAGGTCTTTGAATGCATCGGCCTTGGTTGCTTTAATTTGCTCAGTACGGGTTAATTCTGATATTCGAACTTCTTTACTCGCCACATCAGCTTCAGCGAGTGCTTTGGCTAAATTAACTTTTGCTTGCCTCGTTAAAATAGCTTCATTGATCAAAGAGTATTGTTTATAAGCACTTAGTGCTTCAGCATAGCTTTGTTTTTGCTCATAAAGCTCAGCTGTTAATTTTGCGATGGATAATTGGGTTTCAAAGTGAGCGTGGTTGAGCGTATATGATTCGACAGAGGCGAGTATATCGAGCGCTTTATCAGTGTTGCCTTGCGCTTCGTAAGTTTGCGCTAAGCAAAGAATAATATTGAGCTGCTCACTCTCAAGTTGTTTCGTTTCAATAAGCTTAAACGCATCATTAAGCACGCTCTCAGACTCGGCTAATAAGCCCTGAAAACGTAATACTTTTCCTTTTAAGATTAAGCTTGCCGCTTGATGCGTTGTGTAATCAAACTGAGTTTGTAAACGCATAGCTTGATTGATAATGTTAAGTGCTTCTGGGTATTGTTTTAGGCCAATCAAAGCAAGGGCTAAGTTATTACTTGCAAACGATTCATTGAGTGTTTGCTTATTGTTATGTGCATAGTCACGATACTTTTCAAATGCAATTGCAGCCTCAGCATATCGCTTTAGGTTGAGTTTAATCAGTGCAATATTGTTTTCGGTTTGGTAGATCAAACGTTCATCACGAGATTGTGCAAACGGCATCGCATCGCGGTAATAGGCTAAGGCCTCTTCATACAGGCCAAGGCGCGCATAAATGCCCCCAGAAATATTGAAATAGCCATACATCAAGTCTTTTTCATTGGATTGTGAAACCATATTCATATACTTAACAATGGTTTCCATGGCGGATTCTAATAGCTCTGTTTCAAGTAAAAACCACGCTTTGTAATTAGTAACAATAATCTTTTGTTCTAATGTAAGGTCGGTGGTCTCAATCAGTGCATTGACAAACTTTAGCCCGTCAATAGGTGAGTCTGCATAGCTGAGTCTGATAGAGTTTCTGAGCTCCTCAAATTCATCTGTCGGCATTGCATTACATTCTGTTGTATTTATAAAAATCAACAGCATAAAGCTAAATAGTAAAACCAAACGCGTTTTCATGACACACCAATCCATTTCATAAATGAGTGCAAAAAACACTCACCCATTTTGCTGCCTAAATAACGCTAAATATTATAAATTTTAACTAAATAGAGGTTTATCTGAAAAAGCTTAATCTAGGAAAGGAAAACTCATACTTGTGTATAAAGTAAACGAAAGATGAATTCAGCTAACAAGTAATTAAACTAAAACTAATCCTAAAATCTGAAATTAATGACTGGTCATACCTATTTTTTTGCTAGGTATTGACTAGGGGGGCGATATCAATAAAATAGCCCAGCTTTTTGATTCAGCTACTGTTAAGCCAAAAATCAATACCCACGCTTTTTTAGAGTAACTTATGCCAAACGTGTCTACTTGCATTACATATGATGCATCGACGTCACTCGTTATGATGACGTTAAGAGGGACTGCAAGTGCACAGGATGTGATTAATTTTTATCAAATTGCCCACCAATATTCTGTATTATATGGGTCAGAAAAAATTCTTGTTGATGTGTCTGAATTGACTCATGATTTTGCACCGGCTGATTTGTTTACCATCATGCCTGTGATCGCTAATTCATTAAAACAAGCGGTTT
The DNA here is from genome assembly GCF_002964625.1 of Pseudoalteromonas sp. T1lg21. Lineage (NCBI taxonomy): Bacteria > Pseudomonadati > Pseudomonadota > Gammaproteobacteria > Alteromonadales > Pseudoalteromonadaceae > Pseudoalteromonas > Pseudoalteromonas sp. T1lg21. The sequence goes on from NZ_PQBX01000002.1 coordinate 54,749, forward strand.
TAGCTATTGTAGTTAGCTTTGATGGTTTTATGCACGACTTATTTGTGCAAAAAGCAAAGCGCTATAACCTGCAAGCAGAAAACTTTGAATGTTTTAACAAGGCAAAAAACTGGCTAGTTCGTCAATAAATCGTCGAACTAGCATGGCTCATAATTTTGTGTATATCTGAGCTTACAAATACGGTGATTTATCAGCTTTTGCTGTGCTAATTATCGAGACGATTAAGCGCAAAACCTAGTAATTCACCACGTAACCTTTTAAACTGTTTAGCCAATTAATAATTATAATTTGTTATGACAGCAACTAGGATTGATGCAAGCGAAAACGCTCTAAAATCAGAGACGTTTAGCTTCAATGAACAACAAAAAAACACGCTATTTGCCCAGCTTAAAAAGCAACGTGGCATCTTATCTCAAACAGATATTTCTTCTCTTTGTCAGCAGTTTCAAGTGAGTCAACTTGAGTTACTAAAAGCCTGCGTACCCGTCGCAAGTTTATTTTCTGTCGCACCAATTTCAAAGTTTTATGTGGGCGCGATTGCAGTAGGGTTAAACAAGCAAGGCGAAACAAATTTCTATTTTGGTGCGAATGTTGAGTTTTCTCATCAAGCATTAAGTTTAGTCGTTCATGCTGAGCAATCAGCGATTAATAATGCGTGGCTTAATGGTGCGCAAGCAGTGCAAAGGATCGCAATCAGTGATGCACCCTGTGGTTACTGCCGCCAATTTATGAATGAATTGAGCACCGCAGATTCATTGGAAATTTTATTACCAGAGCGTGATTTTAATTTGCACGAGTTACTCCCTTATTCATTTGGCCCAAAAGATTTAGGTAATGAAGCGTGTTTATTCTCACATAAGCAAAGTGATAAACAATTTACTGATCTTACGATTGATGACCCTAAACTTGTTGCATTGGCACTCAATGCATACGTGCCATACACAGGTAATTTTAGTGCGGTGAAATTAACGACTTTTGATGAAGGTGACTTTTACGGCAGCTATGCCGAAAATGCAGCGTATAGTCCAAGCCTATCTCCACTACAAAGTGCATTGAGTCAGTTTTACCTTGCGGGCTTAACTTTTGATGATAAGTGTGTAAAAGCGATTACCTTACTCGAAACGCAAGGCGCAGAAAATCAGTATGAGGTGGCTAAAAGTGTGCTGGCAAGCTTTGCAAACCCACCAGCATTTGAGCACTATATTGCGAAACTAAGTAACGTTTAATTAAGTAATAGTTTTGCAGCTTCGATGACGACGGCGACTGATTTTTTCTCAATCTCGCCGTGGTCAACATTAGGGATTTCTTGTTTAGTACGATTTACTAATACACCTGCAACACACGCTGCACGCAAACCGAGTGCCGCGCACATAGTAAACAGAGTCGCTGATTCCATTTCATAGTTCATCACACCTAACTTTTGCCATTCTTCGCAGCTACCTTGGAAAGCTCGTGGTACATAACCTGAATAGGTATCGTAACGCTCTTGACCTGGGTAGAAGGTGTCACTTGATGCAGTAATACCAATATGGAATTTAATGCCTAATTTATCACACGCATTGACCATCGCTTGAGTGGCAAAGAAATCAGACACTGCAGGGAAGCTCAGAGGAGCGAAGTGCTGGCTTGCACCATCTAAACGTACAGAGGCTTGGCTAATTAAAATGTCGCCTTCGTTAATGTGTGGCTGAATAGCACCGGTCGTGCCAATACGCAAAAAGGTATCAATACCTAGCTGGGCAAGCTCTTCAACAGCGATAGAGGTTGATGGGCCACCAATACCAGTTGAACAAACAACAACGCTGTGGCCATTAAGTTCACCACGGTATACATGAAATTCACGGGTCTTCGCTAAGCATTCTGGGTTATCGAGAAGAGTTGAAATGCGTGCTGAGCGGTCAGGATCGCCTGGGACAATCGCAAGGGTTGCGCCGTTTAAGTCCTGACGAGTAAGCCCTAAGTGAAATACCTTTTCCATTATTAAACCTTATTTTTGTCTAAAGCGTAATACTTTAATCATATGTGTTCAAAGTACAGGACAGATGTCCTATTAGATTACGAATGTTGCAAGAATTGCACAGATAACCTAAACCTAAAGATGTCACGATAAAAGAGGATATATTATGCCTGCTTCATCTTCTATGAGTAAACATCATGAGTTTGCACGTTGTTTAGAAAGCTCACACATTTCAATGAGTGCGCCTTTTCATTGGTTAGCACTTGCATTTAAAGATATCGCGAATGCGCCCATGCTCAGTTTAGTCTACGGATTAATTTTTACGCTGATACCTGCAACGATAATGTATTTTGTTTATCAGTTTGATACACACTTAGTTATTTTGCCTGCGGTGGTTGGTTTTGCGCTCATCGGCCCTGCCTTTGCTGCCGGCCTATACGATGTTGCCTGGGAACTTGAGAAAGGCCATAAACCAACCTTAATGCACAGTTTGAAATCAATGTTTAGGAATCCTGCAGGTGAGTGGGGCTTTGCCGTGTTATTAATGGTGATTATGATCGTCTGGATGCGCTTAGCAGCGCTTATTCATGCGTTATATCCAAATGTTGTTAATCCCAGTTTTGAGCAGCTATCGGCGTTTTTAACACTCGGTAGTATTGTAGGGGGTATCTTACTGGTGGCTGTATTTGCTATCTCTGCTTTCACACCGCAAATTATGATGGAGCGCCGTGTTGATATTATGACTGCGGTAATATCGTCTATTAATGCCGTTAAAACAAATGCGGGTGCCATGATAGTTTGGGCTGGCTTGATTTTGTGTTTGGTGTTTGTCGGCTTTATTACAGGCACTGCCGGATTTATCGTAATCATGCCGTTACTTAGTTATGCCAGTTGGCATGCCTATATTGCGGTGATCAAAACTAAGAAGCCAAGAGGCTACGAATAATGAGTATTCACTCTGTCTGAATATAAATCTAATGCGGCAACCGAGTGGGTTGCCGTAAAATTTGACTTTCTTTTCGCGCATGTTATACCTGCCAAAATACAGCGCTCTTATTTAACTAGAGCAGTTTAAATTCTTCTGCATTAAAATTATAACTCTTTAATATCAGTATGTTATATGTTTTGTTTGTTAGGTGTTTATTGAGACACAACGAACTAAACACAATACAATCCTGATTGCGTAAGTTTTTTGCTTACGCATGAATATGCAGACAATGATCAGCGGAGTAGAGATGAGTAACACACAAAAAGCATTCCACGAAAAACTAAGTCAGTGTCTTTGTCCTCCAGGAGATGGCGTATTTACTGTAAATACAGCAAAAGAGCGTAAAGATGCATTACGTACTAAATTATATGGTCAAACAGATAATGTTGATGTGCTGTGGAAAGAGTCTCTCAAAACACTGGCTGACTCTGAGCACAAAGCGGTGATTTTAGGTATTAGCTCTGACTGTGGTGGTGGTATTTTACGTGGTGCTAACTGGGGCCCACTATTTTTACGCTCTACTTTAATTGATCAGCAGCCACAAGCGCGTGCCTTTGATTTAGGCGATGTACGTGTGATCCCACATTTACTGCATGATAAATACCTTAACGATGCGACCATCACAAACTGTCAAAAAGCACTCTATGCTGATGAAAACAGCGAATACCATGTATCGCCTTTGTCTATCACTGAAGATGTATGTGATGGCTTTTATGCAAATTACCCAGAAAAGGGCATTTTCGGCATTGGTGGTGACCATTCAATAAGCTACCCGCTGACTAAAGCCTACTTAAAAGCAAAGCGTGATGCGGGCAAACGCACAGCCATCATTCATTTTGATGCTCATACCGATTTATTAGTAGAGCGTTTAGGTATCGATTTATGCTTTGGTTCGTGGTGTACACATATTCTTGAATACTTACCAGCACCACGTAACTTGATTCAATTTGGTATCCGCTCAAGTGGCAAACCAAAGCAACATTGGGAAGATACCTTTGGTGTTAAGCAACATTGGGCACACGAAATTATCGAGCGTGGTGCTAAAGCGGTTGCCGAAGAAGTCATTGCACAGCTTAAAGCTGATAACGTTGATGAGCTTTATGTGAGTTTTGACATTGATGCACTTGATGAAAGCTTTGCTTCAGCGACTGGCACACCAGAAGCAGGAGGTTTAACACCAGAGCATGCCTTAGACATTTTAGTTGCATTGGCTGACGAGTTCCCAATTACAGGTGCTGATATGATGGAAATTGCGCCATTTACGGACAGTTCATTAATTGGTCAAACAAGTTCTGAAACAACGCTAAGAGAAGGTGCTAAAATCTCAGCGTTTTTAATTAATGCAATGAATAAGTAATTGACTGTAGAGCGGAAACAGCCCGTTTTCGCTCATTCCTTTTCACTAAATAATATTTCAATATCCACAACTTCGAGCTATATTATTATAAAAAATAATTATAATTTATTTGGTATCGCTCACTATGCGCACAATTTTAGCCCTGTCATTGCTGCTTTTTCTGCATCCATGTTTTGCAGCAATTACTGTAGTGACCGAAAACTTCCCTAATTTTCAATACCTAGATGAAAACGGTGTATTAACCGGCAATGTGGTTGATAAAGTAAAATCAGGTTTAGCTAAAAGTGGCGTGGAATATGAGATTTCAGTAAACACTTGGTCAATTTCGTACAACGCAGCATTAAGAGACAGCAGTACCTGTATCTTTTCTATGGCAAGGCTTCCTGCGCGCGAGGATAAATTCTCTTGGGTAGCGCAAATTGGTGGTTTTTCGGCGTCATTCTATTCATTTAAATCTGATCAAGTAAAAATAGCTAACTTAGATGAAGCTAAAAAATACCGAATTGCAGTTTTAAAAAATAACTATTCACACATCTATTTAAAAGACAATGGCTTTGATGAGCGTAATCAGCTGATCTTACTTGATAGCTTTGACAACATTTACGATGTACTTAAAAGCAGACGCTCAAGCATTGATTTAGTCATCCTCAGTGATGAACAGTTTAAACATGAACGTGATGGCGATAAAACGCTTGAAGATTTAAAACCTATATTAAAACTGCCCGTTGGGACACCACAGTTATACTTTGCGTGTAATAAAAACATCAATCCCTCTATCCTTGAAAAGTTAATCAAAGGCTTTGCTGATAACGATTAAAAATAGCACTTGTTGAATGTTATAAAGCGGCTATAATCAGCTGCTTTTTGTCCATTCTCGCCAAACTCTAGCCAGCCTAAACGAGCAAAAAGTTGTTTGCATTCAACACTCTGAATGCGGTTAATTTTTAGGAGCTACAATGAGTGACTTACTCATTATTATGATTTTAATTTTGATTAGTGCGTTGTTTGCTATGAGTGAAATAGCCATAGCGGCATCACGTAAGATCAAATTACGAGTGATGGTGGACGAGGGCAATAAAAAAGCCCAAGCGGTGCTGACATTGCAAGAACAGCCTGGGGCTTTTTTTGCCATGATTCAAATTGCCCTCAACGCAATTGCCATTTTGGGTGGTATTGTTGGTGAGCAGGCTTTATCGCCTTATATTGAACAGATCCTAGGGATGATTTATCAAGGCCCATTACTGAGTCAAATCAGTTTTCTAATTTCGTTTTTTAGTATTACTTCGTTATTTATCTTATTTGCTGACTTATTACCAAAACGGTTAGCGATGATAATGCCAGAAGCTGTTGCAGTTAACGTGGTGTCTATTATGCGTTGGGTGACCTTTGCGTTAACTCCTTTTGTGGTCTTTTTTAATGGCATTACCAATTTGGTACTTAGAGCATTTAAAGTACCCGCAGAGCGAGAAGACATTGTTACGACAGAAGATATTGTCGCGATGATGGATGCAGGGGCAGAATACGGCAGCTTACAGCAACAAGAATATGAATTAATTGGGAATGTGTTCGACTTAGAAGCGCGTTTCTTATCAAGTGTGATGACGCCACGCGATCAAATTGTGTTTTTTGACGTAAAAGCCGATGCACAAGAAGTGGCGACTAAGATTATTGAGCACCCTCATAACCACTTTTTAGTGTGTGATGGTAGCTTAGATAAATTAATTGGCTCGGTTGAATCAAAAGATATCCTTCGCAAGGTGCTAAAAGGGCAAACCGCTGAAATAGATAACGAATTGATCAGCCGCGACATTTTTTATTTGCCAGAAACATTAAGCCTTTCTGAAGCGTTAAACACCTTTAAAAAAGCGGCAGAGCCGTTTGCCGTAGTGGTTAATGAATATGCGCTTATGGTGGGTATTGTTACTGTTAAAGATTTAATGAAAGGATTTATGGGTGATTTAATTACCCATCAGGGTGAAGAATTAATCATTAAACGTGACAATTCATCGTGGTTAGTTGACGGTTTAACCCCAGTTGTTGAGCTTGCCAAGGTACTCGAAATTGAAGAGTTCCCAGATCAATCTCATTATGAAACAGTCGCCGGGTTTTTAATTTACACCATGAAACGCCTGCCAAAACGTGCTGAGTTTATTAATTACGGTGGCTATAAGTTTGAAGTGGTCGATGTTGAAGGAGTGAAAGTCGAGCAACTACTCGTTACTCGTATTTCTGAATCTGTTTAGGTTAGTGTTTAAGGCTGCATATTGCGGCCTTATTCAAATGCCCCTTTAACAATTGCTTTGCCTTTACTCACCATATGAATACCCTTTGACCAGCATTCTGTTGGCGCAAGCGTTGTTTTATCAAGTAACACAAGATCGGCGTCTGCATTTTGCTTAATAACACCTTTATTAATACCCAGTACCTGTGCAGGGTTTGATGTAATCGCCATTAAAGCGTGTTCAATCGAAACGTTATACTTTTGCACCGCTTCTACAAATGAGCCATGCAATGTAGACTCTTTTCCGACTTCAAGACCAAGCAGATTAAAGCTTTTGTCAAAAATAGGAAGGCTTGCATGGCCATCAGAGCTCATGGTGAGCTTTGTAGGGTCGACTTTATTTTCAAGGCAATAGGCAAGTGCGTGTGCGGCAGAGTATTCGCCATGGGCAAGATCATACTCAGTTGTACTTGTTGTAAAATCGATAGTGCCACCGGCTTTGCAAAATTGTATGCCTGCATTTAGCAAATCAATATTACGATTCATGTGAGTTGGATAAAATTGTGCCAGCGAAATATCGGTAAGCTTATCAACTTCGTGTAGTAACGATAAATGCGTTTCAACAGGGCCAACATGGATGCTGACAGTGCCTTTTTTACCACTTAACATGCCAGCCACTTTTGCCTCTGCAGCCAGCTCTGCCAGCTGTTGTACTGTTGGTTGACTACTGCGATGATCAGATATGGCCACTTCACCCACACCAATAAACTCATCTATATACATTAAGTCGCTGGTGATTGAATCTGTGAGTGTTTTAGCAGGTAAATGATAGGAACCTGTATGGCAATAAACATTGAGCCCATGCTCTTTCAATGCCTTTGCTTTAGCAATAAGATTACTATGAGTTCGGCTACTTGAGTCAGTGCCAAGGGCTGCAATAACCGTTGTTGTGCCATATTGTGTTGCATCAGTAAGGTTCATTTCGGGTGTTCTGCTGGCAAATCCTGCTTCGCCACCTCCGCCAGTTATATGAACGAGTGAATCCACAAACCCCGGGGCCAAAATACAATGAGTGCCATCGACCGTAGTAATCCCTTGGTAAGTATCGATAGTGATTTCAGGCTGTATATCAACTATTTTTGTGCCAGCAATAAGAATATCTTGAATGCCTAAAGGAGAGGGGGCGAAAACGTCTGCGCCTTTTATAAGTGTTAACATAATAAATTCTTTTACTGATAGTTAATAAAATGTGCGAGAAAAATAAAGCAGCTAGCAAGGCCAAATAAAGCTAAAGTAAAACGCCAAATAAAACCAGCCCACTCACTCCAATCAAGTTTAACAATACCCAAACAGCCAATGAGGCTTGCTGAGGTTGGAATAAAAATATTCGTCAATCCATCTCCCAATTGAAACGCTAAAACCACAATTTGTCGCGAGATATTTAATAAATCACCGAGTGGTGACATGAGCGGCATCGTTATCGCTGCTTGACCAGAACCTGACGAAACAAAGAAATTAAAAATACTTTGAAATAATAGCATGCCCCATGCAGCGATATAATCGGGCACAACCGAAATACTGCTTGCGCTATAGTATAACAAGGTATTCAGGGTAGAAGGTGACGTTAAGTCGCTACCGCCAAGAATCAAAATAACCCCTTTAGCAAGTGCCACTAAAAGCGCTGCAGGTAAAAGCTCTTGCGCACCTACTTTAAATGCGTTTGCGCTCTCATTTGCCGTTTGTTTTTTGAATAGGCCGGCGATTACAGCACAAGCAATACCTAGGCAAAAGAATTGCGCTGCTAATTCAGGAATATAATACTGCCTCGCCATTACGCCCCAAATAACCCAAACAATGCCTGCAATAAAAGTTAGTAAGATTAGTTTATCTGCAGTATCTAAACTAATAGAGCTGTCTTGGTGTTGCTTAGTTTGTTGTTTTGTGGCTCGGATTGAATTGGCATATTTAATAGTAAATAGAAGGCCAAATGAGGTAAAAACAAGCCAAGCAAACATTCTGAAGCCAGCGCCAGAAAAGACAGGTATCTCTGCAATGGATTGGGCAATAGCGATGCTAAAGGGGTTCATCCACGACGTTGCAAAACCGATTTGTGTGGCAACATAGGTTGTTAACACGGTAACTTTTGCATCATAGCCAAGCTGTTTCATAATCGGAAATAACACGATACAAAAGGCAATCGCTTCTTCTCCCATGCCGAAAACAGCGCCGCCTAATGAGAACAGTATGAACAGCAGAGGGATAAATACCCATTCAATATGCTGTGTTTTATTAATCAATGCCATGATGCCATTATTAATAGCACCTGTTTTTAAGATAATACCAAATGCACCGCCAGTAATTAAAATAAACGCCATCACGCCAATTGCAGCGCCATACTTATCACCTGAGACTAAACCTTCAAATAAAACGTTAGCGAGGCCTATGTCTCCACCTTCTGCAAAAAGCGCTGGCGGGGTATGGTCAGAAACTGTTTGATATTGAGATAACTCAACACTATGACTGTCTTTTTCGGCATTAAAGACACCGGGGGTGATAAATAAACTGGCAAAATAGGCGATAACGGCGACGCACAACAAAATGATGCTGGCATCAGGCATCGCAAACTGTTTGTTTTTCATAAAATCACTTAAGTTAATTCGGGTTTTTAGATAAGCAAGGTATTGTATCCCTTGCTAATAAAGAAAAACACTGAGTGTAGTAAGATTGAGTCGTATTGTTTAATGAATTGCATATTGTGGGCGGTATTTAACCGCCCACAGTAGGTTTAAAAACGATAACTCAAACTTAATGTATAGCGACTACCGTAGGCATTATGGTTAATAGAATCAAATCCTCGACTTGAACCATACAGTTTAGGGGGTTCTTTATCGAAGATATTATCGATACGAGCACGGATTGATAATGCATCATTGATAAAATATCCAGCTGATATATCCCACACCAGCCAATCATCAACGTCGCGTTTTAACTCATCATTAAGCTCACCAAGCTCTTCTAACTCGTCTATTTCACGGCCTCGGAGCCCTTCAATATCATCCTCATAGCTACTGGTATAATTGGCGCCAAGGTTTAAATAATAACTATCGGCATCCCAATCGATAGAGAATCTGCCTATATTTTCAGGGTAACGATAAGTGCCGATTAGCTTTTCGATTGCATCTGAACCTGGTTTATTTCTCTCAAACTCTAAATAATGTGTACCATCGAAAGCGAGTGTTAAACTACCTTTTGCAAAAAGAAAACGATGATCGAACTTAAAGTCGATACCCGCTAAGGTTTGCGTGCCGGTATTTTCAAGAGGAATAACATGATCTCTAAATAGTGGCAGGAATAGCTCATCTTCTCGCGGATTAAACTCACTAATATAGTTTGTTAGGATCTCTGAGAGATTAGCGCCATCACTTTCAATATTAAGGACTGCATTATCGGTTACTTCACACAGCTGCTCTTCGTACGAAATACCTTGTTGGCCTTGTGGTACTAACCCACAATGACGAAGAGAAGCGTCCGTGATTGCTCTATCTAGCACTGCAGTCATATTGGTATCGATGACTTGTTCATGATCAAAATGCCAATAATCGACGGTTAGATTGGTATTTACAGACGGGCTCCATGCAAAGCCAATGCTAAGCGCTTCAGATTCCTCAGCTTTAAGTGCTTGATTACCAAGCTCTAGGCTGTTAACACTGATTTCTGAGCCATCACCCATACAGTATAAATCTGCAACAGCTTGGTTTGCACTGCAATCAAAGCTTGATTGTGTGGTACGTAATTTTACGCCAGCTTGAGTTAATGAAGGTGCTCTAAACGATGTTGACCAAGAGCTTCTAATGATCAGAGAATCTGATGGGCGATAACTTAAACCTATTTTAGGATTGAATGTTCCACCAAAATCATCGTAATGATCGTAACGACCAGCAAGTTGCAGTTCTAGCTGCTCAGTGACTGGCATGCTCAATTCTAAAAATGCAGCGTACTGGGTACGATCGGCCTCTGATAGACTCGAGCCAAATCCAAAAACATCGACTAAATACCCATTTTCAGGACGTGCTTGTGAGTCTAACGACGGAATATCTTTTAATTCTTCTCGGCGAGCTTCAATACCAAATGCAGCATAAAATGGGTAACTCATTAAACGTAAATAAATCGCCATTAAAGTTTAAATCCCAACCGTAGACTGTACTTTCACCGCTTCTACTTGGGTTTGCTTTTGCAAGCTCAAGCACGCATCATTATTAGCATCACCCTGTAAAAAAGGGTTGTAGAACGGCATTAGCTGACCTTGCGCACAATTAAGCTGTGTTCCATCATATGTAGCTAATGATCCGTTAGAGCATAATTCTCCGGTGATTGCTGCATGAAATTGGTAACGGTTGTAAATTCCATCAATTGCTTGTTGTTCTGACTTAGAACGAGAAAAGGTAACACCAGACTCCCAACTCCAATCACCAATGTAACCGGCTAGGCTACTGACTAAGCGAAAGTTTTTAGTTTCAACTTCAACAGTTCGTGGTGAATTAAAACGTGCATCAAATGCAAAACCATACACATCTCGACCAGCTTGAGTAGTAAATGGATCAATATAAAGCTGGTCCATCAGGTCGTTGCTGCCATCAGCGTTATCATAAATGAATAACGCATCTTCTATGATATACGGACCATCATCGTCGTTTATTTGATTGATTGGTGCAGGTGATGAATATGCCTTTGATTTAGTTTGGCTATAGAAGAAATCGGTATGCCAATCTAAATCAGCGAGGTTACTGTTAAACATAAAGCCAGTTGAAAGGCTTTCAAATGGGGTTTCAAGGTAATCATCTTGGTTAGCATAATAAGCACAAATTTGCTCACCATACTCAGTCGTGACAAGCTCTGTTTTACAGTTTGGCGCTGGTAGTTCATTGCCATCTCGGCTACTGTAGTAATAAATGTTCGGCGTGTTCTCAAGTTTCGGTAAGTATGAGTAACCATTCACTAAATTAGGTGTTGCGGTATAGCTTCTGTCGGTTGCTTTAAAGGCATTGCGGTCGTAAATATCAGCAAATACCGTTAAGTTACTTTCACCTATATTCGTGCCGTAGACCAAGTTAAGTTGCTTCTTACCTTCGTCATGACTGTCAAAACTATTGGTGTAAGAAGTGTTTACTTCAGCTCCTTGAAAGTCATCTTTGAGAATATAGTTAATAACACCGGCGACAGCATCAGCCCCATAAATTGCCGATGCACCAGTGGCTAAAATATCAATTCGCTCAATTGCAGCAAGTGGAATTGAGTTCACATCGACAAAGTTTTCAGTGCCTGCTGCGAATGAGCTAGGTGCTACACGTCGGCCATTAATGAGTGTTAATGTGGCAGAAGGCCCCATACCTCTGAGGCTAGCCGCTGATTGACCCGCTGGTGTTGAGGTTGATGTACCACCACTTTCAGATGTTGAAAAGGTACCTGAACCGCCTTTGAAAACGGATAAATCTTTTAACAACTCATGAATGGTGTTCGCTCCTGAGCGCTTGATTGCATCTTGGTCAAGCACGGTAAGCGGGATGGTTCCTTCTAAATCAACCCCTTTAATTCGTGATCCTGTTACTTCTACTCGTTCAATTTTTTCTGGTTGTTGGTCGTTTTGAGCATACACAGTTTGTACTGGACACAGCACAGCACTGATTGCTACAGCAATTGATAGCTGACGAAACATATTGATTTACCTTTGCCTTAAAAAACACACGGCAAAACCGTGACGTTTTGAATAATTGTTATAATTTTTTAGACAGGGCAGTAGGTTATAGACACAACTAGCCCCTCACAGGAAGTGAGGTGTGGCTACTCGTCAAACCACTCCGAAAGGTAGTGTGGAGAGTAGAAATATGTGCAAAGCGATAATGCGTTTTTCAACATAATTCCAATCCGTAAGGTCTTTTGACAAAGCTAGCGATACAGTGCTAGCTTACTCGCGTTTTTAAATGTTCCTTTTTTTTATAGCAAGCAACAAAAAGCTGCGCAAGCAATTTTCTAATATTTTTTTACAAGAGTGTAACAATATGAACATCCTTAAGGAGCAAAAGACTAAATATCAAACTTCAGCTTTTTCTTTGGTATTTGGTTTGTTTTTCGCGTCATTTGGCAGCAAAGTTTATGCAAATGATCAACAGCAAACGTTGGTCTTAGTCGGCGGTGCCTTGACCACTTGCTCAAGTATGAGCCCTAAAAATTGCCTTTCGAATAAACAGATCAGTGGTAAACAGAATAATCAATATCGATTAAATAATGATGCCTTAAGTGAAATTAAGACAAACTGGCCAACCAAGAATAAAAAAAATCGTCAGCAAACGCTCAAGGTTTTAGCACAAATTGCACGTCAAAACTCAGGTGTGATCACTAAAAGTGATATTTTATGGGCATGGCGTGATTTAGATAACAAGCTACTAAACGAACTCACTGATTCAGAATACAACTTTGTCATAGATTCACTTGAAGTTGCTGTATTAAATACAGATTCGACCCGTCAAAAAGAGCAGGTTAGTACAAGCGATAATAACGAAAGTGCAGCTAATGATATTTTAGACTTCGTTGCTGCTTCTTTAAAAACAACCACCAAATCACCAGCAATTTTGGCTGTTACAGCTTCAAGCAGAGACCCATATGAATCAGCTGACTTTTATGAAGGGTTATTAAACTTTAATGGTGTTGAATCAAGCTGGTTACCTCTTACTCCTGCCTTAGCAAAAGCGATAACCAGTAAGCAATGTGAGAGTTTGGATTCTTTACGTAGTGACTCCATGGGCGTTTTTAATCGTGAGACAATTTACCCTGATCGAACTAAGGCCGAAAAAGCGCTTTGTGATAAAGGGGTAGATCATTTAGTTGAGCTAATTGAAAATGCCACGGGGATTATGTTTAACGGGGGCGATCAAAGTTTAACCAGAAAAGTTCTTTTTGATGAAGAGGGTAAGCAATACCCTTGGACGCGTGCAATTTTACAAAGGCCATTACTTGTAGGTACTAGCGCAGGCACTGCGGTGCAAAGTGGTGGTAAAAATGCCTTTGGCTCAGTACCAATGATCACAAACGGCACAAGTTTAGCTGCAATGAGAGAAGGTGCGTTTGCGGTATCACCGCCAAGTGAACGTTGTGATAATGAATGTGGTGATAAGCTTTCAGCAGATTCACTCACTTATGAAAAACAAGGTGGACTAGGCAGTTTTCCGTACGGTGTTCTTGATACACACTTTAGCGAGCGTAACAGAACAATGCGTTTGGCTAGATTATTGGCAGATACAAAGCAAAAGCATGGTTTTGGCATTGATGAAACCACAGCACTTGTATCAATACGAGCAGGTAAAACCTCATTAATGACGGTGATTGGTAAAAGCGGTGTCGTGCATGTTCAATCAGACGCTAAAAACAGTGGAGCAATTAGTTATTGGCCTGCAGGTGCAGTTATTGATGTAACAAAGGATGGCTTTAATCTCGCTAAACGAACTGTTGATAATGCACTCCCTAATATTAAAATTCCGCCACTGCCTATGCAGCGTTTTGGCACTATTTTTTCAGATGCTAAATTGCGTTCGCTTGTACAAGCTATGTGTTTAACCCAAGAACAACAGGCAGTAGCCCAGCACGATGAGTTTTTATTGGATTTAAATGCCACTGACAATACTCATTATTACCGTGTAAATACGAGTAGTACAGGCTGTGCAGTAGAAAACCTAGCATTTAAAGTTAAGACCTTTTAGCAGTTAAGGTACTGAAAAAGTAGTGGATTATTTGTTCATTATTAGTTAGCGTAAAACTAATAATGAACAAACCATGGAATGGAGTTATGAAATATAACGTACTACTTTTATTTATTTTTGGCTGTTTATTTGCCTATTTATCTATACCAGTCATAGGTTATGGTGCAGCTATAGCGATACCTACAGTAGTACTTTCCCCGCTTTATGGATTGTCACCTAACTTTGCTTTATCAATGGTTGATATCGTTACTTTAGGTCTTCCTTTATTAGCGTTACTTTTGGTGTTTTTATTAATAAGTAAGTCGCTGTATCTCAAAGACAAAGCGTATTCATATTTTATATTGCTGACACCATTTTTAGCGCTGCATTTATATTTTGCTGTTAACACCTTTTCTGCAAATATTAATAACACCACTTTACTGACTAGTCTGCCTAAGTATGTATTACTAGTGCTATTTGTTGCGCTTTTTTCTACGCATAAAAAACCAGTTTTAGTTGATGTAAGTCATACGCGAAAGTTCAACATATAAGCTAATCTCTAATTAATCAGTGAACGAAGTTGGTAACACAATGAAAAAATTACTGCTATTAACAAGTGGGGGTGATTGCCCTGGGCTTAATGGGGTGATCAGAGCGGTGGTTAAAGCAGCCGAGCATGATGGTAATTGGCAGGTGTATGGTAGCCGAAGAGCTTACTGTGGTGTGCTTGAAAAGCCAAACGATATTATACACTTAACCAGTGAAGTGGTGGCTGGTATTCATGTTCGTGGTGGAACAATTCTAGAAACTGTTAATAAAGGGAATCCTACCGCATTTCCTGCTGAAATAGCTGGCGAACAAGTGTTTATTGACCGCTCTGATGAGCTGATCAGTACGATAAAGCAACTTGGTTTTGATGCGGTAATAAATATAGGTGGTGATGGTTCGCACAGAGTGTCTCAGCATTTATTTGAGCATGGCTTAAATATCGTAGGCGTACCAAAAACCATTGATAATGATTTATATGGCACTGATTACACAATTGGTTTTCAGACTGCCGTCGATACAGCTACCGAAGCCATTGATCGGTTAATACCAACAGCGCAAAGTCATAATCGGGTGATTGTGACAGAAGTAATGGGGCGCGATGCCGGTTGGATTTGTTTGCACTCTGCTATTGCTGCCGGTGCTGAGGTCGCACTTATTCCAGAAATTCCTTACGATATTGAAGCGATTAAAACCAAATTAACGTCACGTTTTGATAAAGGTCATGGATTTGCCAATATCGTCATTTCAGAAGGAGCTAAACCTATTGCTGGTGGTGTTGTTAGTAAACAATCAAATGAACGTGGCTACGAAAACCCTGTACTAGGTGGCATTGCTGAGCAACTTGCTTCGCAGATACGTGTTGCGCTTGATCTTGATGTAAGAGTCACTGTGTTAGGGCATATTCAGCGGGGTGGTACACCGAATGCGTTCGATAGGGTACTTGCAGCAGAGTTTGGTGTTCAGGCATTCGAGCTAGTAAAGAAAGGTCAGTTTGGTTTTATCCCTGTCAGTAAAGACGGTGAAATTAAACCAATCAGTTTAAAAGAAGCTACTTCAGAATATCGCGTCATTCCTTTAGATCATTCTTTAATAACAAGTGCCCGCGCTATGGGCATGTGTTTAGGCGAATAATCTGCGAATTGATATACTTTCAATTCGCATAACTAATAGTTTTAAAACAACTTTCTCAGTAATCTTCGCAATAATTCAATTAGCAATTTATGTATTGCACAAAATTCATGCGTTAAAGCAAGCTTTTTATTTAATGTAAAGTTCTTTAAAGATGGTTGATCTGTGCCTTTTTTAGTTTAGAATGATCGTTCACTCTAAACTAAGGAACTACACATGCAGCGCTCTCGCATTCCATTTTTTGCACTGTCAGCTTTGGCTGGTGCTGTTTTATTATCAGGCTGCGGCCAATCTGAATCGGCTCAAGGGCAAACGCAGGCAGCACAAGCTGTACCTGTTGGCGTTATTGAGATGCAAAGCAAACCTCTTACGCTAACTAAAGAATTGCCAGGCCGTGTGGCTGCTTCACGTATCGCGCAAATTCGCCCACAGGTTAACGGTATTATTCAATCACGTATGTTCGTTGAAGGTGCTGAAGTAGAAAAGGGCCAAGCCTTATATCAAATCGATCCATCTACTTTTGAAGCTGAAGTAGCGACTAGCAAAGCGGCTATCACAAAAGCACAAGCAAGTATTGCTAATGCAAAAGCAAAAGCTGAACGCTATAAAGAACTATTGAGTATCAAAGCAGTAAGCCAACAAGATTACGACGAAGCAGATGCAGCATACAAAGGTGCAAAAGCAGACTTACTAACAGCTCAAGCGCAGCTTAAAACTGCTGAAATCAATTTAAACTACAGCAAAGTGTTAGCACCAATTAGTGGTCAAATTGGTAAATCAGATGTCACTGCCGGTGCACTTGTTAGCGCTAATCAAGCTACAGCATTAGCAACCATTACTCAATTAGACCCTATTTATGTTGATTTAACCCAGTCGAGCAGTGAACTAACACGTTTAAAAAAAGCCATTGCTGCGGGTGAGCTTGATAAAGATGCTGCTTTACATTCAAAAGTTGAATTAAAGATGGAAGATGGCAGCACTTATCAACATAAAGGCACATTGCAATTTTCTGAAGTAACCGTTGATCCAAGCACAGGCTCAGTAACGTTACGTGCTGAATTTCCTAACCCTGAAAAATTACTACTGCCTGGTATGTATGTTCGTGCAGTGATTGTTGAAGGTGTGAAAAGTGATGCGATTTTAGCACCGCAACGTGGCGTAAGCAGAAACACCAAAGGTGAGCCTACTGCCATGGTTGTAAGCAAAGACAATACCGTAGAAGCACGCGTGCTTAAAACAGATCGTACTGTGGGCTCAAACTGGTTAGTGACAGATGGCCTTAACAGTGGCGATAAGCTAATTGTTGAAGGTTTACAGAAAATCCGCCCAGGTGCACCAGTCAATGCCATGCCTGCAGAATCAGCAGCTAATAGCCAGTAACGGAGAAACTTAATGTCACGATTTTTTATTGATCGGCCCATATTTGCATGGGTACTTGCTATCGTTGTGATGCTGGCAGGTATCTTAGCAATTAGAAGTTTGCCAGTTGCGCAGTATCCATCAATTGCACCACCTGCAATTAGTATTCAAGCCACATACCCTGGTGCGTCGGCCCGTACTCTTGAAGATACGGTTACACAGGTTATTGAACAAAAAATGAAAGGGCTAGATGGCTTGCTTTACATGTCATCAACCTCTGAGTCAAATGGCTCAGCGACGTTAACCTTAACATTTAGTGCAGATACAGACCCTGATATCGCACAGGTTCAAGTACAAAACAAACTGTCGCTTGCAACACCGTTATTACCTGAAGAAGTACAACGTCAAGGTGTCTCGGTTGCAAAATCTGCTCGAAACTTCTTAATGGTTGTAGGCTTTGTCTCTGAAGACGGCAGTATGAATAACATCGATATCGGTGATTATGTTTCATCAAACGTGCTTGATATTATTTCGCGTGTAAATGGTGTCGGTGAAGTACAGCTGTTTGGCTCTCAATATGCAATGCGTATTTGGTTAGACCCAGCTAAGTTACTTAAATACTCGTTAACTCCTGCAGATATTAGCGCTGCAATCAGTGCTCAAAATGCGCAAGTGTCGGCAGGTCAACTAGGTGCCTTGCCAGCAGTAAGTGGCCAACAATTAAATGCAACGGTGACTGCACAAAGCCGTTTACAAACACCTGAGCAATTTAGAAATATTTTTGTAAAAACCAATGCTGATGGTTCAGTTGTTCGCCTAAGTGACGTTGCGAATGTTGAATTAGGTGGTGAAAACTACGGTGTTGTTGCGCGCTTTAACGGCAAACCTGCATCGGGTTTAGGTGTTAAGCTTGCCAGTGGTGCCAACGCACTTGATACCGCAGACGGCGTAAAAGCCGCGCTTGCTGAACTTGAGCCTTTCTTCCCTGAAGGTTTAACTACGGTTGTTCCTTACGATACGACGCCATTCGTATCACTTTCAATTGAGAAAGTAGTAAGCACTCTAATTGAAGCTGTTGTACTGGTGTTCTTAGTAATGTACTTATTCTTACAGAACTTCAGAGCAACACTTATTCCGACCATTGCAGTACCTGTTGTATTGCTAGGTACGTTTGCCATTTTACAAGTGTTTGGTTTCTCAATTAATACCCTCACTATGTTTGCGATGGTACTTGCCATTGGTCTACTGGTAGATGATGCCATCGTTGTTGTTGAAAACGTTGAACGTGTAATGACTGAAGAAAACTTATCGCCATTACAAGCAACACGTAAATCGATGGATGAAATCAAAGGCGCACTTGTCGGTATTGCGATGGTGCTGTCGGCTGTATTTGTGCCTATGGCGTTCTTCCCAGGCTCTACAGGTGTAATTTACCGTCAGTTCTCAATCACTTTAGTAACAGCTATGAGTCTATCTGTGCTAGTTGCGTTGATTTTAACACCAGCGCTTTGTGCGACTATTTTAAAACCAAGTCATGTTCACAATAACAAGTCATTCATTGGTCGTTTCTTCCTTGGTTTTAATCGTGGTTTTGACAAAACAAACTCGGGTGCGCAAGGTTTTGTGTCTCGCATGATCAAACACAGTAAACGCTACTTACTTATTTACGGTTTAATCGTGGGTGGTATGGTGTTTATTTTCTCACAATTACCATCGGCATTTTTACCAGATGAAGACCAAGGTATTTTGTTTAACCAAGTGAGCTTACCTGCGGGTGCGACAACAGAGCAAACGTTAAAAGTTGTTGAAAAGATGGAACACCACTTCTTAGAAGATCAATCAGAAGCAGTTAAATCTATCTTTACGGTAACAGGTTTTAGCTTTGCAGGCTCTGGTCAAAATGCGGCAATCGGCTTTGTTGGCTTAAAACACTGGGATGAACGTCAACGCCATGATCTATCAGTCGGTGCAGTTGCGGGTAAAGCCATGGGTTACTTTTCAACCATTAAAGAAGCGTTCGTATTTGCTTTCCCACCACCTGCTGTTGTTGAACTTGGTACTGCAAACGGTTTCACCTTGTTCTTACAAGATAGGGTTGGCCTAGGTCACGAAAAACTACTTGAAGCACGTAACATGTTTTTAGGTATGGCTGCGCAGAACCCTGTGCTATCGGGTGTGCGCCCGAATGGTCAAGAAGATAAGCCAGAGCTTGAACTTGATATTGATTTAGCAAAAGCTGAAGCATTAGGTCTTACTCAAGCTGATATCAATAATACGTTATCGACAGCGTGGGGTAGTAGCTATGTAAATGACTTTATCGACCGTGGCCGTGTGAAAAAAGTGTACTTACAAGGCACACCTGAATCACGCATGGTGCCAGAAGACTTAGATGAATGGTATGTACGTAACGCAAGTGGTGACATGGTGCCATTTACGGCGTTTGCTCATTCGTATTGGACTTATGGCTCACCGCGTCTTGAGCGTTATAACGGCTTCTCAGCGATGGAAATCCAAGGTGCTGCTGCTCCAGGCTACAGTACTGGTCAAGCGATGGCTGAAGTTGAGAAAATGGTTAAGAAGTTACCACCGGGTGTATCGTTCGAATGGACAGGTATTTCATATGAAGAACGTTTAAGTGGTGGTCAAGCGCCATTACTTTATGCACTTTCATTATTGGTTGTATTCCTATGTTTAGCGGCGTTATATGAAAGCTGGTCAGTTCCTGCTGCAGTTATGCTCATTGTACCGCTTGGTGTATTTGGTGCGTCGATTGCGTCATTTGTATTTAATTTATCAAACGATATTTATCTCCAAGTGGGTCTATTAACCACCATAGGTCTGGCATCAAAAAATGCCATCTTAATTGTAGAGTTTGCTATTCATAAAATGGATGAAGGTATGAAACTTGTCGATGCCGCGGTAGCAGCTATTCGTCTACGTTTACGTCCAATCTTTATGACATCAATGGCATTTGTGTGTGGTGTACTACCACTGGCAATTGCATCAAGTGCAGGCTCAGGTGCACAAAACGCACTAGGTATTGCTGTTATTGGCGGTACTCTTGCGTCATCGACCATTGTGGTAATCTTTGTGCCGCTGTTCTTTGTACTGGTGCGCAGAGTATTCCCAGGCAAAACAAAATCAACTAATGAGGAGCAGGCATAATGAAAGCTAAACTTATCTCAGTGTCTGTTGCTGCACTTATGTTATCTGCATGTAATATGGCGCCAGATATGGAGCAACGTGAATTACCCGTTGCTCAAAACTATGATATCCAAGGTACAGCGGGCGATATCAATGCGCTGAATTGGCAGTCATTTTTCAGTAATGCGCAGCTGCAACAGCTGATTGCGCTAACGCTGGAAAACAACAAAGATATTAAAACTGCTGCACTGAATGTGCAGCAGGTAAGAGCAATGTATCAGATTGAAGATTCAGCGCTTTACCCAAGCATAGACCTAAATGCATCGGGTACTCGTCAGCGTCTTCCGGCAGATTTATCTGGTACTGGTCAAGCAACTATTTCTGAAAATTATTCAGCGACTGTTGGCTTAACCGCTTACGAAATTGATCTTTGGGGCAAAGTACGCAACCAATCAGAGCAAGCATTACAAAACCTATATTCTGCCGAGTACAGTTTAACCAGTGTGCGCATTAGTTTGATCTCCGAATTAGTGAATGCATGGCTTAACTATGCGACGGACAAAGAGCTTTTGGCACTTGCAAACGAGACTTTAAAGTCTCAGCAGGAGTCTTTAGAGCTAACTCGTAAGACATTTGCTCTAGGTGCTGCTTCTCAGTTAACGCTATCGCAACTTGAAAGCACAGTAGCAACCGCTAAGGTCGATATTGCAAACTATCAGCGTTTACTTAAGCGCGATAAAAATGCCCTCGATTTTCTAGTAGGTAAAACCGTCACTGCAGATTTATTACCAAGTGAAAGTATAGATGATGTACTGAACTTACCGGATGTGCCTGTGGGGTTGCCGTCAGAGTTACTGACGCAACGACCAGACATTAAGGCCGCTGAGCATGATTTACTGGCAGCTAATGCAAATATTGGTGTGGCAAAAGCGGCATTCTATCCGAGTATAAGTTTAACCGCCAATGCAGGAACGGCCTCTGCTGATTTGAGTAATCTTTTTGATTCGGGCTCAGGTACATGGAGTTTTGTACCATCGATTAACTTACCTATCTTTAATATGGGTCGTAATCAAGCCAATCTCGATGTTGCAAAGGCACAACAAGAAATGGCGCTTAATAGCTATGAGCAAACCATACAACAAGCATTTAAAGAAGTATCTGATGCCCTTGCTGATCGAGAAGGTTATATGCATCAGCTAGATGCACTCAGTGATTTGTACCAAAGTAATGAGTTATCTTTTACTTTATCAGATGCGCGTTTTCAAAAAGGAGCAGACAGTTACTTGCAAGTGTTGGATGCGCAACGAAATTGGTACAGTGCTGGGCAACAGTTAATTTTGGGTAAACAAGCGTATCTTGCTAGCCAAATTAATTTGTATAAAGCACTGGGTGGCGGCTGGAATGCGCAAAAAAATGTGCATTAAAACAGCAAAAGCATAATTTATTTAAGGTTTTGCAGGATCTTAGTTGTTTTGACTCTCCTGTGATATTAAGATCCTGTAAACCTTGTTTAAGTAAAAGTTAACCATTTCAAAAGAGCTTGGAGAAACCATGACGCAAAAAACGAAAAGACACAATGACCCTGCGCTTGCTGAGGCAAGACGTAATCAAGTGCTTTGTGCTGCAGCGGATTGTTTTCGACGTAAGGGCTATCATGGCGCGGGAATGGCTGAAATTTCTAAAACAGCAGGCATGAGTGCAGGCCATATCTATAATTATTTCGCTAGTAAAGAAGCGATTATAGAATCGATTGTTGAGCGTGATATGGAAGAAATGTTCTCAATCTTTAAAGAGTTTGCAGATAAGCCGGGCGATCGTGTCACCGTGTTGCTAGATGGACTCGATAGAGGTGTTGAGCGCCATACCGATTTAAATCAAGGTGCGCTTGATTTAGAAATGCTCGCAGAAGCTGCGCGCAATGAAAAAGTCGCTAACTTACTGCGTGAGTCAGATAGCCACGCCCGTGATTCTATGCGCGAATTGTTAGTTGGTGAAAGAGGGCCGTTACAAGGTACCGCACTTGAAGAAGTGAATGCCCGTATTGAAGTGATGTTTTCTGTGATGGGGGGGCTCTTGTTGCGTAAGATGTTAAACCCAGATCTTAATATCAATGAGTTACATAAAGCGTTGCGTCCAGCGATGAAAACCTTATTGTTACCCTTTGAATAAAGCGCTTATTAAAAGCGCTCTATAGACCATTGGATTGCCATAATGGCAATTAGCACTGAGCCTGCTGGCATAATAGCTTTTTTGTACCAGGAGTTATTTCTAAGTAGCATTAGTAGTGGTAAACAAATTGCTAAAATAACCAGTTGACCAATCTCAACCCCTAAATTAAAGGCTAAAATACTCATTAGCTGGTATTCATTTGATAAACCAAGCTCACCTAACACACTCGCAAACCCCATACCGTGTAATAGACCAAAACAGAATGTGATCCAGCCTAAGCGCACAATCATTGGCCAAATATTATTTATTGCAGCAAATAATACAGAAAGCGCGATACCTAATTCTACCCATCGGGTGTTTGGCGATATGATATTCATAGCAGTCGCTGTTAGGGTAATTGAGTGAGCAAGTGTAAAAGCGGTGATGATCCAAGCTGTATCAATTAGAATTTGTTTTTTAGACTCGACACGTTGCCACTGTCCTTGCTTACGAACTAACACACAGCCCAGCAATAGGGCAATTAAGAACAAAATATGATCGGTGCCCATCCAAATATGTAATATGCCTTGATGCACATATTCAATAAACGTTTCTGAATAGCTCGTTTCATCAAAACTAAAAATTTGAGTTTGTTCATTTAAAGTAAAAACCCGGCTTATATTTCCAATTGCAGAAATGGCTTTGTGATTCGCATCGACTTCGAACAATGCACTGTAATTTATAGAAAAGCTTTGGCTATTTGGGCAGCTAATTTGTATAGGGGTAACGATATATGATTCATTAAAATGTGAGTCAATCTTTAAATCACCCTCACTGTTAATTGCACATAATTCATTATTTTGCTGTGCGCTAATCTTTTCAACTAGGTATTGATGAATAGCTCCTTTTTGATTTTTAATTTCTTGCCAAGTGATCACGTCATCTGCATTTTTATCAAATTCGACAACGTGTTCTAAGTCCATCACAGCCACTTTCCATTGACCATTTAAAGTTAATTGTTCATTTTCGGACTTCGTTAATTCTAAGTATGCCGTACTAAGTTGATGAGCGTTTAGTTCAAAACTATAGACCAAAAGAATTAAAAAGACAGATGATAAGATTTTCATATATTTCCTCAATTAATGAGCCCTGTGAGTTCAAGCAGACGTTTATCGCTTTGTAGTTTCGCTTGTTGCCAATTTATTCGAGCCCAATACTTGGCCTTGGTCATATTCCTATTTATAGTTAAATAATACCAAGCTAAATCACTTGCGTGATAGGTGTCTTGTCTCAATTCTCTGAGTGTTACTCGCTTTGCCATCTGTTCTTGCCATTTAGTCGATTGGCTTTTAACTTTTTCAGCTTGTGCTAAACGCAGTAAAATAGCATCTTCAAGGTTGGCATTTTCAGATGTTAAAACGGCTAAAGTAGAAAGCACTGCCGAGCCATTTTTTTGAGCTAATTTTGCATCAGCCCAAAGAACCACTAGACTTACAGGTGCCGTTTTTAAATCAACGTTACTAAGATATGATAAAGCTTGTTCTGTGTAGCCTAATCGATATGCCATTTCAGCGAGTACATGACGAGTATTAATACTCATAGATGAAGAGCTCGCTATTTTTTGAAGCCCTTCATAGCTTTGTTTCAGTTCTCCATTTTGACTTTTAACATCTAGAGAACATGTCGATATTGTTTCAATGCTTGCCAAGCCAAACAATGATAAACACTGACCTAGCGCTTCATTAAATTTACCCTTTACCATCAATAAATTAGCTTTAAGTAAAATAGCATTAACGTGCTGAGGAGCTTGATCGGTTACATCACTGAGGATCCGAATTGCCTCGTCAAATTGATGTTCACGTTGTAATAGTCGTGCATAAAAGTAATGTATATCAGGATCATCGGACTGTGTAACTTTATGCTCTAAGTAACGCTTTAAAATACCTTGATTCCTTTCAGTGTTACCAACATGTTGGCTTTCTGAAAAAAGCTTGTTCAGCTGTGCTTTAGTAAAGTCGGTTTTGATCTTCTTGCTGGAAACGGCTATGACATCTGAATCTTTTGGAGTATAAGGTTCAGCATGAACAAAAACACTAATAACCATCGCAATGTAAAATAAATATTTCATGATTTCTCCAAAGAAAAGCCATCCGTGGCCAAGATTTAACTAATTCCCGTTCACTAAATCATCAAAATTTGCATCATTACCCGTATTTATAAATTCACGCCCATTGAGTCTTAAGGGCTGTGCGCTTGGGTCTTGATTAAATGCGGCCCGTCCTATGGTTGAAAAATCAACTTGCAATGTTTCTATGGTGATACTAACAGTCGCTGTAGCCTGACTATTAACGCCATCACTAACTGCAAATTGAAAACTATCCGAACCTACGGTCTCAGGGTTAGGTGTGTAGCTATAGCTGCCATCAGAATTTACATTTACGGTGCCTAAATTTGGTTCACTGACTAAACTGTACGTTAATTCATCGCCATCGGGGTCTGAGCCTTCAAGCATATCGTTAATAACGACTTCAGTTTGGGTTGTAACCATTGCATCAACAGCGCTTGGTGCATTATTGACAGGTTCAGGCTTCATCATATTTTTGTCATCTTTGTCATTATCACTACAAGCTGTTAATAATCCTGTGATAATAATGAGTGTGATGCTTGAGAGTTTTAAATTACGCATCATTAATTTCCTCATTACTTAGAGCCAGCAATCGGGGTAGCAAGATAAGGAAAACTGCTATCCATCATACTTGCATCAAGTGGTGCACCATCTGTAAATGGAACATTACCTACACTTGCATCCTCTGCTGTACACAAGCCAAGATCAGTATCTGTGCCATTCACTGGGATTGGGTAACATAAACGACCCATTACTACACGTAATGCAATGTCGACTACGTCATCTCCAGGTCGACGACCATTTGGGAAACCTGCTAAATCATCACCAGCTACACCAAAAGCTGATTGCTCATTTTGTGGAGTTGCAGCGATCGCTGTATTTAAACGCAGCATTTCAGATGGCGTAACAGTTGAAAGTTGATTAACACCAGGGAAACCCGTTAAAAATGCTGTAACTAAATCATTTCTTGGGAAGTTAGTAGGTGCCAATGTTTCAATATTGGCACCCAACGTTGAATTCACAGCATCTTTAAATAAGATATTTAAAAGCTCAGGTAGTGAAGGGTGGGTTACATAATCAGCAAATTGCGTATCATCAGATGGCGCTGATGTTGAAAATGTATCTTTGTCTTTCAAGCCAATAACTAACTCATTGACCAATGGGCTACCAAGGCGAGAAACCTGTGTTAACGCACCGCCATTTACTGCTGGTTTAGCAAATGATGCATTTGGGTTTAATATACGTGCTTGTGGCAAGCTTGCAGTTGTCCAACTACCAATTGTGCCATTACCTTCACCTGTTACACAGGCTTTTGGTACTTCGACAGCAATTGAAGTGACATTTTTCATTGCTAAATCATCATTATCGGCTGATTGAGTGATACCTCCAGGGAACCCTTCACCATCGCCTGCGCCAGGCGAACTGTCACCTTCGACTGGAACATAATTAACAAGGTCAAATGTTTTGCCTAGATTCACAACAAATGGGTCTTTTCTTTGACCTACAAACACTTTACCCATGCCATCACAACCTGGAAGTGCGACATTATAAATAAATTGATCAGCGTATTCTTGGTATGAAGCCATTGATGAGAATGTCTTATTACCAATGTAATCTAGTGGTTTATAAAAATCATTGCTGCTATTGGAGGTGTTAGTCAGCATGCTTTTTGTGCCAGAACGTTGTGGCCCAGAAATAACACTCACAGTATATGACTCACTGAAATTAACGGCAGAATTATTACCTGCAGAAACACCACCGACATTTTTTAGAGGAACTGCAACTGTTCTTTGATTACCTTCAGGTCCAACAGTAAGTGCTACACCCATATTATTGTTTGGCAACATACTTTTGAAATTAAATGCAAATGTCATGTCTTCAATAGCATCACCATCGTTATCAATATGGATGCTATAAGTAGCGTCTGGGTCCATAGCAAAGTAGTTAGGACCACCATAAGCATCTTGCAATGGGATGTAGTTAGCAATAAATGTTACGTAGTCACCTCGGCCTTCTTCGTAACTGTTAAATGCATAAAAGTCTGTCGAATCTAACGTTGGAAAGCGCGTAATATTTGGCGCTTCACGATGGCTAGATGCTTCAGATATAGAAGTAAATAAGGTACTACAAACTGCAATCGTAATTAGGGATGGTATTACTTTCTTCATGACTTTTTCCTTAGTTTTAATTTAAGTCATAATGAAAACGTTTACCTAATAAGATTGGATGCAAAAAAATTGAATTATATTTTAAAAAGTTTAAAAGCCGAGTTAAACACGGCTTTTATATTAAAGGATTACTAAATTTGTAGTGTAGAGTACTTCAGTTGGTGAGCCATTAGGGGAGCCACCTAATGGCTCTAAGCTGACTGCTAGAATAGAAATGTCGTCCGCATTAAATTGACTATTTTTTATCAGTTCTATGTTGCCACTTTTAGGTAGTAAACCTAATGAAATTGGTGCTTCTTGTCCTTTTAAAATCATCCAAAGCTCATAGTCTTTATCAGATCTTGGGCTAAGAACATTTGATGCTTTGACAGATAAGGTTTTATCTTTCACATCAATAAACCACAGTGGCTGCTCAGTTTCATTTTTAAATAATGCAATTTGTTGTGATCCAGTAGCAAGCTCTTGCTGTGGCTGCCAAATAATCAATGCTAAGACTATACATGCAGCTGAGGCAATTAATGACCATGCTTGGAGTAATGACCTATTTGTTTTCTTTGGTTTATTTATAGGGATAACATTAGGGTCAATGCGATTGATAATTTTTTCCCACACATGATCATCTGGTGGAACAGATTCAATTGAACTTGCAAGATTATTTAAATGTTGCTCCCACACCCAAGTTGCTTCTCTGGCACGTGTAGAGGTCAGCATTAAGCGAGCAAAACGGTCGCGTGCAGGACCTCGCAATGTACCTAGTACGTATTCGGCGGCTAACATGTCTATAAGCTTTTGGTTTTCATAATTCATAACGTTAAGCACCTCTGTAATTGCTGTAAACCACGTCTGATCCAGCTTTTAACTGTACCAAGAGGGGAAGCAATATGATCTACAAGCTCATGATGAGTCAGTCCTTTATAATAAGCTAAGTGAATAGCTTGCTTTTGTTGTGGATCAAGTTGTTCTATGCAATCTACTAATTTAGAGTCATCTTCATAGCTGATTTGAAGTGATGAACCATCCCCTAAGTCATGTTCATCTGTGAGGCTTTGCTCTTTACGTACTTTGTTGTGACGAATAAGGTCAAGGCTTCGATATCTCACTATGCTGATCATCCAGGACATAACAGCCCCTTTGGATACTTGATATTCACTAGCATTGTGCCAAATCTTAACAAATGAATCTTGCAAAACCTCTTCCGCTTGTGCTCGATTACCGAGCATCTTGAGGCTGATTGCAAATAGTTTGGCACTCGTATTTTGGTACAAATTTGCAAAGGCATTTTTATTACCTTTTGCTGTTGCACTCAAAAGCGCTAAAAGTTCATCGTTGTCCATATAATTCCTGTTATGTTATTAGTAACGCTTTAAAGGTGGTTTTAGATGCAAAAGAATTTTTAATAAAAAATAACCAGTGAATTTAAAACTCAAAGCATTTTTCTACTGGTTATCCTAGCAGTCTTGTTTAGGTTAGCAACCTACATGTAAATTATTTGTAAGTTAGTGTAAGTTATTCATAAAGTTGTGAAAAAATGTCCTAAACTTAAAGTGTAGGTTTTTAAGTGAACGCTAAGTTACTGATTTTAAATAGTCACCAAGTTTAAATAAGGCGGTTTTACTGGAGTGAAATTTGCAACGTACTATGTAATTAGAATAACAAGGAGTGATTATGTGGGCAGCATTTAGCTATCTTGCGCTGGCAATTATTTTTATAATCGTGGCAATTCGAGTTGAGCTCGTTTATTTTGCGCTATTTTTTTATTGGGCTGCATTGTC
The DNA here is from genome assembly GCF_002964625.1 of Pseudoalteromonas sp. T1lg21. NCBI lineage: Bacteria > Pseudomonadati > Pseudomonadota > Gammaproteobacteria > Alteromonadales > Pseudoalteromonadaceae > Pseudoalteromonas > Pseudoalteromonas sp. T1lg21. Next base: position 83,395 of record NZ_PQBX01000002.1, read on the forward strand.
GCTACTACTAGTCAGTGGCGCTTATTTTTTTAACATTGCGCGAATTTTCAGAAAGCGTGAAAACGGTGTAATACCAATTTACATTCGTTGGGCGTTTATTCCCTTTTTACTTGGGGCTCAAATATACAATGCTTGGTCTCGTAAGCATGATAAAGTGCCTCCCTTACAACAAATAAATGAACATCTGTTTTTAGCTTGCAGGCTCTTTCCATCAGATATTGACACCATGAAAGAGTTAGGGATTACAGCAATCTTAGATGTTACCTGTGAGTTTGATGGCCTTGAATGGTCATCGACCCAAGAAAATATTCGCTATTTAAATATTCCCGTTTTAGACCACAGTGTGCCAACTCGTGCGCAATTACATCAAGCAATTAACTGGATCCACCATCAAGTAAAGGCTGATAGACGTGTTGTTGTACATTGCGCATTAGGTCGCGGACGTTCAGTGTTTGTTATGGCTGCATACTTACTAAGCCAAGATAAAGATGCAGATGTTCATACTGTTTTGGAGCAAATCAAAGAAACTCGAGAAACTGCTAATTTAAACAAGCGCCAACTTCGTCACTTAATAAAACGTCATCGTCGAGGCGATTTACTAATTAAAAACAAAGCTGTATTAATTGCTAATCCAGTCTCTGGTACAAAGCTGTGGCAAGAAAAGAAAAAGCAGATAACCGCAAGGTTAAGTGAATATTATGATTTAACAGTACACACTACAACGGAAGATGTGGACGGTATTCAATTAGCTAAAGAGGCTATAGAAACAAATCCCGATGTTGTTATCGCATGTGGTGGTGACGGTACAGTGACAGAAGTAGCCAGTGTGTTAGTCAATACCGACTGTAAGTTAGGCATTATTCCTTTAGGCACTGCTAATGCATTAGCTCATGTATTAATGGGGCTCCAATCTAAGTTAATCCCAGTCGAACAAGCTTGTGAACTTATTATTGAGGGACAGGCAAGTCGGATCGATACCGCTTTGTGTAATGGCGAGCGAATGCTGTTATTAGCAGGAATTGGGTTTGAGCAGAAAATGATTGAAAAGGCGCATCGAGATGCTAAAAATGAGTCCGGCCAACTAGCTTATTTACAAGGATTTTGGCAGGCACTAAGCGAACATGAAGCGCAAGATTATACAGTTACATTAGACGACAATGAACCTCAGTCTATAAATACCAATAGTTTAATCATTGCAAATGCAGCGCCGTTTACTACATTGTTGGCTCAATCAGCAGGTCAGCCAGATCATAATGATGGTTTACTTGATGTTAATTGGTTAACGCCTAACTCAGAGGCGAAAGCCAGTACGTTAAGTATTGCTGAATTAGTATTTTCAAGCATAACGCAAACAAGCTTTGCCATTAATAGCCATCATACAAATGCTAAACGAGTTTCAGTAAGTGCAGAAAAAGACATAAGTTATGTGATTGATGGTGAGATTAAAACAGCAGAAAAGCTGGTGGTAGAGGTATCACCGAAGTCACTTTCGGTGATAATGGCCGAAACCTAACAGTTATTTTTTAATACTTTTCCATTCAAAAGGTGCGTCATCATCGGCCTTTTGAGAGGAGAAAGTATCAATGTATAGTTGTTCAACTTTTTCACGGGCCCAAGGTGTTTTACGTAAAAATTTTAAGCTTGATTTAACACTTGGGTCATTTTGAAAACAGCGCACATCAACATGCTCAGCTAGGCCTTCCCAGCCAAGTTTTTCTTCAAGTTGGGTTACGATGTCGGCAAGCTTGATGCCGTGCAAAGGGTTATTTGGTTGATTGTCCATGCTTAATCTTTGGTTATTTCTAAACTGAGTAATAGTAACGTATCTAGCGTCTTTAAGCTAATTGACGTTTATACTCTTGTCTCGTTTTGGATAGACAATATCGCCGTTTTTATCCAGTCTTAACCATGCTAAGTCGCTGTTTGAAAAATTTGGCTGTTTGGCTGCACAAATTAACGTTATATCGCCAACAGCAATATAAGCGCCTTCGGTGTAACGCTTATTTTCATACCAACACACTTTGTGGTTGTTAAGTGCTTCTTGGCCATCTAGCACAACTAATGCTTTATCCTTTGCTAAAACGAACTGTGAAAACAATAAAATAAACAAGGTAGTTAAGATTAAAATCTTTCTAAACAAAATACACCTCTCATTGTGCAGTTTTTTGTATCTACACTAAGCTTATGACTGTATTCTATAAAAGCACAATGACGTGATAATAAAAAGGTGAACACATGCAATTTAATAAAAATATGATTGACGAATTAACCCTGCTTGCTAAGTTTCCCCGCGACTCACAAATGCAAGGCATTAAAATCCACTCTGATGCAGAAGAAACAGTAAAAAATGCTGCAAAACGTCTTTATGACAAAGGCATTACTGATAGCCCTGATGGCGGCTATTTAACGGATTTAGGGCTAGATTTGATCAATCACGTGAGTGTTATTAATTCCGCACTGAGATAAAAATTAGATAATAAAAAGGCCCAAAATGATTGGGCCTTTAGTTTTAATAACAACGAATTAGATTGCGTCAGGTTGGTTCTGAGGAGCCGCATCAATAAAGGCATCTAGCTTATTACAATGCTCATAAACTGTGGCGATTTTTGGGTACTTACACATATCAACGTTAAAGCGTAAGGCATTAAATACTTGCGGCACTAAACAGACATCAGCAAGTGTTGGTTTGTCGCCAACGCAAAAAGTGTTCGCTTCATCTAGTAACTTTTCGATACTCTCAAAGCCAACTTCTACCCAATGCTTATACCAAGCCGTTTTTGCTTCTTCATCAACACCAAGATCATTAGCTAAGTACTTTAATACTCGCAAATTATCGATAGGATGGATATCGCACGCAACGGCATAACATATATTGCGGATCTGGGCTTTTTGCCATGCATCACCTATTAAAAGCGGTGTTTCTGGGTGCGTTTCTTCAAGCCACTCTAAAATAGCTAGCGATTGTGCAAGCACACCTTGATCAGTTTCTAGTGCCGGTAATAATCCTTGTGGGTTTTTTGCTAGGTACTGATCACTTTGCTGCTCTGATTTTAATAAATTAACGGTGACCAACTCGTGATCAATGTTCTTTAAATTAAGAGCAATGCGAACTCTGTAAGCGGCTGATGAACGAAAATAGCTATAAAGTTTCATTATGCGTCCTGTTTACCTGTGAAATGTTTTTTAATAGTGCGCCAACAGTCAGTATAGTTAGGCTGACGCTCTTTACCTTCAAGAGCATATTTAGTTGGTGAAATAACGTAACGCGATTCGAACATAAATGCCAAGGTGTTTTCGTAGCGTTGTGGTTTAAGTTCGGCATTTGATGCTTTTTCAAATACATCTGCTTCTGGACCATGTGGCGACATGCAATTATGTAAACTTGAACCCCCAGGCACAAAACCATGCTCTTTTGCATCGTATACGCCTTCGATAAGCCCCATGAATTCACTCATAATATTACGGTGGTAATAAGGTGGACGGAATGTGTTTTCAGCCACCATCCAACGAGGAGGGAAGATAGCAAAGTCGATATTTGCGACACCTTCTGTACCCGATGGTGACGTTAGTACGGTGAAGATTGAAGGATCCGGGTGATCATAACTCACGGTATTCATAACATTGAAACGAGCAAGGTCATACTTGTATGGCGCACTATTACCTGTCCATGCAACGACATCTAATGGAGAATGACCAATATCGCAGCGGAACATATTGCCATTAAACTTTGCAACTAGTTCAAAGTCACCTTCTACATCCTCATAAGCCGCAACAGGGTAGTGGAAGTCACGGTCATTGGCGTAACCATTAGCTCCTACAGGGCCGCGCTCTGGTAAAATATAGGCATGGCCATAGTTTTCACAAATATAGCCGCGGGCTGTGTCCGTTAATAAATCAACAGCAAATTTAATCCCGCGAGGAATTACGGCAATTTCACCAGCTCGGACTGTTAGTTTTCCACACTCGGTTCTTAGTAATAGTTCACCTTGTTGTGGTACGAACAGCATTTCACCATCAGCATTATAAAAGTAACGGTGTTGCATTGATTTATTGGCTACATAGATATGAATACCTATACCTGTTTGTGCATTAGCACTGCCATTAGCAGCCATGGTAATTAAACCATCAATAAAATCTGTTGGCTGCTCAGGAATTTCAATTGGATCCCAACGTAGCATTGTCGGTGGCGTTGGGACTTCTGTAATAGGAGCGGTACGAATAAGGCCATTGTCTATAGGTGTATAATCACCTTGTACTACTGACGGGCGAATACGATAAAACCAAGTACGGCGGTTATCAGCACGCGGCGCTGTAAATGCTGTTGTGCTGAACTGTTCAGCATATAAATCGTATTTTACTTTTTGAGGGCTGAATTGACCGATAGGTAATGCACCGGGTAATGCTTCGGTTTCGAACTCATTACCAAAGCCTGTCATATATTGTAATTCGTTATTCATCACTAGACTCCTGAAAGGTTTTAGGTAAGATACTCTCATGTGAGACTAAATTCAAACTGCACTGAATTTACTTGTGTAAATAATTTTTGACAGTAGTGAAGCAATGACAACAAACAAACACCCAACGCTCGATTTACAGCAGTTCTTACCTTACTCATTAACAAATATTGCAATGCAGATGAGTGAGCAATTTAGTGAGCTATATCAAAAGCAGTTTGATTTAACCGTGCCACAATGGCGAGTAATCGCGAACCTAGCTCAATACGGTGAATGCACTGCTAAACAATTGTGTGATATGGCACAAATGGATAAATCAACGGTGTCCCGTGCAGTAAAGTCGTTATTAACAAGAAACCTTATTGCAGCAAAAGCGAACCCAACTGATAAACGCGCAAACTTGTTATCGTTATCAGAGGCAGGAGTAGGTTTGCATAAACAAATTGTTCCGTTAGCAAACGAATGGCAAGCACGTCTAGTGAGTGGCTTAGATAGCCAAGCACTTCAACAATTTATGGACACGCTGAGTACACTTTCTGAGCAATTAAATAAAAATGTTTAAATCTGTAATCAAGGCTTTATAGCAATTGATTTAGACAATCGATACATATATGATAATGGCTATCATTTACAATTAGAAACTTGGATGTCCCCTCTTATGAAATTAGCGTTAAACACCGTGAAAACACTAGGTCTAAGCCTAGTATTAGCATCTACTTTTATTGCCCAACCTGTATTGGCAAATGGCCCAATTGGTGAGCACGTTAATCATCTAAAAGAAAATTTAAAAGATTATTCTGAAGACGTTGAATGGATGATCGGTAAAGTCGACACCATGGTTACCGATTACGAAACTAAAGGCGCAAAGGCTGTTAAAAGCGATGACTTAATTGAATTCTGGGAATCAGTAAAGTTTCACAGCGCAATTGAAACAAACTACGTACCGGTTTATGCATCAATCTGGCAAGGTATTTATGGTGTTAAAATGGCCATTGATGATAAAAAACCAGCAAGCGAAGTACGTGAGCATCAAAAGGCCTTAAATGCTGCCTTGTGGCAGGGTCTTGGAGCTGTTAAACTTGCTGCCGACTTCCAGCAAAAAGGCTTATTAAAAGCTGTAAAAGCAACTGCTTCTGAAACAATGACGCAAAGTGCTACTATCGATGAAATCAAACACAAATTAGACCGCGTTGTTGCAAAATACGCAGAGCGTTTAAGCGATGAAGCGACGCAAATCGTACATGATACTTACCTTCACTTATTCGAAGGTGTTGAAGGTACGCTTATCGAAAAAGATGCGAAGTTAGTAGAAGTTCTAGAAAAAGATTTTAACGTAACCCTGCCAAAAGCTATTTCTGATAAAAGTACTGTTGACCAAGTACGTGCAGTGGTTGTTGATATGCAAGAAAAATTAGATCGCGCTAAGGTGTTACTAGAAGAAGCCGAAAAAGCACGTAAGGATGTATTTTAGTGAAGCGTAGGACCTTTATTCAAGGCCTGGCTGCGTTTGGGGTAGTGGGCGCAATGCCACTACCTCTTTCACGTGCCTTTGCAGCAACAGCTGCAAGCCCAATTTCAGTGAATGACTTACCCGCCCTTGAGGGTGACCTAACATTATACCTAGGCCGTGGTGAAGGTGGTTTGTACGAAAACGTACTGCAATCTATCCAAAAGAAAAACCCAAAACTTAACTTATCAATTCGACGTGGCCCGACTGCAGCACTTGCCAACATGATAGTGGCAGAAGCTAAAGCAGGTGTTAAACGTGCTGATTTATTTTGGGCTGTTGACTCTGGTGCGATTGGTCTAGTCACCGACGCAGGTTTAGCTAAAGCCTTACCATCTGACTTAGAAGCGCAATTACAACCGCAGTTCCGCTATCCGGGCTGGGCACCTGTAACAGGTCGTATTCGTACATTGCCTTATAATACTAAGCGTTTAAGTAAAGATCAGATCCCAGATAGTATCATGGCAATTGCAGATAGCGATTTATCAATTGGTTGGGCACCGGCTTATGCATCATTCCAATCATTTGTCACAGCAATGCGCATTCTTGAAGGGGATGATAAAACCGCTAAATGGCTGAAGAAAGTTCAAAAACGTTCGAAAACCTATGCTGGTGAGCTTGGCGTAGTGATGGCCGTTGAACGTGGCGAAGTGGATATTGGTTTTGCAAACCATTATTACACATTACGCCTTAAGTCAGGCAAACCAGATGCTAACCTTGATCTTGCTTTCACCAATCAAGATGCAGGTTGCTTAGTTAATGCATCAGGTGTGTTATCGCTAACAGATAACCCGAATGCAATGAACTTTATGCGTTACTTACTTAGTGCTGAAGTACAAAGTTACTTAGCACGTGAAGCGTACGAAATTCCATTGATCCAAGGCATTGACCAGCCAGCTGGGTTACCAGCGTTAACGGATGTGTCACCGCCGAAAATAGATTTAACTCAATTGGCAGATTTAAGGCCAACACTCGACCTTATGCGCAGTAGCGGTGTTTTATAATGCGCATACCTGCTTCTTATCCGATGGCGCTGCTTGCAGCGCTTTTGGCGTTAGTGCCAGTTTATATATTGATCACTTTAGCGAGTGATGCGACGGCTGTTTTTGATAGTCACAATTTAAAAATTCTTGGTAACACCTTGTCACTTATGGTGTTAACAGTAATCGGCTCTATTTTAATTGGCGTGCCTCTGGCGTTTATTAGTGCCTATGTTCAACTTCCTTTTAAAAAAATTTGGCTTGTATTGTTTGCCGCTCCTCTGGCAATTCCAAGCTATATTGGTGCGTTTACCTTGTATGCAGCATTTGGCCCCGGTGGTGAGATAAATCAGCTGTTGGGCTTTGAAACGCCGCCTATGTATGGCTTAACGGGTGCTGCCATTGTAATGACGCTATACACGTTTCCGTTTGTTATGCTTACGACGCGTTCATCTTTACTCAGTCTAGATGCCAGCATGGTAAATGCAGCTCGTACTTTAGGTATGTCGATGACAATGAGCGTGTTTAAAGTAATCTTGCCCCGTGTTATCAACGGTATTGCGGCGGGTTCATTGCTGGTTGCGCTTTATACCTTATCAGATTTTGGTACACCGGCGATGATGCGCTTAGACACCTTTACTCGGGTGATCTATGTTGAATACAACGCCTTTGGCTTAAGTCGTGCCGCGATGTTATCGTTACAATTAATGGTGATAGTAGGTTTTTTACTGTTCATTGAATCGCAAATTAAAACGGCTTCAGAGCGCCACGGTAGACCGCTGATGTTATTCCCATCGAACAGCCAGAAATTAGCCATGCTAGTGACTTTTCTACCTGTTTTATTACTGGCTATTTGTTTGCCGCTAGCTATTTTTACCCTGTGGCTTGCCCGTGATGGTATTGCTGATTTTGATTTCAGCATTGCGTGGAATTCGGCTTATGCGTCTGGCATTGCAGCTATTGTCGCTGTTGTTGTTGCAGTACCTGTAGCGCATGCTGCCTTAAGCGGTAAATTAGGGCGCATTATGGAGCGGGTGACTTATTTCGGGTTTGGTATTCCGGGTATCGTGATGGGTACAGCACTTGTTTATGGTGGCCTGCAATTACCACTTTTATACCAAACTCTGGCATTATTAGTGATTGCCTACGTGCTGCGCTTTTTACCGCTAGCTGTTGGCTCTGTGCGTACCAGCACTGAACACTTAGATTCGAGTTTAATCAAATCGGCACGTGTATTAGGTGCCAGCCCCCGCGAAGCATTTATGCGTATTACCTTACCTTTAACACTGCGCGGTATTATTGCTGGTGCAGCTTTGGTATTTTTAGAATCAATGCGTGAGCTTGAAGCGACATTGTTACTTGGTCCAACAGGGTTTGAAACCCTTTCAACCTATTTATGGCGTGTTTATGAAGCCGGTTACTTTGGACGCGCTGCTATACCTGGCTTATTGTTAGTAGTGATATCAGCATGCGGCTTAGCTATAATGCTCTCAGGTGAAAAGCGCAGTCAATTAGAACATTAAGGATCAGTTTAATGCTATCAGTTAGTAAGCTGTCTATCGATTATGGTAGCAATCGTGTGGTAAGTGAACTCAACTTATCACTTGGGGAAAGTGAGATCCTCATGCTAGTTGGTCCAACTGGCTGTGGTAAAAGTACAATCTTACAAGCGTTAGCTGGACTTATTCCTATCAGCGAAGGCGAAATTAATTTAGGCTCATGGCGGGCAACACCTAAATTAAAAGTACCACCAGAAAAACGAAAAGTAGGAATGGTATTTCAAGACTTTGCGTTATTTCCGCATTTAACGGTACAGCAAAATATTTGCTTTAGATTAACCGATACCTCGAAAGCAGATCATTGGATTAAGTTATTGGGTCTTGAAGCATTTCGTGATAAAAAGCCTGCCACCTTATCGGGTGGTCAAAAGCAGCGTGTAGCGCTTGCCCGTACACTTGCTCACGAACCAGACTTTGTATTGCTTGACGAGCCTTTATCAAACCTAGATGCGGCTTTAAAAGACACCCTACGTTGGGATATTCGTAATGCATTAAAAGATGCAGGCGTTCCAGCTATTTGGGTAACCCATGATCAAGAAGAAGCCTTATCTGTCGGTGACCGTGTTGGCGTACTGAAAGAAGGCATAATTCAGCAAATAGATACCCCTGAACGCTGCTTTAGCTTACCAAGCAATCGCTTTGTGGCACGCTTCTTAGGTGAAGCAAGTTTCATTGCTGGCAACTGTGAAGGTGATATCGCCACCACTGATTTAGGCAATGCCCCAGCTATTAAGGTTGATCATGATACCGCGAAGGTTGATGTATTACTTCGCCCTGATGATATTCACCTTATTCAAAATGCTAATACCAGCAATGGTAAAGTGACATGGGTACGTTACGAAGGTGGCAGTCGCTTATGCGCGGTTAAATTAGCGTGTGATACTGTGGTGACAAGCCGAGTAAGCCATGAAGTGATGGTTCGCCCAGGTGATGCAGTGCATGTTTCTATCAATACAACACACCCACTTGCGGTTTACGCAGCTTAAATAAAAATATCTGTGCAGGTCTCACTGGCCTGCATTTTTTAGAAAGCGTTCAGCTGTCAGCCCTCAGACGCTATGTAAAATCGCTGCGACTTCTTAACTTGCTAACTTTATTCTTGAAACTCGTAACTCATATCTACAACCATTCCCGGCTAAAGCCAGTCCTACGAAAGAATTTATCAGGTATTAGGTTCTAGGCTTTAGTTACAATGACGCGATGTAAAATCGCTGCTACTAGTAACTTTCTAACTTTACCCTTGCTCACTTTCCCCTAGTAGCTTTACTCTTGCAAACTTCCACCAAAACGTAAAAAGCCCGCCAGTAGGGGCGGGCTTTTGCTTTATAACAAGGTTAACTCGTTATTAGAATGTGTAACGTACACCTACACGCATTTCCCAAACTGATGCACCGCTTTGAGTTGCAGTTTTACCATTGTTAGGGCTGAAGTCAGAGTATACGTAACGACCTTGGTCATCGATTGATGTTTTAATCATACGGTTACCAACGAAGTTACCTTTCTTAAGTACGCCCCAGTCATCATTTAACATGTTTGTTAAGTTATCGATAACGAAGAATACTTCACCTTTGTGACCAGGCATGAAACCAGGTAACTCTTGAGTCATCTTGAAGTTAACTTTAGTGAACCAATCAGCATTTTGGCTATTACGACCAACGATTTCACCACGTTCAAGGCCTTGAGCAGAAATCCACTCGTTAAACTCAGTTACTTCTTCAGGAGTCATGTCGTAAACAACGTTCGGGTCATTCACTTCAGGGATATACATTAGCTGACGGCTACGGTTTGAGTTGCTATCACCCCAAACACTGTCGCTACCGTTATATGTATAGCTGTAAGGAAGGCCTTTGTACGTTTCGCTGAATAGGTTGAAACGTGTGTTGTAACCATCGAACAACTCAGTTGTGTAACCTAATGTCATAGTAAAGCGATGTGGGATTTCGTAATCAGATGTGTGTGCACCTGGATTAGTCGGATCGTATGTCGCCATGTTACCGTAGTTTGAGCTAGCTACAGAGCTTGTCATAGGGTTAACATCTGTTGAGTCAGTGTAAGCGTAAGCTAATTGAACGCTAATACCGTTATCAAAACGCTTACTCATTGCAGCAGAAATGATGTGAGACTCACCGCTATCGCCACTTACATTTGTAAGTAGTAAGTCGCCGCTACGACCTTCGATAGACTCAAGAATTGGACGACCATCAAACGTTGTTTCACCAGAGTCTTGTAACGCGATGTCTTGTAAGATTGCAGCATCTTTACGTTTAGTGAATAAGTAATCTAGTGAGAATACGTACTCATCTTCAGTTGTGTATGTTGCACCTACTGAGTATTTCCACTCTGAAGGCATTTCGAAATCTGGGTCAACAGCATTTACTGAAGAATCACCCGCGCCAATTGTTGTATTAGCAACTTCATCATACATATCTTGTGGTACTTCATAACCTGGAGTGCCACCGTTTACTGTTGGGGTATTGAATAAATCTACACCTGCACGGAAAGTACCAATGTTTGTGATACCGTCGTTTGAGTATGAGTTAGATAACCATACATTCGGGTTACCACCAGAGAATAAACCAACACCTGCGCGTACTTCTAATGCATCCGTTGCGTACCATTCAAAGCCAACACGTGGTTGAATTAAATCGATGCCGTCGAATGTACCTTGGTTGCTGAAACCGTAACGGTTAGTAAAGTTTTCATTGTAGTTAGGTTTGTCATCACTTGTGTATTTGTCGTAACGAAGACCAAACGTTAATGTCGCATCTAAATCTGTGAAGTTGTACTCATCTTGAACATAGAAAGTATGTTGAGCGTATGAGAAGCTTGCAGCCGCATCAGTAGGGTTATTTGTACCTGCAGCGTTGTTGTAGTAGATACGTGCAGCTTGGCCTGCTTCAAAATCATCTACAGAGTTAAAACGCCACTCACCTTGTGTGTGTTGTACGAATTGGTTAAATACGTCTAGATTTTCGTACTCATAACCACCAGTAATTGTGTGTTGATCAAGGTAGTAAGTACCTGCAACTTTTACAGTCGTTGTTTCGTAGTCTAGGTCGTTTGACTGACGAGAGTCATCTGGACCAATGAAAATTGTACCGCCGTCAGCTGTACTAATTTGCATTTCACCGAAGCTGCTCGCTGCATCTAAAGACTGTACTGTTGCATCTAGCTCTGATTTACCAATACGAACTTCAGTAGAGAAGCTGTCTGACCAATCTGAGTAAAGTGAACCGATGATTGATGTAAACTCAGCACCTTGCTTGTAGAAGTGGTTGTCTAAAGCTACTGTATCACTGTATGCATCTGATTGAGATAGTGTGAAAGCGTCATTGTAGTTATAGATCAAGTTTGCACGGTGATCGTCGTTAATGTTCCAGTCAAGTTTAACAAAGATTTTTTCATCTTCAACTGGTGCGCTCGATGGCATGCCACCTGCGTCATAACCGTAAACGTCTTGTGCGATTTGTTGTACACGAGCAACGTCTGCAGCTGAAACACTACCCGTATTTAAACCGCCGTACTCGTACTGCTTAACACCTTCTACTTTTTCATAAGACGTGAATAAGAAAAGATTATCTTTGATTAGTGGTAAACCAACGTTGAAGCCGTAACGTTTTTCAGTGTAATCACCGTTATCGTAGTCTTCGCCTTCGATTTTATCGCCTTTCATTGAATCATTTGTGTAATCGAAGAACATACCACCGTGTACTTCGTTACCACCTGATTTAGTAACAGCATTGATGTTACATGATGTGAAACCACCATATTGAACATCAAAAGGTGCTAGCTCAACTGCAACCTGCTCAATTGAATCAAAAGAGAAAGGAGCGCCGATAGTTGGGTAACCGTTTGAGCTTAGACCGAAGTTATCGTTCATACGAACGCCGTCTAGCGTTAAGCTGTTGAAACGTGGGTTACCACCACCACAGTTGATTGAACCGCGGCTATCATCGATTGTTACACGTGGGTCGATACGAATGATATCTTTTAAGTCACGGTTGATAGCTGGTTGGTTTTCTAAATCTTCAAGTGTGAAAGTCGCAGCAGGACCTGTACCACCAGACATACGGCTGATAGGACGACCAGTAACAACGATTTGCTCGATGTCTGATTGCGGCTCTAACGTAACATTAACAGGGTAGTCAGCACCAACTTGTAGGTTAATGTTGTTGAATGTTTGATCTGCGAAAACGTCAGAATCTACAACAACGCGGTAAGGACCACCTACACGTAGGCCTTTTGCTGTGAAGTAACCCGCATCGTTCGTTTCAGTTTCTTTAGTTGAACCTGAAGGTAAGTGAACGATAGTGATCTTAGTGCCAGCAGCAGGGTTGCCGTTTGGACCTTTGATTTGACCCTTGATAGCAGATGTTGTTTCATTTGCTAACGCTGCACCACTCACACCAACACATGCTGCAATAGCAAGTGATAGAGCTGTTTTGCGGAGTTGGATTTTCATTATGTTATTTCCCGTGTTAGAGGTTATGTTTCATTTATAGTTTGCTGTCAGTTGGCATCTTAAGTGCCTTTACTAACGGTTTTGCTGATTTATCAAATAAGTTATTTAATAAACCAGCCAATCTTATCCCGCCTTGTTGTAGGCGAGTTTTAACAACTGGTAAGTTTTTATAGATATAACTATAACTTACGTTTGTTTCATTTTCTTTATACAGAGAGTTTGCAATGTTATTTGATTCGATTAACCAATCGCTAGGTGAACTGGCAAGATAGTCCGTTATTAACGCTTGATTTGTTGTATTTATAAATTGCGCAAACTCAGTATAGGACAAATTTTCATTTTCAATGAGTTTTGTGTCCCATAAGCTATGTAAATTGGTATCTTGACCGAAAAATGTGACAGAAATATTGTTGCCACCCCGATCTTCACCGCGACCAGCATGAAAAGGTTGGTGGCTATCACCAACAAGGTGAACTAAAAAGCGTAATGCAAATTGCTTTTCACCGAGAGAGGCTTTTGGGTTTTGTAAAACTGATATTGAATATTCCATGCCTTCAAGGATGTCTGACACGGTTTCTTTATTATGGTGGGCATGTGAGTCGTAATGAGGCTTAGCATCGCCTTCTTTGAAATTTATGTAATGCCAGCGTGAAGATTTTTTTTGCCAAAACGTTTCTGGCGCAGAACGCATTTCATCAGCCCATGTTGCAACTTGTGGTAAAGAATCACCATCAAGTAAAGGAACTAATGCTTGCTTAGTGGTGTCAGTAATATGCTTAGATGCAATTTCACCAATAATACGGTGACCATTCTGACCCCATGCATTTGCAGGGTTACTTAACAACACAGAAATAACTGGTGTCGATAACAGCAACATTTTTATTGTTTTTTGTAACATTGACTCAGTGTCCAAAATGAATGTGCCCTGAAGCACGATTTCTTGGTGTGTATTTTCCTGAATTTAAAAACAAATAGAAAGGACTCAATAAGATTCATAATTTCTTGTTCATATATGTTATTTTTCAATGGTTTATAATATTCAGGTAAAATTACCTGTTGTAATAAGTAAGAATAATTGTTCAAATAGAGACAACGGAGCGTTGTTGGCTATTAAAATTGAATTTAAGAACAATACTAATAAAAAAATCGTCGATTGTTACATTTTTGTTTCTGTCACTAATTTTGTTTTTTTATATCGGAATTTTGCAGGGTAAACCGCCTGTTTCTGATATCGATGCATTTATTGAAACATCATTCCAATGTGATACTAAATCAGAGGTTAACCTTAATGAACTGGTGGTGTATTCATCAGGTAAAGTGTTGGCTGAGGATGTTGCTAAAACCCTATGCGCAGATGACATCATTAGTAAACAATATGGCAAGGTCACCTCTTATTGGGGTTATAAAACCTCAGACACAATTGAGTTTTTAGGTAAAGGGATAGCAGATTTGATCCTTGCTAAAGAAAACTTGATTAATGCCTTTATGGCCGAGTCAACCTATAACTATCAAGCGGTTGTTGGCTTCCCAGATTACACTGCTTATTTAATTTCGAGTAAAGAAAAGCCCCGAATTGAAAAAAGTTATTTTTTAGACAAGCGTATTGGCTTACTTGATTATCCAACGAGTCGCTCTGGGCACATTTTACCTAAGCAATTATTTAAAAAATTAGACATCAACCTAGAAAACCTAAATATCACTTATGCCAGTTCACATACAGAATTAAGAGAGTTACTTGCAAGCGGTAAAGTCGATTTAATCTCTTCTTATTGGCAAGATAGTGATCAGCAACGCTTTTCAATCAATTACATTACGCCTATCCGTGACAATATAAGTGGCAGTCGTTGGTATTTAAAAATGCAAGATGAGAACACCGACCTTTTATGTGCTGTTCAAACACGCCTAACTCAGTTAGCCCATATCAGAATTCCCATTACTTTAATCATGTTGAGTCTTTTTGGGAATGTGACTTAAACCAGCAAACAATGAAAGTAGGGGATAGCAATGCTGCCAATTAGAATAAAGCTTGCTTATGGGGCGGTTTTTCTATGCTGTTGTTTGGCTTTATTTGCCACCTTTATAACTGCAAAAGCTTATAAGACAACAACTAATGATGCACTGACTCTAGCAAAAGTTGAAAACCGTATTGCCCTTGATTTAAATCACTTAAATTTACCTGATGATTTTTTAAAGCATTCAGGTAGTAAAGACATGGTACTCAACTATATCGCGCGTCTTAATGCTCAGTTAAAAGACTCAGGCGTGATGGTTTATTCAATTGAAGGGATCTCTGATTATCCAGCCCGTGCAGATTTAATTACTAAACAATTGCATGCACCACAAAAGTCGTTAACGGTAAGCTTTGTTGTCGCATCGTCTTTATTTTCAAAAAATGATATTGCTGTATTAATTCTAGTGAGCTTGGTGTCTGCTGCACTAACGTATTTATTATTTATAAGTGAGCGTACTAAAATTCAAATTGCAAAACATGAGCCTGAGGTTGAAATACAAGCTGTAGAAAAACCTAAATTGATAGTCGATCTTCAAAATAAAACCTTGGCTGCAAGTTGTGCTGTTGATAAAACCGTTGCACTTGCTAATAAGCCGCTGTGCTTTTATCTTGCATTGGTTGAGTTTTGCATTGAGCACCCAGATGTAGTGCTTAATCAAAATAAAGATGTACCAGAAGAATTGCTGACTTTAGCGAATAAGTATTTTTACCGGTTAGTCGAGCTTGGTCATACAATACGTAAGCGCCCAAACTTTACCAATAGTTTAGAAAAAACATTAAGTGAAATTCGTGCTGCACTTGATGAAGTTTGGCAAGATCAGCTAGAGATAAAGGAAACTTATTATCCGCCTAAGGCCCATGGTGAAGGCTCTCGTTCGCGTTTACATCATTACGGATTGAAAGCGATTGAGATTGCCGATATTGAAGTCATAGGCAAATAATCTAGTTTAAAAGTAAAAAGGGAAGTCATTGACTTCCCTTTTGCTTGTTAAAGATTATTGAGTACACCTTATTGTTGTTTAGGCGCATAATCAGCCGCTTTAACAGGGCTATTTTGCTCAAAGAAACGTTTTAATGCCTGTGCATCTGTATCATCTGTACTCACAAAGCCTTTTTTGTCGGTAAGAGTAGGGTAGCCGTCACCACCAGAGGCATTATAACTGTTAATACTCATACGATACGTCTTATCCATATCAAGTGGCTTTCCAGCAATCTTTACATCAGATAAGGCGTCATTGTCGCGTTTAAAACTCAACTTATAATATTGTAAGTAGGCACCTGAATCAGGTGGGAAAGACGTAACCACAGACAAGTAATCAAATAACTCCTGGCCTGTCATATCAATATAAGTGATACGGTTTTTAAAAGGATGAACTTTTAAAATATCTTTATAACTGACATCACCTGCTTGAATGCTATCGCGAATACCGCCACCACTGATCAAACCAAAATCAGCACCCACAGATTGCATTTGAGCAGCAATTATTACGCGTGCTAAGTTAACTTGCTCGTAGCGCACCTTGTTACGGTCACCTTCAAGTTTTGCATCAACGGCGCCAATTTTACCGGCAATTTGAGCAGCGCCTTTTTGCTGATAAACAGCAAGTACGTCTTGTAAGCTTTTGTTTGGTTCGATGTAATCAGCTGCCAACTTCTTATTGCCATTTTCATCATCGATATATAGGTTAACTGGAATAAGTGCGTAATTAAGAAGTGTTAATTTGCCCTTTTCTAATTTGAATTCAGCCTTACCCACATATTTACCCCACTCATGGGCTTGCATGATCCAAGTGCCATTTTGTTGATCTGGTTTACATGCTTTACCTGGCATGAAGCTTTCGTCAGCAATATTTGCCTCTTTCATACAAACAGGTTCTTGTGAATGACCGCCAACAATAATATCAAGCATGCCTTTTGGTAAGTTACGCGCCATGGTTACATCACCCGGCGCATTAATCCCAAAGTTCGCATCAACATAGTGACCCATGTGCGTGACAGCAATGGTGATGTCAGGGTTGTACTGTTTTTCAATTTCTGGGGCTAACTTTGCAGTAACCTCTGTTGGGTCTTTAAATTCTAGGCCACCGATATATTGAGGATTACCTATTTTAGCTGTATCTGTGGTTGTTAAGCCGATTACAGCAATCTTAAGGCCATTTTTTTCAAAGATTTTATAACCTTGATAGCGTGCTTCACCGGTTGTTTTATCGATGATATTGGCTGATAGAAATGGAAAGTTAGACCATCTTTGTTGTTGATCGAGTACTGCTAGAGGATTGTCAAACTCATGGTTACCAATTGCCATTGCGTCATAGCCAATTAAAGACATACCTTTAAAATCGGGCTCTGCGTGTTGTAAGTCTGACTCTGGAATACCGGTATTGATATCGCCGCCTGACAGCAATAACACAGCATGGCCTTTTGCTTTAGCATCGGTTCTTAATTGATCGATTAAAGTTTTACGGGCTGCCATACCATACTCGCCTTGCTCGTTGTGCCAAAAGCGACCGTGGTTATCATTGGTATGAAGTAGAGTTAAATATTGTACTGAATCAGTATTATTCGAAGATGAGCTACATGCGGTTAGGGTAACCAGTAGCGAAGTTAATAAAAAAAAGCGCATAATTGTTTGCCTGATTAGAGCAGTAGGTTAATTAAGCGCTTAGTTTAAACGACTTAAGTTTAAATTAAATGTCTTTTATAAACTTTTGTTGCTATTTTCTGTATTTATTTGTCCTGTTGCAGCGAGTTGCCGGCGTTGCAGTTCTTGTTCTGCGTAATGAGACTTTTGGTGATTATTGCC
Organism: Pseudoalteromonas sp. T1lg21; assembly: GCF_002964625.1. Classification (NCBI taxonomy): domain Bacteria; kingdom Pseudomonadati; phylum Pseudomonadota; class Gammaproteobacteria; order Alteromonadales; family Pseudoalteromonadaceae; genus Pseudoalteromonas; species Pseudoalteromonas sp. T1lg21. The sequence goes on from NZ_PQBX01000002.1 coordinate 101,171, forward strand.
CACCATCCAATTTAAAAAACTAGCTGGTAACTGGCTGTAAGGCTCACCTTGGTGTAGGCCAAAATCGCATATTGCGTTCTCTTCATTCGCCATGGTTAATTCCTGTGTGTTCATTGTTGTCGTGCAAATACTAACAAACTGAGTCAATTTGATAAGACGATTTTGATTTAGTGTTTATATTTTTTATAACTAAAATGAATACGCGATGTAAATTAATGTAACTGAGTTGTAATTGCTATGGCGTGTTTTGTGTAACTATTTTGTTTGCTATTTATGCATCAACCATTTTTGTTTAAGCTTCGTGCAGTTTTATAATAAAAAGTATCAGGAAAGATAAACAATGAAAAAACATCTACTTGCAACTGCTCTTTTTGCAAGCTGCTTTACAGCCAATGCGACGATTGTAGAAATGCAAACAAATCAAGGCACCATTACCGTTAACCTTTATGATCAACACACACCTATCACAGTGGAAAACTTTCTAAATTATGTAACTGACGGTAGCTATGACGGTAGTGTTATCCATCGTTCTGTTGACGATTTTGTATTGCAAGGGGGTGGTTTTAAGTTTGATACGGACTTTAATTCGATTGAAACAGCTGATGCAATTACCAATGAGCCTGTTTTATCAAACGTTAAAGGCACGATTGCAATGGCGAAAGTTGGTGGCAATGCGAACAGTGCAACAAGCCAATGGTTTTTTAACTTAAAAGATAATAGCGCTAATCTTGATTTACAAAATGGTGGTTTCACCGTGTTTGGTGAAATTACAGCTGATAGCTTTGAAACAATCGAGACAATTACATCATTAGTTCACTGTGGTGAAATTCCAACGGTTGGCTTAAATGAAGATCAATGCCCAACGACCACTAGCGGTTTCAATGCTGAAAACTTAGTGATGATTAATAGTGTTGTTGTGATTGATGATGATCCGAATTCATCTGCCTCTTTATCACCAAAAGAAAATACGCTTATCGACGAAGATAATTCATCCGATAATGGCGGTGGTAGTTCAGGTGGTAGTCTTGCGTGGATGCTATCTTTATTAGCCCTTGCAGGTTTTACTCGTCGTAAATAATTCTGTATACCCAAACCACCTCAAGATGCGAGTTTCAGTTGGAATTAAAAGCGATTTAGGCAAGGCATTGATTGCGAGTAATAGTGGTTCTATTGTTAAAATCAATAACGCAGTATAAATCGCTTTTAAACCAACCCTTTGGGCGCTTCACAGGCACTTACTCTCATCGTTGTTACTTCTTAAAAGGGGATGCCATTCTTGCAAAGTAACGCCTTGATATTATGCTCCTGTGAAACGCTGAATTCTGCATCTTGAGGTGGCTTGGGTATATATAAGGCGCTAAAAAGCGCCTTATTTCTTGGTATTCCTGATTATTAAAAAATTCTTACTAAAATCAGCACCCACATTATTAGCATAATAAAGCTACTGACAACGAAACTATAATAGCGCGCCTTTAAGGTATTTGAAGTTAAGTGTATTACGCTATGAATAATTCTTAATGCAACATAAACCCAAGCAAGGGCAACAAAAACAGTACCCACCGCATTGACCTGCAGAGCTGTTAAACAGCCGATAAAAAACAGCACGGGCATTTCGAATTGATTGATAAAATTGCGATCTGCAACACGCACATCAGTGCCTGCTTTTTCTAAATCCATTGTTAAGAAGTCTTTCATCTCAATGGTTTTTTGTTTTGCCGCACGAAAGCGGCGTTTACCCATAATGTACATCACAATGAATGTCAGTAAGACCTGAGTGAACATTGCTACAATTAGCCACTTTTCCATAGCTCATCCTTTGTTATAGTTATTGCTATTAATCTTAACCGTAAGTACTGCATTTTCACAATGTGTTACAAAGTTTTGCTGTAACTTAGCTCAAAAGCATTGAATTGCGGCGCTCGAAAACACATGATAAATAAAAATTTATTCAATTTCTAATGGATACAAAATAATGAAAAAAATAATGGGACTCAGTGCAATCGCTTTTGCAGTGTTAGCAGGTTGTTCTTCTACTTCTACCACAACGCCTCCATCTGCTAATACTAACCTTATTCCTGACTCGTTGGTGATAAGTCCAAACGATACACGTGAGTACAAAACATTAAAACTTGATAACGAAATTGATGTGATTTTAATTTCAGACCCAAGCGCTGAAAAATCAGCTGCGGCATTGAGTGTCGGTGTTGGTTTATTGCACGACCCTATGTCGCAACAAGGTATGGCACATTATCTAGAGCATATGCTGTTCCTTGGTACAGACCGTTACCCAGACACCAAAGGTTACAGCGATTTTATGACTAAAAATGGTGGGGCGCATAACGCTTACACCTGGTTAGATATCACAAACTACATGTTCAAAGTGAACAATGATGCTTACGATGAAGCACTTGACCGCTTTGCGGATTTCTTTAAATCACCAAAGCTTTACCCTGAATACACAGACAAAGAAAAAAATGCGGTAAATGCAGAATGGTCAATGCGCCGTGAAATGGACTTTTTTGGTCAGTTTAAATTGGCACGCCAAATGATGGGCTCACACCCAGCAAACCGCTTTTTAATTGGTAACCTAGAAACTTTAGGGGATAAAGAAGGTAGCAATCTACACAAAGAAACCGTTGCTTTTTATAACAAATATTATTCATCGAACATTATGAAAGTGGCGATGATTTCTAATCGTCCACTGGCTGAAATGGAAGCTAAAGCTAAACAGTATTTTGCTGACATTGAAAACAAACACATTGAAAAACCAACGGTAACTGATAAGTTAGATTTCTCTGTGGCAGGTGGCAAACGTGTTTACTACTCACCGAATGAAGATGTAAAACAGCTACAGTTAGAGTTCACTATTGCTGATAACAGTTCACAATTTGCGGTAAAACCAAACCGTTTTGTTTCTTACCTTTTAAGCAACGAAATGCAAGGTAGCCCGGCACAAATTTTACGTGATAAAGGCTGGGTGTCACGATTATCTGCTTCTGATGCTCCAACTCAATACGGTAACTACGGCAGCTTAACAGTTAATATTGAATTGACTGATGCGGGCATGCAAAACCGCGAAGAAATTGTCGCTATGGTTATGCAATACATTGCGCTTATCAAAGAGCAGGGTGTTGATAGCAAATACTTTAATGAAATTCGTACCTCTCTAAACAATGAATTTCAATTCCTAGAAAAAGGCGATGAGTTTGGTTATGTCAGTAACTTAACTGATAGCATGCAAAAATTCCCTGTGAACAACGCAATTAACGCACCTTATTATTATGCAAAGTTTGATGCAGATGCGGTGCAAAATGTGCTTTCACAATTAAACGAAGATACGCTACGTATTTGGTATATTTCAAAGCAAGAAGAAACAGATTCACAGCTGCATTTTTACGATGGTAAATACCGCATTGAAGATATCAGCGAAGCAGAAGTTGCAAGCTGGAGCAAACCGAGCGAATACGCTTTAGCATTACCAACAGTAAACCGCTTATTACCAGAAAGCTTTGCAATTAAAACGGCGGAGTTTAAACAACAAGCGCATCCTGAACTGGTATTTGATAAGCAAGGTGTAAAAGTTTGGCGCCAAGCAAGTCAGCAATTTGCTGAGCAACCTAAGGGTCTTGTTGAAGTTTACATTAATACACCTGATGCCCTTGTGAATGTTAAATCACAAGTTCTTTATGCAGTGTGGGCTGATCTTTATAACTTACAACAAAGCAAACTAAGCACAGAAGCAGCCGTTGCAGGTATGAGCTTAGGGCTACAACCAAGTAACGGCCTTGTGTTATCACTAAGTGGTTTTACTGATAAACAAGACGTACTGTTAGCTCAAGCGCTTGAAAATCTAACGTTAGATGTGTCTGAAGAAGGATTTGCCCAAGCAATCGATCGTTTTAAGCGTGATTTACTCAATCAACAAAAGCAGTTCCCGTTCTACCAAGCATTCGGTGAATACTCAAAACTGACTCGTAGTGGTAAATTTGATACTGAAAGCTTAATTGCTGCGGCAGATGCGCTAACTCTTGCCGATTTTGCGGCTATCAAGCAATCAACACTTGCTGCCAATGATCTACGCGTATTCACGTTTGGTAACTATAACCAAAATGATGTTGACTCTATTGCGAGTAAACTAACCGCTATTTTACCTAAAGGCCATAAAACGTCTGAGTTTGCCAGAAGCAAAGCCTGGTTACCTCAGCCTGGTGAGCGTATCGTATTACAAAAAGATATTGATGTAGCGGATGTAGCAATCATTGATATGGTTGTACACCCAACACCTGGCTATAAACAAAAAGCACAGGCGCAAATTTTGCAAAGTCACTTTAGAACCGTAGCGTTTGATAAGTTACGTACTGAAGAGCAGCTGGCTTATGCGGTTGGTGCGTTAGCGCGTCCTATCGAAGACTACTCTGCATTAGGTCTATATATTCAAACACCGGTTAAAGGCCCTAAAGAGATGCAAGCGCGTTTTGATGAGTTCAAAAAGCAATACGCTGTTGAGCTTGATAACATGACAGAAGAAACATTTGCACAACTTAAAAATGCAACGCTTGTGTCTTTAAAAGAGCAGCCTAAAAACTTAAGTGATGAAATGTCACCACTTATCACAGATTGGTATCGTGAGAACTTTAAGTTTGATTCTAAGGAAAAACTTATCGCAGAAGTTGAAAAAGTAACCTTGGCTGATCTTAAAGATTATTACAAGAAAACCATGCTCAACAGTGAGGCACCACGATTAAATATTCAAATGCGTGGTAGTAAGTTTGCGGATAAGCCATTTGCAGACCTTAAAAACCAAACAAAAGTTGAAAACTTAGAGAGTTTTTACAAAGGCATTAAATTCCAAAACTAATTTAATAGCGGATAAACAAAAGCCCAAGCAATTGCTTGGGCTTTTTGATTTATGCGATAAGCAAAAACCCTATAAATGCAGCGCTTGCTGCAAGTAAGGTATAAGGCAGTTGCGTGATAGCATGGCTGACTAAATCACACCCTGAGCCTTGCGCGGCAAGTACCGTGGAATCAGAATAGAAGCACGCCTGACTACCAAATGATGACGCTGACAACAAAGCACCAATCACTAAAGGAATATTGGCATCAATTGCGTAAGCCAGAGGCATTACAATAGGAATCGTTACTGCGAAAATCCCCCAGCTTGAACCTGTTGCAAAAGCAAGTACTGCCATTGCCAAAAACACCACGGCAGGTAGGTACTGGGCCGTCATATAAGGGCTCAAGGTATTAATGACATATTGTGGAAGCATTAATTGGTCACACACATCTTTAAATATAAATGCTGCAACCACAGTCCCAATAGCGGGGATCATACTTTTAAAACCATCAAGCATACGCTCAACGAGTTCTGACAATGTCATCAACTTTTGTAACATATAAAAAGGCAAAACAACGGCAAAGGTCGCAAGCAATCCTTTATATACGTCAATGTCAAAGTAAACAGTAAACGCAACAAGTAAAACTATCGGCACTAAAAAGTTATACAGTTTGCCGTTTGAAGCGGCTGTTTCAAAGTTTTCTTCCGCTGCTTTTACTGCGTATTCATCCGCTGTTTGGACATCTGTGTATTGGCTATTTGAGATCTCGATTTGATTATTCATGGCACGTAGTTGTGCTTTTTTCATCGGACCAAAAGCAGGGATGACATTTAAGCTAACCAGTAATACAACAATGACCGCAAACCAAGCATATAACATGTAAGGGATTGCTTGAATGTAGACGGCAATACCTTGACCTTCTTGTGCAACATTATTATCAACTAACAAGCCACCAAAAAATACGGCCCATGTAGAGAGTGGTACCAGCACACAGATAGGCGCAGCTGTTGAGTCAACAACATAAGCGAGCATTTCACGGCTAATTTTGAACTTATCGGTGATACGTTTCATGGTTTCACCGACGGTTAATGCATTTAAGTAATCATCAATAAAAATAATCACACCTAGCACAAATGTCATCACCAACGATGAGCGCTGGCCTTTGGCAAACTTTAACGCTAATTCGGCGAAGGCACTTGCACCCCCGGTTCTCACTAATAAAGCGATTAATGCACCAAATCCACCACAGACTAAAATTAGCCAGGCAATGGTTTCGTCTTGCATTACTTTTAATGAAATATCAGCAAAATTGGCTAACACAGCGGTTGGTCCTAGCATGGCTAAACCAAACAAAGCACCAATTAGTAAAGATAAAATAGGGCGGCGTAAAAATACGGCCAAAACCACCACCAATACTGGCGGCAGTAAACTTAACGCAGAAGGTTCTTGCATTATATTTTTCACACAGTTAAGCAATGCGAGATTGCTTACAGAAATCAGAAGTCTATAGACTCAAGTAACTGCTTTACGCGAACACACTTTTATGGACCCATTAGGGAAAGTGCCTGCGTTGGCTGGCGCCAGACAGTATAGAGGGTATACTGCTTTTGTTTTGCCCAAAACATCGCAAGAAAAATAATCCTGAATATTAATTTAGTCAATAAGAATTTTTATTGCGATGATAATTATTTTACACTCTTCAACTGTATTACTTTTTTAACTTTATTAAGCTAAGGTTTATGGCATTTTCAGATACATATAGACTCAGTAGTCACGCGGTTATCACTAACAACCAAGGGCAAGTGTTATTACTAAAAGCTAATTATGGTCAAAAAAGTTGGGGATTACCTGGCGGGGCTTTAGATAAAGGAGAAACCATTCATCAAGCATTACTACGTGAATGCCAAGAAGAGCTTAATTGTGACGTAGACATCGCTTATTTAAGTGGCGTTTATTATCACACAGCGTTTAACTCTCATGCGTTTATTTTCCGTGCTCATTTGGCTGAAGATGCTGAAATAATGTTGAGCGATGAGCACACAGAGTATGGCTACTTTGATATTGATGAGTTATCTAAAGTACAAAAAGAGCGTGTTCTCGACTGCCTTAATTTTACCAATGACGTCGTAAGTAAGGTGTTTTAACTCATGTTAGATATATATTTGCGTGCCGGACAGCCAGATGATGCAACCTTTATTGTTGAACTTTTAAACCAAGCAACATTCTTAGAGCATATTGGTAATAAAAACATTAATACGCTCGCACAAGCTGAGCACTATATTCAACAAACGTTTATAAATAGCCACCAGAAATTTGGTTTTGGTAGCTACATTGTTTGTTTAGCAAATGGTACACCGGTTGGTATGGTGGGGCTCTTTCAGCGCGATGCGTTAGCTATCCCCGATTTAGGATTTGCCTTGTTAGCTAAGTATGAAGGCAAGGGGATCATTACAGCTGCTGCTAGGTTATTGATGGCAAAAAAGCACGTATTAGAACTTGGTGTACTTGCAGCCATAACCTCGCAAACAAATATTGGCTCACAGAAAGTATTACAGAAACTTGGCTTTGAATTTCTAGGCGATGTCATCATTAACGATGACAATCAGCCTCTAAAACTCTTATTAAAGAGCAAGCTTTGATACCTCGTTTGCAACTTGTTTGTTGACTTTCAGCCACGTTGACTCAAGTGTTGCGACAAGTCCTTCGTAATCACTGTCTTGTAATGGCGTAAGTTCATTGAAGTAATTGACGGCCTTTAACTTTCGGCCCGACTCAGGGTTTGTATAGTATAAACGCCAAAGCCCAGCAATGTTGGCATTGCCTTGTTCATCGCCGTTAAAGTGATGTAGCTCATATTCTAATTCATAGAAACTTTGCTGATCTAAATCGGTGATCACTGGCAAGCCTTTTATTACCATCCAATTATCAAGTTCAGTGTAAAGTTGTTGATGGGCACTGGCGGTTAACATTAAATCGGGTGATTCGCTCCATAAATGGTAGTTAGCAGCATTGACCCTGTTGTTTTCGAGAACCATTGCAATACCACGATTATTAAGCGCACCTCGTAACTGTACGGTGTTAATTCTGAGCTGTGTTTGTGTATTCTCAGCTAAGCGTTGCATTGCGACTATTGGCTGCGAAAATTGATAATACTCAATGGTCGAGAATGAAGTTTGACTGCAGGCCGAAAGTAACAGCACTGATGCCACTGAAGCACAGAGTTTATAGTTCATTATTGTTTCCTCGGCGTTGGATCGGCAGGTAGCTCTTTATCAAAGATCAACATATTAGGTTGCTGGTTTAAACCTCGAGTGAATGGCTGTAGCTCTTCACTTAAACGTTTAAATTCAGATAAAGTCGTTTGCAACTGTTGGTGGAATGTTGAACCTTGCTCGTAACTTGCCATGGTTTTTTCGAATTGTTTCATAGTTTTATCGAACTGTTGCATGCTCTTTGTCATTTCTGCAAAGTTGCGATTTATATCACCCGGTAAGTCTTGCGTATCTTGTTTATTAAGTAGCTCTCTCATGTCATGAGCAAGCGCTTGGTACTCGGCAAAGGTGGTCTGCATTTGCGCTAAGCTATCTTCAATTTTAAGGTTATTCACTTTATTTAATACATCAGAGACTTGGTCAGCTATGACCGTAATACCGCTTGATACACTGGGGAATACAGTGTAATCGGCAATTGTTTTTAATTCGGCAGGTTCGGCGTTATCGTATATATCTAAGTCAACGTACACGGCACCCGTGAGTAAATTACCTGGCTTTAAAGACGCTCGCAGGCCATTTTTGATCCATCCATCTAAACTTGAATGCCAAAACTCGCGTGCTGCTGTACTGTCGTGGTATAGGCGTCCATATTCAATTTTTATCAGGGCAGGTACTGCGGTGTTATCGGTTCTAAAGTGTGCAGGTTTGCCATCTATAATGACACTTGCAGGTGCTTCAACCACACTACCGATACGCATACCTCGGTATTCGACAGGCGCACCAGCGCGTAAGCCGCGAATTGATTGCTCAAAGTCGATTAAGTAGTAGTCAAAATCATAAAAGCGTTCTTCTAAAGCGGCTTTGTAGCTGTTACTTAAAGAAAAACTATGGCCGTTACTGGCCACTTCACCGGGTGTTTGTTGTTCCGGAATGCCTACTGAAATACCACCTTTGAGCAATTTGCTTAATGAGCCTGTATTAACATTAATACCATCTGCAGAGAGGTCAATTTCGATCCCTGAGTTCACCCAGAAAATAGAGTTTAAGGTGATCAAGTTTTGATAGGGTTCATTGATAAAAATGCCATATTTCATCGCTTGATTCTTCCAATCAAACGTGGCGGTTTCTATTTGGCCTATTTTGTAATCTTTAAAGTAAATACCGGTACTTACATCAAGTACTTCTGCGTTATAGCTTAACAAGGTGAAGCGGCCACCTTTTACATCTTTACCAATTAAAGCCGGTTCATCTTGTAGCTCAAATTTTTCGGCTAGCTTTTTACTTTCACCCGGTGCAAATTCTAAATACACACCAGAGAGTAGGGTACTCATGCCGCTAATACCGGTGTCATCAATCCGTGGTTTTACAACCCAAATTTTCGCATCATCTGTGAGTAAATCATCATAATGCTTATCGATTTGCGCCCGTGCGATGACGCTATTTTGTTTGTCTGATAAACGAACATGGTCGATTTGGCCAATCTTTACACTACGTACTTTTATTTCTGTTTTACCAGCCACAATACCTTCTGCATGAGGCATTTTGATAAAGATGGTAGTGCCTTTATTTGCTTGATACTGGTACAACATCCATGCGCCAATTAATAAGGCAATAACGGGTATGATCCAGATTGCCGATATATTTGGCGCTGTTTTTATTTTAGCGGTTTCGCTCATGCCAAGGTCTCTTGTTTCGCAGTACTTAAGTTATCTGGGTTATCCCACAATAAACGGGGATCAAACGCATGGGCTGCCAACATTTGGCATATAACCATGGTGGTAAAAAATATTGTGCCAATGCCAGGTGTCACTGACATTAGGTTTCCTAGTTGTACTAAGGCTACTAGAATCGCCACAACAAATACATCGATCATTGACCATTTGCCAATAAATTCAGTCAATTGGTAGATGCGTGTATAGCTTTTAGTTTGTCTGTTTGCTGGTCGCATCACCATAAAGCATAAAAAACTTAATATTAGTGCTTTGGCGAGGGGAACAACCACACTCGCTAAAAAGATGATCATCGCGATAGGGTACGAACCACTATTCCATAAAATCATCACGCCACCAATAATTGTCGATGGCGTTTCATCGCCAAGGCTCGTGGTATACATAATAGGATAGACATTGGCAGGGATATAACAGGCCACTGAGGTTAATAACCATGCTGCTGCTTTTTGCACACTAAAAGGGTTACGACTGTAAGTTTTAGAGTCACACCGTGAACAGATTTCGGTTGCACACAGTTGCCCACAAACATGACATGCTCTTAAACCTTGGTCAATGGCCCGTGTGTTAGGCTTTGTTTGCTCAATATATTCTGGTTCTTTTAATTGTTGCCATAAGGTGTGCTTATTTAATTTTGCTGTGGCTGCTACATAACAGATAACAAAAGCGCTATAGGCCCAAAAGCTTACACCAAATTCAATATCAGCCATCGACATGATTTTAACCATACTGACCATCACGCCAATTAAAAAAATCTCAGACATGATCCAAGGTTCTAACGCAAAGGTGGTTTTTAACAGTCTTTTTCCCCATTGATACGGCAGTGCTTTTAGTAAGCCTAAATGCAGAGGAATTATGAGTACTAATAAAAGTAGTGGCAGACCAATAATACTGGTGTCGATGAACAAACCTAAAAAGTCGTTGTCGTAATTAAAGAGAATACGGGCGGCATCGGGTAAGGTAATTGTTTGGGTAATACCACTACTAGAAAAAGATAGAAATGGATAAAACATACTACTGAGTAGCATAACAATAGCACTTAAACTCAGTGCTACGACCATACTATCTTGGTTAGCTTGCGATGCCGAAAGCTTTGTATTGCAATGTGGGCATATTGCCACTTGTTTTGCACTTAGATGTGGGATCTCAATAACAAGATCGCAGCTAGGACAGGCTGTTTGCAAACTTAGGGTCTCTTAAACAAGAACTTAGTTAAGTTTGCATCAAATAGTGTGTAAATACAAATGCACCTTTGTTTAATATAAGCTAATATTTGTACAAAGCGATTACGCTTTTTAATACATTTAATTCTTTAAGGTGAGCAGTGAAGCAATTATTTATCCTTTTAATGTTTTTTGTTAGTGTTAAAGGTGAGTGTTTATCTGAGCCAAATACGCAAAAACCGATTGTTGTTGCTGCAAGCGCCTCTTTGCCTCCTTATGTTATTCAAGACACTAACAGTGGTATTCAACTTGAAATATTGAAAGCTGCTTTTAAATCGCAAGGCATTTCTAATATCGATATCCATTACATGTCTAATAAGCGTGCTGAGCAGCAGCTTATGCAGGGCAAGGTTGATATTGCATTAAATTTTCCACCTGTACTCACGCCGCATGTCTATAAAAGCGACGAATTACTGAGCTACCAAAATGTGGCGGTTAGCCTTGCCAATAAAGAGCTGAAAATTAATAGTATTTATGATTTAGCTGGTAAAAGCGTGCTTGCCTTTCAAAATGCCACTAATTTCATCGAAGCTCCTTTTAAATTGGTTACTAATATTTTGCGTTCTTACGAAGAAGTGGTAAATCAAGAAGCGCAAGTTGATCACCTTATGAAGGGCTGGGTCGATGTCATCATTTTAGAGCGCCGAGTGTTTTTATATTATTTAGAAAAATATAAACAAAGCGCTGAGGTAAAGCCTTTTATTGTGCATGCAATTTTTAAAGAAGCACCAAGACCTGCGTTTTTTTACAGTAAAACGTTAAAAAACACGTTTAATTTGGGTCTTGGTGAGATTATTGAGTCAGGCGAATACCAAGCAATTATTCGCCTTGATGGTACTGAGTACGCACAGCTTTCAGAGCCTGAGTTACGCGAATAACGCGACGGTTTGGCGGCTCAGCGCAATTAGCTTACCGTCTTCACTCCAAATGCAGCCATCTTCTAGCCCATAGCCATCCTTACTATGGTGTGTAACTGCTTCGTAGCCAATCCAAGCATCATGGTTGATCGTAGGCTCTTCTACAAATTCTATATACCACGACATACTGCTTGCTGGAGCTGGTTGTTTATACATTTGTAACAGGGTGGGTGGCCATGCATCTGTTAGGGCAATGATATGCGCTTCACTCATTTGCTCTGGTGCATGTTTGAATTTCATCCAACCACCTAAATGTGATGTGTCAGCGCCAGAGAATGGCATATTGCCGTCTTGTAAGCATAACGCCACATGTTGAAAAAATGCCGGCATTACACCTTCTTTATAAGGTAGTGTGAAACGCTCATCAACCGGTTTTAGCTGCATGGTTTTAGTGACATCTACACGTACATTTGATTGGCGCTCAGCCCCAAAGCACGCTTGGGTGATAACACAGACATCGCCATTTTGAATTACTTTAGCGAGTACCTGTGCACTGTTTTTCCCTTCACGTAATACTTCAACGTCGATTGTAAAATTACAGTCAGCGATTAATGGCCCAACAAAGTTAGTGCTTAAAGATAATAAACGGCGAGAGTTATCGATATGCTGACGAATAGCTTGATACAGTAAAGCGGCTGATAAACCACCAAAGGCAGTACGACCCTGACACCAGTTTTCTGGAAACTGCATTACTTTAGTTTTATCTTTGCCAAGTTCAGCTGCCATGGCGAGTAATTGATCAAAATGCATAATTTTCCTTAACATTTATAATTATGTTGTTTGTTATAGCATAGCTAAAGTCATCAGACCAGTTCGTTTATCCTGCAAGCAGGCTGAGAAAACAGCCTTTATTGAAGAAAAAATGCCCATTTGGAAAATATTTCAAAAAAAAGTAAATTTTTTTCATTTTTACAGTTGAATTCAGTTTCCTGCACCCCTATCTACTAGTCATCGAACGTTTTAACGAATTCTGAAGTTGGAGAAGATTCATGGGTAAAATTATTGGAATCGATTTAGGTACTACTAACTCGTGTGTAGCAGTACTAGACGGTGATAAAGCACGCGTTATCGAGAACGCGGAAGGCGATCGCACAACACCATCGATCATTGCATATACGCAAGACGGTGAAACACTAGTTGGTCAACCAGCAAAACGCCAAGCGGTAACTAACCCAACTAATACATTATTTGCAATCAAGCGTCTAATTGGTCGTCGTTTTGAAGACGAAGAAGTACAACGCGATATCGGTATCATGCCTTTCAAAATTGTAAAAGCTGATAACGGTGATGCATGGGTTGAAGCACGTGGCGAAAAACGTGCGGCACCACAAATTTCAGCAGAAGTGCTGAAAAAAATGAAAAAAACAGCAGAAGACTTCCTAGGTGAGCCTGTAACAGAAGCAGTAATCACAGTACCTGCATACTTCAATGACTCACAACGTCAAGCAACAAAAGATGCTGGTCGTATCGCTGGTCTTGAAGTTAAACGTATCATCAATGAGCCAACAGCCGCTGCACTTGCATACGGCATGGACAAAAATAAAGGTGAAAACGTTGTTGCAGTATACGACTTAGGTGGTGGTACTTTCGATATCTCAATCATCGAAATTGACGAAGTTGAAGGCGAGCACACGTTTGAAGTTCTTGCTACTAACGGTGACACTCACCTAGGTGGTGAAGACTTTGATAACCGCGTTATCAATTACTTAGTTGAAGAGTTCAAGAAAGACCAAGGTATTGACCTTAAAAATGACCCGCTTGCAATGCAACGTGTTAAAGAAGCTGCTGAAAAAGCGAAGATTGAACTTTCTTCTGCACAGCAAACAGAAGTTAACTTACCGTACGTGACTGCTGACGCAACTGGTCCTAAGCACATGAACGTTAAAGTTACTCGTGCAAAACTTGAGTCACTTGTTGAAGACTTAGTCACTAAGTCAATCGAGCCGCTTAAGCGTGCACTAGCTGATGCTGATTTATCAGTAAGCGACGTAAATGACATCATCCTTGTTGGTGGTCAAACACGTATGCCTTTAGTACAAAAAACAGTTGCTGAGTTCTTTGGTAAAGAGCCACGTAAAGATGTTAACCCTGATGAAGCTGTTGCTGTAGGTGCTGCGATTCAAGGTGGTGTACTAGCTGGTGACGTCAAAGACGTACTACTACTTGACGTATCTCCGTTATCACTAGGTATCGAGACTATGGGTCAAGTAATGACAGCATTAATTGAGAAAAACACAACGATTCCTACTAAGAAATCACAAGTTTTCTCAACAGCTGAAGACAATCAATCAGCGGTAACGATTCACGTACTACAAGGTGAGCGTAAGCGTGCAAGCGACAATAAATCTCTAGGTCAATTTAACCTAGAAGGTATCCGCCCAGCACAACGTGGTACACCTCAAATCGAAGTAACATTCGACGTAGATGCGGATGGTATCTTACATGTATCTGCTAAAGACAAAGATACAGGTAAAGAGCAGAAGATCACAATCCAAGCTTCTTCAGGTCTAAGCGATGAAGAAGTAGAAAAAATGGTACGTGATGCTGAAGCGCACGCTGAAGAAGATAAAAAATTCGAAGAGCTAGTAGCTACTCGTAACCAAGCTGATGCAATGGTTCATGGTACACGTAAGCAAATCGAAGAAGCGGGTGATGCATTACCAGCAGAAGATAAAGAAGCAATCGAAGCTGCGCTTACTGAGCTAGAAGCGGCGATTAAAGGTGATAACAAAGAAGAGATTGAAGCGAAAACTCAAGCTCTTGCTGAAAAATCACAAAAGCTAATGGAAATTGCGCAAGCTAAAGCACAACAACAAGGTGGTGCGGATGCAGGTGCACAGCAATCTTCTGCAAAACAAGACGACGATGTTGTTGATGCAGAGTTCGAAGAAGTGAAAGACGACAAGTAATTGCTTGTTTCGCTTCTGCCTAACGCAATAATGGCTGCTTTGTTTAGCCAATTAAGTTAGGATGAAATGATTGAGGCGCGCCAGCGATTTCGCTTGACGCGCCTTTTGCATGTATATAAACGGTAAAGTCGTTCGACTTACCTTACGCAGTGTAACTGCAGTAAAAAGAGTAGTGTGATAGATATGTCAAAAAGCGATTATTATGAAGTTCTCGGCGTGAGCAAAGATGCCAGCGAACGAGACATAAAAAAAGCGTATAAGCGCTTAGCGATGAAATATCATCCAGACCGTACCGCAGGCGACAAAGAGCTTGAAGCTAAATTCAAGGAAGTAAAAGAAGCCTACGAAGTATTAACTGATTCACAAAAACGTCAAATGTATGATCAATACGGTCATGCAGCCTTTGAACAAGGCGGTGGTGGTCACGGCGGCGGCTTTGGCGGCGGTCATGGTGACTTTGGCGATATTTTCGGTGATGTGTTTGGAGATATCTTTGGTGGCGGTGGTCGTCGTCAATCGCGCCAACAACGTGGTTCAGACCTTCGTTACAACATGGACTTAAGCCTTGAAGAAGCTGTTCGTGGTAAAGAAGTTGAAATCAAAGTACCAACGTGGGTTAGCTGTAAACCATGTGACGGTAGTGGTGCAAAAGCAGGCTCTAAACCAAAAACGTGTACAACCTGTCATGGTGCGGGTCAAGTACAAATGCGCCAAGGTTTCTTCGCTGTACAACAAACATGTCCTACGTGTCAGGGCACGGGTCAAATCATTTCTGATCCATGTGATAGCTGTCACGGTCAAGGTCGCGTAGAAAAAACCAAAACCTTATCGGTTAAGATCCCTGCAGGTGTTGATACAGGTGACCGTATTCGCTTATCTGGTGAAGGTGAGGCGGGTATGCATGGTGCACCAGCTGGTGACTTAT
The DNA here is from genome assembly GCF_002964625.1 of Pseudoalteromonas sp. T1lg21. Classification (NCBI taxonomy): domain Bacteria; kingdom Pseudomonadati; phylum Pseudomonadota; class Gammaproteobacteria; order Alteromonadales; family Pseudoalteromonadaceae; genus Pseudoalteromonas; species Pseudoalteromonas sp. T1lg21. Next base: position 116,922 of record NZ_PQBX01000002.1, read on the forward strand.
ACGTTCAGGTTTCTGTTCGTGAACACCCGATTTTCCAACGTGATGGCAATAACTTGTATTGTGAAGTACCAATTAGCTTTACAACAGCTGCACTGGGTGGCGAAATTGAAGTGCCGACCCTTGATGGCCGTGCAAAACTGAAGATCCCAGCAGAAAGCCAAACGGGCAAAATGTTCCGTATGCGTGGCAAAGGCGTTAAGTCTGTACGCAGTGGCGCTCAAGGTGACTTGATCTGTAAAGTTGTTATTGAAACGCCAGTGAATTTAAATGACCGTCAACGTGAATTGCTTGAAGAGCTTGAGCAAAGCATGGGTAAAGATGGCTCAAAAAACCGTCCAAAGGAAAAAGGTTTCTTTGACGGTGTGAAGAAATTCTTCGATGACCTAACTAAGTAACTCCTATTTAGTAACTTAGTTAGACAGTAAAAAGGCGCTAATAAGCGCCTTTTTTTATTTCGAATTAGTTATCTTAGTGATCTAAGAATAAGTAGTTTTGCCAACTTTTCATTCTGATTAACACTTTACGCATCACTGATACGTGTTCGAAGTGTTCTGAATAAACTGCAACTTCTGTGCTTGTTCCTTGTGGTAGATGATATTCACTCATGTCATCAGTGATTTTTAAGGTAACAATAGCGCGGCCTTGTCGTGCGAAAAACTCACTGCCCATTAGTGTGCCTTGCGCTTGTACTTGCCCTTCACCAATAGCGGGTAACACATCGATTACTTCACCTGCAAAAGTTTTACCTGGAATAGCTTTAAAGATAAAGTCTGCTTTGTAGCCTGGTTCGAGTCTTAATAACGAATTTTGTCGAAATGCAGCTACGTAGACGGTGTCTTCTTTGTGTACAAAGGTCATCACCGGACGAAGTGGCATGGGTACAGCAATCATGCCTGGGCGCAATGTTAGTTGTGTAACATAGCCATCGGTAGGGGCATACACACTGGTGCTGTCTAAGTTAAACTGAGCTTGCTCTAAATTCGCGCGAGCAGCGGCAATTTTAGTTTGTTCGCCGTTAATTTCTGACTCAAATGCAAGTTTTTGGCGTAACTCTTCGGCTTGTGCCGCCTCATAACTTGCCTTTGCAGCTAAGTAGACCCCTAATTTATTATCAACTTGGCCTTTTGAGTAGGCTCCGCTTTTTGCGCCTTTTTCATAGCGTTCGTATTCTTTCTTACTGCGGTCATGTTCTGCTTTAGCCATCAGCGCGCTGGCTTGCGCTGATTTATAGGCTGCTTCTAACCCGAGTACTGATTGTTTGGCATCTTGCAAAGCCGCAATTGCTTGATTTAGCTTTGCTCGGTATAAGGTGTCGTCTAGGCGAAACAGTAAGTCACCTTTTTTAACTGGCTGATTTGGCTTTACTGCGACTTCTTCAACTGTGCCACGCACATTTGGCACTATTGGCGTCGTAACATAGACACTGCTTGCCATATTTGAATGTGGGTGATTGTAGTTCATTAATAGAATTAAAGCGCCTATCAGCACTACACCACCGAGTACCGCGGTAGGTACTGTCCATTTATTAAGTGGGATTTTAAAAACTTTGAAAATACCAATGCACAATGCGGTATAAGTGAGTATTAATAACAAATCCATAGTTTATTTCTCTTTATTATTCGATTGAGCATTTACTTGTGCTTGTAGTGCTGCAACGGTGGCTGTTAGGCTTGCCACTTTTTCAGCTAAGTCTTCTTGTTCCTTTTGAATCTGGTTAAAACCCCAGCCTCGGTCATCACGCCATAATGTCGCCCAAACCCATAAAAATGGCCACAGCACGTGTAGGGTAAATAGGCTGACCCAGCCGGCATAATGAATGGCATCTTGATGAGGGTGATTACGTTTTTTGGCAATTTCGTAGGGAATATCGTGAATGGCAATAACACCATAAAATATTACTACCGTTACAAACACTAGCATGACCAGCGCAAAGTAGTCTAAAAACATGTACTTTCCTTTGTTTAACTTATAATCAATTTAATAATACGTGAAATTTCCCTAATTCCTAGTCGGTATTTTCAGATTTAGTTCAGTACAACGTAGTAGTCGGTATCAGCAAGGCAACGACATAAAGTCACATCCTCTGAAAAAGTTGTGTTTTGTATTCGGCCTTTTTCTAAGCCAAGCGTATGGCATTTGCTTTGACAATCCATATAGGCATTCCATGCGATGTATTCGTTACACACAAAATTAACCGCATACAACATCATTGTTATGATACATATTTGTTTCAGTAGATAGAGCCCGGTTCGTCTAGACATGTTTATTACTCTGCCCAGTGTTCATAATTTAAGTTTAGTTCAATTAGTTTAATTAAGTGTGCTTTGCTTGTGCATTTCTATTGCCTTGTGCTCCTTGTTCACGCTATGTTTTATAAAGTTACTGCTAATGAATCAGTTATGAGAAGTTTAATGACGCCAGCTATTAATTTATTAAAAAAGAAAGGCATTCGTTTCGATGTGCTCAGCTATCAGCACGATCCCTTGCATCAACAGTTCGGTCTTGAGGCTGTTGAGAAATTGAATCTTCCTGCTGAACAAGTATTTAAAACCTTAGTACTTGAAGACACTGAACATCATCTCTTAGTTGCTATTGTGCCGGTTAGTCAGCAAGTTAACTTGAAATTGCTCGCAAAGGCGGCAAAGGTTAAAAAAGTGCAGATGGCTCCACAACAAAAAGTCGAAAATACCACAGGTTATATTTTAGGGGGGGTGAGCCCGCTAGGTCAGAAAAAGCGCCTTAATACCTATGTACATCATTCTGCAGATAGCTTTGATGTTATGTATGTTTCAGCAGGTAAACGTGGCTTGGAGATTGCGTTGGCACCTAAGGATTTATGTAGTTTATTAAATGCTAGTTTGGCAGACTTTTAACAATGTATTTTCGGTAGGTTATGCCAACGGGTTGTGTAATGAGGCGATAAATATTCGCGTTTCATGTGCCAACGGGTTGTAGGAGTTTCGCTGGCTATGGCAAGGGTACCCACGCCATAACGAGCATTGATGCTATCAAGACACGTCATCAGTTTAGGGTTATCGATAGGCGCTTGAAATAGATCAGGTTGCTGAAACATTTGGCTTGATAACTCTAGGGCACCTACACCACATTTATAAAATCGCACCCCAGGTTTATAGAGATGATCAAATACCTCGCTGATAGCATTGGCAAACACGCAACTATCGGCGGTGGCGACACTAAACTCATAAATATAGGACTTTTTATAATAGCCATCTTGGTGAGGAGAGCTGGCCACAAACATTAATAAGCGTTGAGTGTGTGAGCCTTGCGCACGTAGTTTTCTTGCTACAATGACACAATGATTGATCAGTGCCGTTTTCAGCGCGGTGGCGTCAGTGATACGCTCTCCAAAACTACGGGTCGAAAAAATCTCTTTTTTGTCTTGGCGTACTTCATCCCAGGCTAAACAGCTTTTACCGCGTAACTCGTTCACTGTGCGCTCTAATACAATGCTAAATAGGCGTTTCATTTTTCGTGGGTCTTGCTCGGCTAAATCAAAGGCTGTATTAATATTCATTGCTTTGAGTTTTTTAGCTAAGCGTCGACCAACGCCCCAAACATCTTGTATGTCCATGGCTTTTAAAATGGCTACTCGTGAAGGTTCTGAATCAATCACTGCAACGCCATCAAAGCCGGGGAGTTTTTTCGCTGCATGATTGGCGGCTTTGGCTAGAGTTGCTGTTGGGCCAAATCCAACCCCAACAGGCAGCTTTGTTTCGCGCCATACGGTACGGCGAATATCATGGCCATAACGATGCCAGTCGTGAATAAGCTTGTTGAAACCAGTAAAGTTTAAAAATGATTCATCAATAGAGTATATGTGCTGATTATCGCAAAAGCGGCCAATTACGTTCATCATTCGCTCGCTTAAATCCGCATACAGCTCATAGTTAGATGAGCGGATCACCACTTGGTTATCTTCGAGTATTTTCTTTACTTGAAAATAAGGCTGGAATTTTGGAATAGCCAGCTTTCGTGCAATAGGGCACACGGCACAAATACAGCCATCGTTGTTGGTGAGAACCACAACCGGTTTACTACGAATAGCCGGATCAAATACTTTTTCGGCGCTGGCATAAAAGGCCACTGCATCGACTAAGGCGTACATGCTAATAGCTCTTTACTACTGCGATGTAAGCGAATTGAGCGAGTGACCACGCCTTCTAATTGAAATTCATCCGATTGGCGTAGTTGCACTGCAGGGTATTTAGGTGAGGCTGATAATAACTGGGCATTGTGTTTATCTAATAGCTTACAAACAAATAAACCATTTAGATTCGCGACAATGACATCGCCATTTTTAACATCTTCGGCGCGATCAACCAGTAATAAGTCACCATCAAAAATCCCCACACCTTGCATTGATTCGCCAGAAGCAATACCAATAAATGTTGCATCAGGGTGTTTTATCAATAGTTGATCTAATGATAAGCCTAGCTCTTTGTATTGTGCTGCCGGTGATTCAAAACCACATACGCCAGCTTCGATATAAATAGGAATAACACGCATAACAAAACCACTATACTGTACGTTTGTACAGTATAGTGGTTTGTGGTTATCTTGCCAATAAGATCACGGCGTGTTGTGATTAATATTTTCGATCATGGTTGTGGCAATAGCGATAAAATCACGTACTTGCTGATCCGTTAAACCGTGGCAAAGTTTGGCATCAACCTCTTGCTCTGCAACTTCTAAACGCGAGAACAGGGCGTTACCTTGATCAGTAAAGGATAAAATTAAACAGCGTTTGTCATTTTCGTCGGCACATTTAGAAACCAGTTCAAGCTTTATAAGCTCTTTTACTAAGCGTGCTATTTGTGCTTTATCACGACCGGTTTTGGTAACAATATCATTAGCGGTACAGTGCTGTGTTTCGGCAATGATATGTAAACAGCGTACATGCAGCGCATTAAGACCAAGCTCGTTGGCGTTAATGGCTTCGCGTACAGTGACACGGTAACTTTGTGCCAGTGTAAATAAAGCAGAAGAAAGTGAGGTTTGTGGCATGGTTCACCTAAGTTCAGTTGGAGGAGTTAGTTGACAAAGTCAATCAAAAGCGTATAGTTGACTATATCAACTATTGGGGCGTTGTGCAATTTAACCAGCTAGGAGAGAAAGATGGCTAGAAAAGTTCGTCGTGCAAACGTATTAAGTACTACACGTATTTCCCCGCATCTACAAAGAATTGTTGTTGGCTCAGAGGAGTTTGCCGATTTTCCACAAGATGCAAAAGGTGCGTACGTAAAGGTATTACTCCCGCATGCCGGTGAATCTAAGGTTGAACTTGATTTACACGCTGAGCATCCTGCATTAATGCGCTCTTACACTATTCGTGATATCAACCCCGTTAACGGTGCAATTACTCTTGACTTTGTGGTTAACCAACATCAAGGCGTGGCAACCAACTGGGCACAAAATGCGTGTGTAGGCGACGAGGTAGGTATAGCAGGCCCGGGCCCTAAAAAACTCACTGATTTTACGCAAACACATTATTTAATGCTGGCAGATTTAACCTCTGTCAATGCAATCAATGGCTACTTACAAGCCCTGCCACAAGATGCCACTGTCGATGTCATTATTCATGTTGCTGATAAAGCCGACATCATTGAGCTTGAGCAAATTGAAGCACACAGCCAACATAGTGTTGAATGGCTAGTTACAGATGAGCCAGAAACCGAGCTACTCGACCAAGTAACACGCTTATGTGCTGGCTATAACACGCAACCTATGGTGTTTATGGCACTAGAAGCAAACTTGGTAAAAGCAATTCGCCGTTTAGTAACAAGCAGTTTTGCGATTGACCATGAACACATTGTTGCATCGGCCTATTGGAAGCGTGGTATTGATGCCGATGGCCTAAAGGTGGAAAAACAGCAACAAAGCCGTGCCTAATTAGCATTTGAAAAAATGCCATTCGCTCTCATTAACTAATTATAAAGAGTTAAATTTTGGAGAGCGAATGTCAGACCTTACCAATACACCTTTTTCATTGCTTGAATTGAGCCCAATGAAAGAGCACGAAACCGTTTCGCAAACACTAGCAAATAGCGTTACCTATGCACAAACAGCCGACAAACTGGGTTTTAATCGGTTTTGGATGGCAGAGCATCATAATATGCGCGGTATCGTGTGTGCCGCAACTTCTGTACTGATAGGCCACATCGCAGGCAAAACCCAGAATATCCGCGTAGGTGCAGGTGGGGTGATGTTACCTAACCACCCACCGCTGGTGGTTGCTGAGCAATTTGGCACCCTAGAGAGTTTATACCCCGGTCGCATTGATTTAGGTCTAGGCCGTGCCCCAGGTAGTGATCCAATTACCAGCCGTGCTTTACGCCGTGACGAACAACGCGCTGAGCACTTCAATGATGAGGTAACTGAGCTGCAAGCTTTACTTGGCCCATATAAGGGTGACTCTCCAGTACGCGCAATTCCAGGTGAAGATACAAATGTACCAATCTGGTTACTGGGCTCAAGCCTTTATAGTGCTGGGCTTGCTGCTAAAAAAGGTTTGCCATATGCATTTGCTGGCCATTTTGCGCCACGCTTTGTTGAAGATGCCATTGCATTGTATCGCAGAGAATTTCAGCCATCTGAAGTATTAGATAAGCCATACGTCATGCTTGGTTTACCTGTTGTTGCCGCTGATACCGACGAACAAGCACAGTTTTTAGCAACCACCGCAAAACAACGTATTTTAGCACTTATGCGCGGCAAGCCACTTTGGCTTAAAGAGCCTGTTGCAACAATGGAAGGGTTGTGGACAGCGCAAGAAAAAATGCAAGTAGAAAGCTTTTTAGGGCTTTCAGTTGTGGGCGGTCAAGCGAGCGTTAAGCATAAGCTGAGTATGATTAAACAAACGCTACAGGTTGATGAGTTTATTTTTACAAATGACCTGTATGAATTGAGTGACAGACAACATGCGCTGGAAATATTAGCAAGCATCATGCACTAATACGGTGTAGCAAATAGTGAATGCGTGTAATGAGTTTTTATGCGCATTGCTTAAGCCCTGACACTCATTTATTAAACGGTTTTATAGATTAAATCAATTTATATAATCCGTTTTAAGGATTGAATTTAACTTTATACAATACATTTATTAACCATTACCCTAGGAAGGTGCACCGTGAAATCTCAAACAATTGCCGCAGTAGAACCACAAACAAAAACAGCATTAATCGCTGAGGGTGGTGGGCAACGAGGGATTTTTACCGCAGGTGTACTCGATGCGTGGTTAGAAAATAATTACGATCCATTCGATTTATTCATTGGCACGTCGGCAGGCTCACAAAACTTAACAAGTTATTTAGCGCGTCAAAAAGGCTATGCAAAACGTCTGATCAGAGGCCTTTCGCGGCATAAACGTTTTTTTCAACTTGGCCGCGGGCTGTTTGGTAAAAGCATTGTCGATCTTGATTGGTATTTTGATAAAACCAAAGAAGTAAATCGCGCTTTAGATTTTAAAACAGCAACACAAAGCCTAGGTAATCGCGAACTGTTGATCACAACCACTAACGCGGCTGACCGTAAGCCCTATTACTTGAGCCCAAATGGTGAAGATACGCAATGGTTGGCTCTGTTAAAAGCATCAAGCGCATTACCCTTTTTATATAAAGATGGCGTTAACTTAACTCCTTGGTTAACAACCAAGGCCGCAAACGATGCCATTATTCAAAGCTCTAATACTGATTTAGTCCATGATATGTATTTAGATGGTGGCCTAGCTGCACCTTTACCCGTGAAAGAAGCCTATAATCGTGGTGCCCGCGATATTGTGGTTATTCGTACTGTTGATGAAAACTTCCAAGTACAATCTGAATGGGTAAATAAATTAAAGTCACTCGTTTGCGTATCTGGTTATTGCCCTAAGACCATTGATTACTTGGTTCAACACGAACAAGCTTATCAAGATGAACTCGATTTCATTGCAAACCCGCCAAGTGATGCCCGTATCACACAAATTTTTGCAGGTGATAAATTACGCAGTAAACTGCTGGGTAGTACAGATTCAGATCTTCGCTATGATCACAAATTAGGCTTAGCGGCAGGTCGTGCCTTTTTACAGCAACAACTGCTAAATTAGTTGGGAGCAGGCTCAGGTAATTAATCCCATTGCCTACTTGAGATATTTGTAAATAGAGTTAAAGTGGTTAGCTATTCACTTTTTGTGATTTTTTATCTATAAGAACAATAAAGGCTTGCCATGTTTAACAGTGCTGTATCGACAATCAATGGTCTTCTTTGGGGAGAAGGCCAAATTCTTATCTATATTCTTCTGTTTGCTGGGATCTGGTTTTCGGTCAGGTTAAAAGCGATTCAATTGGTTAAGTTTCGCCATATGTTTAGCCTATTAAAGTCGAGTAGCAGCACCGATAAAAACTCAATTAGTTCGTTTCAAGCTTTATGTACTGGTCTTTCAGCTCGCGTGGGTACAGGTAACCTTGCGGGGGTTGCCGTTGCTATTTCGTTAGGGGGCAGTGGCGCAATATTTTGGATGTGGGTGATTGCCATTTTGGGCATGGCCACAGGCTTTGCCGAGAGCGTACTTGGGCAAGTTTATAAAGTCAGGGATGCCAATGGCGAGTTTAGGGGCGGGCCTGCTTATTATATTCAGCAAGGGTTAGGCAGCAGAGCGCTTGCGGTGTGTTTTGCCTTTTGTTTATTCCTTGGTTATGGCTTTACGTTCAGTGCCATGCAAACGAATACCATTACCGATGCCCTTAATTACGCATTTGAAATTCCAACTTTGTATTCTGGTATTGTGATCACGATACTGGCTGGCTCTATTATTTTAGGCGGCTTTAAAGCTATTGCCCGCTTTGCTGAACGCATTGTGCCAGTCATGGGCATTTTATTTGTACTTGCCGCTATCATAATTACTTTACTGAATATCGGTAAAGTACCTGCGATGATTGAAGATATTTTACTTTCAGCCTTTGGCTTACAAGAGGCAGGCGCAGGGGCTATGGGCGCAGCAATTAAAAATGGTATTCAGCGAGGGCTTTATTCGAATGAAGCCGGAGCGGGTAGTGTACCCCATGCATCTGGCTGTGCCTCACCAGTACCAAATCACCCAGTCACTCAAGGCTACATTCAAATGCTAGGGGTGTTTTTTGACACTATTGTGCTGTGTAGCTGTACGGCAGTGATTATTTTATTAGCTGATATTGATATTAGCGGCGAAATGGAAGGAATACGCTTAACTCAATCTGCGATGACAGCACATATGGCCGCTGGGGGCATTTATTTTGTGGCAGCTGCAATTTGTTTATTTGCATTTACTTCTGTGGTTGCAAACTATGCCTATGCAGAAAGTAACCTACATTTATTTAAACTAGATAATAAACTCGGCCGAGGTATTTATACCTGTTTATATTTATCCATGATGATTTGGGGGGCATCGGCCACCATTAAACAAGTGTGGGATCTTGCAGACATTGCTTTAGGTTTAATGACAGTGGTGAACGTTATCGCTATCATACGCTTAACGCCAACGATCTTATCTGTGACAAAAGACTACCATAGTCAACGAGAAGCAGGGCAAGAGCCGAGGTTTGACTCTGAAAAAGTGCAGGTTCAAGGTCAAACAGAACAAGGGATTTGGCGCAAATAAGCTAAAACAATAACGAGAAAAGTAACCATGATAGATATTTATGCAGGGCCAAGTGCTGCAAAAGTAATTCAAGAGCAAGGCCTGTCTGCCGGTTTGTTCAATACATTTTTAGGGGCAAGTGGCGGACCCAACTGGGTTACATTATTCGGTTTGGATAAATATCTCTTTGGTGAATTTTTTAAAGACCGTACCACACCTTTAAACTTATTAGGATCAAGTGCAGGGGCATTTAGAGCTGCCTGTTTTGCACAAAACGACCCTGTTGCCGCAATATCTCGATTAGCAAAGTCATACTCTGAAACACGTTATTCATCGAATAAAGCAAAACCAGAAGAAATAACAACAAAAGCACGAGAGTTATTAAGCACTGTTTTTGCTGAAAATGGTATTCAAGAAATTATTAACAACCCTATTTTTAAAGCCCACTTTATCGTTGCAAAATCGAATGGCTTTACAGCATCAGAAAACAAAGTGATGCAGTTAATGGGGTTATCTAAAAGCTACTTAGTCAATCGAATGAATAGGCGTTTGTTAAGCAAGCAATACGAGCGTTATGTATTTCAGCCTGCAAATAGTCAGTTATCGTTTTCAGATAACAATACTTTCAATACCCATACTATTGACCTTAGCGAAGATAATTTAGCTGATGCATTACTTGCTTCAGGTTCTATTCCATTAGTCATGCAAGGCATTAAAAATATCACAGGAACACCACCAGGTATGTATCGTGATGGCGGTATTATCGATTATCATTTTGACCTAAGTATTCATAATGACGGGCTTATTTTATATCCGCATTTTAATAACAGCCCTAAAGCGGGTTGGTTTGATAAGAGCCTAAAACGGGGTATTACCCCAAGTAATTATGATAATGTGGTGATGATCACTCCATCAGCTGACTTTGTTGCTTCATTACCTTTTGGCAAAATCCCAGATCGTAAAGACTTTACCGACCTTGATGCGGATACAAGAATTAAATATTGGCAACAAGTATTCAAAGAAACCGAACGGTTAGCAGAGGCATTTGATGCGGTGTGTACTAATAAGCACACACCGAAAATAAACCTTATCAAATAGTAGTGCTTTCGCTACTTAAACTGATTAATCAAAGATGTTTGCTCTGTCACTTTACTGAGGAGCGCTTCGCAAAGTTGCTGTGAGGTATGGCCAAGTTCAGTACACTCATGAGCAAAGTCTTGCGCTGAGGTTAAGTTGGTAGCAATAACCTGGCTTGCTGTCAGTTGTTCATTCATTGCATGCGCTATGATGCTATTGAGCTCGCTTAGTTTGATAGACTGGGCTTTAATATGGTCTAAACTATCGCCGCTTTGATGTGCTAGTTCAACACTTTTAGCCGACAAGTTAAGTCCATCGTTCATGGCAATTTGAGCTTGTTTTGAGGCATGTGTCAGTTGATTCAAAACATTATTTATTTCTTCAGTTGATTGCTGTGTACGCGATGCCAATGCTCGAACTTCACCTGCTACAACAGCAAAGCCACGGCCATGGTCACCTGCTCGGGCAGCTTCGATGGCCGCATTTAAAGCAAGTAAATTTGTTTGATCAGCAATGGCATTTATTTCAGATAAAATTGCCACAATGTGCTGGTTACCTTCAATTAAGTTTGCTACTTGGCTACTTGCCGCTTTGAGTTTTTCATCAAGTTCACTGATTGAATTTATCGTTTGCTTGACCGCCAGTGAGCCTTGTTCGGTTGCTTGATTTGACTCTTCAGCAGCCTGATTTGATTGCATTGTACTCGATGAAAGCTCATTAATTGAGGCCGTCATTTGCTCTGTGGCAACAACAATTTGCGAGACTTCATCAGTTTGTTTATTTAAAAGTTCCGTCACGTTATGGCCTGATTCTGCACACTGTTGGGCGTTATGATTAACGCCCATGGTCACATCATTAACACGACCAACAACCGCTTTTAATTTTGCTTGTTGCATCTCTAAGGCAAGATGTAAAAAGCCAGATTGATCATTAGTACCAGAATACAGATAAGCCATTAAAGGGTTGTCGTATACTTGTTTTGCTTTACGAATCAGCGCTAAATATTTTTGACGCCAAAAATACATGACTCCATTGGCTGATGCCAAAAGTAGTACTAATACACAATTAAAAATAGTAAATCCAGAACTAAAAACGGCAGCCAAAGAACATAAAAAGCTAATGAGCAAAAGGGCACTTATGTAAAGAGTGGCATCAAACTTTGTTGCAGTGGCATGAGATTTTTGGTTATTGTTTATTTTTGCATATTCAACGGTTGCTCTTTGTATAACCTCATCACTTTGCTTAGTTCTCACTGATTGAAATTCAACTGTACGACCATTGCTATCTTTGATTGGTGTTACAAAAGCATTCACCCAATAGTAGTCTCCATTCTTACAACGATTTTTAACAGGCCCCATCCAAGATTGACCATTTTTGAGATGCTGCCATAAATCTGCAAAAGCCAGTTTCGGCATATCAGAGTGACGAACAAGGTTATGAGGTTTACCCACCATTTCGTCTAATGTGTATCCAGCTATTTTACAAAACTCATCATTGGCATAGGTGATATGGCTTTGTAAATCTGTCGTTGAAAGAAGGATGTCAAATTCAGAAAATTTAACTTCGGTATTGGTATTAATTCTATGTTTCACGTCAAAATCACCCAAGTACAGCTTTGTATTCAGAAAGTTAAATTAGCGAACTAAATAAACAGGCTGAGAACAAAAAATGAATCAGTGCTAAATTAGCAAAGAATGTTTATAAACAATTTAGCGATTAATCAGTAAAAAAGAACTAGGAAAATTCCGGTTTTATGTTGCAAAAGTTAATATTATTTAACTAAGAAAAGTTAGGTGCCTGAGTTAAAAGTTGGCTAAAATTGTAAAATTTAGCCAACTTGATTTTTAAAAATACATTAATCACGCAAAATAAAATCACTTTGACAGGGCGCTTCACCAGGGCTTTGATCTAACTTTGTATTAGGGCAGTTTTTAGTAAAAAATAGCGCTTCTTCTAGAGAGTTCATTTGGCTGCAATATTGTCGGCCATCACATTCATACTCTGGCTTTTCATAATCTGATAGTGTGATTTCTCGGTTGTGACTGTAATTTGATTTTACGGGATCAATGATTTTTGTTTGCAGTGTTTCTGTTGGTGAGATACCCCCATAATTAACTGCATAATAATCCCATGCGAAATAGCCGATAATGATGATTAGAAAAAACTTCCTCATGATGAATCCTTGTTATTATTGTTTAGACTAATGTGAATCGTGAGCGGTATTAAAGCCTAAGCCTTATGGCCCAATCCGAAAGTCTTACTATAATAAGGTGAAGAAATAATATTAAATAAAATTAGTGGCTTATTAATTAAATACGAAATTTCTGATGGTTTAGATAAATCAAAAGTTTGAATTTTATACTTGGTCAAAGTATTTAATTATTAGAAATTCTAACTTTGGAAAACTAGCTAAATTAATTGCTGCCCCCTAAAGGTTAAAGTTTTAGTTATTTCACATAAATTATGGTACGTAACATAAAGAAAAGGGCGAAAAGCCCTTTTTATTAATAAGTTGCCTTTACTGTCATTGATGACAGTCTGGCATTACCATCCATTTAAACGAGTGTCGTTTTCACAGGGGTTTCCATCATGATCCCCATCCATTTTTGTATTAGGACAGTTGTTGATAAAGAAGATTGCTTCATCCATTGAACTCATTTGTGAACAGTACTGACGACCATCACACTTGAACTTATCATCATCAAAAGAATACCTAAATGACTCTTCAGAAGGTTGATAATCAAATTTAATATCTTCATTGCAAAGCAATTCAGGTACAAGTGCTTGGTATGTTTGCCAAGCTCCAATGACAACAAGAAATATAAAAAATACCTTTTTCATATTAACTCCTTTTAATTTGATTTCTTGTCTAACCAATCACCTCTTAAGTGAATTTCTGTAGTTCCTGTACTTGGCCGCTTAGCGGCTCTAGCACAAGCACCATCCATCATTGATTTATTACGATCCGACTGTAATTGCTGGTACTCACTTCTCCAGAAATCACAAATCTCATTATTTGTTCTTTGCGCATTATTAATTGCTTGTTGCTTTGCAGCCTGTTCGGCTTGTCGTTTTCTTAGTTGGCGTTGAGATTCTTCTAACTGTAATTTTGCTCGAACAGCTGCTGCTTTAGTATCACGTTCGAGTTGATTGGCTATGGCTTGTGCTTCTTTGGCTAGCACATGAGCCCGATATAGGTAGTAACCTTCCATCGTAGCAAAGGTGGAAATGCCTGTAAGGGTCAGACAAAAGTATAGTTTGATATAATTGATATGCATAACTAGTCCTTTAGAAAATATGCGCTGTTGTAAGGATGTTTCTACCAAAAAGAGCTGAATCTAATAATTGAACCTTCCCAGTCTGATTTTAATGCTATTAATAAAGTAAATACACTTATCAAAAAAGGTAAAATATAATTAGTCGAATTGTAGTCAAAAACAAAAAATGGAAAAAAAACCTAAACTTAGTAAGCCAAAACTCTTTACTATCAATCATAATTTCATCGTTCTTTTGAATTTCAAGTCTGGGATCCGTGGGCAATTGGATTAAACATCTGAAATCATTATGTTTAAGTTGAGTATATGTAAATTCATAAAAGTTAAGATCTCGTCCAGTTCCAATTAGTAACTTTCTGTATTTCTTGTTAAGAAAATCATGGTAGGAATCTTTAAATTTATGCTTAAATTTAGACCATTCATCCTCAATAAAATAAAGGATAAATCTATATAAAAAGTAGAACCATGATGCCCATAAGAAAAAAAATATAGCTTTCGGATTACCAAACTTTTCAAAGCTAGCTCCTGCTAATGTAATCTTACTTGCTTGTACTTCAGCTAACATCATAAAAAGTACTATTAAATTTATAATAAATAAGTTTCGTCTTTGACGTAAGAAACTATCGGACATTACATTACTAGGCTTATTACTTAAAGTATCTTCCATTAGTTACCTGTAGATTTATTTAAATACTTTGAATTTATAATAGCTAGACTACTATTAATGAATATTAATATAAAGGGCTGAAAAGCCCTTTTTTATTAATAGGTTAACAAGTTATTGTGGTCTTTAGAGTGTTAAAAGCTAATCATTAAAGCTTTCTTGATAAAATCTAGCTAAAGATGTTTCAACTTCATTTTGAAACTTTAAAACTCTAGAGGAATATTTTTTCAGATATGAGCTTGGTGGTAGCTGCTTGTCGAAAGTTACTAAATGTCTGAGTTCGTTTTGTAAATCTGCGCATTTACAAACTAAATTATAAGTATGAATATCATTCATAAGAATTAAAGTCGAAGCTGCTTTATCTCTTAAGGGCCATGCTTCTATTAATTTAATATCATCTGAATCAACATTCTTATAGCCAGAATAATCAAAATCTATTAGAGAATCATTTCCTATACTTTTAGAAATACCATTAACACTCGATATAAAGGCGACCCATGCAGAAAAATATGTATGGAGATTCAAGGATACTTCTTCAATCAATTTAACTTTATGTTCTAACGAGAATTTTTTTAACTCTGACCTTTTCGTTAAACGAAGTCCAAGATATGTAAAACCACCAGAAATGAGTGCACCTAGACCAATTTTAACCGTCGTATCTATTATATCAAACCAGTCTTTAGCCATATTTTCTCCGAATTAACTTCCTGTTTGTATTGCTAGTTCACCTACAATATCCAGTAATTGTTCCAGAAGATCAAATAAATATTTGTCTTGTACTTTAGTTTCTGATTTAAGCTTTTTGTACATAGACTCATGCACCTTTGCTGACCATTTACAGCGATGAACAAACTGTACGTCTGATGGTTTCACTTTCCCCCACGGTGTAGTCATAACGTTGTTGTGATATGAAATGCTACATTCTGCCCACGGGCCAGTATCTGGTAAGTAGCCGCGATACATTATCCTGATCAGTTTTTCGACTGGTTTGCTGGCTTTGTTTGCTTTTACATATCTCCTTACTTGCCGTTCACTTACTCAGAGTTCTTTACTTAAACCTGCTATCGAAAAATCAAAATCGAAGGAAGAAGGTCTGATATTGTAAAAAAGATTAGCGCTGCGTGTATTGCGGGTATCCTTGCAGACTGCGAGTCTAATTGGTCAAGTAGCGACCCCGCCTTTGCGGTATCATAGATATCTCATAAATTACGGTACGTAAAAATTAAGAAAGGGCGAAAAGCCCTTTTTTATTAGTGAGTTGCACAGCCTGTCATGGTTGACAGTTTGGCATTAGCTTGTATGAAACCTTCTAAATGTTTTAACCAAATGGTAAAGAATAGCAGCATTTAAAGCTCTTGCTACGATGTCAAGTACCACAAATTGATTGGTTATTTGAGACTCTAATTCAATCCACAGTGAATAATGTCTATTAAGGTGTAAAGGGTTCAACAATACTGTGGTATCTTGAAAAGTAACTAACTTATTTGGAAGAGATAAATTCATAAAATAAATTATTAGAATATTAATTACGAAAAGCCAAATTATAGGTAGTAACCAGTTCGTGCAGTGGTTTGAAATTAGTTTGCTAAAGGTGAGAATCATCTTATCTTGGTAATTAGAGAACTTAAATAAATTGTCTAAAAATGACATATTAAATTTTTGATACTCAGCAGAGCCATAAGTAAGAAGATTCTTTATATCCCTAAAATACTCTAAAATTTCACTATCGGTCATGTTTAGGTTTTTAGATTTCCATTCTGAGTCGGTACAGGATAGTTCTGAAATATCATTATTGAGATATGTAAACCTATTATAAGATGAGAAATTTGACTGACTGAACCTAGCATTTCCGAAACTATTGTGTCCCATATAAAAACGACCAGAAAGCTTAGATTTATTTTCCATTCCATCCATCTCAAAATAATCAAAATTAAGAAATTCTTCTATATATAAAATACGAGCTCCAGTATAGGAAACGATACTTAAGAAATCTGAGTTATGAACACGAGAAATTTCTAAGTAGTCTAAACGATCGAGCCTAAAAGTAATTTTCGTATTTAAATGGGTATCAAAAATGCGTAAAGTGTTTACCGTTGTATTTCCAACAACATCAAGAGTGCTTGGTAATTTAGAGCCGTAGCCAATACTTAACTCTATAATTTTGGATGATGTAAAAGTAACATCATTTATTTTAGATAAGTCTCTGAAACGAACAGAACGTAAAACACAAGAATCAAAATATATATCTTTACCTTTAAATTCAGATGAAATTTGTTCCTCGTCACCCAAATCAAGTTCTTTAGTTTTAAATGAACAATTTTTGAAAGTTAAATTTTGTTCTATGTTGTTCGGAATAAAATCGAATGATTCAAGAAAAGTAACATTCTCAAAATAAAAGTCATTTGATTTTATAAAAGTTAATAACTTATCGTATTCATTCTCGAAGTCAAAAATTGGCATAGGCTCTATCTGAAGCTTTACTAAGCATATATTGTTTAAGTAGCTGTTTTTCTCGATATTTCACCTACAATATCTAACAATTGTTCCTGAAGATCAAATAAATATTGGTCTTGGACTTTTGTTTCAGATTTAAGCTTTTTATACATGGTTTCATGCTCTTTAGCTGACCATTTATATCGATGAACAAACTGTACGTCAGATGGTTTTACCTTACCCCAAGGTGTAGTCATAACGTTATTGTGATATGAAATGCTGCATTCTGCCCACGGGCCAGTGTCTGGCAGGTAGCCGCGATACATTATCCAAATCAGTTTTTCGACTGGCTTGCTCGCTTTGTTAGCTTTTATATATCTCCTTACTTGTCGTTCACTTACTCCGAGTTCTTTAGCTCCTTTTGCGTAGTCATATCCGAATAGCGTAACGAACTGCAATTTAAAGTTG
>NZ_PQBX01000078.1:0-35157 GCF_002964625.1 Pseudoalteromonas sp. T1lg21
ACCTAACTATCTAATATCAATGAAAAACCGGAACCCCCTTATAGGAAGTTCTAGCTGTTAAAAATTCGCGAGTTTTGCTTCGTATACAGGGTATTGCTCAAAGGACCCGTGAATATATTTTTTAATTGAGCAGATAAATTAATTACCATCTGAATCAGGCTGGCATAACAGCTGTGCATGATCGCTTTGTTGTAGCGCTTCCATTCTTGCACGATGGAACTCTCTATCATCTTCATGCTTACGCGCTTCACGTTCGTCACGCTTATGTTGAAACCACGCATTAACTAAGAATGTTAATGCTGCGAATATAATCCCCAGTAATATAGCCCACTCATTCAAGCTAAATATCCCTCCAGCTGCAGTGCCTAAGCTTGCGCTGTAGGTCGTTACACTGACGGCCTTTTGCATAGCTATATCACTTGTTTCTATTCGCATTGTTCCACTCTCGAGCTCTTAATAACTGCTCATTGCAGGTATCAATAACGGTCTCTAAATACACGGTGTACTGACTGTGGGATGTATTATCTCCAACAGCTTGAATACTAACCTCACAAGGTTTAATGAACTCGTTAGGCATCTGCACAAACTTATACTCAGTTTGTACGACTGTTTTGATTACAGGCTCTAGCTTTGGCATACTTGAACACGCTGATAACAGCGCTAGGCACACAGTCATTAGCCCAGTTCTTAGTTGTTTCATTAGTCGATAGCCTTAATGCATCAAGTTGTGAGTTAGTTGTTTGAAGCTTATTTTCGATAGAGGTAAGTTGTGCTAAGTGCTTTGCACGAATTTGTTCCAGTAAAGTGCGCTCTTTTAGTAATCTCTTATTTTGCTTCTCAGCATTCACTAAGTTGTTAGCCAGCATCTCAACCTGATTCTTATAGCTTTGAATAGTGCCGAGTAGCTGTTCGTTACTATCACGCGCTTCATCAAGCTCAGCGCTAACGCCCAAATATCGAAACACTGATATCGCAAGCATCACTCCCAAGCCTGAAAACAATACTTTGTTTAAACTAAACATCCCTAAGCTCGCTTAAGCATAACTGGCGCTCTGCTTCACGGCGCTTAATTAAGCCTGGTAACTTCTGGCCATCAGCGTAAACCCAACGCGATAACTCATTACACGCTTTCACTCGTTGGTCATTGTTCAAAAGTTTTAATAACGTGCTACTACGAAAGTTCCCAGCACCCACGTTGTAATGAAATGACAAGTAAGCAGCATGTTCGCTTGCTGACATCGATACGCTAACTGCTCTTAGCAGCTGCTTGTTATGTTCGCCTAAATCTTTAGCAAACAAACTTAAACATTCGCTCTCTGTGTAGTTCTTGCCAAGCTCAGCTGTCGCTGTGTGACCAAAGCAAGCGGTAACCACACCAACAGGATCGACATAGCCCGTTCTTGCCTCACCTTCAAACTGTGCAATCGTAACGCCTGCAAGCGCAAGTACACCGGTAACACCCGCGGCTAATAGCTTGTTTACTTTCATAAGGGCCTCAAACGAAAAAACCCGCTCAGGCAAAACCAAAGCGGGTCAACAACAGGAAGTGAGCTAAAACGCAGAAACAAAAAAGCCCAAGGTATTAACCTCGGGCTTTATGATGCAGCTTCGCTAAGCTTACATGAGCTAGTATAGATAGTGCGCGCGCAAAAGCAAATTAATTTTGTTGATTCGGCGCAGGAGGCCCTATCAAACTCGATTTTTTCGCTTGTCTAAATTCTATAAAAGCATCAATACTAAATCGGCTAGCCACAACAATTTGATCAACAGGAACAACTATCGAAAAGTCATTAATTGTAGTGTGTTCGTTCGTTGAGTTGGCAAATTCATAGCCCTCAGGAATAATATCATCCTCGTCATCGTCTTCTTCTGAGAAATGCTCTTCGTAATGTAAGAAGTAATTATTATTAAAAATTATTTTCTTTTCATCATTTACATAACCACTTAACAGCGGCAAAAGAGTTATAAACTTAATCTCACCCGATGCGAAATCAGGCGCTTCGGGTAAACCCACATATACCTTTCCACAGTCTAGTTCAAAGCGAATTGGTGTTACTTCGATTGTTGAGTTTACAACTAACATTTCTAAATCATTAGCAATCGAAGCTAAGGCCCCATATATTGTCTCTTTACTTGCGAACCACTTACAAAACAATATGTGTAAAGAGCAGTAAAAAAGAGCAATTAAAAAAATCGCAAACGCTTTAATCTCACCCCAGTTCGGGGTATTTTGCTCAATAAAGGTAAGTTTTGGTCTGTCTTCAACTCCATCTATCAATCTAGAGGGAAGATCAAGAAAATCGATGAGCAACCAAGTAGCAGCTGCTAATAAAAGAAAAACAACGCCAGATAGACCAGCTTTAAAATAGATATGATATCCAGAACTTCTAACTAAACGAAGTCGGCGGTAAGGATGATAGCTCTGATAAAAGTACCCTAGTATCAACACAACACCTAAAACTAAGGCACCCATAAAATCCTTTTTTTATTACTTTGCAGCGTTCTTGCTGTCGTCTAACTTTTTAAGCTTATCAATTTGAGCTTTAATCTTCGATTGAACAACTTCGTTCTTTAAGTTCAGGCTAACAATTCCATCTTTATCAATATTCACAGTTTCTAACTGTTCTTTCTTATATTGATTATTGCCTAGCAGTGAAAAAAACATATTACACTCCTCCATTAATTGCGGCGGCATTCTACACACATGTACAAAATTTGCTACCACAATTTAGTATTATCATGCTAATTCCCTTTATGCAAATTTTTTGAACCTGACCTTCTGTACTTTAATTGAATACAAAATAATTTAAGTAAAATATAAATTTTATGCTGCAGAGTTTATCAAAACACCTTGGGCCATCAGGTTTCCTTCAAGCCATGCAACTCCACTAAGCAATAATTGCCTTGCTTTCGTTTCACCCATATCAAGCTTTTTAGCAATCTGTCTGCAGCTCATTTTAGAACGATAACTCAACATAATAACCATCTTAGTTTTTGGTGCATACGAACCAAGTAATGCTATCGCTTGGTCAATTAATAAAGCCAAATCGTCATTAATCATGGCAATTTCATCATTCGATGCAGAACTAAGAGTTAAACCTAATCCTGCCTGTGACCATATCCCCCACTCACTAAGTAAATCGTCAATAGTAGTAACTAAATTCATAGTAAAGCCTTTTTAAATCTGTTGGTTACATCACTTTTCATAAGTGCTATCTATCTGCTTAATTTCTGGCTATGACGCTTTAAAAGCTTATTTTGTGAAGCGTCATTAAATGCGTCATAGTAAAAATCATCTACTTTTCATATGGTTAATATTACTTATGACACTTATGACACATATGACGCATAAAAAACACGTACATACGTGCGCGCGCGGGTGCATATATACGCGAGTGTTTCTGTCATAAGCGTCAAGCCCTTTAAAAATGGGAAATAAAGCGTCATAAGAAGCGTCATAATTAGTGTCATAAGCGTCATAGCTCATCCTCTGGTTTATACTTATCAAATTTACGGCATGACTCCTCAACCAGCTTCCTAAAATCAGGTTGGCCAAAATACTTAACCATTTCAGCAGTCAGAAAGACCCGAACGGTTTTAGGTGGGCTGTTTGCATAGGGATAGTTCATATTAAGCCTATGAGGTGTCATGCAGCGCTGTAACTCACTGCTAAAGAATCGTTGCGTACGTTTAAACTCACCATTTTTTTCGCACCACCTGCAAAAGTGTTTGTAAATTTCACTTGTCGTTGCAGTTATGTACGGTATATCAAGTTCGCCACCTTTCCAGAGCTTATGAAAATAAGCCGGTGAAGGCATACTTGCATCAATCAGCCCTTGCTTCTCATAATTCAAAGGTGGTTTCGTATGAGCATCAAAGCCGGTTAAATCTAAGTGCAGCATAAAATGCATAAAACAGGCGATACCATCATTGTCAATCTCATTAACCAAAGCATCAAAATAAGATTTACCTTCAACCTGATCACCATATAAAACCAAATATCGCCTATCTCCTTCATCAAGTTCTTGTGGAACTGTCGAATTAGAATTAAAAACTAAATTCATATGGTTAGATTCTTCATGCTCAGGTAAATTCTTTTCGTTTATTCGAAACGTCTTACCTGTAATAAGCTGTTTCAGCATCCCTTTGTGGTGGTTTCGTTCTTGCCTACTTACAACCTCTTCAGCAACAACAAATGACTTAGCACTTTTCCACCCAGTGAATTGACTTTCTAATTGGGCTTGGCCAATTGTGCCACCATGCTTACCATAAATAGGCTTTACCACTTCTTCCCAAATTATCGACTTACCCGTGCCCTCGGCTCCAAACATAACTATCGAAGAGGCCATCTTCGCACCAGGGTTTTGCAATGGATAAGCAATCCAATTGAGTAAAAAGTTAAATTCATCTTCACGTTTACGGCACATAAAATACAAGTGCTGTAAAATTAGCTCGCAACCTGCCTTACCCCGTTCATTGGGAGTAACAGCAAAGCCCTCAAATAAATTAACTTTGTCATCACCTAGATCTTTACCTGGCTCAAACGCAATTTCTTTCACTGTTTTTCGGCGGTCACTATCATTCCAATAGTTGTACTTATCCTTTCCTACCCCATGGCGTAAGTGTGAGAGCCTTATTTGAAGTTTATTGAG
The DNA here is from genome assembly GCF_002964625.1 of Pseudoalteromonas sp. T1lg21. Lineage (NCBI taxonomy): Bacteria > Pseudomonadati > Pseudomonadota > Gammaproteobacteria > Alteromonadales > Pseudoalteromonadaceae > Pseudoalteromonas > Pseudoalteromonas sp. T1lg21. Next base: position 4,653 of record NZ_PQBX01000078.1, read on the forward strand.
GTTATCCCAGCATGTATCTGTTCCCCACAAAAACCAAAAATTATCTAAGAGTACTTCGCGTGTGTAACGTCCATCAAAATCATACAACTCATTTTCTGGCAGTCGCTCTTCAGAGGGTGTGGGAGATTCATCATTCGCACTTGGCTTATTCACAACATGTGTGAGCTGATTTTTAACTTCACCTAGCCCAGCATTTACATGCAAATCATTCCAATCGTTTAATTCTTTACTAGCCATCATGCCGCCTTATCTATAACAGCAGAAAAGTCAGGCACAGCAACAAGGCCACTCACTGCAGCTGCTGCTTCTTGTGCTTTTGTAACACCTGGATTGCCCTTTGTATTAGCATCATCATCAGCACAAAATAAAAAGGTTTTATCAGGTAATTTTTCTTTTAGTGCTAATGCAACTGGCATTAGGTTATTTACATCAAGCGCCACCACACATGGCCAACCAGTCGCCATATGAATGCTCGCGCCCGTTGCATACCCTTCACAAATAGCCAAAATATTACAGCTACTAGCTTTACCAATAAAATGAAACAGCCCTGATTTACGGCCATGCTTTAAAAATAACTTGGTACCAGTATTGTTGATTACTTGGATGTTCCAAATCTGCTTATTAATATCAATGAGGGGAATGGCCAGACTGCCACGCTTGATATGTAAAAACGAAAAGTCCCTACCTTCATCTTCGCTAGGTAAAGTATCAAAGAAGGCTTTTATCTCTTTACCACCTTCAACTAACTCAGTAGTAAAGTTATCGCGAATAATCAAAATAAATGACTTTTTAAAACCTAACACCCCATAAGCATTTACTTTTTTATCGCTTAAGTACTTATTTGATTTTATCGGTATAGTGAAGTTTTCAATGATATATTTGGAAAAGTCGCTAATTACCCCATGCCAACGCTGGCGCGCTACTGCTTCTTCTGCTTCTTTCGCTTCGCGCTCTTTTGCTCGTTTAGCGTAATCAGCGTTGAGTTTGGCTTGTTGCTCAGCCGTCATAGGTTCACGGCTAAACGTAAAGCCCTTCTCTTTAGCCATGCCAATTACAGTACCAATCTTAACACCGCCACCGGCTTTTACACTGCGCCACATGCTTTTAACATCGTTTGGCTTATAACGCTCACCGCCAGCGCTCCACGAATCAAAAATATCAAAGCCTGTATCGGCAAACTCATTTTTAATGCCCATGGCAATCCTAACCCAGGTATCACGATCTAAATTTGGGTCAAGATACTGCAAAGCGTCTTGTACATCTTGTAGCGTTGCCTGCTGCATAATTAAAATTCCTGTTAAAAAACGCTTCCCTAAATTAGTATGTTTAGCGACCAAACCAACAAACTAAAATAAGGAAGCTGAATATGTCTGATTTATTAAATGTCGTCTGCAAAACTTGTGGAAGTAAAGAGTTTGAGTATCCAGCCGATCCGAAGGATGACGATCAAGTCACCTGTGTCGGTTGTAAAGGCGTGATAACGTATGGAGAACTTAATCGACAAATAGAAAATGAAATGGATAATTTTCTTGACGATATAACCAAAAATATTTTTAGGTAGTTTTTCCACGATAAAAACTGCACCATTTATCGCTTGTTGTAGTTCAGAGGTTTCAAGCGATACCTTAACTTTTAATGTATTAGAAGCTGCCATAAATCACCTGTATAAAAAAACATATATTCGTTTAGCTAAATTCCCAGCTATTGATTTACTAACCTACAAGCTCAACAACACAGGAATTAACTTGATGAGACCTATGAAACTAAGCAGCTTCTTTAAGCTGAGAAGCTTTGCATATCATTCGATATTCATCCGGTGGGTAAATGTCAGGACGCAATTCATGCCTAGGCACTCCACTGACTTTTTCGATAGGCAATACCATTTCAGCTGGTACTTTTTTATCTCTATTCAACCAAATTGAAATATGTGCTTGTTTTTTTCCTATTAACGAAGCTAAAGAAGATTGTCCTCCACAACTTTCAATTGCTTTTTTAAGACCAAGACAATTCATAATTTCGACCACCAAAATAACATTAGTTATAATGCTATCATAACTTTTGTTATTTGCAATACATAACATTTGTTATAGATAATAGTGACATGGAACTAAAAGACAGATTCAAACAAGCCAGAGAAGAAGCCAACCTGACTCAAGCAGAGCTAGGTGAATTAATTGGTGTATCTCAAGTAGCTGTTTTAAAAATTGAAAGTGGTCAAACCCGTCGCCCTCGAAATATTAATGATTTCGCAAGGGCCCTTGGTGTGCCTGTGAATTGGTTGATATATGGCGAAGATAAACCTGAGGTACTTAACCCTCTACGCACTACTGATCAATTAAAATCATTTAATACGGAAAGAAAATTAAACAACACTTCAAATGTATCTGAATTTATTGAACTAGATCCATGGGACAGTAAGACACCTTTAACAGAGGATGAAGTAGAAGTACCATTTTATATGGAAATTGAATTATCGGCTGGAAATGGTTCTGAAGTACAGCTAGAAACAACAGGTCCAAAGCTGCGTTTTTCTAAATCAACACTACGCAGACATGGCATTGATCCAACCCATACAGCATGTGTAAAAGTATCAGGCAACTCAATGGAGCCAGTCATACCAGATGGTGCTACCGTTGGTATAGATACAGCTAATACAATAATTAAAGATGGAGACATGTATGCTATTGACTGGGCTGGTGCGTTATTTGTTAAAACTCTTACTAGAAGGCCAGGTGGAGGGCTTCGAATTCGAAGCTTTAATACAGATGAATACCCAGATGAAAACTTAAATAGTGAAGAAGCCATGTCTGTAAGGGTAATAGGTAGAGTATTTTGGTATTCAGTAATAAGGTAAGTCGATTAGCACATATTAATTTTTTAATTAATAGAGGAGTTAAGTTCACATTAAATAACGATTTAAATCGTCTCGAAGTTTTTTCTCCTCAATATCTGAATATTTACACAAGCATAGACAGAATCCCGACATTAGCATTTATTAGTGCTTTAAACTTATTGGTGAATAAATACGGGGTAAAGAAAATACATGTGAATTTTGAAGATTTGTTAGGGTTGTCTGCAGCTGCTGCTGTTATGCTCTTTGCTGAAATTACAAACCTGCAACTAATAAAGAATTCACCAGATATTATTACTTTCACACTACCGGTTGAGCCAAATGCTAGAAAAGTATTCTCTGAATTTGATTTTTTTAAGGCCATTAAGCCTGGCACAAGAAAAAAGATTGACGCTTTACTGAAAAATGATTGTTTTTTCCAAACGGGAACTGAACCAGTGATACATGCAATCTCTGCCATAAACGCTCTCAAAAAGTCTGGTCTTAAAGTCATGACTTCAGAGGCTAGAATATTTCAAGCTAGTATCTTAGAAGCTATGTCCAATGTTAAACACCATAGCTATCCTGATTATTACTTAGATGAATTCAAAAGGTGGTGGCAATTTGCTTACTTTGACCAAAACTCATCATCATTACATTTTGTAGTTTATGATAAAGGTCAGGGCATTCCATTTACCATGAGAAATTTATGCTCAAGTAGTGATAATGACGGTAAGAAAATTGAACATGCGCTGACATATGGTGTCTCAAGTAAAGTAAATGAACCAGGTAGGGGCAGAGGTTCCAAAGAAATATTAAATACTTATTATCAAAACGATAATTCGAGTTTATTGATATACAGTGGTAAAGGCTTTTACTATATTGATAAAGAAGATGGGACAAAGATTGTCGATGAAGAGCCGATCCCTATCAGTGGTACAATTATAGAATGGCAAATACCTTACAAAGCAGGTTGAACATGTTAAAAATTATTGCAAAAGATTTTTCAAGAAGTCCTTTTGGCCGCTCTAAAGTTGACAGCAAACATAATGGAACAAAATTTAGAGAATTGTTCCTAAAAGGCTGGATTGAAGAAAGCATTAAAGATGGGAAGAAGTTGACATTAGACTTTAACGGTCTAGATATTCCTATGACTTCATCTTTTATGGAAGAGTCATTTGGTGGGTTAATTAGGTTTGGACACTTCAAGAAAGAGACAGTTTTAGAAGTTTTAGATTTCAAGTCTAAGGACGAAACTTATGTAGAAGAAATTCTTTTTTACATTAACGACGCTAAATATGACCCTGATGCTGAAATGTATGAAATGTAATTTATATGGAAAATTTATTACCTGTACTAATTAGTGTAATTTGCTCTGTTTTAATAGCCATCACAGGGTGGCTTATATTATTCAGAAATGCAAAAAGGCTGGCTTCAAGATCCGAGACTTACTCAATAGTCAATAATATCAATGACTTACTTTCAGATATAAAGAATGCAAGCGATGAGTTTTGGTTAAAAGAAGAGAATAATGACTCTCCAATTATTTATGATACATATGTTGGCTTAAAACTACGCGACATTCAGGAACTAATTAAAATCATAAAAATCAGACACCTACCTATCTCTGATTACAAAACAAGTATTTTCCAAATTAGAATGGCTTGTACTTTAAATAGTACTAAAGCTTCTAATATGAGCTCTTCACAAGATAGAGCACAAATACTTAGGGGAATATATGCTGTCATATCAGTTTGTGAGACAGGCGTTTATGAGTCTTTCAGCAAACAATATCCTCCTATAAAATAATTATAGTGGTGTCTTAACACCACTATAACCCTTTCACTCAGAGTTTAATTCACCATTTCTTCAAGTACTAGCTTCAATGAGCTGGGGCCAAATATTTCATCTCATCACCTTAAAAAGTTTAACTTTAGAATACAACCGCAATACAAAGCTTCAATCTTAATCCTTTAAAAAACAAAAATATAACTTTATTTATGCAAATAAAATAACTTTTGTTATTTACAAGATGATTTTCAGGTGTACACTTAATAACATAAGTTATACAAGAGATGTGTTAAGTGAATACTATCCGTACAAAAACAGGCTTTCAACTAGATGATATGCACGTAAGTACAAAGCCTTACTCTCGCTTACCTGCACAACAAGCGCGTACGCTACTTCTCGTAGCAAAAGGCCTAACACAAAAGTCAATTGCTGAATCATTGGGTGTAAAGCCCAGCACAGTTCGCCAAGCCTGTAATGAACTCAGCTTCAAATTTAACACCCATTCAATGCGCCAAACGGTACACCAAGCAATTAAGCAAGGTGTGTTGCGTTACACCATGTGCCTAGTGCTTGTGTTGTTAAGTGCAACCAATAGTGACGTTGAGCGCAGTTATCGAACGATTCGGGTTACCCGAACTGTTCGCACCACCCGTTTACGCCGACTGCGTGAACGGCAAAACGACTTACTAGCAGCCTAAGGCCAAGGAGAGTGAATATGACCAAAGTATTTATATTCCCAACAGCACGCAATAACGCAGCAACAGCCCCGTTATTACACAAGCTAAAACAAGCTCAAAAGGTTAGCCCTTTTGAATTGGTGATCCCAAATTTAAAAGCGGCTAATAACCCGCCGCCAGAGCCACCGCCACAAGCGGCTTAAAGCAAGGTTTCACAGTTCGCTGGTACGCACTTGCCCAACAAAACCAGCCGAGTGGTTGCCGTAAGCAACTAAAACAACACAACAGGAAAAGGAAAAAGCTATGTTAAACGTATTCACATCACTGGTGATCAACCAGCTCAAACAACGCATTAATTTCATGAACCAACGCATGCATGGTGAAGAGCTACGTATTTACGAGTCAGGTACCAAATACTGCTTAATCATTTTATTTGATATCAACAACCAAGTAGTGCTTGGTTCAATCGCCTTAAACGCGAGCGCCCGCCGTGATTTATGCATGACTAAAGCCTTTTTAAGCCTGATTGAGAACACACGCATCCCAAAAGCAGTTTTGGCAGCATGAAACCGCTTAAAAAAGCCTTATCAGCAATGCTTTTCATCACGTTATTAATCGCATTGCTGATTTTTGAACAGAACCTAGAGAACTGGGTATAACAACACAGGAAGAAATCAATGCAAGAATTACACGCACTTGTTGACAAAAAAGTCGCTGACTTGATTCAAAGTGGCGAAATTGAGAAGTCTATTGAATTAGGAATTGAGAAATCAATCAACGAATCAATACGTCGCCAATTTGAGTCATATGGCAATATCACTAAGCAGCTAAACGAATTGCTCGATGACAAGTTAAAAATCAATGCATCACAATTAGATATACCTACTTACAACGATGTAATGCTAAAAGCTATTGAACAAAAAATTAGTGAGTTTTTTGAAAGTAAAGCTGCCTCCAAACTCATGGAAGGCATGAACAAGCTATTCGCCCCACTGCCTGAATCAATGGATATTCACGAATTCATAAACAAAATAGTAGCGCACTGGAAAGCAGAAGATCACTACGACATAGATAACACCGATGAATACGCAACAGTTGAACTTAAAAAGAATGACAGCGTACTGGGTGGTTACAATTTACAAATTTGGAAACAGCTTGAATCTGGTTATTACTCAAAATCAAAAAACTGCTCTGAAGTAAGTTTGTACATCGGTGAGGGCGGTGATATCAGGCTTCGACACACATGGAACCCTACCATTCTTCACGACGAAGATAGCCTAATTATTAAAGCTTACGCTTCCTCAATGGTCATTACTGGTTTAGCTGACTTTGATGAAGACCTCTTAGAACTTCGCTTACACCCAGATACTGATTGGTAAGCAGTAGTTTCTGACAGCTCATTTAAAAAGTGGGCTGAATTGAAGTTATTACAACACCAGGATAAATACCATGAGTAATCACCCTTTATCAGTCGTAGATGCAATCGATACTTTAGTTGCGGCTTATAACCAAGAAGTTGCTGAGTTTGACCAAATGGTTGAAAACGAACAGCAGCTACAAATACAAAATGACAAGCTTACTGCTTTGGTAAAAGACTATGAGCAAGGTGCTGCAGTTGTACTTAAAAATGCAAAAAGTGCCGATCAACAGCTGGCGCAAGCACAAAGAGAACGCGATCAAGCATTAGCTAAAGTAAAAGACTTAACGATTACGCTAACCTCGTATAAAGAAATAGCCGGCACACCTAAAAAGCTACGCGACAAAATAAAAAGCTACAAAGACAAGCTAGAGAGCCAGCGCTTAGCGACTGAGCAACAAAAGCGCCTTTATCAAAGCGAACGCAAAACAACGAGCCAGCTTAAAACCGAAATAAGAGAACTTAAGAATCGTTTAGCTGCCGCTGACATAGTGCAAATCTACCGTGGCGATACCGACATTGTACAAACCTACCCGTATCACATTGGTGGCATGGTCGAAGGCCATGATGCTAGGCAAACCCCACTACTCTACCTACACCAAAGTGGTCGTGGTGGTTTAATCATCCTCAACAAAGATGATGAAGCCGAATTAGTCGAAGCCCCCAAAGGCGGCTTACGCCCTAAAAAAGACACCTTAGAACTCTGTGGTAACTGGTTACGCCGCGTTAAAGCCAACAACTGGGAACTAACAGCCACAGACCTACTTACGTTAAGTAATGAAGATGAACAGCTTTGAGCAAGCCACGCTTGAAACCCTGGTCAGCTTTAAAGCCAAAGACCAAAAAGAGATCAGCCGCTTACTAACTAGCAAAAAGCTTCAAAAAGAAGCCTGCCAACTGGTTAAAAAGTGGAACGAGAAACGTCAACAACTGGGCTTAGTCCCTTGGACATAGCAGAAAGCGATGCACAAATTTAAACGCAACTGTGTAGCCCAACAAAGGGCCCGCATACGTCAATATTATCAACGTAAGAACCAGGCTGAAAAACAAAAGGAGGCATCATGGCCAAAAGCAAAGTACAAATAACAGCCGGCGATGTATTCAACAATTGGACAGTGCTATCTGAGGAAGCATGTGGCCAATACTATTTATGTCGCTGTGTTTGTGGCACTGAGCGTTCAGTTAAAAAAGGTAACTTAGGCAGAGTACTTGGTTGTGGCTGTGTTCGTAAGCCTTATAAAAAACGAAACGCTACACCTAAAACCAAAAATAAGCCAATCACAGTGAGTATCCCAAAGCAAACTTCACCTAAGAAAGACGCTCCGCGAGCAGTTCCTTATAGCGAACGTCAAAAATCAGCACGAGAAAAGTTAGAAGAACGATTAGACGATTACCGACTTGAGCGGGAACTCAGTGAGCTTTGGGCTGCATAATGGCTAATTTAATCACCATGCCAAAGGCCTGTATTAGCTGTCAGGCATATAAGCACATTGGTAAGGCAGACGATATATACTGCCCTCACATAGATAGATACGGCCAGCAGCAAACTAAAACTCGCTATGGCCAATGCCAAGTACACAAAACCCAAGTGTTCATCACAGAGCTTTGTAACCAATATCAGCAAGAGCCATTTATAGAAGTGGTTGATGCTGATAATAGGCCTGAGGCTAAACAGCCAAGGCAAGAACGACTCTTATTTTGAGGTAAAACTATGGCTAAGAAAGTAATTACTATTTTAGAAGAGGCCGATGGCGTAATTATTGAAATTCGCACCAATGGCCGTCGCGTAAAATATGAGTGTGAAGACCTAGACGAAGCATTAGAAACACTTCCCCACTTAGACGAACTGCAAGAGGTGCCAAATGAAGAAGCCTAAATTAATGAAAGCCCGTTGCTGGGCTAAAATGTATTTCCATGAAGACTCACTACCTAGCTATAACTCTCTGCGAGATTGGGTAGCAACTGGATATGTTCAAGGAGAGTTAGTGGGGCCTGGTCAACAAGTGTATATTTATGATGATCAGCAACCTGGCACTAACGCGAAAGCAAAAGAAATAGCATTAAAACTAGCAGCGAATAGCTAACATGGCACCAAGAAAACGTCTGAACAAAAACCGTGACCTGCCGCCGTTTTTATATTTTGTTAAAAACGCCGGCTATCAACTTAAACTTGTTAATGGTAAGCGTAAAATCGTCAGTCAAAATAGAACTGAAGCTATCATTATAGCCAATGAGTACAACCGTATTAAGCGAAGTAATTCTAAGCTGGATGAACTGCTTACAGGCACTGGCTCTCAAGGTGGTTTAAACCTAATAGTTGACTCTATTATTGAGCGAATGACTGCCGACAAATCCCCAGGTAATAATTTACTGTCTACCTGGACTAATGATGCCGAACGTATGAAAAGTTATTTCACGATGCCAGGCGAAGATATCACGCTAAGTGATGTTACCGAATACATGGAGCACTATCATAAAGGTGCAAGTAACAACGTGTATAACCGAAAACTCAGCTTTTTAGAACTAGTCTTCGATTATGCAAAAGACAGCGGGCATATGACAAACAACCCCGCCGCTCTTAAAATCAAAAAACCCAGCGAGCGTAAAAAACGTAAAGCGTTAGATGTTGATGCATTCGAAAAAATACGTGCAGCTGCCCCATTATGGCTCAGAACTGCAATGGATTTAACCATGCAAACTACACATGCAGTTTTAGAAATATCACGTATTGAATATAAATTAAGAAAAGCAGAGCCTGGGCGCTGTGGTTGTATTTGGTATAAAAAACCACAACAAGACCAATTTGGTACCATTTATGGTGAACTAGCTATTCACCGCCAGAAAACACATAAAAGCGAAGCTTCGCATGTGATCATCCCAATCAACGAAACTATTAAAGCAATTATCGACAACAGCCGCGATAGAATTGTTTCGCCTTATGTTGTACACAGGCTACCAAAGAAAAATTCAAACCCTACTAGCGCTTTGGTAAATCACATAACCCAAATAGTTAGCAAAAACATAAGCACAGAGTTTTCGAAAGTAAGAGACAAGCTAGGTGTTTATAATCATCTAAAGCCTGAAGAGCGCCCCACTTACCACGAAATACGCGGTTTATCTGCAAGGCTAATAAAAGCCCAAGGCTGGGATCCACAAACACGAATGGGCCACTCAGACAGTAAATCAACCAAAGTGTATACCGAATTTGGTAAACAAGTTGAATGGGTGCAAGTGCCTAACTTGACGGTGAGTTGGTTTTAAATGATATAAATCAATACAAATAGTTCTTGTAGAAAAATCATGTAATATAATTAACCGCCTAAATTTACTTAAGATTAAAAGGTGCTATATTCAAGGAGTTTATATAAATGGAATTTAGAAATGAAAAAAAATATATTATTTACTGCTTCACTTTTAGCTCTTAGCGCTTGCGCGAATACTTCACCACAAAAAGTAGCTACTTCCCAAAGTTCTAACCTTACGAACCAAAAGCCTGCAACATCAGCTTTTGTTTATACGCCTGGCGATAGAGAAGAATTTGTCTTTGGTGAAATGTTAGAGGGTTTACAAAAATTTGGTTATGGGGACCTTTGTTTCAAGATGCCAACAAGATCATATGCTAACGATTGTATATTGAACAAACTCCCTTACGAGAAATATGTCGGAAAAAGAGGGTATTATACAGATCGCAAACCTTTTATTGACTACTCTGGCTATGTAGCAAAAGAAGCTATCCTTGAAACTGGAGAAACTATATATTTAGTCACCTCGAACAAATTTAAACATGTAGGCGATAAGATAATCTCACTAGCCGAACATGAAAAAATTAGCAATTTTCAACCTGTGCCAATTTACGAAGGTTCTTCCGTCTTATTAACTGGTTATAGTAAGATTTCTAAAGGTTATTTAAATGTTAGTAGCCAAAACAAACATAGTTATAATGAGACACAAATAAAGAAAATCAGAGATATCGCTAGTAGATACCCTAAAAATGGGCAAAAAATAGCTGACTTACTATCCACATTAAAAATTGACTACGATGATTTCGAAGGCAGAACTGTAGTTTCATGGATGCCTTATAACAACCCTAAATCTTATTTATCGATAAAGTTCATTTTTAAAGACTCTGGAGAAGTTTACCCTTTTGTGGAAGTATTATACAAAGCTGATGATTGGCTCTTTATTGATGAGTACTCAATATCTGCAGATGGTTACAGATGGGATAGCTCTAAAAGAACCTTTGACCGAGACAATTCTGGAGGGACTATTTGGGAGTGGGACACAGATTCATTAAATGATGAATATATAAAGGTCTTATCTAAAATGGCTAATGCTAAAAGCTCTAAAATTAGATTTCGCGGTCGCCAATACTACGCTGATTATGAACTAACAAGCTCTCAAAAATCTGAATTGGCAAGCCTTATAGAATTAGCTAACTTAACAAAGTGACAGCATCCTACGTTTACTAAACAAGTTAAATACTATAAGACCCGACGAAAACTCTAAATGCTATCTATATTTGATAGCATTAAGTCAAGGCATTCTATATGAACTATGAGGGTTTATTTGCATTTATGGTTTAAATTCCATACAAGGCTTATGAAGTCTTATACTCCTTGTAACAACACCCTCTAAACAAAAATCATCCTCTGGTGAAACATACACCGGTTTAAATTCATCAGAGGCTGATAACAACAATCGGTTGTCTTTATCTATAATCTTACATACAAAACATCCGTTGTAGCTTGCAACAACAATATCACCGGTACTAGCATCCACCGCCCTATCAACTAAAAGTAAGTCACCATCATATATTCCTACTCCCTGCATAGACTGTCCTGAGGCCATTCCAATAAAGGTAGCATCAGGATGCTTAATTAAGAGCTGATCAAGCGACAGCCCGAGCTCCTTGTATTGAGCTGCAGGAGATTCAAAGCCTGTAATACCAGCTTCGATATAAATAGGGATAACGAACATAAGTAACAAAACCACGACACTGTTTATATATACAGTATAGTGAAAAGTTTGATTGTCGGAAAGTGAATTTTGAAATGGCTTGAACTTAGACTTACAAAATTAGATTTTCTAATATGTTGTTTAGGAAGGGCTTTATAAAAAAGCTGAGAATTGTATTTGTAATAAGCACTCTAACCGCTTGATTTTACAAAAGTATAAAAATGAGAAAAAATGCACTTTTGACTGTATAAAAAAACAGTAGTTAGTTTGTAATATTACATATTTTCAATAGGTTAACTTAATTTTGAAGAAAATCATGGGGTGTCAGGGGTCGCAGGTTCAAATCCTGCTATGCCGACCATTTTTCTCCACCCTACTCAATAAGTTACTGAACTTATCTATTTATTTTATCGCACCTTAACTCTGCATTCCTTTATTTATATCGCACATTTATCGCACCATATTTATCTAAATTTATTTTCTCTTTTTTAGGTTAGATTAGGTGTTGATTGGGGGGGATATATAGGAAGACAGCTAATGGCACCTTAAATAATCCAACTTTCCCTAAGTAGTATTCATAGACTCGTCAAACGAACTGCCTTGTAAATTACCCACTGTACAAAACAAATAGCCCTATATTTTTTCATTTATAAAAACATCGTTTCGCAATAGCTTCTTCAAGTTAGATAACTGAAATGAATTTTCAGTTTTGACTTGATGAACAATTGTTTGCTTAGTTCCTAAAAATGTAGGGTGATCAGATGGAACAGGATTCATTAGTGCTAATAAATTTGGGTTTTGGAGGTGGATATGGGCAATCAATCCATTCATATAGAATCGGTACACTTCCCAACCGTTAAAGCTTAATTTTATTGGAACAAAGTTATGTGTGGGTCCCAAGCCAGTTAATTGAATCAAAATAATAGGAAATACGCTCAACTTATCATCCATTTCCCCTATAATTATTCTTCGCAATATTTCTATTTGCTCCTTTGACAAAGTTACACCAACAAATTCTGGCAAAGATGAAACCGCAGCTCTCCACAATAAACTTAAAAAGAATTTTCTAATTTTTAATGGTTCATTAAAGTTAACAATTGTGAGTTCATTGATTAAGTCTGTAGCAGGTTTTCTGAGTTTGTCACTCGACCAAAGCAAGCCTTGAGCTCTTAATTCATCTATTGCATAAGAATCAATTTCGGATAAGTAGTCTTCTCCTTCTCTTATTACTATAGATTTATCATACCAACTATCAGCCCTTTTTATGAGCCGAACTGTTGTAGAACCTGCTGCTGGTTGCAGAAACTTATTTCCTGCCTTGCTTGGTCTAGTCAAAGATTTTGGTATTATATGGGATTTAACAAACTTTCCTTTTTTACCTGTCAGTAAACATAAACCCACCCTAACTCTCCTTATTAATCAATTCCTACTAATTTCTTATACACAGACTGATAAAAATTACAAAATGAAAGGCTCTTATAAGCATTTAACGCAGAGAATATGCTCAATACTTAGGATTCCGTAGCTCATAATAAGAATTACTAAACCGAGCGATACTTTTATAAACCCATTCAGAAATTTCTTTTGTACTAAGTAAATCAGCAATCCAACTTGAGCAGTCATCATCTAGCCAAGTTGCTTTACTTGAAATTCCTAGTTGCTTCATTAATCCCTTTATTTTTTTATTCGGAGCTTCATCTCTACCAAAAAAAGCTCCTTTATAATGAACAAGTTCGTTTCTTAAACTAATTATTAGCTCAATAGATTGAAATGGTTCAACTGCATTGTTCCATTCAATACCGTTTGTTCTCAACGCAACTAGATCCCACTTCTCCTGTACGTTAAGTTTTTTCTGTAAATTTTGTACAGCCCGCCATGCTTCACCTTCTGGACCACCTTCATCATGACAAATTACAGCTATTGAGATTTCTTCATTTATTTTTGCTTCTAAATAACTTGCAGCATTAATAATACAGGATGTATTAAATATAATTACATCTTGAGACTTTTCAGAAGTATTGGCTAACTCCGAAAACTTTTTGCAACCAGCTAGAAAATCGGCAGAGAAGCAATGCATCGAAGACTTTATTAATTTACCACCACAAGAATTATCTGCTTGTTCTTTTAGTTCAGAACTCATCTAAATCCTTCTTTAACAGTTAAGTCCAAGTATTTAATATTCAAAGAAATAATAACCTTATAAAAGGCCACTTAAAAATAACATCTTAACATATAATTAATTAATCAAATTATTCTCTTCCAACAGATAAAAAAACGTTACAGTAAACGCCTCTTTGAGCGCAGTTTTATAAACGCTCATAAAATAAGTTCGAATAAACCATTAATTGAATTACGTGTTAAAATTCTAATTTTCCCAAATCCAAATGTACCCTGTGTTGAATAGCTATATTCAAATAACAGCATGTCTTCCGTGCCATTACCGTTGAAGTCAGCTCTTGCAACCTCAATCAGCTGTTGACCCATACCTCCTTGTTCTTCAATGCACAGCATATTTTGTTTAAGCCTTTTAATAGCAATCGTACCGTCATCGACTTTGCTTTGATAGGTAGTACAATGTTGCGTTTCCAGCGGTGGTTCACCTAAGACCGGAAAAAAAGAAAATGGAATCAAATGTAAATCGACGATCCCTACTCTCGGTTCATTAATAAAACTATATTCTGCTATTTTTGCATTTTGAAGAAAGCTGAGTAGCCCACATTGATGCTCAAAAGTTGCGGACATTTTAATATCTATACTCGTCCTAGGGTAATACTCTGATTTAATCGCAGCAACATATTCCTTGCACGTACAAACATGCACTTTTTCATTATGTTCGTTTGTTAGTATGAGTTCACAGGCATGATTGTTTTGACCTAACAGTACCTTTCGGCTCATAAGATTATCTATATCAGCCTTAACTACAGTTTTAACGTCCTCTGCATCCAATAATTGAAGACCTTCTATTAGAGTAAATATTTCTTGAGGGTGCTCACTGTAATCTTCGAGTATTCTGGCAACTTCGGAGGGTAACAATTCACCGCATTCTAGACATTGTTGCAACAAGACTAACGCCTTTCCACGGTTTTTCCGCTTATCAATATTTTCTAGATTCTTCAGTATTTCACTCTTCACGCTTTTAGCTATACCAAGGAAAAAGTGTATGCGCGCCAAATCGAAAACGCGTGAACCTTTCTGAAGATTAGCACCTGCGCGACAAGGTAAAAGGTTTTCATATCCGTTGATGTCGAAATCTTCCGTCAATTTCAGCATTGACTTCAGTCTCTTTATTTCGACAGGATCATCTATAAGGTGCTCAGGGATTATGTGGTCAATATGAAAATCGCTGAAATCGATAAGCTCCCTTGTGTAGGCACACTTCTTTTTATGTGCAAGCCAAATAGCCTCTCGTTGGAAAGCTGTAAATTTTTGAGTGGACATTACAGAGTTATTCCTGATCCCCCTACAAAGGGGCTAAAATAGTTAGCAGATATATTTAGCAAAGCGAAACAGGACCAATATAAGCAATTCTACTTTAGTTGCTTATTAGCTCGATACTTTCCTGGAAATTCTAAGTCCTCAAACAGAGACTGCAAACATCTATCAATTTTTTCTATCGCTGATTCATACGTGCCCGCCGCACCTTGAATAATAGCAGCAGGAGGCTCATCACTATGTAAAGCCAATTCCATGCTACACAAACTGGATAATGTTCTAGTCAAATTACTTAAAGCAGCTCTAGAATTTTGCGATAGAAAAACAAAGTCTTCTTGCTCGATTTCATGGATTTTTGTAATGTGGAATAAAATTGATTTACCCACTTCAGGTCCTAATGAGTTTAAATTAGGGTGAAATTCACTAACCCGCCCGTAAGTACCATAACAAGCTTCGCAATATTTCTTAAACTCAACAAGTTGCGATTGTAATTTTTTAAATACTCTTATTTTTTCACCAAATAGTAAATCGTTCTTTTTTTGATAAAAAGCTAATTCAGCTTTTAAATGCTCAACCCTATTTACATATTCAGATTTCACTTCTTCAACTTTTCTTGTAATTAAATCAACGTCCTCTTTAGTTGCTAAGTTTTTACCTTTTTCGGAACTATAAGACTTAAGGAACTTATTAAAGAAACTTAAAGCTCCTATGGCCAAGAGAATTAATACTTGTAACCCAATAATAATCTCATTCATCATCGTTTATTTCTAAGCCTAGAAAGCTAACACTCATTTTATATAAGAGTTACGAAGTAGCATACTTTAGAAAACTGATTAACACCACAGCAGATTCATCTCCCATATTTACACTTAAGAAAACCAATACCTCTTTACTGTTCGCAGCCCCAATCCTATGTGTTCCGCGACTTGCTTCTGAGTCGGTTTTTTGCCTGTTTCTTTTGTTATCTCTTCAATTGCTTTCACCACAACCTCATTAGAATTACTTCGCTTTTTAGAAGCCGTACATTTGGCTGCTTTACTCTGCCTTTGCCTTATTTCATCCATTGATAGCTTAACATTGGGCTTCGCACACAAATATTCAGGGCAATAGCCAAGTAAGTCTTCTAGATATTCACCTAGTGTGTCTTTTTTGTATTTGTAGATAGTGCTTTTTGCCGTTTTTGTCAGTCCGTTTAACTCTTCAAGTGAAAAGCCTATCAGCTCATCATTGATTCTTTCCAGCTTTTCAAATGCTGTCTCTTTATTTAAATGCTGAAAGGCAACAAATAGGATGAAAGCTGTTTTATCACGTTTGCCTTTAGGCACCTTTCCTAACTTTCGAAAATGAATTTGGATAGTGTTTATACACTTTAGCCACCAATCCTTGATGTTGTGCCCGTAACGCCTCTGAATCTGTTGTTTGGCTTCATTGCTTTTAGGTTTAAATGGCAAACTAACAACTCTGGACTCTTTTTTGATTTTTAATTCATCTCTTAATGGCTCCAAGTTTAGGTAATTTAGTAGCTTTTCAAATTGATACTTTGGCCCGCCACTAAAAAACCTTGCTTGTAAGCCTGTGCGTCCATGAACAGAGCCTGGTATGCGCAAATTTCCATAAGCTCTTTTTGATGCAGTACTATCAATATGCCAAAAAGAATTTATGTTTTTTAAACTCTCAATAAATGTGTTTGCTACCACCTTCCACAATTCTTTATTAACTTCTGAAGCTTCTACAGGGTCATATATCCAATATAAATGAATCCCACCAGATCCAGAGCAAACATAACCTGTAAAGGGTGGTAATTTTTTCTTTATTAACACTTGAAGAACCCTTTCAATCAAGTCATGCTCAAACTCTCGTACTCTTCTCACGTCAACTTTTTCAGTGACATCAATATCAATCCAATTAGCCCTAAGGAGCGCTAAATTTATAGCTTTTGGCCAGCAGTAAAACTCGTTTGGACTATAGTAATTATTAACCGCTTCGCTTTTGCAGTTTAATACTCCTTGAACATACCTCGTTGTTTTACTCTTAAAAGTCTTTAAATCTGTATTCTTATTGGACTTTCGGTTTCCTAATAAAAATATTTTTGTACCTGATTCATGATTATTACTGAAAAGTGCCCTGACATATCTAGGTGAATGAAAATCGATTAAGTCATAAAAGTCTTTTGGCGAAGCAATAGCGTACTTTGGCCACGACAAAGGTGGCCTTTCTTTTAAGGCAAGCATATAATTTGAAGATGCAAAGTGCGGTTGGGGTATCGCCGGTCAAGCTGCCCCTTTCGCCTTCCTTACATCTTCACCCCTTCAAAACGAGCTAGCCATTGCTCAACCGTTTCCCGAATGAACAAACGAGATTTGCCTAACTTTATTGAAGGTGGCGCTAAACGCTGTATTTGATAGCTTTCTGGATTTTCACCAGCTTCTATTGCTTTAAATTGAGCACTAATTCGGTTGTGGATTGTGCGAGGTGATAATTGTAGTAACTCAGCTAAGTCTTTAACTGAAATAGTTTGAGATGATGACATGACAGCCCTCCAATACGTTTAATGGAGCGAAGGGCATTGTTCATGCAAGTATGCACGATGCTGCATATGCAGCCATGTCTTTCCTCTTTACGTATTGAAGGCAGCCATAAAGGCGCCTGTTTTCAGTCACCGAAGTGACTCCCTTCGCAGGAACGCAGCAATTGTGCGTATTTATGAATATAAGTGATGAAACGTGAACTATCAAGAGCTGTATTTAAAGAGTTGCTTTACTTCTTAAGGTTTTCCCATTATTAAAGTATTAGCTTACTGTTTCTCTTCCACCAATTTAGCCCAATGCTCTAATGCAGCTAACTTAATATTTTTATCTTTATGCTCCCATATCAATTTTTCTAAAAATGCCAATGCAATGTATTTCTCTACAGGAGATTCTGTTAACTCTCGTGCAAGCTTTCTTAGTCTGCTATTTGAAACATGCCTAATTTTGTTGGCAACCGTTTCTGATTCACTATGCATAGAGCTATGATGATTCATTTATTTCCTCTTCCTTTTAACTAAGACTCGTCTGTTTTTATAAAATAAGACTGCGAAAAATATAACCAAGCTTATTATCATTATATTACTAGCGATCAATGCGCCCATATTAACCTCCAAAGCTTTCAAAATTAGCCTTACAGAGTATATGCCATAAGCCTATATTCATAAAACCAACCCCTTTTTATTGAGGCATCATGAGCAATATCCACCTCTTTAAAAAGGGGCTACGCCCCCCGCTATGTCGAAGCGATAAATCGCTCGCTTCATAGCGGGGGGCTTGGTTTTTCGTAGCTTACACGCAGATTTTTATTTGCAGATTGCACATAGGCAACTTTAACGCTAACCTAATATTGAAATAGCCCAATGGGCATTTACAAAAAACGGCGCTGTTCAGCTGCCGACAACACGTAGTGAGGGCCCTCACTCTTTTCAATTTAATAGTCATGTCTCACGCCACATTTAAGGCGTTATACCGGCGCTTTCTGCTGCCGCTTTCACGTAAAGAGGAAATAAATTAAGGCGAGATCAGTCCGAGCCTTTTGCATGTGCGAAAAACAGGGGCGAATAGGCTTCAGTGTCGCTGAGCAACCAAGTTGCCAGTTAATCTTACAACCTAGGAGAATGCCATGACTTTTAATGCAAATACTGAAGTCGCTTTGTTAAAAGCGCATACTAAACTACGTGCCCGTAAACGTCACAAATCATCCAAACTGGACAAATACCGCACTCACCTTTGCAAACTCTATGAAGCGGGTGCAAGCAAAGCTGAATTACAACGTTGGCTTGCAATGAGAGGTGTCAATGTAGAATGGACGACTGTTAAAAGGTGGGTCGATAAAAATGCCTAAATTCGCCAAAGCTGAAACTCAAGCAAAAAATGTTATTAAAGGACTAACCAAAGCACAGCGCATAAAGTCTTTGGGCACTGCCAGGAACTATATGCAGTCGCTAAAAACGGTTGCCAACTGGTCTAAAGATATCGGCATTAATGGTATTCAGGCTATGACTATTCAGCAAGCACGTATGTATCTTGATTACAGAGCTGAGATCGTTGGTCAAAAAGCCCTGGATATGGAACGCCAAGCTATTCAAGCAATGATGCAATTAAACGGTAAATTACAACCGAAAGAAACACTCTACCGAGTAAAGTCATGTTTAGATGAGATAAAGCGCTCTCGTGCTTACACCAAAGAACAAGCCAAAGCTATTTCACATAGACAAATGGAAAGAAATCAACTCGCAACACAAATCGCCTATGCGGCCGGACTTCGAGCTCATGAGCTACTAACACTTGCCAAAGCTAATGAACGAACTCCTGATAAACGCCCTGCTCTAGACTCAAAATGGCAAGGCCGAAATGGTGAACTTTACACAGTAGTTGGTAAAGGAGGCTTGGTTCGACATGTACTTATTCCCAATATCCTAGCCTATCAGCTCGAGCAACAACGTTTAGCTCAACCAATCACAGTAGTAGACAGAGAAATTAACTATTCTCAGCGTTATAATATTGCTGGCGGTAAAAAGTGGTCGGACTCATTTTCAAAAGCCTCCAACCGCACTTTGCTGTTTTCCACAGGCGCACATGGCCTCAGGCATAGCTATGCTCAAGAGCGGATGGTTGAGCTTAAAAGATTAGGACTTAAATATGAGACGGCCTTAGAGACCGTTTCACAGGAAATGGGGCATTTCAGAGCTGAAATAACGCAAGTTTATTTAAATTAAGGCTAAACTTCATGTATCGTATAACCTATAACAACCTTGCTATACTACTTAAGTTTTGAAGCCATCCTGCAATTGATAAATAACTACTTCTAAACCACATTAAGATCTGCAATGTAATCATCATCGCCTAAACGAATAGTTAATTTCAAGGTTAAAGTACGAAACGGCATTTAAAGGCCGTTTCATTAGAGATGGAAGATTTTAGGCCTGAAATTACTGAAAAACTCCTAGTGTAATCTTCATCATTTTTCCCATAGCAATTTTTTAGGGAGAACTTGTAAAATGCTAACTTTATGAAACTCTCAAAGGAGAAATCATAAGCGGAGGAACACCTAACCTCGCACAAGACGATTGAAGAATTTCTCGCCAATAAGGCCATACGTGATAAAAAACATATTTTTCACCAAATAAGCTCAGCCCTTCTTCTGACAATTCACACTTTGACTCATATTGGGCTACAAATTCCGCTCTAATTTCTAAAATAGGCTCGATCGAATCATCGCCACTATCTTTTTTAGTGTCTTCTTCTGAGATAAACCTTATAGCTATGACTGTATGTAATCTATAAAACCAAGTATCATCTTCTTCCCTTTGGAATTGACGAATCAGTTTTAATGCCCTAATTTCTTGTGGGTGTTCAATACACTCATCATCAAAAACTTCAGCATCAACATCGTCTCTTAAGTTCACTAGTAAACTTTTAAGGATAACAGACTGTATTTCCAAATTATCAACGCAACTTTTAAGTTCTGGAGCCATTTTAACACACAGCCTTCAATTGAACATTTGACCATGCAGGTTTAATTTCAGATTTATTAATACGTTTAGTATCTTTTATATTTAAATAACTTAGATTTTTTACTAGCTTTGGCTTTTCTGTTACTTGCCAAGTCGTAAAATCATTTTTAGGTTCTTTTACTGGTATATTAATTTCTGGCTTGAAACCTAAAGCGAAGCAAATATCAGAGAATGATCCCAGTGTCATATTTCTTGAACCACTTAATATTTGAGAAACGTAAGACTTTGACTTACCCAATCTTCTCGCAAGCTCTGACTTGCTAACTTCTAAATCTTCTAACATTACTAGCAAATCTTCAGTAACATTAAAAACAAGATCTTCTCGGGCATAAGCACGCTCTTCAGCATTACTAAAAATAGTACCTGAAGGGTAAAACATATTTTTTGCACTCATAATGATTCCTCTATATTTCTCCAATTTGCATGTACTTTCTCTATATCCTTTTGGAGCAACTTACCTTTATCCTTATATTTATAATGACTGATAAAGTATGTACCACCATGCTTTTTGGACTGCCAACAATAAGCTCTTATTGGTAACTTTTTAAATGCATAAAACTTACCAGAAGATTTAGGGAGGTTACCTTCTGAAGGAAAACTATCTTTTGATAATCTTTGCCCATTTGCTAAACGTTCTATAAGTTGAATCATAGCCCTTGTGATTGATCTCTGTTTATTGTGGGGTGTTACTCTTTGTAAAGCTTCCTCGAAACTTTCAATTGCCCCCTCGCAGTGAACAACTGTAAAACGTTCCCCCTTATATTTATTACTTATACTATTAGACACATATTTCCCCAAGGACCTCAGTTAACATATATGTAAACCTCACGCGAATTAAACAATACAATAAGTAGAAATGCAAACTTTATTTCCTAATTAGTAACTGTTTATTTGAACAGCTACTGATGGGAAAAGTTGCTAACTTTATTGGTAAACTTGGTATCCCAAGCGTGAAGAGCATCAACTCTTTTTTTAATATACTCTTGTAAATTATAAACTTTTTGCATTCCCTGCAACTGATGATTCAGAATTTTTTCAACGACAATAGGATCAGTTCCAATATCGTCATCACCTAAACGTGTAGCCATCGTCCTGCGTAAGTCATGAGGTACGAATTTTGGAACGCCTAACTCTTCTAGTTTACGGCTAACCGCTCTTGAAAGCGAATGACGATCAATTGGCTGTTCGCCAGGTCCACTATTGATGCATGTAGTGCTAGGAAACACATATTTTGAATCTAAATAGCTAAATGATGCTCTTAACTCATCAAGCATAATTATCATATTGTGGGTGATGGGCACTTTGTGAGTTCGGTCCCCACCTTTGTTTTGTTTTACCCGCTCGGCAGGGATAGTCCACATCATCTTCTCAAAATCAAATTCTTGCCACTGGGCACCAGTAATCTCTATCGGCCTACAACCAGTAAGTGCTATGAATTTAAGGGCATAAATTACTTGGGTACTTACACCGAGCTTAGGCAAGCGCTCAAATACCTGTATCAATTCTTCAAACTCAAGTGCTCGAGTGCGCGGCTTTTCAATACCGCCAACATTCTTTTTCTTGGCAGTGCTAATTGGGTTACCCTGCATTAAGTCACGCTCAACAGCAAAATCAAACATCTGCTTTAATATTGAAAGGGTTTTGTTGGCTTGAGTCCCAGCTCCCCTATCTGTGATTGGGTCTAGAACTTTACTTAGTATTTCTCGGCGAGAAATGTCTTTTAATTTAACTTTCCCTATAGCTGGTAACACGTCTTTTTCAAACATACGCTCTACTGCACTTGGGTCTTTACGATTAATTTTGATATAGCGCTCTAGGAACTCTGTAGCTAATTCTTGTACCGTTGGCGCTTCATCTTCTTGTTTTTGCGCTTTGGTTCTTTCTTTTTGTTCAAGGAATACATCTATTCCACGAGAAACATCACCAATATATTGCTTAGCGAGCTTTCTGGCTTCACCTACTGTTAGAACTGAAGATTTACCTAGGGCTAATCTTCTTTCTTTAGAACCTCGGCCACCTAAGCGATAATAAAGATAAAATACTTGGGAACGTTCGCCATCTTTATTTGGCTTACCAATGTTCAGATAGAAACCTGGGATTTCAGTGTCGTTTATTTTAGTAATTTCTAAAGGAATATTATTAAGTACTGACTCCGTTAATTTTGCTCTGATTGACGCCATTTTTCGCACACCCAACACATAGTTAAAAAATTTATCGCACAGTTATCGCACCAACTAGTTCTAACTCACGATTTATCACGTTACTTCACTATGTATAATTTACAGCGCAATTATTAGCAACAGCAATAACTTAGGTTTTATTTAGATACTTCACGATAGGTCACATTTGGTCATGATTGTACACGTATGAACACAGTTAATTTTTATGGGGTGTCAGGGGTCGCAGGTTCAAATCCTGCTATGCCGACCATTTTTCCTTATCCCTATCAAACACTTACATACTATTCTTAGTTTCTATAAAACCTAAAGCGTCAATAACGTTGAAAAGCTATACACTAATTTACCATCAACAGTCTCATGATCTTTAGCTACAAATTGTGCCGTCCAACCTTTGTTATCACTTGATGCTAAACCTGAAGAATTCAACTGACAAAAGAGTTGCTCTAAAAATAATGATTGGTAACTAATTAAGAGATCTTCCAACTCTGATTTACTTTTTGAAACTGGAATATTTATTTTTGCGTTGTAGATAGCGTTAATGGATTTTGGTTTATAAGCATTGAATTTAGTATATAAATCAATATTCTGATTGATAAATGAATCGAGTTCATCTCGCTCTGCTTGTTGCAAATGATAAACAAATGCTGAATCACAGCATTCTGTTGCAAAGGATCGCTTATAAGCGTCGTTTACAAAGCGTGAAGAGAAAACAACAGTTCTAGCTTTGTTAGTTTGACTTTGAATATCAAAATCATTGAGTTCTAGAATTCGATGAACTCTCCATATCCCTGAACCATAGCTTCTGACCCAGTCTCCGACCTTCATATTATCGCCCATACTTTCCTTGATGCCTAACGCCTTGATAAACTGAACAAAATGGCAGGCTACAATTTAGAGCGTACACGGCCTGATGTTTTCTGTTCGATTTAATTACCTTGTTAAGGTTATAAAGCACCTTTTTTGATTGAGTGTGCTTCAAGTTCTTTTGCTATTAAATCTCGATCTATATCTTTCGGTAATAAAAATGTAATTTCACTATCATCTGTAAACTTAAAAACTATGCCGTCAACAATAAAAGTATACGAAGATATCAGCTCCCAAGGTATCGAAGTTATATTATCTGCTTTGATTCTAATAAGACCTTTGGGGCCGGAATCAATTTTCACTGGTGACAGCCACCTGATCGTATACATGCCCAAGCTAAAATGAAACCTCCTGCAGGCGCAATCCAAATAGTTTTAACCAGATGATTGATAAAGTCATCTTTAGTCAACAGACTTACAACTGCCAAAATAACGAAAAACAACGTCCAAATAAGGCAGCTGATTAACACCCCTTTTGAAATGAGGCTATATCTTTCTTGCTTTTGGATTGATTTAACCCAAGGCTCAGTCCACTTCATTGTCTGATTGTAACCCTAACGCCACATAGAGGGCGGATAAAGCTTGGCTAAAATTAGAAACGAAGGAGCGCAAGCCAAGCGTTTTGCGTCCTTTTCATAATTACTTAATTAGGTTTTGCTTAGCGCATTTCCGTAATTTATACCAAGTAAGACTTTGTTAACTGTATCTTGAAACGAGCCACCGAAATATAATTGCTCATCTGGATCTGTAAAGATATAAAAGTTATTAAATTCATCGACAACTATTTGCATGTGATCTCGATGAGCTGAGGCAACAGAGAAGAGGCTATTTATGTTAGTCCAATATTTATCAAACTCTTTGCCTAAATCAAAAGTTTTAGAGTAAAAACAAATTTCACTCGCTGAAAAGTCTCGACCTGGAGCGACTTCACCTACGGTTAGACCTCCGTATTCTTTTAGAACTCTTATTGCGTTTTTGTATGCTGGCTTAAATAAATCCAAAACATTAGTTTGTACTTTTACATTTCTTCCTTCATACCAACCAGAGTCGTCAAACAATTTCTGAATATATTGCTCGGTGTCCATTAAAAACCTAACATGTTTATAGCGAGCAAATCGGGTGTTTTTCTACCACAGTATCGCTCGCTTTTCTGAATGACTCATTTGTAACAAACTTCTTAAGTAATTGCCAATACTACTAAAATGCAGGAGCTTTAGCTTTTTCTTAGGACAAGAACGAGCTATAGGATCGTTTTCCTGACTATAAAAGCTATATTCTTTGACGAAATAGAAAAGCAATTGTGTACAGACGAAGGACGGCTCTATAAAAGAAAGGCCTTGGTAACACCCAGTTAGGGGCTGATTAATGTTTGGCTAAAATGCAAAGGTAGCGAAATCGAACCAAGCTTTAGCAGTCCCATGCTTAAACAGCTTGTTAGGTTTTCTTATACACATAGAACCTAAATATCATTGCTTGGGACAATGCAGTCAGCGCAAATAATACAGAATCCTGACTTTGAACAAAATACAACGTTAAGCTTACTAGAATACTAACTACCATATAGATCTTGAAGGAAGCATTTGCATATTTACAAATTACCCAATGAACAGGAAAGCCGACACATAGCCACCCGACCAACGATACAAGTAAATAGACACCTAGAAAAAGTAAACTTGATACAAATAAGTCAGCAATATCACTAGCGGTTGTAGATAGTGAAGCCATAACCGAAGTTATTACGATTATTCCTAAGGCTACCCATGACAGGCTTTTGATAATTGCGCTATCCCAGTTTCCTAAGTCCACCACTCCTCCATTAAAACATAACGATAAGCTCTGCTGCGTCGTTGCTTGAGTGCCTTGTTATGTGTTAGTTATTCGATTCTCTGCAATTACCATAATAATCGAATTGCATAGGTGAAGCTTCTTTTGATTTTCCATCAATACGGACTAATTCAGCTTTACAGTATGAGTCATAAGCACCTAACTTACCCGACACGTTTATTTCATAATTCTGCTCTGCTTTTGGCTTGAATGAAGCGTAAGTTGTACAATTGCTCATGCCTGCAACAGACATAATCATGAAGGTGTATTTTTTATCAGCAACAAGATTTACGCCATCTGGATTTAATGGCGAAATTAAAGGATTACTGTCATCCAAAATAACTAATTGAGCTGCACTTTCCGCACCAAACGATTTTCCACATGATTCCTCTTCTGAGTGAACATTTACAAATGTAGAGTAACCAAGAAAAGGCGCATTGAAATCATGATTTATTTTTAGTGTCGCTGTAGGCTGGTTTGCTAAAGGAGCTTTATACTTAGGTAAGCCTGCACAACCACTTACAATTAACGGTATTAATAAAAAGCCAATTCTCATAATAAATCCTTTTCTAAAATATTCGGGTAACAGCAACGCTTGCCTAACCGCCGCAAAATAGCAGGCTAAAATTAGCGTCAGCCAAGCGTTTTGCGTCCTTTTGAGTAACTTGCTATATGACTATTTGCTGTCAAGCCAACATTTAGAAAATACTATATTATTAGAGCTTGAAACAACAAGTTTATGGATATAATCCAAACCATGGACAGGTTCTGGGTCTTTACCTATCATATAAACCATATTAGATGAGGTAATCAATTTTTCATTAATTCTTATCGATGCTTCATTGTTTAATAATAAGCCTTCGAATAAACCTTGGTAACCTGCCATTACATGAATTGCTTTATTTAATTCTTGCCCTCGCAATCCTTCAGTTGGTATCCAAAGACTTGAATGATCAACAAGTTTGCCTTTAGGTAATTCAGACAAGCTACGAATTATGAATGCTTTTGCATTTTTTAAATAAGGTTTATGAGTTGCCATATTTCTTTCAACAAAGTTTATTGCTTTTGAAGCAGAGACAATAACTTTTGAGTTGTTAGTTTTATAGAAAATAGCAGGTAACTCGAAAGATTCGGGATGGCTTAAATTGGATTTCCATTTAACTGGGTATTGGTTTGACTCACAAGGATCGGTTTCAGCGTTCACAAAGCTAGAAACTAAAAATACTAAAAATACTAAAATTTTCTGCATACTTTCACTAGCCATATAACGCCTTAATAAACGGCGAAAAATAGCAGGCTAAACTAAGCGAAGAATGAGCGCAAGCCTGCTTTTTTGCGTCCATTGTTTAATTAACTTGATACTTATTGAACCTTCTCCCCGAAGTTTAGCGAACAGCTAAACTTCAAGGCGACCAAACCAAAAGGAGAAAGCTCAGTGAAATTTTATACTAATTATCATAAATATTATTGTGGAATTGATCTACATGCACGCATTTTATACGTTTGTATCCTTGATGATCGCGGCAGCAAAGTTGTTCACCAGAAAATAAAAGCCGATAAAACCGCATTACTTAAACTCATTTCCCCTTACCTCGAAGATATCGTTATTGGTGTTGAGTGCATGCATTGCTGGTATTGGGTCAGTGACTTATGTGCTGAACAGGGTATTGATTTTGTGCTTGGTCATGCCCTCTACATGAAAGCGATTCACGGAGGCAAAGCCAAAAACGATAAAATTGACTCATATAAAATTGCTATCCTATTACGAGGTGGTAACTTTCCACTTGCTTACAATTACCCCGCACATATGCGTTCTACTCGTGATTTACTCCGTCGAAGAACTAAGCTCGTTCAACATGGGGCACAATTAAAAGCACATATAGTTAACACTAATAGCCAATACAACTATCCAGCACTTGAGCTACATATGAAGAACAAATGTGTTCGTCAAGAATTCCAAACGCGTTTTGAAGACCAAGCCGTTCAACGCAATATCAACTTCGACCTCGCCATTCTCGATAGTTACGCAGAAGAGCTTAAAAAGCTTGAATATTACTTAGAGGGTAAAGCAAAGCAGCATCAGCCAAATTATTATACTCAGCTTCGCACCATCCCAGGTATTGGTCTTATTTTAGCGATGACTATTTTGTATGAGATTGGAGACATTAACCGCTTTGAATCTGTACAAAAGTTCGCTTCTTACTGCCGACTCGTGAAATGTAAAGCCGAGTCCGCTGGTAAAACCTATGGTACTAGTGGTAATAAGATTGGTAATGGACATTTAAAATGGGCCTTTAGCGAAGCCGCTGTACTCTATTTACGCGGCAATGACAAAGCTCGTCGTTACTTAAACAAACTGCAAAAGCGTATGAGCAAAGCCAAAGCGTTATCTGTCCTTGCCCACAAGCTTGGGCGTTGTGTGTATTTTATGTTGAAGAATAAGACGGTATTCGATGATGAAAGGTTTTTAAAAAGCTAAGTCGCACAATGAGGTGAGCTGCTCTCCTAACTAGATAGGCATGAACAACCACGCATTATTTGTGTTTTAGTCAGCAAAAGCTGTGTTCGCAGGTAAGTGTTGTCGATGTAATAGCTATTTGGCCTTGATTAGACACCTCATTGGTGCGCATTAATTTTGTAATGAATTAAATCGTTTGCACCTTAACTGAGCCTTTAACTAACTGGACACATGAGCCATATCCTTGAGTAGCGCCAGTTTAAGGTTAACCGATAAATGTCTAGTGGCCCTAAGCAATTGATGTATTAACTGATTTAGGCAGCGATAAGATCGCAATAAGAGACCCTCAATATGTGTTTGCCGTAAACGATTTTTAACGGCTAACAGACATACCGAAGATAAACAGATTTAAAAGATTACAAAGACAAATTAGCTGCTTAAAGCAGCTAAAAAGAATCGTTATGCTTACTTGACCCGAGAAGGTTCATATGTGTTAGGCATACTTAGACCGTTTTTCTAACAATGATTGGGCAACCACCACCTTGGGGCTCCCAATAAATAGTAATACGTACGTTTAACCCGCTATTCTTCGTGACATTAATGTGAGCCATAGCCAAGTCATTGTTTATTGTAGTGCGTAGTTCCCCTTGAATTAAGGGAGCCTTATTTTTGTTTTCGATAACTAAATACATTGTTTGAAATGGTTTTGACTCTAACTCAGTTGGTGCTGTTACAATAAAATTGTTATAGCCCTGTTCTAAGAGTTTTACTCGGTCAGCAAATTTAGTCTCATCAACTTCACATTCGCTCGCAAAAGATGCCGAACTGAGCATCAATAATATAATTCCGTAGGTAAATTTCATTGTATGCCTAACATGTTTATAGCGAGCTAATCGCGCGTTTTTCTACCACAGCGTAGCTCGTTTTTCTTATTAGATTATTTCTAACAAACTTGTTAACTAATTACCAGTGTTATTAAAATTTAGGAGTTCTCGCTTTTACCTCAGGATAAAAACGAGCGATTGGGTCGTTTTCTTGACTATGCAAACACTTTACTTTGACTAAATAAAAAGCAATTGTGAACAGCCGAAGGACCGCTCTTTATAAAAGAAAGGCCTTGGTAACGCCCGGTTAGGGGCTGATTAATGTTTGGCTAAAATGTAAAGCGTATCGAAACCGAGCCAAACTTTTGCAGTCCCACGCTTAAACAGCTTGTTATGTTTTACACTTCTTTCGAATTACATTTACGCCTTTATTTTCCAACTGTAAATTTGTAGCTTTGTCTAAAACTTGTAAACCGTTAATAGGTAAAACTTGATTACCGTTTGAGATAACTCCTACGTTAGTTGGACACTCAGACCAACTAACGGAATTAACCATTGAATACGTTTTACCTCTCTCAGGTGTAAATATATATTTTGATGTACATTCATAGCCATTAACGGGGTGTATTAAACCAAAAGCTACAAAAATAGGATTTCCAGATGCTACTTTTACAGTTGCAGGGTTTCCTAACTTCAACTCTGTAGATACCTTAATATCTCCAACGTAACCAAAGGTGCTATTTTCACCTTCGCGTGAACACAGCTCGTAAATAATTGCGGTATGGGGATAAGGAGCAAGCCCAAAACCATCTGTTTTTTCTTCAGTTTCCAGCTGTAAATAGGCAATATCAGAACCTATTGGTTCAATATATTCAAACGAGGCTCCTGAAAAACTAGCACCTTGTTCAGTGCTTGCACACCCTACAGTAATAATACAAAAAGTGGAGAGAATAAATTTTTTCATGTTGGGTCCTTTCTTTCCGTAAAACCTAACGCCCAATGAGCGCCAGCGTACGACTTCAGTTGCTTGTTAGGTGCACTTAGCATTTTTACATTGCATTAAATACTCATGCTTCAACTGTGGTAACGCTTGCACACCATAACCTTGTAGCCAACTAGGGAAAGCTAACGCGCTATTTGTTGGCAATTCTACCTCTATCAGATTGCCTTCGGTGTTAATCAATTCTGCTCTAATAACCCAATAATAACCGTTAGTACCCCAAGGGTACTGAACTAATTTAGTAATTTTAATAACAGTACCTTTTGATAAGGCCGAAATTATTGAGCGCTGTTTCTCAAAAGCTAACTTAGTAAATAGCTTGGTATCCCACTCTTCTTGAGCTGATTTATATGCCTGATAGTTGGTAGGTGTTTTAGAGTATTCGTTGCCCGAATCAAAAGCTTGTATTCCAGTACACCATTCTGTTGATTGGATAGACGCATTGATGTCCGCGCACCTTGCTTCGTATAAAAAGCCATCTTTAACTGTTTGGTAATAACTTCCTATCAAGGAAAGCGCTATTGGAGCATTAGTTTTATCGTGTACAACGACACTACAACCAGAAAGTATTGATAGAAATAAAAGAGCTAGAAATTTCAAATACACCTCCTGTGCACCTAGACATAATGACTCCCCACGAGGTGCTAGCCTCCGCATTTTCGTGGGTTAGCTAAAAGCCAGAGCCATAATTAGTTTGTCAAATAACTA
>NZ_PQBX01000079.1:0-2602 GCF_002964625.1 Pseudoalteromonas sp. T1lg21
AAATCAAATTAAAGGTTTGTATGCTTATGATCTAGAGCGTGCAAATCATTATCAATTTTATGGCCGTCGGTGGCAGTGGGTTGACCCACTCAAAGACGAACAAGCAATTTCAGAAAGCTATAAAAACTTCACTGTTAACCCAATGGAAGTTCTTCAAGACAAAGGTCTTGATCCACAAGAACTCGCTGAGGGGTGGCAAAACTTCTTGGAGCTAATGGGCGACAACATTCAATTAGCTCAATCTATCGGCCTGATCAAAGGCTCATCGGTTAAGGCCAACGAACCCCCTCCAAAAGAAGACGAGGAATAATATGAAAGTTAATCAAATTACCCGTGACATGTTGGTCGGCGGTAAGTGTCCTATTGCCTATCGTTTTGCAGAAGTTGAGCAAGACAGCATCAATGTTGAAGAGCGCACAGTCACAATTTCATTTTCAAGTGAGTACGAAGTTGAACGCTGGGGCTGGTTTGAAACATTGGGTCATGAGGTAGATGAAGTTGATTTATCACGAATAGAACAAAATGGCCCATTTTTATGTGATCACAATTGGCAAGACCAACGAGGCGTAATCACTAAGGCTTGGGTCGAAAATGGCCGAGGCTACGCCGAAATAAAACTATCACGAAATCCTTTAGGTGAACAATTACTGATAGATATGCAAGACAGCATACGCACCAATATCAGTGTTGGTTACCGCATTTTAGAAGCCACGCTAACCAAGCGAGAAGGTGATAACGAGCATTATCGGATCACCAAGTGGCAACCTATGGAAATATCTTCCGTTTCTGTACCAGCCGACCCCACTGTCGGGGTGGGTCGTTCAGATGAAAATAGCAATAATGTCAATATCAGAGAGGCAATCAAAATGGATGAGAACGAAATCCTAGATGACATCACCCCGGCAGAAGATGAAACTCGTCAAACTCCGGCTCCTAATCAACAAACACAACAGCGCTCACAGCAACAAGCACCATTTAGTGCCCCAGTAAATGATGCTCAGCGTATTGCGCAGACCGGTTCTCAATATGGTGCTGAAACACTTGCGAACGAATGTATCCGTGATGGTAAATCGTTTGAAGAGTTTAATTCAGCCTTATTACGTGAGCTACAAAACAAGCGTAGTGCACCTGATGCACAGTCAACAGTGTTTGACTTGGGTGTTGAGCAAAAGGACCTGCAGCGTTATAGCGTTCTTAAGTTATTCCGTGCGGTTGCAACTGGGAACTTTAAGCAAGCAGGCCTAGAGCGTGAACTATCAAATGCCATTGCTGAGCGCACAGGTAAAGACCCTGATGGTTGTTATGTAAGCCCTGAAGCATTGGGCTTTGGTATTCGTCAGCAGTTAGAGCGTCAGATGCTAATGCGCCAACAGGCTGCTGGAACCGCTGGTAAGGGTGCCGAGTTAATTGCTACTGAGCTACACAGTGAACTATTTATTGAAGCTTTACGAGCAAAAGCAATGCTGGGTGGTTTAGGTGCCCGATATATGAGTGGTTTAGTAGGTAACTTAGATATTCCTAAGCATGCTGGCTCAGCGACATTTTATTGGGTGGGTGAAGATGGTGAAGCTACTGATTCAGATCTTAGCTTTACAACAGTTCAAATGTCACCGCATACAGTTGCTACTGCAGTGCCAATGACACGTCGAATGATGATCCAATCTACCCCAGATATCGAAGCGTTGGTTCGTAACGATATTATGGAAGGTTTAGCGCTTGCATTAGATAGCGCTGGTATTAAAGGTACCGGTGCTGCGAATCAGCCAACAGGTATTATCAACACTGCAGGCATTGGCGCAGTTGATTTAACCGGTGGCGTTAACTGGGCAAAAATTGTTGAGTTTGAAACTGATGTAGCAGAAGCAAATGCAGATTCAGAAAGCATGGCTTACTTAATGCGCCCAAGTATGCGTGGCACTTTAAAAACCACAGAAAAGGCAGCAGGCACGGCTAAGTTCTTGTGGGGTGATGATAACCGTGTAAATGGTTATCAAGGTGTCGTTGGTACTCAAATGGATGCAGGTTCAATCTTATTTGGTGACTTCTCACAACTTATGTTTGGTATGTGGGGAGCGCTTGATGTGGTACCTGACCGCGCCACTAAAGTTAAATCTGGTGGTTTAGTAATGCGTCTTTTCCAAGACGTTGATGTTGCGGTTCGTCACGCCCAAGCATTCAGTTACGGCTCTTAATCTCCCTTTAATAAGGCGCCAGTTGGTGCCTTATTTCTTTTTTAAAAAGGTATAAATCATGGCAAAGCAAACAGTTAAAAAAGTTAATTTCCGCGTTGACCGCGGTATTCGTATCAATGGTGAAAGTATTTATCCTGGCAAAGATAAAAAGAAACCAACGATTATCTCGATTCGTGAAACTCTGGCCAAGGAACTTGTGAATGCAAGTAAAGGCGAAATTGTAAATGATAAAGTCACCACTCAGGTGAAAGAGCCTTCATCGGAAGATGCAGATCTTGATGCTGCATTTGGTCCAGAGGGTGAAGAATAAATGAACTTTTCCGATGACCTTAATGCAGATCTGACCAATGTATTTTTTGCTGATTTTACTGATGTTAGTGTAATTGATGGCATTGAGGTTATCGGGTTTT
>NZ_PQBX01000012.1:0-725 GCF_002964625.1 Pseudoalteromonas sp. T1lg21
AAAATGGGGGTTGAGCAGGACGGTTTTGGTCGTCACCTTGCGTACCATATTCTTACCAATCATCCAGGTGAATATACGTGGTCTACGGGCGGTAGACGATATATTCGGGTACCTGCAGATGAGATTGTGTTGCCATTCCCTATGTGGCGCCCAGGTCAAACACGAGGCGTGCCCTGGGCCCATGCGTCGCTACTAGATATGCATGACATTCGTGGTTTTCGTGAAGCAACACTTGTTAGTGCACGAGTCGGTGCAAGCAATATGCTTATTTATGAGCGGGACCCGGATCAGCCACCTCCTGAAGATGACGAAAATTGGGAGAATGGCGAGTTTATTCAGGAACTCGAACCAGGTAAAAGTAATGTGGTACCAGATGGTTTCAAAGCCAGAGAAAGCCGCTTTGACATGCCTGATGATTCAACAGGTGATTTTCAAAAAGCAATCTTGCGTGGTGCAGCAAGTGGGGTAGATGCAAATTACAATGTTCTAGCAAACGACTTTGAAGGTGTTAGTTGGTCAACCTTAAGACAAGCTGTCATTGAAGACCGTGAGCATTGGAAACGCTTGCAAGGTTGGTATATCAGCCAAATCAAGAATGTTATTTATGAGCGCTGGCTTCGTAACGCGCTCATTAGAAATCAAATTAAAGGTTTGTATGCTTATGATCTAGAGCGTGCAAATCATTATCAATTTTATGGCCGTCGGTGGCAGTGGGTTGACCCACT
>NZ_PQBX01000080.1:0-131036 GCF_002964625.1 Pseudoalteromonas sp. T1lg21
TAAGAAGGCATGGCACCCTAGGGTATAAAAGTCCCATGCAGTACGAACAATTTAATTAAACCCCGTGTCTACTTTATCGGGGTCAGATCACAGATCGAGAGGGTGGTTTTATTTTTTGTGTAATTAAACAAAGAACTTGCTACACATGAATTGTATTTTACTTTGTTCTAACCACTAACCACTAACCACTAACCACTAACCACTAACCACTAACCACTAACCACTAACCACTAACCACTAACCACTAACCACTAACCACTAACCACTTAATCTCCCCCTCCCATCGCTCAAAAATGCGACTCATCTTGTTTTGATAAGAATTGTTACATATTCGGTTTTATTGTTTTGCTCGAGAGGTTTATTATGGAGAAAGCGAAAAACTAATGATTAATTAGGTTTGCTAGTTTTTCGATAAATACATCAAAAAATAATTAGTACGGGACTCCCATGAAAAAAGTAACACTTACCGCGGCAAGTATTGCACTAGCCCTCGGTCTTGTTGGTTGTGGTGAAAAAGAACAAGAAACTAAAGCACCAGCAACTGCGGCCGTAACTGAAGCAAAAGCACCTTTAAATTCAGGTATTGAACTGGCGAACATGGACAAATCTGTTCGCGCACAAGATGACTTTTACTATCACGTAAACGGCGAATGGTTAGAGAAAACAGAAATTCCAGGTGATAAATCAAACTACGGTTCATTCACTCAGCTTTACGATGATTCGCAAAAAGCGATGAAAGAAGTATTAGAAAAAGCGGCGGCAAACACTAATGTTAAGCCGGGTTCTGATGAAGCTAAATTAGCTGCATTTTACAACAGCTACATGGACGAAGCAGGTCGTGAAGCGGCAGGTATCAAGCCATTATCACCAGTACTAGAAAGTGTTGATGCAGTTAAGAACAAGTCTGATTTAGTTGCTTTAATGGCTGAACTTCGCATTAAAGGCGGTAGCCTACCGTTTGGTTGGTACGTAAACAACGACGCGAAAAACTCTAGCGAAAACGCGATGTATGTTTATCAGTCTGGTTTAGGTTTACCAGATCGTGATTACTACCTAAAAGATGAAGAGAAATTCACAAAAATCCGTGAAGCTTACCAAGCATACGTAACAGCTATCTTAAGCAAAGCGGGTGTCGCTGATGCTGAAGCAGCAGCTAAAGATATCATTGCGCTTGAAACAAGCATTGCCGATGCGCAGTGGAGCCGTGTAGAAAGCCGTGATGCAACTAAATCTTACAACAAGATGAGCGTTGCAGATGCTAACAAACTTACAGGTGAGTTCGACTTTGCAGCTTACCTTGATGCATCAGGTATCAAAACTGAAGATGTCATCATTCGCCAACCTAGCTACCTAGAAAAATTCGCGGGTATCTACAGCGATACAGATTTAGCAACTTGGCAGAACTACCTTAAGTTCCACTTTGTTAGCAACTACGCTGCATTATTAAATAAAGAGCTAGTCGACCTTAACTTTGATTTCTACAGCACCACACTTCGCGGTGTAACAGAGCAATCACCTCTTTGGAAAAAAGCGGTTGATGCATCGAACGGTGTATTAGGTGAAATGCTAGGTAAAGTATACGTTAAAGACAACTTCCCACCTGAAGCGAAAGCGCGTATGGAAGAGTTAGTTGATAACGTAATCAAAGGTTATGCAGTTGCCATTGAAAACCTTGAGTGGATGAGCCCAGAAACAAAAATCGCGGCTAAAGAGAAACTTGATAAGTTCACGCCAAAAATCGGTTACCCAGATAAATGGAAAGACTATTCTGCACTTGAAGTTAAAGGTGACGACTTAGTAGGTAACTACATTCGCCACAGCGAGTGGGAATATGCAGATATGACCGCAAAACTAGGAAAGCCAGTTGACCGTTCTGAGTGGCACATGACACCACAAACAGTAAACGCTTACTACAACCCTGTGAACAACGAAATCGTATTCCCAGCGGCTATCTTACAACCGCCATTCTTCAACCTAGAAGCTGATGATGCTGTTAACTACGGTGCAATCGGTGCGGTAATCGGTCACGAATTAGGTCACGGCTTTGATGACCAAGGTGCGAAGTACGATGGTGACGGTAACTTACGTAACTGGTGGAGCGACTCAGACCTTAAACAGTTTGAAGAGCGCACAGGTCAGTTAGTTGCTCAGTATAACGAGTACAAACCATTTGAAGATGCAACGGTAAATGGTCAGCTTACATTAGGTGAAAACATTGGTGACTTAGGCGGCTTAACAGTTGCTTATACTGCTTATCAATTATCACTTGGTGATGAAAAAGCGCCTATCATTGATGGTTACACAGGTGATCAGCGTTTCTTCATGGGTTGGTCGCAAATTTGGCGTCGTAAATACCGTGACGAAGAGTTACGTAACCGCCTAATGACAGACCCTCATTCACCAAGCCACTACCGTGTAATCGGTATTCTTTCAAACATGCCAGAATTCTATCAGGCGTTTGATGTGAAAGAAGGCGACAAAATGTATATCAAACCAGAAGATCGCGTAAAAATCTGGTAATTGATTATCGATTTAAAAAAGGCTCTGAGTGAATGCTCAGAGCCTTTTTTGTTTTAGGAGCTGTCAGCTTTCAGTCGACATTTGATGTAGGCGTGAAATTTATTTCGCGCGATGTGTTTGTATTGAGTGGTGTTTAAGACGCGCCAAGCAAGCGTGACGCCTACGATTGATGTAGGCGTGAAATTTATTTCGCGCGATGTATTTGTATTGTGTGGTGTTTAAGACGCGCCAAGCAAGCGTGACGCCTACGATTGATGTAGGCGTGAAATTTATTTCGCGCGATGTTTTTGTATTGAGTGGTGTTTAAGACGCGCCAAGCAAGCGTGACGCATACGATTGATGTAGGCGCGAAATTTATTTCGCGCGATGTGTTTGTATTGTGTGGTGTTTAAGACGCGCCAAGCAAGCGTGACGCCTACGATTGATGTAGGCGTGAAATTTATTTCGCGCGATGTTTTTATATTGAGTGGTGTTTAAGACGCGCCAAGCAAGCGTGACGCATACGATTGATGTAGGCGTGAAATTTATTTCGCGCGATGGTTATGTATTGAGTGGTGTTTAAGACGCGCCAAGCAAGCGTGACGCCTACGATTGATGTAGGCGTGAAATTTATTTCGCGCGATATTTTTGTATTGCGAGGTTCAAGCATTTTTGGTGTAAATTGGCTAGGTGCATTATTTAGTTCTAAGATCAGGTTTTACCTTCAGGATTGATAGGTTTATGTTTTCGTCAAGGAAGAGACTTAAAGGGCGTACCTCACATTCAAATTGCTATTATTCAGTAACTCTTTGTTGTGAGAATCGAGTACCTATATTTGCCAACTACCAATATGCAGTTGATGCTGCTAAAGCAATTTACTATTTAGAAGATAAAGTAGAGACAATCTGCTTTGTCCTCATGCCTGACCATTTACATTGGGTATTTCAACTTCGCCCTCAGCAAAACTTATCAACAGTAATTAAGCTGTATAAAAGCAAGGTATCCATGTCTATTCGTAAGAGAAAAGGGCGGAAAGTCGTGGTTTGGCAAAGTAACTTTTATGATCATCAAATCAGAGATGAAAATGACCTAATACATCAAGCTCGATATCTAGTCGCAAACCCTCTACGCGCAAAATTAGTTAAGCACGTTGGCGATTACCCGTTTTGGAATTGTATTTGGTTGTAGGCGTGAATTTTATTTCACGCGGTGGTTGCGTGTTGTGTGGTGTTTAAGACGCGCCAAGCAAGCGTGACGCCTACGATTGATGTAGGCGTGAAATTTATTTCGCGCGTTGGTTTTGTGTTGTGTGATGTTTAAGACGCGCCAAGCAAGCGTGACGCCTACGGTTGCGGTAGGCGTGAAATTTATTTCGCGCGAAGAAATTAAACCATAATCGCATCTTTAAGATACTGGAATAACTCTTTGTAAGCTTTGGCAGGCTTTTCTGCTTGCACTTCTTTTGCGGCGCTACGCACTAATTGGCGCATTTTTTGGCGTTCAAGAGAAGGGTATTGATCAATTGTTGAATTGATCAGGTCGTCACCTTGTTTGATCAAATCATCACGCAGCATTTCAATCTTGTTCAACAAAACATCCGCTTGGTTGTTTTTGTTAAGCATGATGTCGATCATCGCTTGAATTTCATCAACGTTTTCTGTGGTACGTAATACTTTTGCTATGTAGTTTAGGTTACGACGATATGCATCGCTTTTGTCACTCACCTTATCAGAAACAACAAGGGCTTCTTTTAAATCGTGATTGAGTGGTAAACGATCGCGTTGCTTTTTCGGCATTTTCGCGATTTCAGCACCCAGACCATGATATTGCATGGCTTCACGTTTTAATTCGCTTTTTGATACGTAAATAATTTCTTCTTCGATAAGTGGCTTTTTCTTCTTCGCCATAAGGATGCTCATTCAGTAAACTTAACTATTCGCTATTATACGTCATTTAGTTAATGATTAATATTAGCTGATGCAGGTCTCGCAGTGTGATAGCATTCGTTACACTATAAAAAAATATCAGAACCTAGGACACACAAGATGAAAGATCCTATTTATCAACACATTTCTGAAGTGAAAGACGCAGTAAGCGAAGTGCTTGAGCATGCAAAAAAGCTCGGTGCAACAGCAGCAGAAGCGGCGATGTCGAGCACATCAGGTTTGTCTGTCAGCACGCGTATGGGCGAAGTTGAAACAATAGAGTTTAACCAGGACGGTGGCTTAGGTATCAGTGTTTATGTGGGTAATAACAAAGGTTCTGCTTCAACGGCAGACCTAAACCCTAAAACATTACGTACAGTGGTCGAAAAAGCCATTGATATTGCTAAGTTCACTTCTGACGACCCATTTAACGGTATCGCTGATAAAGAGTTGCTTGAGTTTGCACCGCTTGATTTAGATTTATACCACCCGTGGGAAGTAAGCCCAGAGCAAGGTATTGAGCTTTGTCATCAAGCAGAGCAGGCGGCATTAAACGCTGATGAGCGTATTGTAAATTCAGACGGTGCGAGTTTTTCTTCTCACCAAGGTCTACGTGTTTATG
Source organism: Pseudoalteromonas sp. T1lg21 (assembly GCF_002964625.1). Taxonomy (NCBI): domain Bacteria; kingdom Pseudomonadati; phylum Pseudomonadota; class Gammaproteobacteria; order Alteromonadales; family Pseudoalteromonadaceae; genus Pseudoalteromonas; species Pseudoalteromonas sp. T1lg21. The sequence goes on from NZ_PQBX01000080.1 coordinate 5,047, forward strand.
GTAACAGCCATGGCATGATTGCAGGTTACCCACGTACGCGTCATAGCATTAGCACTATGGTGATTGGTAAAGATGGCGAGCAAATGCAGCGCGATTCAGCCTATACCGTAGCGCGCCATAAAGATGATTTAAATGACGCTGCAAAAGTGGGTCTTGAAGCCGCAACCGAAACCTTAGCTAAGCTTAATAGCCAAAAGCTAGGTACTATGAAAGTGCCTGTAATCTTTAGAGCAGATATTGCTAACTCATTGTTTGGCCATTTAGTGTCGGCGATTGGTGGTGGCGCGCTTTATCGTAAATCGAGCTTCTTGCTTGATAGCTTAGGGACTAAAGTATTTAGCGATTGCGTGAATATCTCTGAGCGCCCGCATTTATTAAGAGGTTTAGCGTCTTCGCCGTTTGATGCTGAAGGTTTAAAAACTGTAGACCGTGAAATTATTCAAGGTGGTGAGCTGCAAACTTATCTATTAGCTAGCTACGCGGCACGCAAACTATCGATGACACCAACAGGTCATGCTGGTGGTATTCATAACTGGCTAGTTGAACAAACTCATGCCGATTTAAAAGCGCTATTAAAAACTATGGGCACAGGTTTATTAGTAACTGAGCTTATGGGCCAAGGTGTGAACACCGTAACCGGTGATTACTCACGTGGCGCAGCTGGCTTCTGGGTTGAAAATGGTGAAATCCAATACCCAGTCAGTGAAATCACGATTGCTGGTAACTTAAAAGACATGTTTAAAGCGGTAGTAGGCTTAGGTGGCGACATCGAGCGTCGCGGTGGTATTCAAACAGGCTCTGTATTGATTGAACAAATGCAGGTTGCAGGTAGTTGATTCATCAATAACTACTCAATTTTTAAAGCCTCACGTTTGTGGGGCTTTTTTATTTGAAAAAACGCTTTACCTAAACTTAACTTGAGGTTTTATCTTGGTGGCAGTTTAAAAATAAAAAGGAAAACTACCATGTATTTAGAGCACGTAAACCTTGTTGTAAGTAATGTTGATGCCATGCTGCACTTTTATAAAGCCGCATTCCCACATTGGCGTGTGCGTAGCCAAGGTGATAGCACATGGTCAGGCAAACCGCGTAAATGGCTGCACTTTGGTGATGATTACCAATACCTTGCATTAAGCGATAACGGTGAAGCTGAAAACCGTGATTTAGCCGGTCACCAAGTGGGCCTGGCTCATTTTGCCTATGTGACAAACGACATTAATGCTGTAGTTGAGCGTCTGGTTTCAGCTGGTTATGAAATTGATAAACACGGCCCAGAAAACCCATATCGTAAAAATGTATATTTCATCGACCCCGCAGGCTTTGAAGTTGAGTTTGTAGAGTATTTTAGTGATATCCCGAGTGAGAGGAATAATGACCAGTGAAGCTTTAAGCCATAAGCTGTAAGTTTTAAGTTGAACAGTGTTGTTTGTGGGTCTTTACCAAAGGCCTGCCTCGTAGGAGGTACTTTAGTGCCGAAAATTTAAGGAGCCATCAGCTTTCAGTTGTCAGTTTTGAGCCGAGCTGTGTTGTTTATGGGTCAGACATAGGTTGATGGAATAGCGTTGTATGTAAGACGCGCCAAGCAAGCGTGACGCCTACGGTTGATGTAGGCGTGAAATTTATTTCGCGCGTTATCTTATTATATTGCACGATGTAAAACTGCGGCTACGATAACTAGCACCTAGCACCTAGCACCTAGCACCTTTACTGCACCTTATTCATTTCTTTCCAACTGGCTTTTAGGCTGTTGGCAAAGCTGATGAACTTTTCTTTCATGGTGCGTTTTACTTTGATCTCAACTGAGCCTAGCCATACATTACCTTCAATGGTGATGGTTGGGCCTTGGCCTTTATTTAAGGCAACTGATTTGTTTTCTACGCTGCCAATCACACTAAATAGTTTAGATACCACATTGACATGTTCTGGCACGTAGATTTCGTCGCTACCTAAAATACAGTTCACATAAATGGTGACATGCTGATGTTGGAAAATCGCTTCGCTAAAGTCGAGTTCGATTGAACCTAAGCAGTTTGTAAGGTGAATTTCTTTTGGTACCACCCATTGGCCGCTACGCTCATTTGAACCCAAAATGCTTCGAAGCTGCAGGCTCTCGTTGTCGCTGCTATGGCTGTAGTGAGGTTTAAATTGCGCATGCTTTTGCGATTTGTAGTCAATATCTGCTTTCAGATCTAAATCAGCAACAAGCTCAACGAGTACTTCGTTGCTGGTGGCCGCCATTGCTTGGTCTAGGCGGCGTTCAAATGCTTCAGCTGAAATAACAGCATGACTGTAGTTATAAATGAGTTGATCAATAACTTCTTCTCTTACTTGATCGATTGGGCGATCTTCAAGTTTAACGGCCATGGTAGTTCCCTGTTGTGATTATCAAAGTGATTTTTCTGTTATTCGTTATGTGCAAAGCTTAGGCCAAAGTTTATTTCTTTATAAATCAGTTTGTTGTGTTTTTAGCTGAATTAGCAACTTCGTTAAATTAACCACAGATTAATAAAATCAGCAACTAAATGGTTATTTTTGCAACATTGTGAACATCTTACCGAGCAGCTTGTAAATCTTTACCGAAATGAATATAAATCACCGCTGAATAAGCTTTTAACTAACTGAAAAATATGAAATAAATAATTGGCATCATAGTCGCATTAGTAAAACTGTCTTTAATCAAAAGGAGAAAGATTATGAACACTTTTAACAAATCTATGATTGCCGCTTTAGTAATTGGTGCAACTAGCATGTCAGCTCAGGCAAGCAGCTGGGAAAATGAAAGTAAAGATGCTTGGATTGATGGTAAGGCAGAAACTGTGCTTCTTATGAACACAAACCTTAACAACTTTGATATCAACACTGATGTAACGAATGGCAAGGTTGTATTAACAGGTAAAGTTGATAGCGAATTAGATAAAGAGCTTGCTGAAGAGCTGGTTCTTAGCCTAGATGGCGTTAGCTCTGTAGATAACAAACTAACGGTTGTTAAAAACATGAAGGCTAAGAAGATGAAAGCAGATAAAGCTGATTCAGCCGAAAGCGATTTAACCGATGCAAAAATAAGTACTGTAATCACAACACGTTATTTATTTAACTCAGAAGTGGGTGGTACCGATATCGATGTTGATACCGACAACGGTGTAGTAACACTGAAAGGTACTGTTGAGTCTGATGCAGAAAAGCAATTAGCAATCAGCATTGCTGAAAATGCTGAAGATGTTCGCAAAGTAATCGATGAATTAACGATTGTCGCTGAATAATAGCAAGCCCTATATAGCCCAGCTTTGGCTGGGCTTATCTTTTTCAAGGAGTGAGTCATGGATTTAATACGTATTATTTTATCGGTTTTAATTCCACCTCTCGGCGTATTTTTACAGGTAGGTTTAGGTGCGCAGTTCTGGATTAATATTCTTTTAACCTTATTAGGGTACATTCCAGGTTTGATTCATGCTGTGTATATCATCGCTAAGCGATAATCACCGCATTAATTAGCAAGGATGGGTAATGGAGCACAGCAAGGAAGGGCTGTAGGAGTAACGGACGATAAACCGCAAGGAGTTTACAGTATGGACAATGTAGCTAAGCACAAAGGACAACAAGGAAGTAACAAGGCGTTATGGAGTAGCGCACAATGGCAACGCTTTATGGATAAAGTGAACGGAAATGACAGCAAGGAATAAGCTTAGGCTGGGAGCCAAACAGGATGAAGCTAGCGTAAGGAGGGGACTATATGGAACAAGTACAAACGCAACCAACACAAGGATTGACCGACAAAGGAGTTGCTTTATGGAACAAGCAACAGTGGCACGAATTTATGGAACACGCGAAAGCGGTTGCGCCACGATTAACAGGGAAGGCTGACGATAAAAACCCGATGTCATCTTCAGGTGACATCGGGTTTTTAACTACTTCAGCAATTTATCTTTATAACTTAAATTGATTAACAGTCTTATTTAAAGACGCAGCTAATTCATTCAAATCACGTGCTTCATCCGCCAATTCATGGGCATGATCCGCAGTGCTATTCACTAAGTGATTAATCGCTGCCAAGCTATTGTTGATATCTTCTGCAACCACAGTTTGCTGTTCTGTCGAAGTCGCAATTTGATGACTTTGATCTTGCACATTTGTCACTGATTGCGCGATATCTTGTAGAGCTTGCAATACAATTTGTGTTTGCTCAACTGAGCCTTCAGCACGTTCTTGACCTTGTTGCATCATGGTTGATGCTTGTTGAGCAATTTGCTGTAAACGGCTGATCATATTGCGAATATCATCAGTAGATTCTTGCGTTCTGCTTGCCAGTGAACGAACTTCGTCGGCAACAACTGCGAAGCCTCGGCCTTGCTCACCTGCACGGGCAGCTTCTATCGCCGCGTTTAGTGCGAGTAAGTTGGTTTGCTCAGCGATTGAGTTGATAACATCAACCACCGCGCCGATATTGCCACTTTCTTGCTCAAGACCCGCAACGACTTTAGATGCTTCACCGATGTGACTCGCCAGAGCGGTCATTACTGACTGAGCTTGAGTCGAGCGTTTAGTGCCATCTGCAGTAATAGTTTGTACTTCTTCAGCGGCATTATTAGTGTGCTGGGCATTACGCGAGATTTCCATCACCGTAGAAGCCATTTCGGTTACAGCCGCACTCACACTGTCAACTTGTTGCTTTTCTTGCTGAATTTCATCGTTCGTTTTTTGCGAAACAATTTTCAACTGACTCGCAGCTTGGCTTAGTTGCTCAGCCTGCGCGGCAGTATTAAGCATCATCGCGCGCAATTTATCGATGAAGGTGTTCATGTGATGAGCAAGTTGACCAACTTCGTCATGACTCTTGATTTCGATTTTTTGTGTTAAATCGCCATCACCTGATGCGATATCACGCATGATGTAAGTCAGTTTAGTCAGTGGCTTGGTGATCATTTGCGTGGCCCAGAAGATCATCGCAATGATAATCGCGATAATGATGATCACTGAGGTTGTGGTTGTCATCACCGCATCGTTTACTGGCTCATCAATCATACTGGTTGGTATTAAAATACCCACGTACCAATCAAGGTAAGGGGTTTCTAATTCAAGGCGGTTGTATACAACGTAATATTGCTCACCTTTGAAAGTCACAAAGCTACTACCATCTTTTTGGCTTTTCATCGCGCGGTTTAATTCGCTAAAGCCTGAAGTGTCGCTAAATTGTTTTTCGAGGGCATCTAAACCTTCTTTGCCATTCGGACCTTCGTCAGTCACAGACAGCTTGTGGCCAGTGCGTTTAGAAAAATGCACAACCTTTTGGTTGCCATCAAGCAAGAAACCAAAGCCTTGGCCATTAAAGCGAATAGCTTCAACCATGTCGTTGATATTATTAAGCTGTAAATCAACACCACCAAAGCCAACAAGCTTGTTTTGTTTATAAACAGGTTGTTGTACAACTGCAGAGGCATTACCTGTTGTTAAATCCACAGAAATTGGGCCTACATAGAGTTTGTTGATCTTTAAAGCGTCTTGCCACCAACCACGTTTATATGCGTAGTAAGGTTGGCCGTTGTAATGAGTGGTACGCTCGTTTTCTTTGAAATACTCACCTGTTGTTGCAGATGCAAAGAAGGCAGATAAGATGTTGTCATCGTTGCCACTGATACGGACAAAATCTTGATTAACGCTGTCGTATCCAGGCTGGTTATCAAGGCTTTGGTCACGTTTAGTCCAGTTGTCGAACCAATTCACTAAATGCGGATTTGTCACGAAGGTTTGTACTACTTTACCGTATTTGGCAAAGTAACCTTGCATTGAAAGTCGCTCACTCTGTAAATAGCTGTCGGCTTCGCGTTGAATAGCTTGGCGCGATAGATCAGCAATATGGCTAACAAAAAAACTAGACGCGATGATCAGTAGTACACTTATCGTCCCGCCGATGAGTAGTAATATTTTTTTACGTAAAGAGAGGTTATTTAACATAGGTGCACGTGTTTTTATTATCGGGTAGAGTTACCTATCTAATCATATTTGCACCCAAATCGCTACACTGCAAAGCGATGGTTATTAATAAAATATTACATAATACATAAGGTAAGTTACTAAATGGCTGTTAGTGATAACAAAATAGTAGTGTTAGGCGCAGGTTGGCTCGGCCAAGCTCTTTGTATTAAGGCAAAAGAATTAGCATGGCAAGTGCAAGGCACGCACCGTAGTCGCGAGCACGAACATGATTTTCAGCGTCAGTTTGCGTTTCTTAGCGATGAGCTTGTACATGATGTATCGCTTGAAGAGGCATGGTGGGTGTGTGCAATTCCACCGCGTAGTCGCAGCTCAGAAAGTAATTATTTAGCCACTCTGCAAGCAGGGCTTGAGCTTGCCAAGCAGCTAAAGTGTAAAGGCTTTATTTTATGTTCTTCGACAGGTGTTTACCCTGCTGATAATGGTCATTACGACGAAAGCACAGCAATTAATTGCCAATCAGCACGTCAACAACAGCTATTTGATGCTGAGCAGTTAGTGCTAAGTGCCGGTGGTAAAGTATTGCGTTTGGCAGGTTTAGTCGGGCCTGGGCGCGATCCAGGAAAGTTTGTTGCTGGTAAAGAGCTGTCTAGTTCAAGTCAGCAAGTGGTGAACATGGTACAGCAGCAAGACGTGATAGCGGCGATTTTTTCTGTACTCGAAAATTGGTCTAGCGCGAGCAGCATTTATAATGTGGTAAATCCGGCACATCCAATAAAAGCGGATTACTACCAGCAAAAATGCACTGAGCAGGGTAATCAACCACCCACTTTTACCAACCATGATAAAGGCGAACGTATCATTGATGGCTCGGCGATTGAGTCACTGAGTTTTCGTTATCAAGCGCCTATTTAACTACTTTTTAAAAGTAAGGTGGCCACCCAGTCGGTATTTACTACCCGGCGAGACTAAGCGCGCAAAGCTTACTATACCTTGCGATGACCACGTTCGGCGGATCACTTGTAAGCATGGCTCTTCGTTGTAAAGGTTGAGCCATTCACACATTTCTTGGTTGGGCATGATCGCTTCGACCGTGTGGCGAGCCTCGGTGAGCGGGGCATTTTGCGATAAGTATTCATGGGGTGTTAGGCTGTGAAAATCTTGTTGTAAGTAATCTTTAGCAAGAGCAGGGTTCACAAAACGCTCCTCAACCTGCAAAGGTTGCTCGTTTTCATTGTGCACAATCACACTTCGATAAACGTGGCTGTCGACTTCGACACCCAAAGCAATTGCGATGGGGGCGATTGCGCGAATAGATTCCATTACTAAAATTGTACAACTGTAATCACTGTTTCGTGCCTTAACTTCATCGGCAATGTTTTTGATTTCTAATAATGATGATTGTGATTTGAAGCTGGCAACAAAAGTACCTTGGCCTTGGCTGCGAGTTAAAATTCCGGCATCGGTTAATTCACATAGCGCGCGCCTTGCTGTCATACGGCTAACTTGAAATTGGCTGGTGAGTTCGTTTTCAGAAGGGACGCGGTCGTTTTCTTGCCATTCTCCCGATTGAATATTTTCCAGAATGAATTCTTTTATTTGCGCAAACTTAGGGACGCTCATTATGAAAAGTTTATTTATAAGTTAACAGTGTGTTACAAGGTGACATAATTTCCTTGTATATACAAGACGAGTTGATAAACTTTAAGCAAATTAAAATCTAGGCTCTCGTTGAGTCTTTTGCAAGCATCAAAATAGGTGAAAAATGCACACAACCAACAATGACCAAGCGCTCTGGGATTTAGTGATCACAGATGCCAATATCGCCACAATGGATCCTGCTGTTGATGCACCATACGGCGCCATTGAAAATGCAGCAATTGCCGTTAAAGATGGCAAAATTGCCTGGTTAGGTGCACAAACCGATTTACCAAAGTTTGATGCGCTAGCAACGCCTACCGTGTCTGCAAAAGGGCAGTGGTTAACCCCCGGGTTGATTGATTGTCACACTCACTTAGTATTTGCCGGTAGCCGCGCAGAAGAATTTGAGCAGCGTTTACAAGGTGTGAGCTATGAGCAAATCGCTGCTAATGGTGGCGGCATAGCAAGCACCGTGCGTGCAACCCGCGAAGCTGATCACGAAAGCTTATTTGTCAGTGCAAAAGAGCGTTTAAATGCGTTATACGCAGAAGGCGTGACGACGGTAGAGATTAAATCTGGCTATGGTCTTGATTGCGAAAACGAAATTAAGCTACTCGAAGTGGCTCGTTTACTCGGTGAAAATCACCCGGTTGATGTTAAAACCACGTTTTTAGGTGCCCATGCATTACCACCAGAATATAAAGGCCGTAGCGATGAATACATAGAGCTTGTTTGCGGTGAAATGCTTGACCGTGTTGTTGAAGCTGATTTAGCTGATGCAGTTGATGCTTTTTGTGAAAACGTTGGCTTTAGCAACGAGCAAACTCGCCGAGTGTTTGAAGCGGCTAAAAAGCACAACTTACCGGTTAAGTTGCACGCTGAGCAGCTATCTAATCAACATGGTGCAGAGCTTGTTGCAGAGTTTAATGGCTTATCTGCGGATCATATTGAACACTTAGATGAAGCTGGCATTCAAGCAATGGCCAAAGCGGGCACTGCAGCGGTATTGTTACCGGGTGCATTTTACTTTTTACGCGAAACAAAATATCCGCCAATCGAGCTACTCCAGCAGTACCAAGTTCCGATCGCCATTTCAACTGACTTTAACCCTGGCACTTCACCATTATGTTCATTGCACTTAATGATGAATATGGCATGCACTATTTTCCGTATGACACCAGAGCAGGCGTTAGCTGGTGTAACACGAAACGCTGCGGGTGCCTTGGGTCTTGACGATCGTGGCGTGTTAAAAGTAGGGGCTCGAGCTGATATTGCTCATTGGCAAATATCCCACCCAGCACAATTAAGTTACCAATTCGGCGTAAATAAACTGTTAAATCTGTGGATTTTGGGTAGACTTAGTTAGATAAGTTTTATTACGCAGTTTGGATTACATGTCATTGATTTTTAGTTTAGCGAGTAGCAGCACCCAACTCGTAAATTTAACAAGTGATGTTGTGCCAGTGTTTTTAGCTGGTAGCGTTTTTATGGCAATGATCTGTGCCTTATGCGTAACCCGTAACCCAATTTTAAGGCTAAGCCTAGTCGTTAATGGCGTATTAGGTTTAGCAATTTTAAGCTTAGGCTTACCTTGGCTAGTTATTTTACTCGCTTTAAGTTTATGCTTTCATTTATGGCAAGCATTTCGCACCACAAATTGGCTTGCCATAATATTGAGTGTCGCCGCCGCTATTTCGTTTGCGGTTTTATACTCTGCCCATCTATTACTCGACAACGCTTTATATTGGCTTGTGTTTTCAGTAGTTATTTTATCTGTTTCAGGTTTTTTCAATTATGAAGAGCCAGAGGATGAAGAGCAGGTTGAAATTGAGCCGCTCCATAATGATGACTTAGATGCCACTCCTCTCACTGGCTTACCGGATCGTAATGCGCTAAAAAATACGTTTGTTGCTTGGAGCGAAGAACACTCAGCAAACTGCGCGTTAGTGATGATCCGCCTTGAAGGTTTTAACGATGTTAACCAGCATATTGGTCGTGACTTTGGGGATTTATTATTAGCGCAATCGGCAACACGTATTAAACAGCAACTCAGTGTTGATGCTGTGCTTAGCATGCCAAGTTCTGCTGGAAAGGCTGAAAAGCTGGCACATTTAGGGGGCTTAAACTTTGCTTTTATTTGCTCGCTTGAAGAGCAAAAGCATCTTCATGAGCAGCTGATAAGCCAAATTAGGCAAGTAACATTAAAGCCATTCAACGTTGCTAATTGTACGATTGAAGTTAAAGTACGCGCCAGTTATGTGAACTGTGACGAACCAGAGTATAGCTTCGAGAACCTGATTTCATTTGCCAACCTTGCCCTTGATTCAAACCCTGAGCGAGCTATTGTGCCTTATCATCCGCAAATGATGATCGAGCAATTAGAACAGCAAGCACGCCTGCGCGAATTAGCTCACCTCGATTTTGCCAGCGAACTTGAGCTTTATTTTCAGCCGGTTATTCGTAATAGCGACGAGCAAATTGAATTTTTAGAATTGCTGTTACGTTGGCAGCATCCTAAACAAGGCATTCTTTCGGCGAACAAATTTATTGATGATATTCGTGTTGCTGGCCTAAGTTACCCTGTTGCTGCGTATGTTATTGAGCGGGCTGCTGAGCTTGCCATGGCGCTACGTATGGAAGGCATTGAATTGCCTCTAAGTATTAATGTGTTTGGCCCAGAAATGCTGCACGAAGAGTTTATTGAATTTGTCGATCGCATTATGACTGAGCACCGCTTAGAGCCGGGTGATTTAATTATTGAATGCCCGCTCGATTTATTTATGAGCTTAGATGACCAAGGTAAAGCCATGGTCGCAAGGCTAAATAGCATTGGTATTAAGCTGTGTATTGATGGCTTTGGTGACACGCCTATTTGGCTTGCTAAGCTGCCTAATCTTAATGTTGAGTATATCAAAGTGGCTGCTTCACTAACTGCTGATTTTGCACATCAAAGCCAAGTGCGAAGCCTAGTCTCTGGCATGGTGGATATGCATAATCAAAATAATGCCAAGGTGATTTGTGAAGGGGTAGAAACCCTAGAGCAACTTAAGTTTGTTAAATCGTTGAACACCTACGCCGCCCAGGGTTATTACTTTAATTACCCGCTTAGCAGCGTAGGCATGATGTCGTGGTTAAAACAGTGGCGGTTAGAGCATCAGGGGGAAAGTTAGCGCTGTCATATTGACAGTTAGCGAGTTGCTAGGGGAAAGAGTAAAGTTAGCGAACGGCTTGACTAAGATGGTGGGCTGTTTAGAGTTTACTCTTTCTAACTTTACTCTTTCTAACTTTACTCTTTCTAACTTTACTCTTTCTAACTTTCTAACTTTCTAACTTTCTAACTTTCTAACTTTCTAATTTTCTAACTTTCTAATTTTCTAACTTTCTAATTTTCTAACTATCCTCTCTCGCCTGCAAATACGCATTCACTAGGGCGGTGATTATTTGGCCTGCGTCGTTCATGCCTGCATCTATGCCTACCGGGTGTTGTGACGGGGCGCCTTCGCATAAATGAAGGTAGCGAGCCGTTGTTTGGCTGGCAGCTAAATGCACAAAGTGTTCTGCATCACTCACACTAAAGCCACAGTTGGTGTAAGCACTTACCGGCATTAATGAAATGCTGTCTAGGTCTACTTCGACTCCAAGCGGCGCATTATCAAACTGAGCTAATGCGTGTTTACATGCTGAAGATAAATCGACTTTGCGACGTACTTGAATATCTTGGTAACTATCAAACGTGAAGTTTGCGTTTGTCAGGGCATCCATAATCGCTTGGTTATTTTTAAATTCGTGTAAACCCATTACATGGTAATCAGCAAGGTGATTCTCGCTGTACGCATATCTAAAGCCATTGCCACTATGACGCCCTTCACACTCTCTAAAATCAGCATGAGGGTCTAAGTTGATTGCGTTGACTGGTTTACCATGTTGCTTACTAAGGGCACGCAAAATACCTAAGCAGTTGTTATGGCCGCCACCGATTACAATTGGCTCAAGACCAGCTGCAAAAATCATCGCAAGCACTTGCTCAACGCGGGTGTCTATATCAGCGCATAATTCACGGAGTTTGGCTAAATCAACGTCGTTTTTATTATCAAGGTCAGCGGCTTGTTGGTTTAAGTCATCAAGGGCCACTTCGCCGAGTAATAACACACGCTCATGATTTAAAAACTGGTTATGCGTTTGGTTTAAAAAGCGCTTTAAAAATGCCTGCCACGCTTGCCCTGAGCCACCGTTACCTAAGTTAGCGCGAGGACCAATATCTTCACATACGCCGACTAAGACATAGCGAATACCGAATTGTTTTGCATCGATGAGTGCTTGTGGAGCGTTAACTTGAGTGTCGAGAAGGGCAAGGGCTTGCCAAGCTTTGAGTTCGTTAGCGCGGCGGACACATAAGTGCTTTACCGCCGCTTCATCATAAATTTTAAGGTAGTTTGTCACCGAGATTAGTCTTCTATTATTTCTAACTCTAATTCTTCAGCAGATAATATAATACCGGTGCTATCAGCGTAAACAAAGTCGTCATCAAAGAAAGAAACGCCTGCGAAGTTAACGCCAATGCCATCTTCACCTGCGCCTTCGCTATCGGCAGCAACAGGAATAGAGGCAATTGCTTGAATGCCTAAGTCTAGTTCTTCAAGCTCATCAACATGGCGAATGGCACCGTAAACGATAATGCCTTGCCAGTTGTTTTCTAATGCGATTTCAGCCAGCTCAATATCAATTAGGGCACGTCGGGTTGAACCACCACCGTCAATCAATAACACGCTATCGGTGCCATCAGTTGATAAAATTTCGCGGATCAGCTCGTTATTTTCAAAACATTTAACGGTTTTTACTCGACCACTAAAGCTTGGGCGTCCACCAAAATTGATAAACATAGGTTCGAGCACATCAACCACATCTGCAAAGTGGTCGCATAAATCAGAAGTGCTGTAATCCATTTTTTCATCCTCTAAAGAGACTGTCTGTTTAGTACTCAGTATACCCTGATACAACTCAATAACAACGACTTAATAGCGGATTATTGGTTTAAATCAAAGGAATTTCGTTACCGCAACATTAGTGTCTCAAAAGCGTCACCTAATTGTTATTTTTAGCACCTAAGCTGAGATAAGTATAAAAATTAGACGCAAAGTATGACAAGGAGCTCACCATGGCAAACAACATACTTACTAAATTGGCCAAAGTCGATGAACAGCTGTTTTTAAGCGTGTTCAACGACGCTTCGCCAATTTGGCTCAGAAGATCAGCGCTTGGGTTATCTAAAAGCGGTGATGGTGGACTTTACGTGGTGTTGTTTCTTGGTTTTTGGTGGTTTACCGAGCAGCTGCATTTCCAACAACTGGCGATGAGTATTTTGGTGGGATTTGCCATTGAGCGGCCTATTTACTTTCTCGCTAAAAAGCGCATCGCGCGGGTTAGACCTTGCGACTGCTTAGTGCAAGGTGCTTATTTAGTGCCGAGCGATCAGTTTAGCTTACCGTCGGGGCATAGTGCAGGAGCGTTTGTGGTGGCGACTATTTTGACTATGTACTTTCCTGAATTTGCTGTGCTGTGGTTGATGTGGGCATCTGGGGTGGCGGCTTCAAGGGTGATTATTGGTGTGCATTATCCCGCTGATGTAGTGATTGGCGCAGTGATGGGATCAAGTTGTGCGGTATTAGCAGTGATGGTGGTGGAATCTATATGAGAATTTTGTACGGTATTCAAGGCACGGGTAATGGACATATAACTCGGGCACGCGTGATGGCAACGACTTTTAAAGCATTGGGAGTCGATGTTGACTATGTGTTTTCGGGTCGTAAAGAGCAAGACTACTTTGATATGGATGACTTTGCCGATTACCGGGCTTTTCGAGGCTTGTCGTTTACAAGCAAATCGGGGCAAGTTGATAGCTTTAAAACGTTAAAGAATGCGCGCCCACTACAGTTGATTAAAGATATAAAAAACCTTGATTTACGTCACTATGACTTGGTGTTTAATGACTTTGAGCCAATTACCGCGTGGGCAGCTAAACAGCAAGGTATCCCTGTTATTGGTATGAGCCATCAAGCAGCATTTTTATCTGATAAAGTACCAATGTTTGGCCGAGCTTTCTTTCGCCGTGCGCTGATCCGTAATTATGCGCCAGCGAGTGTTTATTTGGGGGTGCATTGGCAGCCTTATGCAGAAAACATTATTCCGCCATTTATTGCAAACCATCATCATGATAACCCGGTAATGGTCGAAAATAAGGTGTTGGTGTATCTACCTTTTGAGAATCTAGACAGTGTGGTTGAGTATTTAAAAGATTTTCCTGAACGAGAGTTTTACTGTTATCACCCAGATGCGCAGGATTGCTCAATCGGAAATATTCACCTTCGAGCACCTTCACGCGTTGGCTTTTTAAATGATCTCGCTAATGCCGGTGGTGTAATTGGCAATGCTGGATTTGAACTTGCGAGTGAAGCATTGCAGCTTGGTAAAAAACTTTTACTAAAACCGCTTGGTAAGCAATTTGAGCAGGGAATTAATGCGCAGACGCTATTGTCGATGGGAGCAGCTCATGTCATGAGCTATTTAAACCCTAATGCGATGGATGATTGGTTGCAATCGCCACAGAACAAAAAACTGAATTTTCCGAGCGATCCAGCACCTTTGGTTGATTGGTTGCAAAAAAAGCAATGGGAAAAGCTGGATAAATTGCATAAACACCTATGGCAACAGGTTGATTTAGAACAAAAACTGATTGTTTAAAAGTACCTTATATTGGAAAATGCGCGGCAAGTTTAACCACTTTTTATTAGCTGCTTTAAATAGTTTAGCTATACTTTTAAATGCATGTTTCTATAGGGCACTTTGAATGAATGTATTACAAAACTTAACTATAAAGCGACGTTTGCAGTTAAACGCGCTCGTTGTTGGTCTTGCAATGATTGTGATGCTATGTGTAATTATCCTTGAGTCGCGCATGATGCTAAAGCTCAATGAAACAATTCAAAATGCGGAGGAGCTCGACATTCATGAACTTGCAATGCGTAAACATGAAAAAAACTTTTTGTTTTACAAAGATGTCGACAGCCTAGAGCTTTTTGAGAAAGAGTATTCGCAGCTAAAAAATAAAATGGCGCGACTAGACGAGTTAGTGAAAGATTTGTCGATGGATTCATCGAAGCTAAATGAATTTAGACGCCTTGCGAAAACTTATTACGATGACTTCAATGAGGTTGTGGTACTACAAAAGAAAATTGGTTTACATCCAAAAGATGCCTTATACGGCGATTTACGTGGTGCGGTGCATCAAGTAGAAACATTATTAAGTGAGCGCGAAAACTATAAATTATTGACCTTAATGCTACAGCTTCGCCGAGCAGAAAAAGACTTTATGCTGCGCTTTGACTTAAAGTATATGGGCAAGTTTGATGAGCTAGTCACAAACTTTCAATCAGAGATCAAAAGTGCTGGCTTCGATGCAAGTTACGAAAACCAGTTACTTAGTTTGCTTGCGACTTATCAAAGTAAATTTAAAGCCTTAGTTGATGCGCAAGTGGCATTGGGGCTTAATTTAGAATCTGGTGCGCTGGGTGAAATGAAACGTAGTGTCGAAATGAGTGATGCTATTGTTACAGAGCTGACTACACAAACAAAAGCGTTTGTTGAATCAAGTGCATCGCGTGCACAAATGATTGCGCTAGCTGTGTTCATTATTGCAAGTATCATTGTAATGTTGTTGGTGTACTTTACCAGCCGTTCAATTATTCAGCCTATCGAGCGTGTATACCACACGATTAACGAGATTCGTCGCAATAATGATTTAAGCATGTCGATTACTCAATCGGGTAAAGATGAAATCACCACCATGACGATCGACTTTAATAGCTTGATCAGTGATTTCAAAAAACTGATTTATGAAGTAAATACGGCGCTAAGTACACTTAACGTGGCAACAGAGCATCTATCAGAAACGACTGCAGCAACTAGCTCTGGTATGCAAGAGCAGCTTCACGAAGCGGATATGGTTGCCACAGCAGCCACCGAAATGCAGGCAACGATTCAAGATATCTCGCACAATACTGAAGCTGCAGCGAAAAAAGCCGAGTCGACTAACTTAAGTGCGCAGCAAGGTCGTTCTGAGGTTGAATCAACGGTAGTACAAATTAATCACTTATCAGAGTCACTGGGTAATGCGTCAAGTGTGGTGTCGCAGTTAGAAAAAGACGCTGAAACCATTGGCTCTGTCCTTGATGTTATTCGTGGCATTGCTGAGCAAACAAACTTACTTGCACTTAATGCAGCCATTGAAGCGGCGCGCGCCGGTGAACAAGGCCGTGGCTTTGCGGTAGTAGCAGATGAAGTTCGCTCACTTGCGCAGCGTACCCAAGATTCAACGCAAGAGATTGAGAGCATTATTTCGACCTTACAAGGCCGTACGCAAGAAGTAGTGAGTATTATGCAGCAATGTCGTACGCAAGGTGGTGAAAGTGCGGCACAGGCAAGTAAAGCGGGTGAACTGCTTCGCTCAATCACCGAAGATGTACAAACCATTATGGATATGAGCACCCACATTGCCACAGCGATTGATGAGCAAAGCCAGGTGGCTTCTGAGGTGAATAAAAACGTGGTACGTATTCGTGATATTGCGCAAGAAGCATCGGGTCACGCGGCAACCAATGCACAAACCAGCGAAGAGGTGTCTGAGCAAGCACGTGTGCTCTATCAGGCAATCGATAAGTTTAAAGTTTAATAATTACTTGATACTTTATATATAAATAGAGCGCGGTGACGATTTCGTCATCGCGCTTTTTTTGTTGCTTGGGTGTGTACACCGCGACAAGATATTAAGGCACAAACTTAATAGGCACGCTGTCTTTGCTTGCTTCGTGCTCTGAGACTCTTGTTTGGTATTGCTGCCAAAGCTCATCATGGTTAGCTTGCAGCTCACTTAAATAGTGCCAGCTGAATAAGCCACTATTATGATTATCGCTAAACACTAATCGAATTGCATAATGACCAACCGGCTCAATCTTGCTAATTCCTACGTGTTGCTTACCAAGTACGAGTTTCATTGGTTCATTACCATGACCTTGCACTTCTGCAGACGGTGAGTGAACACGCAAAAATTCAGCACTAAATTGGGCAATAGCCTGATCATCAAAATGAACATCTAATACTTTACTAACGCTGTGATAATGCACTTTAGTGACTTCTTTCATGTGAGCCTCGAATCCACGATTTATATACTAAAAAGCCTCCAATTGGAGGCTTTTTAGTATAACGCTAATTTGTTGATTAAAGAATGAAGCGACTTAAGTCTTCATCTTCAACAAGGGCACCTAAGTGCTGTTCAACGTAGTTGGCATCAATAGTCAGTGTTGTGCCTGCTTTTTCTGAGGCATCAAATGAAATTTCTTCCATTAGTTTTTCCATCACTGTATGTAAACGACGTGCACCGATGTTTTCGGTTTTTTCATTTACTTGCCAAGCCGCTTTTGCGATACGTTCAATTGCATCATCGGTGAACTCAACGTCAACTTGTTCTGTTTTTAACAGCTCACGTTGTTGCTCAGTTAATGAAGCATGAGGCTCTGTTAAGATACGCTTAAAGTCATCAGCAGTAAGTGCTTCAAGCTCAACGCGAATTGGTAAACGACCTTGCAGCTCAGGGATCATGTCTGATGGTTTTGCCATTTGGAATGCGCCAGATGCAATAAACAACATGTGATCTGTTTTAACCATACCGTGTTTAGTGCTCACTGTTGAGCCTTCGATTAATGGTAGTAAGTCGCGCTGAACACCTTCGCGGCTCACATCTGGACCAGACGCTTCACCACGTTTACAGATTTTATCGATCTCATCGATAAACACGATACCGTTTTGTTCTACAGCGAAGATAGCTTGCTCTTTTAACTCTTCAGGGTTAACAAGTTTTGCTGCTTCTTCTTCAACTAATAGTTTGAAGGCTTCTTTGATCTTTAGCTTTCGCTTGCTGCGCTTATCGCCACCCATGTTTTGGAACATGCTCTGTAGCTGGTTGGTCATTTCTTCCATTCCAGGCGGAGCCATGATCTCGACATTAGGTTGAGCTTGTGCAACATCGATATCGATTTCTTTATCGTCTAATTGGCCTTCACGTAATTTTTTACGGAATGTTTGACGAGTTGAAGAGTTCTCTTCTGTTTTTGACTCACCAAATGTATCGCGTGCTGGTGGTAAAAGGGCATCTAGAATACGCTCTTCTGCCGCTTCTTCAGCGCGGTGTTTAAATTTTTTGGTTTGCTGTTCACGAGTCATTTTAATTGAGATATCAACTAAATCACGAATGATAGTCTCAACTTCTTTACCAACATAGCCCACTTCAGTGAACTTTGTTGCTTCAACTTTAATGAAAGGCGCATTAGCAAGTTTTGCAAGGCGACGAGCAATTTCTGTTTTACCCACACCAGTAGGACCAATCATTAAAATGTTTTTTGGTGTTACTTCGGCGCGTAGCTCGTCGCTTAGTTGCATACGGCGCCAGCGATTACGTAGCGCGATTGAAACTGCTTTTTTAGCTTTAGCTTGGCCAATAATGTGTTGATCTAGCTCGTGAACGATTTCTCTTGGTGTCATCTCAGACATGGCAGTTCCTATTACAATTCTTCAATAGTTTGGAAATTATTCGTGAATACGCAGATGTTGCCGGCAATAGTAAGGCTTTTCTCTACAATTTCACGTGCACTTAGGTCGGTGTTTTCTAGCAGCGCTGTAGCTGCTGATTGTGCGAAGTTACCACCACTGCCAATCGCAATAAGGTCGTTTTCTGGCTGCACAACATCACCGTTACCTGTGATGATCAATGAAGCGGTTTCGTCAGCTACCGCGAGTAGTGCTTCGAGCTTTCTAAGTGCACGATCACTACGCCAATCTTTAGCCATTTCAACGGCAGCCTTGGTTAAGTTGCCTTGGTGCATTTCTAATTTGCTTTCAAATCGTTCGAAAAGGGTGAAGGCATCAGCAGTACCGCCAGCAAAACCAGCGATTACTTTGCCATTATAAAGACGTCGAACTTTGCGGGCGTTGCCCTTCATTACGGTGTTACCAAGTGAAACTTGGCCGTCGCCACCAATAACGACCTTGTCGTCGCGGCGTACACTTACAATAGTGGTCATGATTATTCCTCATCATCGAGCGGCAAGGCCGCTCGTAAAAAGCGATTGATGAGGTGTTTATATGGGTGAATGAACTAAAATCAAGTCCAAAGCCAAATTCCGCAGCCCATTATTTTGATACGTTTAAGTTTATTCTTATCACTTTCGGCCATACGTTTGGTTTCGTATGGGCCTAAGCGCACTTTATACCACGTACCATTACTGCCTTCGGTGCGTTTAACTTCAGCGACTAATCCAGCAAAAGCGATTTTAGCTTTCAGCGCTTGTGCCTGATCCATAGTTCTAAAAGAGCCGCATTGCATTACATACGGGCCTTTTTGCTCAATTTCTTTTACTTCAACCTGAACTTCGTGGTCTTTAATTTCCTGAATAAATTCAGGAGGCTCAGGGAGTGGAATAACTTCTTCTTCTTTTTTAGTAGGGTTTGCTTGTTGCTCTACTAACTCAGGATCGGCATTGTGTTTGATAAACCACAAGCCATAACCAAACCCGCCTACTAAAATAAGCGCAATTAAAACAAGGAGAACAGGGAAGGGCTTTTTCGCCGGGGCTTGTTTTTTATTATTTCGATTTGCTGGTTTTTTATTTATGTAATCGTGTTGTGCCATGACTCTTAATTGGCCTTTAAATCATATCTATAGGATCAACATCTAAGCTCCAACGCACCTTTTGCGCTAATTTACTGGTGCTTATATAGTCGACCATTTGCGCTAAATATTGGTGTAAGTGGGAGCGTTCCTGCGCCTGAATATGTAATTGAAAGCGATATTTACCTGCCACACGTTCCAGTGGCGCAGGTATCGGACCGAGCAATTGTATACCAGATATGTTCTGGACAGGAACCAAATCAGTTAAAAAATCCACCACTTGATTAATGTTATGCCCTTCTGCACGCACAATGGCCATATTGGTGATTGGAGGTAGTTGGGCATCTTCTCGTTCTGTCAGTGCATAGCGGGCAAAATCCTGATAGCCATTGTTTACTAAGTCTTGCAGTAGCGGGTGCTCAGGAAAGTGCGTTTGTAATAATACTTGCCCAGGTTCACCACTGCGACCAGCACGACCAGCCACCTGCGTGACAAGTTGCGCTAAATGCTCGGTTGCACGAAAGTCGCATGAATATAAACCACTGTCGACATCTAAGATCAAAACAAGGCTAACATCAGCAAAGTGGTGGCCTTTTGCTAACATTTGCGTACCAACAAGAATGCGGGCACCGCCTTGATTGATATCATCAAGGGCTTTTTCTAAGCTGCCTTTACGACGAGTTGAATCTCGGTCGATACGACTAATTGGAATATCAGGGAAGGTTTGCGTTAAAAACTCTTCGATTTGCTCTGTGCCTTTACCATTAGGGAAAATCTGTGTGCTGCCGCAATCAGGGCATTGATGGGGCACCTGATGTTGCTCACCGCAGTGATGACATATCATCTGGCCAATGGCTTTATGAAAGGTTGCACTGGTGCTACAACGTGAGCACTCACTTAGCCAACCACACTCATGACATATAAGAGTAGGTGAAAAACCGCGACGGTTTAAAAACACCATCACTTGCTTACCACGTTCTAAATGCTGGCGCATATAGGCGAGGCTAGCATGGGCAATACCAGCTTGCTCAGGTTGCCCTTTCATGTCCATTAATTGGAACTGGTTAGCTGTGCTGGTTTGGGCCCGCTCAGTAAGACTCAATAACTGGTATTTGTTATTTATTGCTTTATGTAAGGTTTCAAGTGCTGGCGTGGCACTGCCTAAAACCAGCGGGATATTATGCTGATATGCTCTATAAGCGGCTAAATCTCTGGCATGATAACGTAATGTGTCTTGCTGCTTAAATGAGCTGTCGTGCTCTTCATCAACAATGATCATACCAAGTGATAAAAAAGGTAAGAAAATACTCGAACGTGTGCCGATCACTATGGCACAGCTACCTTTTTCACAGAATCGCCAAGTTTGTAAGCGTTCGTTATCTGTTAGAGCTGAGTGCCACAGCATAATGGGGGTATCGGGAAAGCGGCGACGAAAACGGTTGACCGTTTGTGGCGTTAAGCCAATTTCAGGCACTAATACTAAGGCTTGTTGGCCTTTTTTAAGTACTTCTTCAAGGCATTGTAAGTAAACTTCGGTTTTACCACTACCGGTGACACCTTCAAGTAAAAAGCTAGTAAATCCGATGGCTTGATTAATGCTGGTACAAGCAACAGCTTGTTCTTTATTAAGGACGGGTTTGTCACCCACCGTTGGCGCGCGCTGCTGCCACTGATTATCATGCTCGATAAACTGGGTGATTAGTTCTTTATCGAGCAGGCTATCGATGGTTTTTTTTGTAAATCCAAGTGCTTTTAATTCGGTAACCGATGACTTGCCCGATTCGGCTAACTGCTTTAATAAACTTAACTGGGTTTTTGCTTTTAGTGACGGAAGTTTTGCCCCTTTATCAGTTAATTCAACCATATTAATGCTGGTTTTATCTGGGCATTCGCCTTGTCTTAATGCAGCCGGAAGCGCTGTATGAATGGTCTCGCCCAATGGATAACAGTAGTAACGAGCAGTAAATTTCAGGAGTGCTAAATGCTGAGCCGATAAAACTGGGGTCTCGTCTATGATATCGATAATCGGCTTTATTTTGTCAGCAGGTACATCTGTTGATGTTTTTAATGCCAGGACCACCGCTACCTTTTTTTGACTACCAAATGGTACTCGAACGCGCATGCCAGGCTTTAACTCAGGGATATGCAGCAGCTGTTCAACTTTATAATCGAAGGTACGCTGTAAAGGGACTTTTATGGCAACTTCTACAAAGTGCATAACAACTCAACTGAAACAAAGATAGAAAGATAATGTACTAAAATTACAGTTAAAAACCTACCAACAAATTACTGAACAACAAGTCATTTGATTAATTTTTTAGCGAAAGATGCATTTAAAGCTTGTCGCAAGGTCACTTGAGCTATAAAATACGCGGCCTATTAATTGTATTAACTGCGTATGGTGCCAGACTTCGGGTTTGGAGAGCGATACGGCCTTAACTAGAGGTTCCCTATGAAAGAAGGTATTCACCCTAAGTACGAAGCTATCACTGCAACTTGTTCGTGTGGTAACAAATTCGAAACTAGCTCAACTCTTTGTAAAGACATCCACTTAGACGTATGTTCTGAGTGTCACCCGTTTTACACTGGTAAGCAAAAGATTTTAGACACTGGCGGCCGTGTTGATCGTTTCAACAAGCGCTTCGGTGCACTTAGCAGCAAGAAGTAATTTCTGCTGTTTAGTTAAAAGAAGCACCTTTGGGTGCTTTTTTTATGCCTAAAATTCTTAACACTGCCACTCACTCACTCACTCACTCACTCACTCGCTCATCATCTTCACTTATGTATCTTGCATAACTATTTCTGGCTGTTATGCCCATTATGTCGCTAATTTTGCAGACAAAGTGCCACCCCTTGGCTATATTCTTTTTTGTATAAACTTTCATAAAAGTTATTAAAAATAATAAATTTAAATAACTTTGTGAGTAAATGCTGTGAACTTCGTTGAAATGGCTATTTCGGGCTAATTTCGGCTAATTGCAGTGTACGTGCGTATAAAATACAAAAACACGTGCTTAAAAGGTCATAAATAGGTGAATTTTTATGTCTGATTAATCGCAACTATGTGCAGAAATTGTTGGGAAATCCTTTAAAATTAAGCGATATAGCATATAACAGGATAGACCTGATAATACTTGGAATTTTTATACATTACAGGTATCGTACTGATGCAAGCTCTCTCACTTTTTAACTTTTTGCAGGATACTATCGCGTTATGTCAGATTTTCGTGAACAAGCATTACATTACCACGCTCACCCCGTTCCAGGTAAAATTAGTGTTGAACTAACCAAGCCAGCCGAAACGGTTAACGATCTCGCTTTAGCTTATAGCCCAGGTGTGGCTGAACCAGTCCGTGAAATTGCTGCTGATCCAGCAAATGCCTATAAATACACAGGCAAAGGCAACATGGTTGCGGTTATTTCAAACGGTACCGCAATTCTAGGTTTAGGTAACTTAGGCCCGCTTGCATCAAAACCTGTAATGGAAGGTAAAGCGTTACTATTCAAACGTTTTGCAGGCCTTGACTCAATTGATATTGAAGTTAAACACCGCACAACAGAAGATTTCATCAATACGGTTGCAAATATCGCTGATACGTTTGGTGGTATCAACCTAGAAGATATTAAAGCTCCTGAGTGTTTTGAAATCGAAAAAGCACTTATTGAACGCTGTAGTATCCCAGTTTTCCACGATGACCAACACGGTACAGCGATTGTTACTGCGGCAGGTATGCTTAATGCCCTTGAAGTTCAAGGTAAAGATATCGAAGATGCCATCATCGTGTGTTTAGGTGCTGGTGCTGCAGCCGTTGCCTGTATGGAACTACTTATTAAGTGTGGCGCACTGCGTGAGCATATCTATATGCTTGACCGTAAAGGTGTGATCCATACTCGTCGTGATGACTTAAATGAGTACAAGCAATTATTTGCTAACAACACTGATAAACGTACGTTGCAAGACGTTATTGCTGATGCCGATGTATTTGTAGGTGTATCGGGTCCTAACTTATTAACTGCTGATGATCTTAAATTGATGGCAGACAAGCCTGTGGTGTTTGCATGTTCAAACCCTGATCCTGAGATCGCACCAGCGCTTGCACACAGTGCACGTAATGATTTAATTATGGCAACGGGTCGTTCAGATTATCCTAACCAAGTTAACAATGTACTGTGTTTCCCGTTTATTTTCCGCGGTGCGCTTGATGTGCGTGCAACAGCAATTAATGATGAAATGAAGATTGCTGCCGTACACGCTATTCGTGGTATCGCAAAAGAGCCAGTACCAAGTGAAGTATTAAAAGCAGCGGGCGTTGAGTCGCTTGAGTTTGGTGCTGAGTACATTATTCCTAAGCCAATGGATCCGCGTCTTTTACCACGTATTGCACGTGCTGTTGCTGAAGCGGCTATAGAGTCGGGCGTGGCGCAAATCGACATGCCAGAAGATTACATGCGTTAAACTTAATTAGCTCTATTAGCTATAACGCGCAATAAAAAACTCAGCCAAGGCTGAGTTTTTTTATGTCTGTGATTATCGGCAGTTATCCGATGGCCGAAATACTTATTCTGAATCAAGCACTGGGATTTCTAACCCCATTTCTTGCATAATTCTTTTAACTTCTTCAGGTACCTTTTCAGGGTTGTCTTTACGAAGGTCGTCATCATTTGGTAATGGTTGACCTGTAAAAGCATGTAAGAAAGCTTCACACAATAACTCACTGTTCGTCGCATGACGCAGGTTATTGATCTGGCGGCGTGTACGCTCGTCAGTTAATACTTTTAATACGTTAAGTGGGATCGATACGGTAATCTTTTTTACTTGTTCTGATTTTTTACCGTGTTCTGCATATGGGTGAATGTATTCACCGTTCCATTTAGCCATAAGTTGTTTCGTTGCCTCGGTTGTCAGTGATTTACGCCTTATTCACAGCGCAAGATGCGGAAATTCTATCGCTTTAAAAAAGATAGTCAAATACTAGTTATTTAGCCATCTAGTCGTGTAAATGTATAAACTTCTATGTGTGAGCGATAAATGCTTTGACTTCTCATATTTGATCATCTAACCTTTTAGACGTCTAAACATCCAATTAAAGAATAGGTGATGAAATGAGCGAAAAAAATAAAGCGACGATTGCTGTTCGTCACGGCATCGAAGCCGATAAACATCATGGTGCGGTTGTGCCACCTTTATACTTATCAACCACCTATTCATTTGCTGACTTTGATACTAAGCGCCAATATGACTATGGCCGCAGCGGTAACCCAAATCGCGACATTTTAGCTGAAACCTTAGCTGAGCTTGAAGGTGGCGAAAAAGGCATTATCACTGCTACTGGTATGTCAGCAGTACACTTAGCGACCCAATTATTAAACAGTGACGATACCTTAGTGATCCCACATGACTGTTATGGCGGTAGCTATCGTTTATTCACCTCGCTTGAAAAACGTGGTCTATTAAAACTAAGAGTATTGGATTTAACGAATACAGATAATCACCAAGAAATTTTGGCGATTAAACCTAAGCTGATTTGGATTGAAACGCCAAGTAACCCAATTTTGCGTTTAACAGACATTAAAGCAATCACTCGCATCGCTAAGCAGTGCGGTGCTTTGGTTGCGGCTGATAACACCTTCTTATCACCTGCATTACAAAACCCAATTGAGTTTGGTGTTGATATTGTTGTGCACTCAACCACGAAATACATCAATGGTCACTCTGATGTAGTTGGCGGTGCGGTGATTGCTGCAACGCAAGAGCTAGGTGATGAGCTGGCTTGGTGGGCAAATAACATCGGGATTACTGGTGCGCCATTTGACAGTTACTTAACGCTTCGTGGTTTACGTACTTTAAATGTGCGTTTAAAGCAGCACCAAGAAAATGCCTTTGCTATTGCTGAGTATTTAGAAAACTCTCCTTATGTAAGCCAAGTTTATTACCCGGGTCTTGCTTCTCACCCGCAGCATGAGCTTGCTAAAGCACAGCAACGCGGTTTTGGTGGTATGGTGAGCTTTGATATTAAAGGCGACATTAACGATGCAGCAGCGTTTTTAACTAGCCTTAAAGATTTTAGCCTTGCTGAGTCACTAGGTGGGGTAGAAAGTTTGATTTGTCACCCTGCAACAATGACACACGCAGGCATGGAGCCTAAAGCGCGTCTTGAAGCCGGTGTAGGCGATACGCTGATCCGTATTTCTGTAGGCATTGAAGACGTAAAAGATCTCATTGCAGATTTAGACCGTGTATTCAATTTAGTTAAGCCTGGTCAAGGCCAACAAGTTACAAAGGCGGCTGTAGAGCAAACACAGCAAGATATACAGCAAAACGCGTCATTCAAGTTAACGCCAGCACATACGGCATTGTGGTAGAAGAAATGGTAAATATTGTTCATAAATTTGGTGGCTCAAGCTTAAGCTCAGCAGATCGTTATCATGCGGTAGCGAACATTGTTTTAGCGAATACAGAGCAGGGCGACTGCATCGTTGTGTCGGCATCGGGTAAAACAACCGATACCCTAGTGAAGCTATGGCAAAGTTACCAGCAGCAAGATAGCCAAGCTGTTAGCGATATTCTACTGCTTATTGATAACAACCAACGCGCTTTAATTGAGCAGCTACTCACAGGCCAGAATAAACAACAGGCGTTAGCACAGCTAAAAGATGAGCTTGCTGTTTTAAATGAATTAATTAGTCAGCAACAGTTACTTGAAGCCCCTTTACTTGCACATGGTGAAGTGTGGTCAGCACGTTTGTTAGCCGCTTACTTAAATCAGTTAGGTGTCGCTGCGCAAGATGTTGATGCAAGGCAGCTATTTACTTTAAATGATGGCCAGCTTTTACATCAAAAAAATCAGCAGCAATGCACAAGTGCAATAAGTAAATCGCATATCAACGTAGTAACGGGCTTTATTGCCGCAGATTGCCAAGGTAATACGGTAACTTTAGGCCGTAATGGCAGTGATTATAGCGCCACGTTACTGGCCAGTTATACTTTTGCCAAGCAAGTGTCTATCTGGACAGACACGCAAGGTGTATTCAGCACTGATCCTCGTAAAGTTAAAAATGCGGTTAAATACGCCAAGGTATGCCGTGAGCAAGCTAACCTATTAGCGCGCTTGGGCAACCCAGTATTACATGCAAAAACCTTGTCACCGCTAAAAGAAACAGAGATCAAACTTGTGGTTAGAAGTAGCTTTGATTGCGATGCAACGCCAACCGAAGTAGTTAAAGAAGGTTATAGCAAAGCGAAACGGTTTATTACGACCTTAGATAACATCGATTTATTACGGGTTGATAAACTAAGTGGTGGTGAAGTTGGTGAATTAAGCCAGTTAATTCAACACAGCCTGCATCACTTTGTTAAAGAGGGCGATACCTACTTATTAGTGCCTGGTCAAAGTACTCATCAGGTTGTGAGTCATTTAGCGGGCCGTGCAAATATTGTTGAGTCTAATTTAAGTGGTTGTGCAGTGGTAGCACCAACTGCTGATGTTAGTGTTCTTGCAGAGCAAGCAACAGCGCTTTTAAAAGAGCAAAGCATTCATCCACGCTTTGTACAGCAAGACGATAACTATGTGTTGATCTTAAATGATCAGGCAATTGATAGTGATGTTTTGACTTTATTACATGACAAGTTGGTAAACAAAGGCCAAGAGTTGGCCATTATAGTTGCTGGCCTTGGTAATGTAGGCGAAGTGTTCTTAGCGCAGCTCCAAGCTCAGTTTGCTCGTTTATCAGCTCAGTACAAGGTAAAAGTGGTTGCTCTTCTTCGTTCACAGCAAATGCTTTTTAGTGCTAGCGGTTTAAATACCGAAACATGGCAAGAGCAGTGGCATAACGAAGCGCAAAGCTACGACAAGGCAGAATTATTAGCACGTATCAATGAACTTGATTATGAGCATAAAGTGGTGATTGATATCACTGCCAGTGAGGCGTTCAGTCAGTTATACCCTGACTTTGTTGAACTTAACTGTCATTTGATCAGTGCAAACAAATATGCGGGTACTGCCGCGCATAGTTGGTATCAAAACTTACGTACTAATTTAGCTGAGCGAAATCTACTATGGCGCTACAACACCAGTGTAGGCGCAGGTTTACCGATTAACTTTGCTTTAGCTGATTTACAAAATAGTGGTGACAGTATTAACCGTATTGAAGGGGTATTTTCGGGTACTTTATCGTGGTTATGTAGCAGTTACGATGGGAGTGTGCCGTTTTCAGATTTAGTGCTTCAAGCTCAGCAAATGGGTTATACAGAGCCAGATCCTCGTGAAGATTTATCTGGCCGCGATATGCAGCGTAAACTGCTAATTTTAGCGCGTGACTTAGGCCTAGATTTAGAGCTTGATGACATTGCTTTAACACCTCTAATGCCAGAAGCGTTGGCAGCAGGTAGCTGGCAAGATTTTCTTGCAAACAAACAGCTGCTCGATGATTCATGACAGAAAAAGCAGCCCAAGCTGCAGCTCAAGATAAAGTAGTGCGCTACACAGGCGCAATTACACTCGTTGATGGCAAGGTTCAGGCGCAAGTTGGTTTAGTTAATGTTGGCAAAGATGATGTATTAGCAAGCCTTAAACCGGGCGATAACATCTTTGTTATTAATTCACAGTGGTATACAGACAATGCATTAGTGATCCAAGGCCCTGGAGCAGGTAAAGAAGTCACTGCGGCTGGGGTTCATTCAGACCTGTATTGGCTGGTAAATAACCTAAAATAATTTTGCTGATCTTAGTTTAAATAGCTAAGCAAAAAGCGCCCCAAGGGCGCTTTTTAATTGTTTCAAAATAGCAACTCAGTTATTTAGAATAACTCTTCCTCTGTGCTGAGCTTTTCTTCAAACACGTCAGTAGGCTGTGCAAGTACATATTTAGTTGGTGCAGTGCCTTTAATGAAGTACTCAAAACGGCTGGTGTAGTCATTTTTGTGACTCAATAGACCTGTCTCTAAGTCGATACGTACTGATACGAGTCCTTCAGGGAGTTCAATCGGTGCTTCAGGCATGCCATCAAGCGCTGCTCGCATAAAGTCGACCCATGCAGGCTGCGCTGTTTTAGCGCCTGACTCTGCGCCCGAAATCTGAGATTTATCGAGGTTGTTATTGTAAGTTGAACGACCAAGCGTGATGCCTGGATTATCAAAACCAACCCATACAGAGGTAAGCACATTACGATTGAAGCCACTAAACCAAGTATCGACAGAATCATTGGTGGTACCTGTTTTACCTACTAGATCGCGACGATCCAATGCTTGAGCTCGCCAACCCGTACCGCTCCAACCGGTTTTGTGAGTCCAGCTACCGCCACCCCAAATCGCACTGTGCATAGCTTGTGAGATCAAGAATGCATTTTGTTTTGAAATAATTCGCGGTGCACAACGAGGCGCATTAGTTACAGCTGTATCAGTGATGTTTAGCTGATTATTATCAAGTGATGCAAACTCAGGAGTAATTGCTGGTTGTGGTGCATCACAGGCAAGTTCTGGTTCTGTTTTAAATAACACAGTGCCTGCTGAATCCTGAATCTCAGAGATAAAGTAAGGCTTAATTAAGTGGCCGCCATTGGCAAAGGTACTCATTCCTCGTGCTAGCTCAAGAGGGGTGATTGAGGCACTACCAAGAGCTAATGACTCGCTGCGGTTAATATCACTATTTAAAAAGCCAAATTTAAGCAGGTGATCGGCTGTACGCTCTAAACCCACACCGCGTAATAAGCGCACTGAAATAACGTTTTTCGATTGCGCTAATGCTCGGCGGATACGAATAGGGCCATTATAAACAGCAGGGCTGTTCTTCGGACGCCATGCCACACCTTGGCTTTTATCCCATTGGTTGATTGGCGCATCGTTAAGAATTGAAGCGAGTGTGTAACCGTTTTCAAGCGCTGCTGAATAAATAAAGGGTTTAATGTTTGACCCTACTTGGCGTTTTGCTTGTACCGCACGATTGTATTGGCTTTGTTCAAAACTGTATCCACCGACAATCGCTTTAATACGACCATCTTGTGGGTCAAGAGACACAAGAGCACTTGATGCTTCAGGAACCTGGCTTAATATGTAGCTTTCATCCGCATTTTTGCGAAGCCAAATTTGCGCGCCTGCGGTTAGGATGTCAGCCGCTGTTTTTGGTGCGAAGCTTTGACGGTAACGAGTAATATATTTGCGAGCCCATTTTAAGCCATCCCACTCAACAGTAACTTGTTCGCCGCTTTTTAATAGCACATCAATTGATTGCTCAGCGACATTAGTGACAACACCCGCTAATAGTGGGCCAAACTCTTTAACGTCTTTAAGTTTATTTAAAATGTCTTCTTGGCTAAGCGGGCTTTCGCTCTCGGTATCCCACAATTGTGCAGTTGCACCACGGTAACCATGACGCATATCGTATGCATGAAGGTTATCAACAATGGCATCTTGCGCGGCTTGTTGAATGTTCGAATCAACACTGGTGTAAACTTTAAAACCCGTATTATAAGCACGCTCATGACCGTAGCGTTTAACCATTTCAGCGCGAACCATCTCAGAAATATAAGGTGCATATACTTCAATTTCAGCGCCATGGAATTTAGCTGTAATTGGTGCGTTGATAGCCTCTTCATATTCGCTTTGAGTGATGTACTTTTCTGTAAGCATACGCCCTAGTACAACGTTACGGCGGGATTTGGCTCGCACAGGGTTGCGAATTGGATTAAGTGCTGATGGGGCTTTTGGTAGACCCGCAATCATCGCCATTTGCGCTAAGGTTAGTTCATTTAGGTCTTTGCCATAATACACCTGTGCCGCAGCACCAATACCAAAAGCGCGGTTACCTAATTCAATTTTATTCAAATATAATTCGAGGATTTCGTCTTTACTTAATATACTTTCGATATGAAGAGCGATGAAGATCTCTTTGACCTTACGAATGTATGCTTTTTCTCGGGTTAAGAAGAAGTTACGGGCAAGCTGCATGGTTATAGTACTTGCGCCTTGTTTCTTTTCACCGGTAGATATGAGTACAATGGCTGAACGTACGATACCAATTGGATCAATACCGATATGCTCGTAAAAACGGTTATCTTCTGTTGCTAATATTGCATTGATTAATGGTTGGGGTATTTGATCTATTGTAACGGGAATGCGGCGTTTTTCACCGAATTGGTTAATCAATAATCCATCACGTGAGAATACCTGCATAGGTGTCTGTAACTGAACGTCTTTTAGAACCTGTACGCTAGGAATATCAGGTTTAACGTAATAGTATAGACCAACTAAAGTGATTAGTCCTAAAAATGAGCAGATGATAATAAATTGTAAAGTTCGCTTTAATAAAATCACTTATATTTTCCCTAAATGGACTCCCAATTAGAATCGGAGACTGCTAGTATATATTGATTAAAAAATGAATAATATTTTTTCAGATAAAAATTATAACTTGTTTATTATTAAAACAAAGGCCAAGTTGCAAACATGCTAAGTCAGCTATTTAAAAAGCCTTCATCTATGATGGTAGGAATCGACATCGGATCGCACTGTATAAAAGCAGTGCTGTTGCAAGAGACAGACGCAGGTTTGCGGCTTGAAGCGTTAGCTATTGAACCTATGCCAAAAGGCGCTATGTCTGAACGTTCCATACAAGACATAGAAGCGATAGGTAATGTTATCGCTAAACTAAAAAGAAAAATTCCTAAATCAGTTCAAACCGCAGCTGTAGCCGTTTCAGGCCAAACGGTAATTACGAAAGTGATTTTTATGGATGTATCATTAACAGATGCTGAATTAGAGTCACAAATAGCAATAGAAGCTGATAGTTTAATCCCATACCCACTCGATGAGGTTAACATTGACTTTGAAAAGTTGGCTATCAATGAAGCTGATCCAAGTAAAGTGAATGTACTGCTCTCTGCCGCTCGAACTGAAAGTGTGCAAGCGCGAGTAGGTGCCTTAGAAACTGCCAACCTAAAAGCAGCGGTTGTTGATGTTGAAAGCTATGCACTGAGCCGTGCGATGGATGTTTATTACCAACAACTGCCAAGTGATGCTTTTAACAAGTGTGTTGCTGTTGTTGATATTGGTGCTGTGCTGATGCTTGTGAGCGTTGTGCAAGAAGGTGAAACAATTTACACCCGTGACCAAGTGTTTGGTGGTGACCAATACACAAATAGCATTGTTGCATATTACAACAAGAGCTTCGATGAAGCTGAAATTGGTAAAACGACGGGTGACTTACCACCAAATTATACTTTTGAAGTATTAGCTCCATTCCAAACGTCACTGCTACAGCAAGTTAGACGCGCAGTGCAAATGTTCTTAACGACCAGTGGTAAAGATCAAGTTGATTACATTGTACTCACTGGTGGTACTGCTATGATCGAAGGCTTAGATAGGCTCCTAATTGAAGAGCTAGGCATTCACACTGTTGTTGCAGAGCCATTTGCTAACATTGAAATTTCGCCAAAGATTGATCGCAATATGTTGCAGCGTCACCGCACTCAATTTGCGATAGCCACAGGATTGGCATTAAGGAGCTTTTCACCATGCCACATATAAATCTGCTGCCTTGGCGCGAACAACATAGAAAAGACTCACAAAATAAGTTCGTTACCGTGCTATTTGGCGTTGTTGTCGTTAGCTTCTTAAGTATGTATTTACTAAGCTCTTTTTATGGCGGCTTGCGTGATGGACAAAACGTGAAGAACAATTTCTTAAATACTGAAATTGCATTATTGAACCAACGTATTCGTGAGATAAACGAACTCGATAAGAAAAAAGAAAACTTACAGCAACGTATGCGCCTCATCGAAGAGTTACAAAGTAACCGTAACTTAGGGACGCAAATTATGGATGAAGTCGCTAATATTGTTCCTGCCGGTGTTTATTTAACCAAGCTTGAACGCCGTGATGATCGTATTCATGTAATCGGTCGCAGTGAGTCTAATAACCGCTTATCAACTATGCTGCGTCAAGTGCAAGGCTCATATTTGTTAGAGCGTCCTATTATGCAAGGCATTGTTGCTGGTGAACAAACGTCAAGATTATTGAGTGACTTTAATATGGATTTTTACGTTAAACCATTTGATCAGATAGGTGAGGCACGCAATGAACCTTGATATCAAAGCGTTAACTGAAATAGATTGGAATGAAATAGAGCTCGAAAATATGGGCGATTGGCCCATTGCTGTTAAGGCTTTGTGCTGTGCGTTTGTGGCTGCGCTGGTTTTATACTTTAGCTACAGCTTATTAGTGTCTGACGAAATTGCCAGCTATCACAGTGCGGTAGCGAAAGAGACAGAACTACGCAAAACTTATAAAGAAAAATATGCCATTGCGAGTAATTTAGAGTTATATCGTCAACAAATGGTTGAAATGGAAGATAAGTTTTCACAGCTATTAAAGCGCTTACCAACCTCAAACGAAACACCAGGCTTGTTGGACGATTTATCTTATGTTGGTACCACCAGTGGTTTAACATTTTTAAAAATTGGCTGGTTACCTGAAGTTGAAAAAGAGTTTTATACAGAGCTGCCGATTAAAATTGAAGTGGTAGGCACGTATCATGAGTTTGGTGAGTTTGTAGGTAAAGTTGCTCAATTACCTCGTATTGTGAGTTTACACGACTTTACTATTCAAACGCTGGGTGATGGCGAACTCACTTTCAGTGTTGTTGCTAAGACTTATCGTTATGAAGGGGGAGCTAAAAAATGAAGAAACTTCCCTTAATTATTGCCATGACTATTGTGCTAAGCGCGTGTAATGACGATACTTCAGAACAAAAAGAGTTTATTGATCAAGTAAAAGCGAGTACAACGCCTAAAGTTGAACCGATACCAGAGATCACAAAGTTTGAGCATTTTGCATATAGTGCTGGAAAATTACGCAGCCCGTTTGTGGCACCAAAGCCGGAAATTATCCAAAACAACTTAGTACAAGTTAAAAACTGCTTACACCCAGATCCTAATCGTGTTCGTCAACCACTTGAGAAGTACCCATTAGATAACCTAGTTATGCAAGGGACTATTGGCCGTGTTGGCAACAATTGGGCGCTGATTAAAGCAGCAGACAATACGCTCTATCGCGTCACTGTGGGTAATTATATTGGTCTGTACCATGGTGAAATTAAAGAAGTGCACGACAATTATATAGAATTATTAGAATTAATCCCGGATGGGGCTGGTTGTTGGAAGGAACGCCTGACTAAGCTGGAAATGTTAGAGGCGGAAACAAATGGTGCAAGTTAATCTTATGAAAGGTAAAAAGAAGATGCATAAAGGAATGGCTTGGTTAAAACACATGCATAAATTCATGTTAGCTGCATTAGCCTTAATCGTAGCACAGACGGCAATTGCCGCCCCTTTACTGTATGACGTACGTTATAACCCATTAATGAAAGGCGAAACACAATTACAACTGGTGTTTGATGAGGCGCTAACATTTGAACCTAAGGTTCAGGTTTATAACTCGCCAGCTCGTATTGAAATGCTTTTCAGTAATGTGGGTGTGGATAATGAAGTACGCGATGTTCCAGTTAACCAAGCAGGCATTAAGCATGTAACCAGCACCTTGACCGCTGATGGTTTGAAGGTTGTTGTTAACTTAGACAAACTGAAAATCTATAAAACTTCAGCGAAAGACAACATTGTAACTTTGCATGTTTCAGATAACCCAATTACGAGCGAAG
Organism: Pseudoalteromonas sp. T1lg21; assembly: GCF_002964625.1. Classification (NCBI taxonomy): domain Bacteria; kingdom Pseudomonadati; phylum Pseudomonadota; class Gammaproteobacteria; order Alteromonadales; family Pseudoalteromonadaceae; genus Pseudoalteromonas; species Pseudoalteromonas sp. T1lg21. Next base: position 38,979 of record NZ_PQBX01000080.1, read on the forward strand.
ACAGTGCTAGTGGATTGACAGCATCAAATAACTTTATCAATACAGTTCAGTCGATTGATTTTCGTCGCGGCGAAAAAGGTGAAGCACGTCTTTTAGTCTTCTTACAAGATACACAAGCTGCAATTGATGTGCATGAAAGTGGCGGCAAAATTATTGCAGAGTTCCACCACACAGATATTTTAGACGATTTATTGTATCAATTAGATGTCATGGACTTTGGCACCGTTGTCAGTAATATCGAAACCTTCAAAGAAGGCAATATGACGCGCATCGTGGTTGAACCAAATGCAGCGTTCAAGTTTACTCATCAACAAATTGAAAACATCTTTACACTAACCGTTGAAAAAGATGATACACAGCGAGCTTACCTTGATGGCGGCATTGAATATCAAGGTCGCCCAATGAGTCTTAATTTCCAAGATATTCCAATTCGCTCTGTGCTACAGATTATTGCTGGCTATAACGAGTTTAACTTAGTAACAAGTGACTCTGTCACAGGCAATATCACGCTGCGCTTAGATGGTGTACCTTGGGATCAGGCACTTGATGTCGTGCTTAAAATTAAAGGCCTTGATAAGCGTATGGACGGTACTATTTTGATGGTTGCACCATCAGAGGAGCTTGCCGCTCGTGAAGCGAAGGAGCTTAAAGCTAAACAACAAGTTGAAGATTTAGAGCCGTTATACAGCGAATATATCCGCCTTAACTATGCTAAAGCTGAAGAATTTGCAGACTTATTGAAAACAGACACCAACAGCATTATTTCTGCGCGAGGCAGTGTGTCTGTTGATAAACGTACTAATACATTACTGATTAAAGACACAGCGAAAAGCATTGAAAGCGTGCGCCGTATGGTGGAAACCCTAGATATTCCTGTTAAACAAGTGGTCATTGAATCACGTATGGTGACAGTGAATGATAACGTGCAAGAAGACTTAGGTGTTCGCTGGGGGATTAGCGATGTGGGCAGTGACGGTGCTATCTCTGGCACCTTAGAAGGTGCTGGTGGCATGGTCGGCGCGGGTTCATACGATAATATTCCAAGCTTGTCTGACCGATTAAATGTTAACTTACCGGTTTCAAGCCCCGCGGGTAGCATTGGTGTACAAATTGCTAAATTGGCCAATGGCACTATCTTAGATTTAGAGTTAAGTGCTCTTGAAGAAGAAAACCGCGGTGAGATTATCGCAAGTCCACGTATCACCACGGCGAACCAACAAAAAGCCCGCATTGAGCAAGGTACAGAGATCCCGTACGTTGAAGCTGCATCAAGTGGTGCAACGACAGTAACGTTCAAAAAAGCGGTATTAAGTTTAGAAGTAACACCACATATCACGCAAGATACCCGTGGTGATACGGTTCAGACACCAACGGGGTCTGCTGTAGCTATTAATACCCAAGAGATTCAGACTCAGGTATTAGTAGAAAATGGCCAAACGGTGGTGCTTGGTGGTATCTTCCAGCAGCAAATCGTTAACTCAACTAAGAAAGTACCTCTGTTAGGCGATATTCCTTACTTAGGTGTACTGTTCAAAAGCACCAGTGAATTTAACGAGAAAAAAGAGCTGCTAATCTTTGTAACACCAAAAATTCAAATCGATTAAGTGATTTTTTCTTAAGCAACGAGCAATTAGCATGTTTAATTGCTCGTTATCTGGCTTTTTATGCTAATTGACTTGAAATACCCAAGCAATTACTGAGATAATCCCCTCCTTAATTTTGGGGCCAGGTCGTTAGGCGGGGTTTTATTTCAAATTTTAGAGTTCGTTTGTACTAAAAAGATATGGCTGAGAAACGTAATATATTTCTAGTGGGCCCTATGGGGGCTGGCAAAAGCACAATTGGTCGTCACATTGCAGACCAATTACACCTTGAATTTTTCGATTCAGATCAAGAGATCGAGCGTCGTACTGGAGCAGACATTGCTTGGGTATTCGATCTTGAGGGTGAAGAGGGCTTTCGACTTCGTGAAGAAACTGTAATTTCAGACCTAACTGAGATGCAAGGTATTGTTCTTGCAACAGGTGGTGGTTCTGTGATCAGTAAAGAAGTACGTAACAAGCTATCTGCTCGTGGTATTGTTGTATACCTAGAGACACCAATCGAAAAGCAAGTTGCACGCACACAGCGCGACAAGCGTCGCCCATTATTGCAAACAGAAGAAGCACCGCGTGATGTACTAGAGCGCTTAGCTGAAGAACGCGAACCGTTATACAAAGAAGTTGCTGATTTTGTTGTCCGCACTGATGAGCAAAGCGCGAAAGTTGTTGCTAATCAAATCATCGAGAAATTAGATTTTTAAAAACCAATAATAAAAAGGAAACTAGCTATGCTTGAATTAACAGTTAATTTGGACGAGCGAAGTTATCCTATTTATATTGGTCAATCTGCTCTTAAAGAGACTGGTCGGCTGCGTGAGCACATCGGCGATTGTCGACCAATCATTATCACTAACGACACCATTGCACCTTTATATCTTGATGATGTAATGACGTCGTTAGCTGATCTTAACCCGTTATCTTTTATTATCCCTGATGGTGAGCAATACAAATCACTTGAGTGGTTTGAAAAGATTTCGGCGTTCTTACTTGAACATAACTGTGGTCGCGATACGTGCCTTATTGCATTAGGCGGTGGTGTTGTGGGTGACCTCACAGGTTTTGTTGCTGCATGTTATCAACGTGGCGTGCCTTTTATTCAAGTACCAACTACCTTGCTCTCGCAAGTTGACTCATCAGTAGGTGGTAAAACGGCAGTAAACCATCCGCTTGGTAAAAACATGATTGGTGCTTTTTATCAGCCGCAAGCAGTATTTATCGATACACAGTCTCTTCATACATTGCCAGAGCGTGAATTCGCAGCGGGCATGGCTGAAGTTATCAAGTATGGCCTCATTTACGACACAGAATTATTTGCTTACCTTGAGCAAAATATTGCCAACCTTAAATCACTCGACGAGCAAACATTACAGCACGTAATTTACCGTTGTTGTGAAATCAAGGCCTTAATTGTTGCACAAGATGAAAAAGAAGCAGGTTTACGCGCATTACTAAACCTAGGGCACACCTTTGGTCATGCGATTGAAGCGCAAATGGGTTACGGTAACTGGTTACACGGCGAAGCTGTTGCGGCAGGTATGGTACTTGCAGCACGTCTAGCTCATACCCGTGGTGATTTAACCGCAGCTGAACTTGAGCGCGTCGTTAAATTGATTGCAGATTATGACTTACCTGTTGATATTCCAGCAGAAATGACCAGCGAGCAATTTTTAACGCACATGCGTAAAGACAAGAAGAATAAGAAAGGCACGATACGCTTTATTCTTCCTACCCAATTTGGTCAATGTGCGCTGGTAAGTGATGTTACTGATCAGCAGGTTTGTGATTTAATAGCGCGCTAATGCAATCGCAAATATTGCCTAGCCGTGCTGCGCTAGTTGATCGAATCGCTCTGCAGTTTGAATATGGGCAAAATCTAATTTGCTTACTTGGCCCGTCAGGTCTTGGTAAAAGCTATTTATTAGAAACCTTCATTACTGATAAATACCACAACTTTAATAAAGCGTTTGTTCAGTTGTCAGGAAAAATGACTGACCAGCAGTTTATGACTGAACTGCTAGAACAAAGCTTTAGTAACCCGCTGATTGATCACGCTTTAAGTTTGTCTGAAAATTTCTATCAACTCTATAAACAACAGCCTTGTGGTGATTGTTTATGGGTGATTGATGGAGGCCGTCATTTATCGGAAGAATTAATTCAGCAATTAGAAATTCTTGCTAAGCAAAGCCCAAGCACGTTATATATATTGATTGCATCACAATCGGTCGGGCAGTTTAGTCAAGCGGTCGAGATCCATCTTGAAGCGCTAAATATTAGTGAAAGTAAACAGCTCATGCGTTGGTTTTTCGATAGCCTCCCTGTGGAAGAAGATCCTGTTTTTCGCACTTTCTTACAAGAGGCGCATGGTAATCCTGCCTTATTACTTGCATGGCAACCAGAACAACAAACCGCAGACATTCGCGCACCCGAAAAAAGCTATAAACTGCTTTATTTAATTTTGCTCTTAATCACAACCATGCTGCTTATTATTGGCTTTCTATATAAAGCAGACATGACCCAGTGGTGGAAAGCGCACTACCAGCAAGATACAACGAGCACTGTGGCAACCGCATTACCTGCGGAAGCGGTAATTAATGGTCCAGTAGAAAGCAAAGAGCCAGCTTCGGAGCACGCTCAAGATGAGTCTCAAGCCGAGCAGCAAGTTACCAATCATGATGCTGTCGACACGACTCAAGCTGCTAATAGGCCGGTTGATAACTCTGTAATAGAAAACCGTGAAAAAGAAAGTCATAACAATAATGTCGCTGCGATTGTTGATAGCCTATTACCTGCAGAGCAAGTAGCAGAAGAGACTGAACAGCCAACGCCTGATGAAGTAGCGACAGCCATCCTGAGTAACGCTGAGCCAATTGCAGACGAGATAACTGAATCAGAACCTCAGCAGTCGTTAGTGGGTAACGCGTGGTATTTAACTCAGCCAGATGACAATTTTGTAATCCAATTACTTGCGGTGACTAAGCAAGAGATCAGCGATAAGTTTATTAAAGAAAATGGCTTGCAAGGGCAGGTAAAGACTTACCAAAGTTTACGTAACGGTAAGCCGTGGTGGATTGTCACTTATGGCAGTTATAGCACACTCAATGACGCGAAGAAGGGCGTAACAACACTTTCTGATAATGTGCGTAAAAATCAGCCGTTTTATAAAAAAATAAGTAAAATTAAACAAGAAATCGCTTCACTAAATCAGTAAATTAAAACTGATTAGTGTAAAATCGCGCAACACCGAATTGAAGTTAAGAGCAGATGCAGCAAAAGACCAGAGCCTTCCTTAAATGGGCGGGTGGAAAATACAGCCTAGTTGAAGATATTCATACCCGCTTGAAGCAAGCGAGTGTGGATGCTGACACCTTAGTTGAACCTTTCGTTGGTGCTGGCTCTGTATTCCTTAATACGGATTTTAAGCATTATATTTTAAACGATATCAATGCGGATCTGATCAACCTTTACACTGAGCTTAAACGCACGCCTGATGAGTTCATCAGTGATGCAAAAAAGTTGTTTGTAGAGCTCAATAACCATCCTGAAGCCTATTATGAGTATCGTGTTCAATTTAATCAGAGCAGCGATGTGTATGAGCGAGCGATTTTATTTTTATATATGAATCGTCATGGCTATAACGGTTTGTGTCGTTACAATCTAAAAGGTATTTTTAATGTGCCTTTTGGTAAATATAAGCGCCCGTACTTTCCTGAAAAAGAAATGCATTTCTTTGCTGAAAAAGCACAGCAAGCAACCTTTACCTGTTTAGGTTATGACGAGGTGTTTAAGCTTATTCCTGAAAACGCAGTAGTGTATTGCGACCCACCTTATGTACCGCTGAGTAAAACGGCATCATTTACTTCCTACGCTAAAGGCGGCTTCAATTTAGATGATCAAGCTAACTTGGCTAATTTAGCTGAGCAAGCGGCATTCGAAAATAACACGCCGGTGCTTATTTCTAACCACGATACTGTATGGACTCGTAAAATCTATAGCCAAGCATCACTGGATGAAATTCAGGTAAAACGCACGATTAGCCCGAAGGGAGGTTCACGTAATAAAGTGAATGAGCTAATGGCTATGTATTTAGCACCAAAGAAACGGTGAAATAAATCGCTGCTACAAACAGGCTGAATAACACCAGGGCAACGACGATAATTGTACTGAGCGAATGCTCTTTGAAATCAGCTTGACGCTTGTCTTCTGATTGCACACCAAAAAATGCCGCGAAGACACTTTGTAATGCACTAATGAATTTGTTCATGCGATTTAGAACTTAGAACCTAAACCGCTAACTTTCTTTGATTCTTCGTTACTTGTTAATAGTTCAAGTAAATCAAGGTAATGGAATTGAGCGCTGCGGCTATCACCCGTTAACCAAGAAAACCATCCTGTTTCTTGTTCTGCTTTCATACATTGAGCAGAAGATGATGATGCGCTAACTGTGTTGCACGAGCAACCAGACGCCACTGCTAAAAAGTCGTCTTCATCAGCCGATGAAAAAGATACAAACGCAGCAACAGAAAGTGCGGACGCGATTAAGATCCCTATTTTAAAAGCACGCATGAGAATAACCCTTGTTTGTGTTATTTAGACAAGCATACATAACAATTGCTCAAATAACAAACTTAATTACTGCTGAATTAAATAAAAATTTAATAAAATTAACCCTTTAAAGTAAATTTTATGTTTATATTTTGTTTCATATGCATGTATTGTTACATCTTGATTAATAGAGTTTTAGCTCAACTTTTGATTAATTCACCTTAAATTCAATAGGCTAAAAGGATTAGCTTCTCTCTATCGCATTCTAACAACCTGCTGTGGTGTTTTAATCAGCTGTCGATTGGGTTACATTATGCGCTCTTCTTGCAGTCGCAAATTATGATGGAATCTCTCATGTTGGAAACATTACAAAAGTATTTAATAGCCCCTTCTATTTTATCAGCTGACTTTGCCCGTTTAGGTGAAGATGTTGATCGTGTATTAGCAAGTGGGGCAGACGTTGTACATTTTGATGTAATGGATAACCATTATGTGCCAAACCTAACTTTTGGCCCGATGATTTGTAAGGCACTGCGCGATTACGGTGTCACAGCACCGATTGATGTGCATCTTATGGTGAAACCTGTCGATCGCCTAATTCCCGACTTCGCTGAAGCGGGCGCTTCTATTATTAGCTTTCACCCTGAAGCAAGTGAGCATATTGACCGTACCTTACAGCTTATAAAAGACAGCGGTTGCCAAGCAGGGCTTGTATTTAATCCTGCGACCAGCCTTAGCTACCTTGAGCATGTGCTCGATAAAGTTGATGTGGTGCTATTAATGTCGGTTAACCCTGGTTTTGGTGGTCAAAGTTTTATTCCGCATACGCTCGAAAAGCTTCGCCAAGCGCGTAAAATTATTGATGATTCAGGTCGTAATATTCGACTAGAGGTTGACGGTGGTGTTGGTGTTAATAACATTGCTGAAATTGCAGATGCGGGCGCTGATATGTTTGTTGCTGGCTCTGCAATTTTCAATCAACCAGATTACAAAGCCGTTATCGATGCGATGCGTAGCGAACTGGCAAAGGTTGAATCATGAAATACGATGCAGCATTTTTTGATTTAGACGGCACCCTAGTCGACAGTGTTTATGATTTATACATTGCGATGAATCTGACTCTAACTGACCTCGCATTTCCGGTTGTTACACAAAAGCTCGTTGAGAGCTGGGTCGGTAATGGTATAGAAACGCTTGTTAAACGTGGGTTGAGTGGCGATATGCAAGTTAGTGAGCATTTAGATGAAGCCCTTGCAGAGCGCGCTATTAATTTATTTTATCAGCACTATGACCAAGTTGTAGGTGACTACAGCGCGCTTTATCAGCATGTAGAAACGGGGCTTGCTGCACTTGCTGGTATTCCTAAAGTGGTGATCACCAATAAGGCGCGCCGTTTTACCGAAAAGTTACTTGATAAACTGTCACTGACTAGTCATTTTCAGTTTATTGTCTGTGGCGATGATATGGCTAAGAAACCTTCACCAGAACCATTGCAATTTGCTTGTCAGCAATTAGATGTCAGCCCTGAAAAAGCGGTTATGATTGGCGATTCAAAAAGTGATATTTTGGCAGCAAAAGCTGCAAATGTTGACGTTGTCGCGCTTGGTTATGGCTATAACCAAGGTGAAAACCTCGCTGATTTCAATCCAGAGTACCTCTGCGAGAATTTCTTAGATATAATACCCGTTCTTACCCAAAGGTAAGTGCATTTTAATTTCGTCTTTTTAGTTTAGTAAAAAATATAAAGGAACATCATGAGTAAACCAGTAGTGTTAAGTGGCATTCAGCCAACCGGTGGTATGACAATAGGCAACTATGTTGGCGCTATTAACCAGTGGCTTAAGCTACAGGAAGACCACGAAAGTTTCTTTATGTTAGTTGATTTACATGCCATTACGGTACGCCAAGATCCAGAGCAATTACGTTCGCGCGTTCTTGACGGTATTGCGCTATATGCTGCATGTGGTATTGACCCAGAGAAAGCGGCGTTATTTGTACAATCTCAAGTACCAGAACATGCACAGCTAAGCTGGGTATTAAACTGTTACGCGCAAATGGGTGAGCTTAATCGTATGACGCAGTTCAAAGATAAGTCATCTAAGCATGCGAATAACGTGAATGTGGGTTTATTCTCTTACCCAGTGCTGCAAGCAGCTGATATCTTGTTATATCAAGCAGATCAAGTGCCAGTGGGTGAAGATCAAAAGCAACATCTTGAATTAACACGTGATATCGCAACACGTTTTAACAACCTATACGGTGACGTGTTCAAACTACCTGAGCCGTACATTCCAGAGTTTGGCGCACGTGTAATGAGCTTACAAGATCCGCTGAAGAAAATGTCTAAGTCAGATGAAAATCCAAACGGTTACATCATGTTATTGGATGAGCCGAAGAAGATTGAAAAGAAACTGAAAAAAGCAGTAACCGATTCAGACGAGCAAGCGCGTATCTACTTTGATCGTGAAGAAAAACCAGGTGTATCTAACCTACTTACTTTATTATCAGTTGCAACTAAGCGCTCAATTGAAGACTTAGTACCTGAATATGAAGACAAAATGTATGGTCACCTGAAAAAAGACACCGCAGCAGCGGTTGTTAATATGATTGAGCCAATCCAAGCGCGCTTTAAAGAGATTCGTGAAGATCAATCATTGCTTGATAGCATCATGAAATCAGGTGCTGAAAAGGCGAGTATTCGCGCTGAGAAAACATTAAAAGCTGTGTACGATGCGGTAGGTTTTATCCCTCGCCCGTAAGCTTTCAGCAAATAATTGAAATAAAAATACCGCTATAAAGCGGTATTTTTTTAGCTATTAAAAACTAAGCACGATTAATACTGTAAACAAACAGATAAGTGCAGCAGCGGTTTTGTCTGTTTTTTCCATTTTCTTATTCCTCATCTGTGTTCAACTGTTTAATTGCATAGCCTTTATTTTTTAGTAAGCCTAACAAGCTATCGTCACCGGCCAAGTGGGCTGCGCCAACAAGCACCAGCTCTTTTTGATGATTAGTAAAATAGCGCTCTATCTTGCTAAGCCAGGTTAAATTACGCTGCTTAATTAGCATGTTATAGGTGAGTAGATCATGCTCTTTGAGCGGCATAATAGTGAGTGTATTCATTGCCTGCATATCGCCATGTCGCCATGCATCAAGCAGGGCAGCATAATGATGCTGATAGTGAGATATTTGCGCTAATTGTGATTCAATAAAGGCACTTTCGTCTTGGCTACCTAATTGCTTAAATAGGTGTAATTGAAACGCTAAGGTTTCAAGGAAAGCCAACTCTTTATCATCTTGTTTTGCTAATTTAGTTAGGTAGCTGTCGACACCTTCACCTAGTAGTGATTGCTTTTGTAATTCTAATGACGTCATTAACAAACTTACCAAAAATGGGCGAAAGCTATCGAACTCACTCAGTTTCATACCGTAACGGTTTAGCTGCTCTTCTAACTGCTGCTTCACTTTTGCTGTTAGCTTGCTACTTAATGTTTCACCTGCTTGGTAGCTAAGCGTTTTTAGCATTGTGAGCTGTGCCGAACTATCGCTTGGTGCAGGTACATCGGCTTCAAGTACTAAGGTATCTACTTGTTTATAAGCCTGATTAAATTCTACTGGGAGTGGTAGCTCTTTTGGAGGCAAAATATGAATTGAACCTGCAATGTAAATATAGTCATCGCCTTTACTTACCTGCCAAACAGCACTTTTAGCAGCGCCAAACCCACTTGTTAATAAGCCAGATGCAGCAACTGATGAGATGAGAAAGTGTCGAGTCAGTGTTTTCATTATTTACGCCTGTTAATTGAAAGAAGCTTGCTCAGCACTCTGAGCAAGCCAACGATTACTTATTGAGTTGTTGCTCAATTTGCAAATCAATTTTATTGTTCATTTGCTCAATAGACGCTTCGATAGAAGTCTCTAATTGCTGATTTAGTTTTTGAGCACCTTGCGTATTAAGTAAGGTATTAGGCGATGTAATAATGATTGCAGTGACAGCTAAAAGTGACATCATTTTTAATACTGAGTTAGTCATAATTTAATTCCTTTCATTGGTTGATTAGTTTTATCAGCGAAGCAAAATTGGTTGGTAGCCCGTTGATGGAAACTACAATAGCGAGGAATTTACATAGAGTCGCTTATCTAGTTCTAAGCGATTTATTTATAAGGTTTTAAAATTTTAATTTGTTTTATTTCAGTGTTTTATGTCTAATTCTTACGGAGTGAAATAAGGTTTTAAAGCCTATTATTTTGAGGCTGTGTATTTTGATGCTTGTGTAGGTGTATCAAAATAGGAACTGGTAGGTTTTGCTATGGGCTTTAAAGTAAAACATTATGCGACTAAAACAGTGGCAGCGAATAGCTCATTAGAATGGGAACTAATTTTAACTGAACTTATTATTGGTAGCCTTTGCGCAGCTTTCGCAAAGGTCGGCTATGACGCAACAATGCTGCTTATTTTTATACCCAACTTAGTAATCGCCTTAGTTTGCTTTGGCTTTATTGGGCTTTCCATATTTCATGTCATTAGAGAAAAGCGCAGTAAGCCAAGCGAGTAGTATTGATTGCTGCGTTACTTTGCTACTGGAGTGACACCAGGTGAGTCACACGCAATCACTTCAAATCGATAGCCATATTCGGCATTGTGATCTGGGGTTACTTGTACTATTTCGTAATCATTCAGCTCAACGGCTTTACTGTTTTCTGCTTTTAAACAGCGTGAATAACTATCGGCTTCAAAGCTGTAAGCAAACATCGCAATTAAACGTTTGCTGCGTTCAAAGTAACCTTTGGTATCTAAAAACTGGCGAAGGTTTTCGGCGGTTTCGCTGTCACCTTTTATATCTACGTCTTGGCTTGGAGCTGAGCTTTCTTTATTTTCAGGCAGTTGTTGCTCGAGCTTTTCACCGAGTTCTTCGACCGCTTTTTGCTGCTCTTCACCGGATTCTTTGGCAATGACTTTGCTATCGAGAAAGGTACTGACCATGTTGTCGAGCACTTCTTCAGGGGGCTTATCATCAAGAAACGAAATCAGGTTAATAAAGACCACTGACGCTAAAACAAAGCGCACAATAGCGGTTAACAGCGGCGAATAGCTTTGACTAATAAATTTAACTCGCTCAGAGCCGAATGGCTTTATCAGCAACAAGATAAAAATGTAGAAAGGCAAAAAAAGTTGAAATAACAATAAAGTACCTAGGGTTATTCCCATTGCCCAGGGTGGTAAATACAACAGGGTAGCAAAGTTATGTGTGTAGTTAAAATGACTGGAAGAGACATGAGTCACATCATTAACTATGCCGCTCGCACCGGCCAAGACAAAATTAGCGATACTGGCATAGAAGATTAAAATCAGTGCTTTGCCAGCAAGAGAGTGCCAAAGCTGGTTAAACTTGGGCCAAAACTCAATAACAAGCGCAATGATAGTGATGGTGGCACTTAGCCAGCCCGATTGCAGAACAATCAGGCTGCTTAATGCTAAAAGGTAGAGCTTTTGTGCGGTACTTAAGTTAAACCAAATGGCTTGTAATCGTTCAACCAGCCTTGTTTTATGAGGCTGCCAGCTACGTTGCTGTTGTTGAAACTGTTTATTAGCGCGCCATTTTGCAATTTTTAAATACCTACGCACGCAATATCCTTTTTATAGTAATGGTTTTAAGTATCTTCCCGTGTGTGAGCGCTCACAATCGGCGACGTCTTCAGGTGTACCAGAAATTAAAATTTCACCACCGCCTGAACCACCTTCTGGGCCTAAATCGACAATCCAGTCAGCAGTTTTAATCACATCAAGGTTATGCTCAATAACAACAATGGTATTACCGTGATCGCGTAAGCGGTGAAGTACTACTAATAATTGCTGAATATCAGCAAAGTGTAAACCCGTAGTTGGTTCATCAAGGATATACAGCGTTTTACCGGTATCGCGCTTTGAAAGTTCGCGAGCCAGTTTCACACGCTGTGCTTCACCACCCGAAAGGGTAGTAGCTGCTTGACCTAAGCGAATATACGACAAGCCAACATCCATTAAAGTTTGCAGTTTACGTGCAATGGCCGGAATTTTATCAAAATATTCACGGGCATCTTCAACGGTCATTTCGAGTACTTGGTGAATGTTTTTACCTTTGTACTGTACTTCGAGGGTTTCGCGATTGTAGCGCTGACCTTTACACACATCACAAGGTACATACACATCGGGTAAAAAGTGCATTTCTACCTTGATCACCCCATCGCCTTGGCAAGCCTCACAACGGCCACCTTTAACGTTAAAGCTAAAGCGACCGACTTTATAGCCACGCGAACGGGCTTCTTGAGTGCCTGCAAATAGCTCACGAATACCAGTAAAAATACCGGTGTAAGTGGCAGGGTTTGAGCGCGGAGTACGGCCAATAGGGCTTTGGTCAATATCAATCACTTTATCAAAATGATCTAGACCCTTGATTGACTTATACGGGGCCGCTTCAGCGGTCGTTGCGCCATTTAACTCGGTATGAGCCAGTTTAAATAAAGTGTCGTTGATAAGTGTCGATTTACCTGAGCCTGACACACCAGTGATACAGGTCATTAAGCCAAATGGAATACGTAAATCAACGTTCTTTAAGTTGTTACCTGTGGCACCAAATAGCTCAAGCCATTTGTCGTTGGTTTGATGGCGAGTCGCTGGTACTTCAATTTTCTTCTCACCAGAAAGGTACTGACCCGTGATTGAATCTTTGCTGGCAAGAATATCTTCATGGGTACCTTGTGCAATAACATGACCGCCATGAACACCTGCTCCTGGGCCGATATCGATAATATGATCCGCAGCACGAATGGCATCTTCGTCATGCTCAACCACAATGACCGTGTTGCCCAAATCACGTAAGTGAATAAGGGTTTTTAGTAAGCGGTCGTTGTCGCGTTGGTGCAAACCAATTGATGGCTCATCCAGTACATACATTACACCAACCAGACCTGCACCAATTTGACTTGCTAAACGAATACGCTGCGCTTCACCGCCAGACAGGGTGTCGGCACTTCGCTCAAGCGATAAATAATTAAGGCCTACATTAATTAAGAAAGATAAACGGTCACGAATTTCTTTAAGGATCTTATCGGCAATTTGGGCGCGCTGGCCTGTTAGATTTAAACCATCAAAAAATGCCATGCTTTCACCAATACTCATCGTGGTGATTGCTGGTAGATTGGTTTGGCCTATAAATACATGGCGAGCTTCTTCGCGTAATCGAGAGCCATGGCAGCTCGGACACGCTTGGCTTGTTTGGTATTTTGCAAGCTCTTCGCGCACTGAGTTTGACTCTGTTTCACGGTAGCGGCGATTCATATTATTTAAAACGCCTTCAAACTCATGGTTACGTGTAATTAAATCACCACGGTCGTTACGGTAATTAAAGGCAATTTTAGTTTTACCTGAACCTTCAAGAATCACCTTTTGCGCATCTTTACCAAGTTCTTGGAAAGGCACTTCTAGGTCAAACTTATAATGCTCAGCGACAGCTTGCAGCATTTGGAAGTAATAAAAGCTACGTTTGTCCCAACCTTTAATTGCACCACCCGATAGGCTTAGCTCTGGATTTTGCACAACACGGTTTGGATCAAAATACTGACGCACACCTAGACCATCACAGCTTTGACACGCACCCGCAGGGTTGTTAAACGAGAATAAACGCGGCTCAAGTTCACTCATTGCATAGCCACACGTTGGGCAGGCAAAATTAGCAGAAAACAGCATGTCTTCGCTGAGTGAATCGTCCATTGCCGCTACATGGGCAATACCAGATGATAGCTCAAGGGCTGTTTCGAATGATTCAGCTAAACGCTGTTGTTGGCCATCTTTAACTTTAAAGCGGTCAACCACAACTTCAATCGTATGCTTTTTATGAAGCTCAAGGGTCGGTGGATCTGATAAGTCACAGACTTCGCCATCGATACGTGCGCGAATAAAACCTTGGCTTGCTAGTTGCTCAAGCAGCTTAACATGCTCACCTTTACGGTCTTTTACCACCGGTGCTAACAACATTAGCTTACTTCCTTCAGGAAGCGCTAAAACGGTATCGACCATTTGGCTGATCGTTTGTGCTGCAAGCGGTAAATCGTGAGTAGGGCAGCGAGGCTCACCAACACGGGCAAATAATAAACGTAGGTAATCGTAAATCTCGGTGATGGTACCGACCGTTGAACGCGGGTTATGCGACGTCGATTTCTGCTCAATAGAGATAGCAGGTGATAAACCTTCAATGTGATCAACATCGGGTTTTTCCATCAGCGATAAGAACTGTCTTGCATACGCTGACAATGATTCAACATAACGACGTTGCCCTTCTGCGTACAAAGTATCAAACGCTAAAGACGATTTCCCTGAACCAGATAGGCCAGTGATAACTATCAGCTTATCACGGGGAATGGTTAGGCTGATGTCTTTTAAATTGTGCGTACGGGCGCCTCGGACTTCAATGTTTTCCATGCTATCTCGTTTTATTACCTAATTATTTTTTCAGTATCTCATAATACGCGATAAGATTAATCCTTGATCAAAGAAAAAATCATCGCTTACAGGTGATTATTTAGTTTTCGCTTGTGGTAGAATCCACGCTCAAATTTTAATAGACAGCAAGATCAGTAATTCATGACAGCATCTTCACTCAACTCTCGAGAAAAACGCGCTGCCGTTTCGTTGGCGAGCGTCTTTGCATTCCGTATGCTTGGCCTATTTATGCTGATGCCAGTATTGGCGATTTATGGTCAGCAACTAGAAGGGTTTTCGCCGCTTTGGATTGGCTTTGCTATTGGTGCCTACGGTTTAACGCAAGCGGTGTTACAAATACCGATGGGGTGGTTGTCTGATAAAATTGGCCGCAAAAAAGTGATTATTGGTGGCCTTTGTATGTTTGCTCTTGGTTCAGTGATTGCGGCAACTGCTGAGTCTGTTCAAATGGTCACGCTTGGACGCGCCTTGCAAGGTATGGGCGCGATTGCCAGTGCATTATTAGCGCTGGCTTCTGATCTAAGCCGTGATGAGCAACGCCCTAAAGTTATGGCCGTGATTGGTATGTGTATCGGTATGAGCTTTGCTGTTGCTATGTTACTAGGGCCAATTGTTGCTGCATCGTGGGGAGTCGCTGGGGTATTTTGGCTCACCGCAGGGCTTGCCATTTTAGGTATTCTAATCGTGTTATTTTTAGTTCCTAATGCGGTAAGTAAAGCCCCAAAAGGGGATACGCTCGCAACCTTAGATGACATTAAACAACTGATTAAACACCCGCAATTAGCACGCCTTGATTTTGGTGTAATGCTGCTGCACCTGACATTAACCACTGTATTTGTCGCCTTACCAGGTCAGCTTATCAAAGATGGCTTAGTTGCAGACCACCATTGGTATTTATATATTCCTGTGCTGTTTTTAGCGTTTTTCTTAATGGCGCCTATGATGATTGTGGCGATTCGTAAAGAAAAAGAAAAACAAGCGTTTATTGGCTCAATCGCGCTGCTTGTTTTAAGCATGCTAGCAATGTCGTTATGGGTTGATTCAGTGATTGGTATTGGTATTTGTATGCTGGTTTACTTTATTGCTTTTAACTTTTTAGAAGCAACCATGCCTGCACTTGTGTCACGTATTGCTCCTGCAAACCAGAAAGGCTCTGCGATGGGCGTATTTTCATCAACACAGTTTTTTGGTGCCTTTTTAGGTGGTTTATTAGGAGGTTACGTTGCTCAAGCATTAAGTGCGCAAGCAGTGTTTGCGGCGGCGGCACTTGTTGGGGTAATATGGCTTATCCTTGCTTGGAATATGCAAGTCCCACCAAGAAGTAAAATAATTAGCTTAATGACTGAATTAAGTTCAGAGCAGCAGGCACAAGCGCTTGCTTCTCGTCTTGTTGCTTTACCGGGCGTAATTGAAGCAACGGTTGTCTGTGATGAAAATCGCAGCTATTTAAAGATTAATGATAAAGAATTTGACCTAGACCAAGCACGCAAAGTGGCTGGTTTAATCTAACGTTTTATAGGAGAAGTTCCATGGCACGCGGTGTGAACAAAGTTATCTTGGTTGGTAATTTAGGCCAAGATCCAGAAGTACGTTATATGCCTAATGGCAATGGCGTAGCGAATATCAGCATTGCTACGACAGATAGCTGGAAAGATAAAAACACAGGGCAAATGCAAGAGCGTACTGAATGGCACCGTGTTGTGTTGTTCGGCAAACTAGCAGAAGTTGCTGGTGAGTATCTTCGTAAAGGTTCACAAGTTTACATTGAAGGTCGCCTACAAACACGTAAATGGACTGATCAATCAGGCCAAGAAAAATTCACTACAGAAATCGTGGTAGACATGGGCGGTCAAATGCAAATGTTAGGCGGTCGTGGTGAGCAACAAGGTGGCGGCTATCAAGGTGGTCAATCACAAGGCGGTTACCAAGGTGGCCAACAACAAAGTGGCGGCTACGGTTCTGGCCAGCAAATGCAGCAAAGCAACAATAATAGCTATGCGCCACAGCAGCAGTCTGCACCTGCGCAACAACAGCGCCCGCAGCAACAATCTGCACCTCAGCAAAGCAATAACCAATACGGTGGCGGCTATGGTCAGCAGCAAAACAGTGCGCCTCAACAAGGCGGTTTTGCACCTAAGCCACAAAATGCACCACAAGGCGGCGCATCAAACCCAATGGAACCACCTATCGACTTTGACGACGATATCCCGTTCTAATTGGTGACATAGCAAAAGCTGTATAATTAGTTTTTAAGAAGCCCCGCATTAGCGGGGCTTTTTTATGTGTTAGAATTAATGCTTAATCTAATACCAACCCGCAATAATACTTAATCATTTTGAGGGATTAAACCTATCGCTAACTGCGTTAAAAATTTCTCATTTAGAACAACTAAATAACGAAATTTTTGCCTTGTTATCAACGAGGTTTTATTGCCTCAAAATAGACTACTTAATTAAGCGGGTTGGTATAAAAGCAAGTTGGTAGTCCGAATTGGCTATATTTAAAACCTGGTCTAAATTTATAAAACCCTAACCCACTACTTTTCTATTAACTATGCAATTTTTAAGGAAGATAAGTTTTCAACAGGCGCTAGCAGCGGTTATCGCTTTTGCTTTGGTTGTCATGATTGCAGCTTCTTATACTGTTATTAATGAGTCACTGGCTAGAAAAAGCACCGTTGAGAAGGATGCTGTCTTTATACGTGAAGCTTTGATGGTTGATGAGATAGCTCACGAAACGGCAGTTGAACGGGGGTTAACGGCTGGTCTCATCGGCTCGGGCTACAGTCAAAATAAAGAGCGTGTTGCTCAGCAGCGTTCAGTAGTCGATAAAGCGTTTAATAAATTTGCTCGCTATACCCAAGAACAAAAGCTTTCATCAACATTATTCAAAGCCGTATTGGCGAAACATGAAGTGATCACAACGCTTAGGGAGAGCGTCGATAAGCAACAAGGTCAACATGCATTTGTTGTTTATTCAGATTCAAACAAGTTCATGCTTGATGTGGCTAACCGACGCGTTTCGCAGGTCAAACAAAGTGAAGCGATTGCGTCTGGTCTTGCGATAGTCGAAATGTCTTTATTAAAGGAAAGACTGGGGCAGGTGAGAGGTAAAGTGAATGGCGTTTTATCTTCCAAGTCTATTTCTGAAAGTAATCAAGTGCTTATCAGAAGCTATTTTCACAACATTGAAGAAACCTTGTTTCTGCTTTCTTTAACACTTACAGATGAAGCGGATCAAAAGTGGTTAGCAGAATTGACTAACTCACAAATTTATCAAGATGTAAAAAGCATTGTTGAAAAACTTAACCAAGAAAGCGGCGAATTAGCCCAAAACTATCCAACGCCAGCAGATTGGTTTGCTCAGTCGACCGAGTTAATAGGCAAGATCCGCAAGCATATTCTGCAAAAGCAGCAAAACCTAGAAGCGCTCATAGAGCATAGCCGCAGTAGCGCAAATACAGCGGTATATGCCACAACTGGCTTTGCCATTATTCTTATTGGTTTGTTCCTCGCGTTTGGATTATTCGTTATTAAGTCGCTGGCTAGAAAAGTAACGAGGGTGCGAGATGTTATTGGTAACATCGCCACGAGCCATGATTTGGGAGTAAGAATTAACGATAATTCAAGTGATGAAATTGGTGCAATTTCCAGAAGTGTTGATGAACTTGTCGATGCGCTTACTGATTTAATTAGGCAAGTTCAGCAAGCAAATAACACCAGTGAATCCAGTGTTAAGTCGTTAATCTCGTTTGCTAAAGAGCTGTCTGTACGTGTTGAAAATATCAACTCAACAACGACAACGTTGCACGATAACTTCACAAGGTTATATAGCCAGATTGAACAAATCGCGGTATCTGCGGAAGAGAGTTCTAAAAACACCACAAAAGCCAATGATTTATCCGCAAGCACCAAGCAAATTATTGGCAAGAATAAAGCAAGTATTAGTTCGTTGTCAGATTTGATCCAGCAAGCGCATGAGCAATCGGATGCCTTAAGTGCCAAGACTAATAGTATTCAATCTGTGCTTGATACGATTTCGAGCATTGCAGAACAGACTAATTTACTGGCTCTTAATGCAGCAATAGAGGCTGCTAGGGCAGGAGAGCAAGGCCGTGGCTTTGCAGTGGTTGCTGATGAAGTGCGTGGTCTAGCTACACGCAGTCAGGCCTCAACATCTGAAATATCTTCTGTATTAGATGATATAAAACAGCAAGTTCAGCAGTTGCAGGTGTACATGGAAAATACCTCTGAATCAACGCAAATGGTCAGTGATAATAGCGAGAAAGCGTTAACAAACATTGATATTTTAACTGACAATATCAGCGATGTGAGCAGGCAAACAAACACGGTGTCAGACGCGATTGAATTGCAAAGCCAACTTGCTGAAGAAGCAAGCAAAGCAAGTCAGGATATAACGGCAAATATGCATGATGTGCAAAATGAATTAACGTTACTTTCAAAGCTTATCGTTGATTTAGAAAATGCCCAACAAAGAACCTCTAATGCCGTCAATATGTTCAAAGTTAATTAGAAAGCAAGACTAACTGAACTGCTGCGTCAGTATTATTAATATCCCTCTGAAAGTAATTGGTAAGATTTAAAGCCAGCCCATGTGTTGGCTTTATTAATAACTCAAACTTTGTTGCTACTCCTTTAAGGTGGACTTTGCTGGTTACAAAATAATTATCATTAACCCTTTTTGCTAGGTGTTTAAAATTACAAAACTTTTGACAGCGTTAGTTCTAGGATAATTCTGAAATTGCTTTTAATCGCCCTGCAGCCTTGTATTTATGGGGTTCTTGAACAACACTTTGTGTATGTTTGGGCAACTAACCTGTGAAATGAAACAAGACTTAACTTCACAAATAAAGCAACCGGAGGCCATTTATGTGGCGGCCGCGTTTTTGCTATTAGTTGTTTTTAATATTTTCTTAAGTGATGTGTTGCACGATAAAGTTCATCGCACAGGTACTGAGCTTGCAAAGCAAGTGTATGAATTAAATCTCGACCCGATTGCTTCGCAAGATATTATTGCGACCTTGGTAAAGAGCCAAGGCTTTGCAATGAGTGCCAGTGATGTGCCACATAACTTTGCAAATTTTATTAACCTTGAGCAAGAGGTGTTTAGCTATAAAACGGTTAATCTGCGCTTGTTTCATTGGCCTTCTTGGCTGGTTGAAAGTCACTTATTTTTGTTCTTGAATCTAATATTGCTTGGCACTGGGTATTGGGGTTTCCGCTGGTGGAAAAAAATGTTCAAGCAGTTAGCGGTGGTTGAAAAACCAGTTATTAAACCATTTGAGCCTTTGGGCACTCAGTTGGCGGCAAAGAAAATAGCCCCACCAAAACCTTTAGGTCATCAAGATTTAAATATTTTGTATGGTGTGCCAACTAACTACAATCATTTGTTTGCACTGTTTTTTTGGAAAAATCCATTTCCTGCTAATCTCGACGTTGATAATTACTTTAAATTAGTCATAGCAAAGGGATTTGGTGAGCTAGTAAATCGCTCTGTTAAATTACTGCCATCGGGTGGCGTTGCTGTGACATTAAACAATGTGCCTGCCACAGAAGTTGATAAATACACCAAGCGATTACATCAGGTTATTTATCAAGCCTGTTTAAACTACCGTAGTGACTTGTCGCGATCGGATATTAAAATAGGCGTGTGTAATTACCGTACGGGAGCTGATCAGGCGGTAGTTTATCAGCTTACTAAATCGGCATTAGCACTGGCTAAACAAAGCGCTTGGCAGCATATTCATCGCTTGCCTTTTGGGCATACGCAGTCAAGTATGCTCGCAGATAGTAAAGAACACCTTTTTGAGTACATAAAGAAAAAGCACTTTATGTTGTTTTTTCAACCTTTGTTCGACTTACAAACCGGCGATATTTTACAGCATGAGGCGTTGATCCGTATTCGTCACAAGAGCTTAGGCTTGCTTGCGGCTCGGCATTTTATTCCTCATATGAGCAGTAAAAAAGATGTCTTGTTATTGGACCAAACTGTCATTTCTCAAGTGAAGAAAATGCTGAAAAACGAATCAGGCCCGTTGACTGTGAGTATAAACTTGCACGCAATGAATTGGTTTAATGACGAGTTTTGGGAATGGTTTAAACAACAAATGGTCGATTTTAATAGTGCAGAAAAACTGCAGTTTGAACTCAGCGAAGACGATTATTTAAAACAGCACAAAAAGCTCAGTGAGCAGTTCGAGTGTTTAGAAAAACTGTCGGCAGGCATTGTCATTGATAATGTGCGCACTGCTGAGCATTTAGCGACCTACAAAGATATTAAAAATGTATGCAGTATTAAGTTGGCTTTTGAGCTGATCCACAATATTGACACCAACACGCAGCAGCAAAAGATGGTTAAGCAGATAATCAACAAAGGCACTGAGTTAAACTTTCCTGTTTATGCAGTTGGAGTAGAAACTCAGAACGAGCTAGCGACTTTAAAAAACCTAGGTGTCATTGCAGCTCAAGGTTTTTACTTTGCCGAGCCATTACAAAAATTGGCGGATATTACGCCTTATAGTTAGTCAATGAGGCCTCGGTATTTCAAGCCATCTAACCCCTGTAGTCCGCCAGTATGAACCGCAATGATGTGCGTTCTTTCAGCAAAGTAACCTTGCTCTATAAGTTGCCATACGGCATAGAGCATTTTACCGCTGTAAATAGGTTCAAGAGGGATTGCGTGTTGCTTGCTAAAGGTTTGGCAAAACTGCCATAAATCATCGCTAAATTTTCCGTAGCCGCCATCATGAAAATCACATAACAGTTGCCAGTTTTGTTGTTGTTTAGCTTTATTGCTGAGCAGCTTAATTTCTTCTATTAAATAGTCCGCTTGCTTTAACACTGCGACACCTAACAGCTTTGTATGCTGCGGTGCGCCTTCAATTAACCCCGCTAATGTGCCGCCACTACCGGTTGGGCAAGCAATCACGTCACAACTTGGCAAGCTTTGCGCTAATTCTTTGCAGCCTAAAAGCGCAGCAGCGTTAGTGCCGCCTTCTGGCAATATGTAAGCATTGGGGAATTGCGCTTGTAACTGCGCTAAATAAGCTTGGTCGTGCCTTAGTCGGTAAGTTATACGGTTAACCGGGTGTAAGCTCATACCGCATTGCTTTGCGTAGTGGAGTGTTGGGTTGGCTTCGTCTAGCTCTGGGCCGCGAATAATACCGTGGGTTTTAAAGCCAAATAGTTTACCCGCTGTCGCTGTGGCATGAATATGATTTGAAAATGCCCCCCCAAAAGTGAGTAATTCAGATTTACCCTGTTGCTGCATCGCATCTAAGTTAAATTTGAGCTTACGCCATTTATTACCACTAATTTGCGGATGAATTAGATCATCCCGCTTGATGCTAAGCTGAATTTTACGCGCAGCTAATAAGGGGTGATGAATTGTTTGTACTGGTGACTCAAAAGAACTATTCACGGCATCATTTTTAGTAAAAAAACACGCCTAATTGTAGCAAAGTCGTCATACAGATAGAAATTAGTCAATTAAACTAAAATGATTTTGTTATTTACTGGCATCAACTAAGGTAATAGAGGTAAACTCAGATAATAATTGAACAAAGCTTGTGTTTTGCCTTGCAAGTACATAGCATAAGAGTTTAATTATAAAAAAATAATAATGACCAAATAATTGCCGCTTTTTGGGAATGGAATATATGCGAATTGCTCCTTTATCTCTGTTAATTTCAGTTAGTTTGCTAGCAACTAGTGCATTTGCACAAGATACTGCTACGGTAACTGGCATTGAATCAGAGATCAGTAAAAAACAAGCCGAATACGATAACTCGACCCTAATCCTCGAAAAACACCTAAAAGAAGAAAGTCAGTTACAAAAACAACTCGAATTATTGCGCGCCCGCTCAACAGAGCTAGACAAAGAAAAGAATCAAGCGCTAGATGCAATGAACGAGATGTATCGCCGACTGATTGATGACCCAACGCTTGATATCAGTAATGCACAATCGCGTTATCAAAAAGCGGTGGTTGATCATAAACAAAACAAAGATGATATTTCGATGCAATTGGCGGCAATTGCTTCGCATAGAAAAGATATCGAGCAAATTCGTGTATCAAAGCATACCCAGTTAAACACCTTAGAAAGTTTAAAAGAGCAGTTAGCAACGGCACGTGTTGAACGTTTACGTAATGAGTTTACGCGTGAAGGTACGTTAGAGGTTAATCACACAATTAACTGTAAGCGCACCGAAACACTTGCTGCCTGTGAGCAGCGTGGTCAGCAAATGGGCTTACAAAAAGCCACTAAACGTTTTGTAGACCAAATTTTTGCTAACTTAACTGAAGAGCGTTTAGTTGAACCAAAACGTAACCTTGCTGGTGCACAAGTTAAGATTTTAAGTAGTCATGTAGTGAACAGTGCTTTCAGTGGCCAAGGTAACTACAACGTTAACTTAA
Organism: Pseudoalteromonas sp. T1lg21; assembly: GCF_002964625.1. Lineage (NCBI taxonomy): Bacteria > Pseudomonadati > Pseudomonadota > Gammaproteobacteria > Alteromonadales > Pseudoalteromonadaceae > Pseudoalteromonas > Pseudoalteromonas sp. T1lg21. Next base: position 62,036 of record NZ_PQBX01000080.1, read on the forward strand.
GTGTGACGATGCGCGGTGACGTAAACAGCAGCCGTTTATGCAGCTTACTTAATTTAGATAACCGTTTTTGTGCAGATTATGGCTCGCCACTGGCAGGTAACTTTCAGCCAAACTACGGCACCACATATTCTGATAGTCAGTTAACATTCAGTGACTCTCAGGATAATAGCCAGGTGGTATCGGTTTCGCGTATGAGCGAACAACCAGTAAGCGATTACTCTGTAAAAAAGCCAGTAAAGGTTGAACCATTACCTGATCTAAAAAAATCTAAAATGGTTGAAATAACACTGCGCTCAAATGTTTATGATGACGAAGTGTTTATTGATGGTGTGAGCTATGGCGCAACTAGGTTAACGACATCATTACCAAAAGGTTTTCATGATATTGAAATTCGCAAACGTGGCTATAAAAGCTACAAAGCGCGAATTGATCTGCGTAAAGCACAAACCATTAATGCAAACCTAGTAAAAGTGCCTGAACCTGTTGTTGCAGAAGTGACTGCGGTACCAGAGCAACCAGTCACAGCACCTGTTGCGAGTATTGTTAGTAAAACCAGTTCTGCCAGCATTGTGGTTATCCCTGCTGGTAAATTTAAAATGGGTGATATTAACGGTAATGGTTTAGCGAATGAGCGCCCAGTAGTAGAAAAAACGATTGCAAGTTCATTTGCAATGCAAAGCAAAGAAGTGAGCGTTGGTGAGTATGAGCAATTCGTTGCGAATACAGGCTACAAAACAGAAGCAGAAAAAGATCGCGGCTGTGCGTATTACTTAAATGGTGAACCAGTATGGGAAGCAACTCTAAACTGGCGTAACCCAGGCTTTGATCAAGAAAGTGATTTTCCGGCGGTTTGTTTAACTTATAACGATGCCAAAGCGTATGCAGATTGGTTATCGGGTCAAACAGGTCAGCTATTTCGTTTACCAAACGAGGTTGAGTGGGAATACGCTGCACGTGCAGGTAAAGAAACTGAATACCCTTGGGGTAACGAAATTGGTAAGAATCTAGCGAACTGTGGCTGGTGTGGTAGCGAATGGTCAAACAAGAGCGCAGCACCAACAGGGTCGTTTTCTCCTAACGCATTTGGCCTATACGATACAGTAGGTAATGTGTGGGAATGGACTAACAAAAAGTCAGGACAGTCTGATGTGGCTGTTCGAGGCGGTGCATGGAATTTTGCTCCTAGCCTAGCACGCGTTTCAACGCGCTTAATCTTAGCGCCAGATTTTCGTGCAAACTATATCGGTTTCCGTTTAGTACGCGAACGATAAGAATTTAAAAAGGAAGCAATGGATGCTTCCTTTTTTAGCAATTTAATTAAAGCAGTTGCGCTTTTTCATGATTAGCATGATAGAGTGAGAGCAGCTAGTATAAGAACGAATTTTCAAAGGTCATCCAGCCTCATGTTTAAAAAACTCCGTGGTATTTTTTCAAACGATCTATCGATCGACTTGGGTACAGCCAATACCCTAATTTATGTAAAAGAAGAAGGTATCGTATTAAACGAGCCTTCAGTTGTTGCTATTCGTCAAGAGCGTGCTGGTGGCCCTAAGAGCGTAGCATCTGTAGGTACCGAAGCTAAGCAAATGTTAGGTCGTACTCCGGGTAACATTAAAGCGATTCGTCCAATGAAAGACGGCGTTATTGCTGATTTCTACGTGACCGAAAAAATGCTACAACACTTCATCAAGCAAGTGCATAACAACAACTTTATGCGCCCAAGCCCGCGTGTTCTTATTTGTGTGCCTTGTGGTGCAACACAAGTAGAAAAACGTGCTATTCGTGAGTCTGCAATGGGTGCAGGTGCTCGTGAAGTATATCTAATCGAAGAGCCAATGGCTGCGGCTATCGGTGCAGGTTTACCTGTATCTGAAGCAACCGGTTCAATGGTTGTTGATATTGGTGGTGGTACAACTGAAGTTGCTATTATCTCATTAAATGGTGTGGTTTACTCTTCATCTGTACGCATTGGTGGTGACAAATTTGATGAAGCTATCATCAACTATGTACGCCGTAACTTTGGCAGCTTAATTGGTGAAGCAACTGCTGAAAACATCAAGCACCAAATCGGTTCGGCTTTCAAAACAGATGAGCCAATTGAAATTGAAGTACGTGGTCGTAACCTAGCCGAAGGTGTACCGCGTTCATTCACGCTGAACTCACACGAAATCTTAGAAGCACTACAAGAGCCATTAATGGGGATTGTGAGCGCGGTAATGGTTGCTCTTGAGCAGTCTCCGCCAGAGCTTGCATCTGATATCTCTGCACACGGTATGGTATTAACCGGTGGTGGTGCATTATTAAAAGACCTAGACCGTCTATTAATGGAAGAAACAGGTATTCCGGTTGTGGTTGCTGATGATCCATTAACCTGTGTTGCGCGTGGCGGCGGTAAGGCATTAGAAATGATTGATATGCACGGTGGTGACGTATTTAGTTACGACTAATGAAGTTACTGTTTGGTCGTACCATCTCTTTGCAGCTGCGACTTTTTGTCGCAGTGCTTTTGAGTGTCGTGTTGATCGTGGGCGATCGCTACACTCAAGGTGGTACAACAATTCGCACCAGTCTAAATACCCTAGTTAGCCCACTTATTTATCTTGCCAATTTGCCGTATGAGCTATTTAGTATTGGCGCGAAGAATCTGCATACCCGCGAACAGCTATTAACCGAAAATGAAGCGTTAAAAAAGAAGCAGTTATTACAAAGCGAACAACTACAACAACTGTCATTTTTATCTCGTGAAAACGATAAATTACGCGCTTTACTCGGTTCATCGGCTAAGCAATCAAATCGTAAAATCATTGCACAAGTCCTCTCTGTTCATTCAAACCCGTATAGCCACCAAGTGGTTATTAACCGTGGTACAACGGATGGCCTAAGTGAAGGCCAAGCAGTGATTGACGAAATGGGTGTAGTGGGGCAAATCACCCAAGTCGGGTCGACGACTTCTCGCGTATTGCTGATGACAGATACAACCCATGCCACACCTGTGCGTATTTTACGTAACGATGTGCGCACCGTGGTTGAGGGCATAGGCAAAATTAACGTGGTAAAGCTGTCGCATGTGCCGCATAGCCTTGATGTTCGCATTGGCGATATCTTGGTTACGTCTGGTCTTGGTGGCACCTTCCCAGAAGGTTATCCGGTTGCCGTGGTGACCGAAATTAACCGTGATGAAGGGCGTCCATTCGCACAAGTTTATGCTGAGCCAATTGCGCAACTTGACCGTATTCGCTTATTGGTTGTGCTGTGGCGCAATCAGCAGGAGAGCATCAGCAATGAATAGTCGTCACTCTTTGCTGATTGCTATCAGTATCTTTTTTGCATTGGTAATGGCGCTAATGCCGTTACCAATTTCGTTTGAACCATACCGCCCAGACTGGGTGTTAATGGTATTAATGTATTGGTCGTTAGCAGTGCCGCATCGTTTAAATATTGGCACAGCTTGGGTCGTTGGGTTATTGATGGACCTTGCCTCTGCTCGCCTCTCGGTGTGAACTCACTGACTTATTCGGTGTGTATATTTATCACTGCGAGTAACTTCCAAAAAATTAGAAACTTTTCTTTATGGCAGCAAAGCATTTTAATTGCTTTGTTTTTAACGCTTTACCACCTAATGCAATTTTGGCTAAACCACTTTTTAATGGGCGTTTATTTTAGCCCGCATTATATGTGGCCAGTGCTAACCGGCATGCTTTGTTGGTGGTGGATATTCTTAATTTTGCGTAAATATCGCCGTCATTTCAGGATTAGATAATGCAAACCGCAATTTATTTGGCGTCTGCATCACCGCGCCGAAAAGAGTTGCTCAGCCAACTTGGCGTTGAGTTTTCTCAATTTAGCGTTGATGCTGATGAAAGCCAATTCCCAAACGAAGCCCCTCGTGATTATGTAGAGCGCCTAGCCAGACTCAAGGCACAATCGGGCGTTGCTATGGGTTACACAGACCGTCCAGTGCTTGGCAGTGATACCGTGGTTGTCATTGATGACACTGCACTTGGTAAACCGCTAGACCAAACTGATTTTACCGCCACCATGAAGCGCTTATCTGGCCGCACTCATCAAGTCATGACGGCTGTGGCAATTGCTGATAGTGAGCAAGTAAAAAGTTGTCTTGTGATCACCGATGTTACATTCAAGCCACTTAGTGATGCTGAAATTGATGTTTACTGGCACAGTGGCGAGCCACAAGATAAAGCCGGTGGTTATGGTATACAAGGCCTAGGTGGGCGCTTCGTTAGCCATATTTCGGGTAGCTATTTTGCGGTTGTCGGCTTACCTTTATATGAGACAGAGCTGTTATTAAACGAATTTTTAAGAGGGTAACATGAGCACTGAATTACTGATCAACGTTACACCGAGCGAAAGTCGCGTTGCGCTAATTGAAAACGGCGTACTGCAAGAGATCCAACTAGAGCGAATTGGCAACCTTGGAATCGTGGGCAATATTTACTTAGGTAAAATTAGTCGCGTACTTCCGGGTATGCAGGCTGCGTTTGTCGACATAGGCTTAGATAAGGCGGCCTTTTTACATGCCTCAGACATTGTTAACAGCGCCTCAATTGTAGAAGGTGTTGATGAGCAGCCAATCAAAAAAGTACAAGATATCCGTGAGCTTGTGCGCCAAGGTCAATACATCATGGTGCAAGTGGTTAAAGATCCTCTGGGCACCAAAGGCGCACGTTTAACGACCGATATCACTATTCCTTCTCGCTACTTAGTGTTTATGCCAGATGCAACACATGTGGGTGTAAGCCAGCGCATCGAAACTGAAGAAGAACGTTTACGCTTAAAGAAAATTGTTGCTGAGTATGGCGACGAAGATGGCAGCTTTATTGTTCGTACAGCGGCTGAAGGGGCGTCTGAAGCAGAGCTACGTCATGATGCGGAATTCTTAAAAAAGCTGTGGCAAAAAATCGTCACTAAGCGTAAAAAGATCAGTAAAGAAAGCATTTTGCATGAAGACTTAACACTGGCGTTTCGTACGCTACGTGACTACGTAGGCGAAGACATGGAGCGTATCCGTGTTGACTCTAAATTAACGTATCAAGAGCTTAAAGAGTTTACTGAAGAGTTTGTGCCGATCTTATCGGGAGCGCTTGAATATTACCCAGGTGAGCGACCTATTTTCGACTTGTTCGATGTGGAAACCGAAATTCAAAAAGCGCTACACCGTAAAGTTGAGCTTAAATCAGGCGGTTATTTAATTATCGACCAAACTGAAGCGATGACAACCGTTGATGTCAATACCGGAGCATTTGTTGGTCATCGTAACCTCGAAGAAACCATTTTTAATACTAATATCGAAGCAACGTCTGCCATTGCCCGTCAGCTGCGTTTACGTAACTTAGGCGGCATCATTATTATCGATTTCATCGATATGATCAGTGATGAGCACAAACGCCGAGTCTTGCATTCGCTTGAGTCAGCGCTCGCAAAAGATCGTGCAAAAGCCAACATAAATGGCCTATCTGCACTAGGCTTAGTAGAGATGACCCGAAAACGTACCCGCGAAAGCTTAGAGCATATCCTTTGTGATGTATGCCCTGCGTGTTCGGGGCGTGGTTCACAAAAAACCGTTGAGACAGTTTGCTACGAAATATTGCGTGAAATTGTTAGGGTAAACCGTGCTTATGCAGCTGATAAGTTTATGGTTTATGCCTCTCCATCGGTAAGTGAAGCACTGATCAATGATGAATACCACAACCTTGCCGAGCTGGAACTATTTATTGGTAAGCAAGTCAGTATTCAAACAGAGAGTTTATACAACCAAGAACAGTTTGATGTGGTAATGATGTAATGAAGGCAAAAACGGTCTGCTTTTATTGTTTACGTAAGTTATGGCAAGTCTTTGCTATCACTCTCGTACTGCTGGCCGTTATTGTCTCGCTAGTGAAGTACTCACTGCCTTATGCGAATGACTACAAAGATGATATTGAAGCGTTTCTGTATGAACGCTTTGACGTAAACTTAGCGATTGGTTCTATCTCAGCCAGCTGGCAGGGTAAGGGACCCGCTTTAGTTATCGAAGATATTTCGTTTGAAGATAACCAAACCTCACCCATCGCACTCACCATCGATAAAGCAAGCCTTGAGGTTAATTTATGGGAATCTATAAAAACCCGTCAGCTTAAATCAAGCTACTTTGTGATCAATGGTTTTCATGCTGATGTTGATTTACCCACCATGCTTGATCTGGGCAATAACCAGCAAACAGGCAGTTTTGAACAAAAAGAATTGATCGAAAACCTGTTCCTTGGTGAAACGGGTCACTTTGCGGTGCAAGACAGCAGTTTGAACTTTACCCTCAGTGACGGTAAAGAGCGTAAGCTGATCCTTGAGAACATTGTCTGGCAAAATACCCCTGAGCAACATCAAGGTTCGGGCACATTAGCGTTACCGGGAATTTCAGTGGGTAGCTTTGATGCCCGCATGGCATTGAATGGCTCGACCCTCGAAACCATGGCTGGTGATATCTATGTGCAAGCGGCGAATGTCGATGTGTCTAAATGGCTTGCACAATATATTAATACCGACAAGCAGCAGCTTAATTCCGACATCAATTTACAAACCTGGTTTAGCCTTGAGAAAGGCCTGATCAGCGATGTGAAAGTGCAGTGGCTACCGAGTTTCATCAACTGGCAACAAAACCAAGAGGCACATCAAATTAGCTTGAGTGAAGGTGGTTTTCATTTATTTCCAAAGCAAAATGGCTGGCGCTTAAAAAGCACCGGACTCACCTTTGAAAGCGATTTAAAACAATGGCCGACCTTACAATTTGAAGCTCAACTTGGTGATAAAAGTCAAATTTGGTTAAAGCAATTTGATTTTGCATTGCTGGCAAAGTTATCGCAGTTAAGTAACTTTGAAGTGCTTGCCCCGTTTTTAGCGCGTCAACCCAATGGTCAGTTAAGTGATGCCTACCTTGAGTTCGGTCAACAAGATAACTGGCAGCTTTGGTTCCAAGGCGAGCAAATTAATTGGCTGGCGCTACAAGGTATTCCGGGCGGACAAGCTATTCGTGTTGATGGCTTAATTAATCAAACTGCTGGTCGAATTCAGCTATATGGCGAGAATAACCAACTGTTGACCAATGGCAGCTTTAGTCAAGATATTGCCTACAATCAATTAAATGTTGAACTCGACCTACACCATTACGATGATGGCTGGCGTATCAGTAGCGATAATATTTGGCTTGATAACGACGAAGTGACTGTGGCTGCAGAGATGATGCTAAGCCTGACTGATGAGCCGCGGTTAGATTTATATGCCGAAGCTTACGCAGCGGATGCTAAAGTCGCTGGGCATTATTTTCCGTTACCTGTGATGAGCGAAAACCTAGTTAATTACCTCAATGGGGCAATCAAAGGCGGTGAAGTAGACAAGGCACAAGTGCTGTTCTCAGGGCCATTTAAAGGATTTCCGTTCAAAGAGCAGCAAGGCCAATTTGAAGTATTGGCGAATGTTGAAAACGCTAAGTATAAGTTTTCACCAAGCTGGCCAGAAGTTGAAGATGCCAACGTCATTTTACATTTCGAAAATGAGCGCATGGATATCTATAGTAAGTCGGGCAAACTGGTTAACCTCTCTCTAGGGGAGAGTGTCCATGTCAGTATTGCTGATTTAATGAATGCAGAAATCCTAAAAGTTGCCATTAATAAACGTGCTCATGGCGATAAGCTTAATCCTTTCTTCACGGCGACTCCGCTTGCCAAGCCTTTGGCGAGTGTTTTTGAAGTTGTGCAACCACAAGGCGAAGCAACTGCCGATATTGAGTTGTTAGTTAATTTACGTTCGGGTCATGTTGATGCGATAGGTGAAGTTGAATTGGCTAATATTCCGGTTTACCTTGCACAGCCAGGTATCACCCTTAACCACATGACCGGTATTGTTAAGTTTAATAACGATAAAATCGACTTAAAAAATGCCAAAGCAGATTGGATGGGCATGCCACTTACTGCCAACTACAACAGTGAAAATGTGGCTGATACCTATCGCGCCGAAATTGCGATAAAGCTGGCCCTTGAAGCTGAACCTTTGATTGAACAAGCCCATGGTTTATTGGCCGGTTACTTAAGCGGTCAAAGTGATGTTGATATAAATGTGTCGCTTAACTTTTTACCTAATGACTTTAATTACCGCGCCGATGTGAGTGGTAATTTAATCGGTGTAACTAGCCAGCTACCTGCACCTTATAACAAAGGCGCAGAGCAGAAATGGCCATTAACTGCGATCGTGCAGGGTGACCATATCTCTAATTTGATCACCGCAAATATCGATGAGCAGTTATTCTTTAATGCGATTTTAGATAATGGCGAAAAGAAATTTAGTAATGCCCATTTAATTTTGGGGGCACAAGATTTAGGGCTTAATCGTGAAGGTTTTGCGGTATCTATCGATTTACCAGAAACTGAAATAGTGCCTTGGTTTGGCTTAATTGATCAGATTATTGCGCTTACCAAAGTTAAGTCAGATGCGCCAAGTGTGATGCCTGCGTTCAATAACGTAACGGGTAAATTTAATAAACTGGCACTACACAATATCGACTTTAATGATTTTGAATTTCGCTTAGCGCCAAAACAATCAGACTTAGAGTTAAAGCTAAATGCCAAAGAATTACGTGCCGACGCACTTATTCCAACCGGTGAAACGCGCAGACCAATTCAAATTTTTACTGACTACCTGCGTATTAATTTTAACGAAGTCGCAGAGCAAACAGAGCAAGACTCAGAACCAGAAGATTTAAGCTGGTTAACCCGAGTCCCAGCCATCGAGTTTAACTGTGAAGATTGTAAAGTCGCTGAGTATCAGCTCGATAAAATTAAAAGCAGCTTAGTTGGGGAGAGCGATAAACTCTTGTTTACTGAGCTGGTTATAGACAAAGGCGACCACGTATTACGTGGTAAAGGGCAATTTGCCGATGGGCAAACACGCTTTAGTGGTAACTTACAAAGTGACGATATTGGCGAGTTATTTGATGAGTTTGATATCACCACCACAGTAAAAGATTCAGATGCCAATATTAAGTTTGATCTTGCTTGGCAAGGCGCACCTTATAGCTTTGATGTGCCAAGTTTAGCCGGTGAGTTAGATTGGCGTTTAGGTGAAGGGCACCTTGCTGAGATCAGTGATGGTGGTGCGCGAGTATTTTCATTACTGAGTTTAGATTCGTTAGTGCGTAAGCTGAAACTGGATTTTAGAGATGTATTCTCCAAAGGCTTTTTCTATAACAGCATGCAAGGCACCATGCAGCTAGAAAAGGGCATTGCTTACACTCAAGATACCAAACTTGATGGTGTGCCTGCCGATTTAACGATTAAAGGCCACACTAATTTAAATACCTTTGAAATTGATTACGACCTAGCAGTTGCACCGCAGGTGACGTCGAGTATTCCAGTGATTGTGGCATGGATGGTTAACCCGGTAAGTGGTCTTGCGGCGCTGGCAATCGATAAAGTGATTCACTCCGCGCGGGTGATCTCAGAGATCAACTTTAAAGTAACAGGCAGTATGAATGACCCAGTTGTGAAAGAAGTGGATCGTAAGAGCCGTGAAGTGACGTTACCGCAAGCTGCGCAAAGTCAGCCGCAGTCGTCGACGCAATTAAAATTAAAAGATGCCGCATCTTCAGCGAGTTTAGATAACAATGAAAGCTAATCCTCATCCACAGGTTGTTGCAGTACAAATGTGCTCAAGCATGAATGCTGAGCAAAACCTCGCTTTTCTAGCACAGACGTTATCAACGCTTCCTTCAACTCGGCCATTACTAGTGTGTTTACCCGAAAGCTTTTTGATCTTTAGTAAGCAAAGCCAAGCAAGCTATCAATTAGGTCTGCAAAGTGAGGCATATAAAGCGAAACTTGCCGATTTATGTAAGCAACATGATATTTGGTTAGCCGCTGGCACCCTGCCTGTTTCACAGCAAAATGGTAAGTATTTAGCAGCCTCGTTTTTATTCAATAACCAAGGCGATGTGGTGGCGCAGTACAATAAAATTCACTTATTTGATGTGGATGTTGCCGACACTACGCGCAGTTACCGTGAGTCTGATGCAACGCAAGCAGGCAACGATATTGTGGTGGTCGACTCTCCATTTGGTAAAATTGGCTTAGCAGTATGTTATGATCTACGTTTTAGTGGCTTATTCACCGCCATGCAGCGCCAAGGGGCTGAGCTTATTTTAGTGCCCAGTGCCTTTACCACCGTCACCGGTGCTGCTCATTGGCATTTTTTATTAGCTGCGCGGGCAATCGAAACTCAATGCTATGTGGTTGCCGCAGCACAGTGGGGCGAGCATGAAAATGGCCGTCACACTTATGGTCACAGCATTATTATTTCACCATGGGGAGAAACGCTCAGTGAGCTTGCCTCTGGTACCGGGTTTATCAGCCATGAGCTTGATTTAAACCGCTTGAATACAATTCGCCAAGACATGCCTGTGCAGTCTCAGCAACGATTTAGAGAGCATTTATTATGAACACGGTTGAACAGCATTTATTACATGACAGCCAACTTACGAGAGAAGAATTAGAAAAAACGCTCGCTTTTATTCATCAGCACCAAGTTGACTATGCCGACCTGTATTTTCAATCGAGTCACCACGAATCTTGGGTGCTTGAAGACGGTTTAGTAAAAGAAGGCTCATACAACGTTGAGCGTGGTGTGGGTGTGCGTGCTGTTAGCGGTGAAAAAACCGGTTTTTCATACTCAGATGCGATTAACCTTGAAGCGTTAAACAAAGCCGCAACGGCAGCGCGCAGCATTGCCAATGCTGGCGAAAACAAAACGATTCAAGTATTCAGTGATGTAGCTGCTAAACAACAGTATGCGCCGCATCAGCCAATTCAAAGCATGAGCAACGATGACAAAGTAAGCCTGCTACGTGAACTTGAAAACTATATTCGTCAGTTAGCGCCGGATGCTGAGCAAGTGATCAGTTCAATGTCGGCGGTTTATGAAGAAGTGTTAATTGCTGCAAGTGATGGCACCTTTGCCACCGATATTCGCCCGCTTATTCGCTTAAACTGCTCAGTGTTACTTGAGAAGAACGGCCGTCGTGAGCGCGGTGGTGCAGGGGGCGGTGCGCGTTTAGATTATGGCTATTTTAAAGAGTTAGTCGATGGCAAACCGCGCTGGATGGAATACGCCGAAGAAGCTGTTCGCCAAGCAAAAGTAAATCTAGAAGCAATCGATGCACCTGCGGGTAGCATGGAAGTCGTACTAGGTGCAGGTTGGCCGGGAGTGTTACTACACGAAGCGGTTGGTCATGGTCTAGAAGGTGACTTTAACCGTAAAGGCGCATCGGCGTTTAGCGGTAAAGTAGGTGAAAAGGTGGCATCTGAGCTGTGTACAGTCGTGGATGATGGCACCATTGCTGATCGCCGTGGTTCATTGAACGTGGATGACGAAGGGACGCCTGCTGCGTATAACGTGCTTATTGAAAACGGTATTCTAAAAGGCTACATGCAAGATAAGCTAAATGCGCGTTTGATGGGTGTTAACCCTACTGGTAATGCACGCCGAGAATCGTACGCTCATTTACCTATGCCACGTATGACCAACACCTATATGTTAGGTGGCGAGCACAGCCAAGCTGATATCATCAGCTCGGTGAAAAAAGGTATCTTCGCGCCTAACTTTGGTGGCGGCCAAGTAGATATTACGTCAGGTAAGTTTGTATTTAGTGCCTCTGAAGCCTACTTAATTGAAAACGGTAAAATCACGCAACCTATCAAAGGCGCAACACTGATTGGCAATGGCCCAGAAGTGATGCAGCAAATTTCGATGGTTGGTAACGACCTAGCGCTTGATAAAGGTGTTGGCGTGTGTGGTAAAGATGGCCAAAGCGTACCTGTAGGTGTAGGGCAACCAAGCCTTAAAATTAACAATCTAACCGTGGGTGGCACGGCTTAAAACCATTTATTATATGGCAGGTTAAATTCTTGACCTGCCTCACTTATCTTCGCTTTCTGTTTACACAAAAACTTACACAAATTTTGTATCAATAAAGGTACTTTGCCGTTAACTTAATTGTGTGAGCTAACCTATTGCTTACAGCAAAAATAAAAATAGCATTTTAGGATCAAGATATGAAAGCAATTCCAATTGTACTCGCACTTGCTATGCTTGCAGGCTGTGCATCACAGGCCGTGGTTGATGGGGCTGAAAATGAAATCTACGCTGAGCATGAATGTTTAGGTGGTGAACTCGAAACTGATTACACCTATACCATTTATAGCACCGAAGATAACGACAGCAAAAAAGGCGCGGTCAAATCGACTTGTCATCCAGTAAAAACCGAAAGTGAATTCGAGCGCGATTTACGTAATGGTGGTTAACCATTCGTTTAAAGTGGCTTAATTACTTAATTAAGCCACTTTAAATACTAATAAAACGCTAAAAAGTAATAAGCATCCATATACCTGCAGCTATCATAAATAAGTTCTCACTCAGTGAGATAAAGCCGAGCGGCACATTACTGTCGCCACCAACACAGGCGCATTTCAGCTCTCGCTTATCGATATACACAGCCTTAATAACCGATATCGCACCTATACCACCAATAAATAATGAAAAGGGTGCAACAGCTAAGGCTGGTAGTTTAGCCACCATACCTAACGCTACATACGCCTCGATAAATGGATAAACATAGGCATAGGGCACGATACGCATCGCCAGTAAGTCGTAGGTAATAAATGAGTTAGAAAAGCTGAATAAGTCTTGCAGCTTTTGTATGGCTAATACCGCCATGGATAATGCAACGAACAACATCAGATTTTGCATAGAAAATAAAGCTTCACCGCTGGCATAAGTAAAACCGCAGCTTAGTAGCATGGTCACTGCAAAAATCGCTAAAACCGGCGTATAACTGGTACCTTGCTGACCTGCCTCAGGTAGATTAAAAAAGTCGCGCAAATCATCGTAACCGCCAATACGTTTATCATTGATAAAGGTTTGTGGTGTGGTTTTTACATCATGCTGCTGTTTGAATTCGTCGGTTTGCTCACGGCTGGTTAAGTGTCGATCATCAACATCGTAACCATGACGCTCTAATAAATCTTTTGATTTTAAACCGAATGGGCAAATATGCTCATCGGTCACCATGCGATATAAAATTGCAGACTTAGACACCGTGCCTCCTTGTAAAAATGCCTTGTTTACTGCGTAATAATTGCTTAATTACACAGTAAATAAGGGTAAATTGTTGCTATAACTGGTTACTTTATTAACAGTTACAAGGTTTGTGCCAGCTTTAAGCATAAAAAAACCTTGTGGCAGCACCACAAGGTTTTAAAATTGACTCGCAACTCGCAACTCGCAACTCGCAACTCGCAACTCGCAACTCGCAACTCGCAACTCGCAACTCGCAACGCGAGTTTATCGCATCGTTACAAACTCTTCTGAGCCAGTTGGGTGAATAGCCACAACAGCATCAAAGTCTGCTTTCGTTGCGCCCATCTTCATTGCAACAGCAAAACCTTGGATCATTTCGTCAACGGCAAAACCAATACCGTGTAAGCCAACAACTTTTTCGTCGTCGCCAGCACAAACCAGCATCATGTTACAAGGTTGACGGTGTTGCGTTACTGCTGTGTACATAGCTGCGAAGGTTGAACGATATACTTTCACTTTATCGCTGCCGTATTGATCAATCGCTTGTTGCTCTGTTAAACCAATTGTGCCGATTGGTGGATGGCTGAATACCACTGTAGGCACTAGCTCGTAATCCATTTTTAAATCATCAGGTAATTCTTTATTGAATAAACGCTCTGATAAAATACGACCCGCTTTAACGGCTACTGGCGTAAGTTCGATACCGTTTTCGATGATATCGCCAACTGCGTACACGTTTTCAGCAGTGGTGTTTTGGAATTCGTCTACTTTAACGTAACCACCTTCAGTGACTTCAACACCTGCCGCAGCAAGATTGATCTTGTCAGTTGTAGGTGTACGGCCAATAGCCCAAATAACTTCATCAACGTTTTGGCTGTGACCATTTTCAAAGTGAATTGTTAAGCTACCATCGCTTTCTTTAACTACTTCTTTAGGTGTGCAATCAGTGTGAAGAGTCGGGCCTTCTTTCGCCATGATCTCGACAAGCGTATCAACAATGTATGGGTCAAAAGTACGAAGTGGTTTGTTTTTACGAACAAACAAGTGTGTTTCTGTACCAAGGCTATGAAGTACACCTGCGATTTCAACGGCAATGTAGCCTGCACCAACCACAGCAACACGCTTAGGCTGTGCGTCTAGTTCAAAGAAGCCGTTCGAATCAATGCCAAGCTCAGCGCCTGGGATGTTAGGAATAGTAGGGCGGCCACCAACAGCAACAAGAATATGGTCTGCCGTGTATAGCTCACCATTTACTTCAACTGTTTTGTTATCAACAAACTTAGCAAAGCCATTGATTACAGTTACACCATTGCTAGATAAGTACTTGTTGTAACCTTGGTGAATACGACCAATGTAAGCTTCGCGGCTTTCAACTAATTTAGCCCAGCTAAAACCTTTTAATTCAACATCAAAGCCGTAGTCAGGTGCATATGCGTTAATTGCTTCAGCAATTTGTGCGCCGTGCCACATTACTTTCTTTGGAACACAACCCACGTTTACACAGGTACCACCCATGTGTTTTGCTTCAATAAGAGCGACTTTTGCGCCACGCATTGCTGCACGGTTTGCAGAGGCAATACCGCCACTACCACCACCAATTGCAATGTAATCAAAATGCTGAGCCATAGTTTGTCCTCAAAAATAGATAATTCTTTATTAATTAATCGATTTAGTAATAAGTTGATAATAGCATAATAAAGACCAAGGTTAAGCCCCTTGTATTTCATCAATTCGCCCCAACTTCAAAATCATATTCGCATAAAATTTGAGAACGAAAATGACAATTGCAGAAAATAACCCACTCATTGGTTTAGAAGGGCTTCCGCCGTTTTCTAAAATTAAACCAGCACATGTAGTGCCAGCATTAAAAGCGGCGATTGCTGAGTGCCGTGCCAAAATAGATGAGGTACTGGCAACTAAATCATACACATGGAATGATTTGGTTCTTCCGCTTGAAGAAGCTGATGACAAGTTATCACGCTTATTTTCACCGGTATCACATATGAATTCTGTCGTTAACAGCGATGAACTACGTGAAGCCTATGAGCAATGTTTGCCATTGTTATCTGAGTATTCAACGTTTGTTGGTCAGCATCAAGGTTTGTACGATGCTTACAACGCACTTCACAGCAGTGACGAATTTAAAACTCTGACCATTGCCCAACAAAAAACCATTACTAATGCACTGCGTGATTTTGAGCTATCTGGTATCGCTTTAAAGCCTGAGCAACAAAAGCGTTATGGCGAAATTAGTGCGCGTTTATCTGAGTTGGCTTCTAAGTTTGGTAATAATGTGATGGATGCCACGCTTGCTTGGCAAAAGCACATTACTGATGAAAGCGAACTGGCTGGTTTACCTGAGTCTGCATTAGCCCTTGGTGCTGATACAGCTAAAAGCAAAGATCTAGATGGCTGGGTATTCACGCTAGATTTTCCATCTTACTTACCCATTATGACCTACGCAGATAACCGCGAGTTACGTGAAGAGTTTTACACTGCGTTTGTGACGCGTGCTTCTGATCAAGGCCCTAACGCCGGTGAATTTGATAACTCTGCCATTATGAGCGAAGAGCTTGCACTGCGTCACGAGCTTGCCGAGTTATTGGGCTTTAACAGCTACGCTGACATGTCATTGGCGACTAAAATGGCTGAAACGCCAGAGCAGGTTTTTTCATTCTTAGAAGATTTAGCCGACAAATCAAAACCGCAAGCTGAGCAAGAACTTGCTGAGTTAACTGCTTACGCAAAAGATAAGCACGGTGTGACAGAGCTTGCCGCGTGGGACTACGCTTACTACGGCGAAAAACTTAAGCAAGAAAAGTACGCGATTTCTGATGAAGTATTGCGTCCATATTTCCCTGCAAATACGGTATTAAGTGGCTTATTCACCACAGTAAATCGCTTATTTGGTATTAGCGTTAAAGAAGTCACAGACTTTGATACGTACCACCCAGATGTACGCTTCTTCGAAATTTACGATAGCAGCAATACTTTACGTGGTCGTTTTTATCTCGATTTATATGCCCGCGATCGTAAGCGTGGCGGCGCCTGGATGGATGACTGTATGGGTCGTAAAGTACGTGCTAACGGCGAATTACAAACCCCTGTTGCGTATTTAGTATGTAACTTTAATAAAGCAGTGGGTGATAAGCCAGCCTTGTTTACCCATAACGAAGTAACGACCTTATTCCATGAGTTTGGTCACGGTATTCATCATATGTTGACGCAAGTTGATGCAGCGCCGGTTGCAGGTATTAACGGTGTAGCATGGGATGCGGTTGAGTTGCCAAGTCAGTTCCTTGAAAACTGGTGTTACGAAGAAGAAGCCTTAAGCTTTATTTCGGGTCATTACGAAACAGGTGAACCGTTACCAAAAGAGTTATTAGATAAACTTCTTGCGGCGAAGAACTTCCAATCAGGTATGCAAATGCTGCGTCAGCTTGAGTTCTCGTTGTTTGATTTTACGATTCACCATACGTACAAAGCGGGTGAGCCATGTAATATTCAAGCAACACTTGATGAAGTGCGCAGTAAAACGGCCGTTGTTAAAGCCCCCGCGTTTAACCGTTTCCAGCATGGTTTTAGCCATATTTTTGCGGGTGGTTATAGCGCAGGTTACTACTCTTACAAGTGGGCTGAAGTACTCTCGGCGGATGCGTTTTCTAAATTTGAAGAAGAAGGCATTTTTAACCCAGCAACGGGCGAAGCGTTCTTAAAGAACATTTTAGAAAAAGGGGGCAGTGAAGAGCCTATGGAGCTATTTAAAAAGTTCCGAGGACGCGAACCACAAGTTGATGCGCTACTTAGACATAGCGGCATTGCTGCATAATAATTTTTGTTGATCTAAAGCGCCGTAAGGCGCTTTTTTTATTAATATTTCTTCGCAAAATCACGCTCTCGTACTATCCTTCATAAAAAAGAGTTTATAGGAATTAAGCATGTCAAAACTTGTATTAGCCATTGATGATGATAAATATATCCATCATGTGATTGAGGAATCGCTATCAGGCTTTTGCACACTGATCCATGCTAAAAATGGCGACGAAGGATTAAGACAGGCGTTAAAGTACAATCCTGACATCATCTTACTTGATATCGAAATGCCGGGAAAAACAGGCTTTGAGGTATGTAACGAATTAAAAGCTAACCCGCAAACAAAAGATATTCCAGTGATGTTTTTATCGGGTAAGTCAGACCTACCAGACCGTGTAAAAGGCTATAACGCAGGTGCTGCTGATTACATTGTAAAACCATTTAATGCTGAAGAGCTGATGGCACGTATTCGCGTGTTGTATCAATATCGCCAGCACTCGAAAAAACTTAAAAGTGATGTTGAGCGAGCGCAAATTACTGCCGAAATCGCGATGACAGATTCAGGCGATATGGGACGCATCATGCGCTACGTAGGGCAAAGTTATCATGCTCACGATATCAAAGCGTTATCGGAACATATGTTTGAGTTTTTTAACCCGATGGAGCTCGATGTCGTGCTGGCGTTTTGGTATCAAGATGTTGGCGTATTTTGTAGTGCAGATGGCGGGGTGTGTCCACTTGAGCAAGAGCTACTCGAAAAACACCGAGATGCGAATCGCTTTGTTGATTTTAGCCATCGCACAATTATTAATTACCCTAAAGTATCGATGCTGGTTAAGAATATGCCATTAGATGATGCCCAGCTGTATGGTCGTTACAAAGATTTATTCCCGCATATTCTTGAGGTGACTAACGCCAAAGTACAAGACATGGAAAACAATGAGCGTGCGCTTACGCAGGCACAGCAAATTGGTAATGCGTTTAATGACTTGTCTGATCAAATGTATCTGAACAGCGATTCTCGCGAACACGCTGTTGAGAAGCTTGCCGCCCAACTCGATGAGCTAAATAAATCTATTGAACAAAGCGGTTTGGCGAGTAGCGACGAAGTTGCGTTTCACCTGCAGCAATTAAAACAAACGCAATTACTGTTTACCTCACTGAATGAAGACTTGGCGTTTATAAAGTATCAGTTAAAGCACATTATCGAATCGCGAAGCTCGCTTTTAGCAAGTTTACAAAAAATGGCAGAGCCGAGTGATACCGAAGATGTGACCTCACAAACGGATATCGAGCTATTTTAAGGCATGCTATACTGGCGGCGAATCAGATAGCTCGGAGTTTTGCGTGGTAATTCATTGTCCTTTTAAAGAAATGCGTCCTTATTTAGATGCGATTGAACAGCGTTTTGGTTTGGTCAAGTGGGCTGAGCAAAATGCAGGTTTTTCGCTTCATTATGACGATCAAGGTCTGAGCTTGAAGAAAAAGGACGAGCCAAAGCTTGGTGCTATCCATGTTGATTTTGTAACGGGTGCCGCAGCTCATCGACGTAAGTTTGGTGGTGGTAAAGGGCAGGCTATCGCAAAAGCGGTTGGTTTAAACAAAGGTGCCACGCCTGTGGTGCTAGATGCCACCGCAGGACTTGGCCGCGATGGCTTTGTACTGGCATCACTTGGCTGTAAAGTGATTTTGCATGAACGCCACCCAGTGGTTGCTGCGCTATTATTTGATGGCCTAGAACGCGCCTATAACGATGCAGAAATCGGCCCTTGGATGAAAGAAAACATGAGTTTAGTGTTTGGCTCTAGTCATACTCTACTGGCGCAATGTAACGAAGTACCTGATGTTGTGTACTTAGATCCTATGTTTCCTCATCGTGAAAAATCAGCCCTTGTTAAAAAGGAAATGCGAGTATTCCAAGAACTCGTCGGTGCAGACAGCGATGCTGATGATTTATTAGAATTTGCTTATCCACTTGCCAGTAAGCGAGTCGTCGTGAAGCGCCCTGATTACGCCCCATTTCTAAATGACAAAACCCCGAGTATGCAAATCAAAACCAAAAAGAACCGCTTTGATGTATACGTAAAAGCTGCAATGGTCTGATACTAATCCGCAATATTAAGCGAATTGGTATTTATTTAACCCTTTTGGGTTAGTTGTTATCGTTTTTACCTGTTATTTTTTACGGTTTACATCAAATTGTCATAAAAGGTTAATATTCTACGCGCGTAACGTTACTTGGGAATATCGTTTATGCGCGTGTCATCATTTACTCGGCTATTGGCCGTTTTACTCACACTCGCCAGTATCTTACTGGCAGCCACCTTGTTCTGGGCTAGTCAAACCTTACTCGGCTTAGAGCAGCAAGATAACGCTTATAATAAGCTGAAAAACACCATCATTATTGATTTAAAAAGTTACCTTGATGATTATTTAGAGCAAGGTGACAGCCAACACTTAAATAAAGCCTCAACGCTGATTAGCGATGTTAAAAAGCAGCATTTAGCTGAGCTACCAAATGATCTAGCGGGTCAACTAAATAGCCAACTTACGGCCCTCGATAAAGACATTAATGGTAAGTATCGCGCTTTAGGTAAGCTATCGGGTAACGAAATGGCACTGCTCGATAACTCGTTAAGACAAATGGCAGGCTCTGCTTCATCGTTAATTGGTTATGCAAGCAAAGCAGAGCCGCAAACTGCGCTTGCTCTTGAGTATTATCGACTTGCTGCTGACTACTACAGCGAAGTGACATCACTTGCTTTGTATACTTACAAGTTGGTGATCAACTTTGATCAAGACACTAAAAATAGCCTCAATCAAAGTGTTGAAAACCTAAACGCTCTTGCTGCTAAAATCGATAGACTCGAAAACCTAGGTGTAATGAGCGAAGTGGATGAAGACGCCTTGTTTCTGGGTGAAGAAGCTGAAGATTTAGCGGGTGACATTAAAGCAGAGCTAAGTAGTTGGCCTAAACGCTTTCCACGTGATTTAGCATCGACCCTTGAACAAGCTGAGCTACGTCAAACCGGTATGCAGGCACTGCGCGAACAAATCGGTGCGCTTTCAGCAACGGTACTCGGTGCAGAGCAAAAACTAAAAGACGAACAAAGCCAACTTAAACAACAAGTATTTATCGTGTTTTGCGTGGCTATTGGCATGCTGGTGGTTTTAGCGGGTGGCGTTTACTTTGTTCAGCGTAACCAAGTGCTTAACCCACTGCGTCAGTTGCGCGATGGCTTTGCTTTCTTGATTGAAAGTAATGAGCTTAAAAATATCGAGAGTAAAAATCCGAAAACCGAAGTCGGTGAAATCGCCCATTACTTTAATCAATTGATTGAGCGCCAGCGAGGTGAGGCAGAAGAGCGAGCACAAATGCTTAAAGTTATTAATGACTTTATGCTAGAGATGAGCGAGCACTTACATACCATTGCTCAGCAAACGGATGCCAGCCACTCTCAGGTTGAACAAAACCAAGGTTTACTTACTGATATTCAACACATTGGTGAGCAGGTCAATAACATTAATGGTCAAGTTGCTGATAACGCCAAACAAACCTTTGGTGCGATGGAGCAAAGCTTAGGCTTTGCCGACAGCATGTTAACCGCAAGCTCTCGCACTGAAGAGCGCGTTGAGCAAGGTCTAGATAGCTTAAAAGAGCTATTAAAAGGCGTTGATGATGTTGGCCAAGTTATTGAGGTGATCAAAAACATTGCTGAGCAAACAAACCTACTGGCATTGAATGCGGCGATTGAGTCGGCACGTGCAGGTGAGCATGGTCGAGGCTTTGCGGTTGTCGCTGACGAAGTACGAAAGCTTGCCAGACAAACACAAGGCTCGCTTGATGATATCAATAATCAGCTAAACCGCCTAAGTGAAAACTCAACCATGGTATCAGAGCAAATTAGTGCACTGGCTACTGATGCCGAGCTACAAACACAAAATGCTCAAGAGCTTAAACGTAATTCAGAAGGCGTTGCCGATAACGCGCAAGATGCTAATAAAGTCGCGTTTGATGCTATGGAGCTTGCTAAACAGCAAAATGCCTTACTCGAAAACTTTAGCCAATCAATGCAGAGCATGAAAGGGCAGGTAAGTGAGTCAAACTCACTGGTTAGTGATATCCAGCATCGCCTACAAGAGCAAATGCACACCATTAAAACCAGCTTAGGTTTATAACTCTTCAAGGGCGAGCAATGGTTTGCATTGTTTGCCCTTAAATCATGCGGTATTCAATTTTTTGGGTATATACTCTGTACTCTTATTTTCTTTCAAGGAATTACAATGATCGAACAAGGCCAAAATTTACCTGCAGCAACCCTTAGCGAATTAACCAGTGAGGGCATGCAAACACTATCAACAGAGGCATTATTTGCAGATAAAAAAGTAGTGTTATTTGCGGTGCCTGGTGCATTTACGCCAACCTGTTCAAACGCTCACTTACCTGAGTTTATTACGCTAGCCGATAAAATTACCGCTAAAGGCGTTGATGCAATTTACTGTGTATCGGTGAACGATGCATTTGTAATGAAAGCATGGGGTGAAGCTCATAACGCAGAGCATATTCGTATGTTAGCTGATGGTGATGCAAGCTTTACTAAAGCACTTGGTTTATATAAAGACACCGCTGGTTTTGGTGGCGTACGTTCAAAGCGTTATGCGATGATCGTTGAAAACCAAACGGTAACAGGGCTGTTTGTTGAACAAGACAAAGAGTTTGTAGTAAGCCGCGCTGAAGCTGTTCTTGAAAAGCTTTAATATCAATTCGCTATTTGATATTAGTACAAAAAAGCCGGACGTAAGTCCGGCTGAAAAGTCCCAGGGGGATACTGGGGAGATCAACTATTAAGGTTGATACTGTGCATCCAATGTTACACCAGAGAAAGTACGGTAAGCATTTAAGCTTAAGTGCCACGTACCTGCTTGTGGATTACTGAATGTACATGTTTCTGCGTTACCGTTTTTGTACGGACGACAGTCATAGCTAGATGACGTTGGTTGGCTACCAAACTTAACGAATAAGTCAGCATCACCCGAACCACCAGACGTCGTAACAGTGAAGCTTGCCATACCTGCTGGTACTTCTAGCGTGTAGTGTTTCCACTGACCAGCACTTGCAGAGATATCAGTTACAGTGCCGCCACCTGCTTGTGGTGAACCTGAGCCTGAACCACCGCCAGAAGTTGTTAAATCACCCACTAGGCTAACACCTGAGTATGCAGAGTAACCATTCAGCATTACATGGTAAGTACCTGCTGTTGGGTTATCGATAGAACATACTTCGTTGTTACCACCTTTATACGGACGACAATCATAGGTTGACGTTGTAGGTGCGCTACCTGCACGAACGTAAAGGTCAGCATCACCTGTACCGCCACTCATTGTGAAGGTTACGTTAGTTGCACCTGTTGGCACTTCCATTGTGTAGAAAGTTTGGCTGCTAGCAGAGCCACTTAAACCTGTTAGTGCTTGGCCATCTTCTAACACATTGCCTGTTGGTGGTGGTGTTGTGCCTGATGCTGCTGCCACAGCGGCTGCTGCATCAACAATACCTGTACCACAGCTTGTACATGTTGCAGGGAAAGAACGAGTTGTTGATTTTAAGATGCTTTCGATCTCATCTGGCGTTGCAGATGGTTTAGCTTGCTTGATTAGCGCTGCTACACCCGCAACATGTGGTGCTGCCATCGACGTACCTTGCGAGTAGTGATATGAATCGCTGCTTGGGCTTGTAGAGCCTGAGTTGTGTGTTGATAACACACCTTCAGAGTCATTCGCAAAGCTTTGTGCGCCACCCGGTGCTGCAACGTCAATGTTGCTACCGTAGTTTGAGTAATAAGCACGACCACCGTTACGACCAACAGATGCAACGTTTACAACACCATTACAGTTACCTGGGTTGTAGTTTGCAGAGTTATCGTTATCGTTACCCGCAGCGATTACGATCACAGTGCCGTTGTTACGTGCTTGGTTGATAGCGCTTTGTGTTGTAGAGCTACATGAACCGCTACCACCTAAACTCATGTTGATAACATCTGCAGGGTTAGCATTTGCTGGTACGCCAGAAACCGAACCACCTGAAGCCCAGATAATACCGTCAGCGATATCAGAAGTTAAACCACCACATTTACCAAGTACACGTACAGGAACTACTTTCGCATCGTAAGCAACACCGGCAACACCTTCACCGTTGTTAGTCACTGCCGCAACAGTACCCGCAACGTGCGTACCGTGCCAGCTTGAGCTTTGCGCACCATGTGTGTAACCACATTCGTTAGCGCTGATTGCATCACCCGGATCGCGAGCATCGCTATCACGACCACCCCCATCGTTAGCTACAGACACGTTAGAGATCATGTCATAGCCAGGAAGAATGTTGGCATTTAAATCAATATGTGGGCGGTAACCTGTATCAAGTACCGCAACAACCACACCGCTACCCGTTGCTGTATCCCAAGCTGTAGGAAGGTTAAGACCACCCGCTTGCTCGTAGTAGTGCCATTGGTCGTCATAACGAGGGTCGTTAGGCGTTGCAAATGGCTTTAACATTTGGTCGATTTCGATGTATTCAACGTTACCTGTTGCAACCATCTCTTGCATGAATTCTTGTGCTTCTTCAGCAGAAAGTTTTTTATTAGCACGCATTACGTGGTGATTATTCATCGCCATTGCACGAACGTATTGTGCTTTTACTTTACCTTTTTTGCTGGTGAAGTTTTTAACAAAGCCTTTTGCTTTTTTATTCATCATAGTCGGCGTTTGTTCTGCTGCCGACATTGTCATCATTTCATCACTGTTGTTTTTATACTTGATGATGAATTGTGTACCAAAGCCTTCTTGGCCTTGTAATTTCGCCGCAGTTTCCTGCATAGATGGTGACATTAGTTGGTTTGGAGTAGCCATTGCTGCCGTCGTCCCAAACAACGCAGTCAAGCTCAGTGCAATTGCGCACTTCTTCAAGTTGTTGTTAGTTGTCATAATGATCCCTAGATTGTTATGTAAATCTCCACGATATTTTTCGCGAAGGGGGACAAAGGTAAAATAAATGTAAATTTAGTTAAAATATCGTTTTATTATGGTTGTCTCTATTTTGGTTATAACTAAATGTATAGACGTCTAAACTAGTCTTTTAATGGTGTTTTTCTACGCATTTCTCATAATAAAGTTATAATTTTACGGTTTTGAGTTTTTACTTTATTTCGTTTTTTGGTTTTATCTTTTTTGTAAAAACACCTCAGTGTTAACACAGCAGCGACAATAACTTGTTATAATCAGCTAAATTTTTTTAGTGAGTATGAGTAATGACCCAAGTAGATGTAATTGTGATTGGCGCCGGTGCCGCAGGTTTGATGTGTGCTGCACAAGCAGGCTACCGTGGTCGCAATGTTACTGTGCTTGATATGGGCAAAAAGCCGGGCCGTAAAATATTAATCAGCGGCGGCGGGCGTTGTAACTTCACCAATGAAAACGCAAGCCCAGACAACTACTTGTGTGGTAATCCTCACTTTGTAAAATCGTGTTTAAGTCGTTATACCCAGCATGACTTTATAGAGCTGGTGGACCGTCACGGCTTGGCCTATCACCATAAAACGCTGGGCCAGTTATTTTGTGATAACAGCGCACAAGATATCGTCGACATTCTTTTAACTGAGTGTGAGTGGGCGGGTGTTAACATAGCGCTGCGTAACGAAGTACTCAGCGTGACAAAAACCGATGCGGGCTATGAAGTTATTACTGAGCAAGACAGCTATCAATGTGAGTCGTTAGTTGTCGCATCGGGCGGATTAACCATGCCTAAGCTCGGTGCATCACCAATTGGTTATAAAATTGCAGAGCAATTTGGTTTAACAGTGCTACCAACCATGGCGGCATTAGTGCCATTTACGTTACACCAGCATGATAAAGATCGCTTTGATGGGTTATCGGGGATCAGCATTCCTTGTCTGGTTACCAGTGAAGATGGCACCCAGTTTAAAGAAAACATCTTGTTTACTCATCGCGGCCTTTCGGGCCCAGCTATTTTACAAATCAGCTCTTTTTGGCGTGCAGGGCAAACTGTGTACATCAACTTGTTACCCGAGCTCGATTTAAAACAGCAGCTTGAGCAGTGGCGTCAAAGCCAAGGGCAAAAGTCACTGAAAAATACCCTAGCGACCATTTTACCAAAGCGTTTTGTTGAAATGCTGCACGATACTAAAGCGATCCCTGATTGTAATGTAAACCAGCTAAGCCATGCGCAAATCGACGCGTTACATGACTACATTCACAATTGGCAAATTAAGCCAAACGGCACAGAGGGTTACAGAACAGCCGAAGTCACGCTTGGCGGTGTAGACACCGACGAGTTAAGCTCAAAAACCTTCGAAGCGAAAAAGTCACCGGGCCTCTATTTCATCGGCGAAGTCACCGACGTCACCGGTTGGCTAGGCGGCTACAACTTCCAATACGCCTGGAGCTGCGGCTTTGCAGCAGGGCAGTATTGTTGATTTGAGTTGCGAGTTGCTAGGGGAAAGGTGTTAGTGGTTAGTTCATAGTGGCTAGGCTCTAGGAGCTAGGTGCTAGGGTAGCACTTGCTTGTAGGTCGTGCTTTAGCGCGCTTGAGGGATTTGTAATCCGAAACTGAAAAGTACCAGAAGAACAGTATTTAGGTTGATAAGACATGAATCTAAGGAAAGATGAAAACAAATTAATCGGTAAGCATGTTTTTTTAAACGGTAAGGTTGTGGCAGATGAAACGGCACAGCGAATTGATTATTTAAAGAATAACGTATTGTTAGTCATTGCATATTCCGATGATGGATGGTCAACGTTACTACGAGATCCTACTGATGGGCGTCTTTGGGAGCTAGTCTACGACGACTCAGGCTCTCATGGCGCAGGTGCACCGAGTTTGATTCACTTAACGCTGGATAATGCGAAAAACAAATACAAATTCAAGTAAGAGAATTAATGAACAGCTAACGCTGTCGAATCAAAAGCCTCGCACTCGTGGGGCTTTGTTCTTAATAAACAGTGACTCAAAGAAGAAACTCGATATCTTATATTTGCGCCTAGCACCTAAACTAGACAACTATAAGGTTACCCATTTATTTTTCATGCATATGATAGGTGATAAGTAGTTAAATAAAACCATTGGGTTAAGCTAAATTATTTTCTGATGCCATGGGCGAGGTAGTGGCAAAAGAAAGACCTGACACTATGAGCTCTGGAGTAAAATGATATGACTAATATGCTGAACGTTTATATGGATGATATAGTAGTTATTAGTGATGAAACCCCACAATCATTTGATAAGCTTAAAAAAGGTGTATTATCTGATGATAGTGAAATAAGACAAAGATCATTTTCTAAATTGGCATGCTTTGAGTATACCGAAGAAATTAAAAATATTTTTAACAGAGGATTATTAGATAGCGATGAACTTATTCGCTCTGATTGTATAGAATTTCTCGCTGAATTTGATTTACTTGATAATTTAGAAAAGATTTGCGAATTATTAGATGACCCAAGCCATTATGTCGTTGATTCATGTGTAATTAGTCTAGCTGAGCTAAATTCTAAAAATGAAAAAGTTATTAAACTTTTGATTAATAAGTTAAAAGATAAGCAGCTTAAGAGTGGAACTGTTTTAAGTATTCACTATGCGTTATATAAACTTGATCCAACATACTCAATTGGGAACCTATTAGTTTGCTATTCTGACTCCAGAGATTATCGAGATAGGTGCGCTATTTTAAACTTATTAGCAGAGGGAATCCGAGAAGAGGATATCCCTGTGATAAAAGAGAAACTAGATAAAATTGTAAATCCTAATGATTTTAGATCTGTACTATCTAAATATGATGAACTTTTAGCTTCATTAGGTTGATCAGAGATTTAAATCCAAAGCCTCGCACTCGCGGGGCTTTGTTTTTTCTAGCTGTGGTGGCTTGGATTTTGTTTTCAAGACTGGCTAAGCTGCTCAATGGAAAGAACCGCTTGCTGGCATGGGTGAGGTAGTGACAAAAGCAAGACCTAACCCCATGTGTTTAAAGCGCAGAAAAAGGTGCATGATTTTTAATGACTGAAATTACAAAAATTCAAAGATTGGTCTGTAATGAATTTAATGCCGACTTTGTATCATCTCCCGAAGATATGAAAGTTGGGATTTCTCGTAACGTCAAGCAAGGGGTTATTCCTATTAATGGACTAAGACACTCTCCTGAAGGAGATACAACAGGTTGGTACATTTGGGGTGGAGAAGAGTTTTCTGAAGAACCTGATTTTTTCGTTCCTCTTCATGTTGCTCATTTAGGTGAGTGGTGTCCTGATATCAAAAAATTTCTTGCGCTACCTCCGGGCTATAGGTTTTTAATCGCAGGAGATTATGTTGATGTTTGGTTTGATGAGTCTTTATTAAATATTTGACGACATAGTTTGAATTCTAAGCTTCACACTCGCGGGAGCTTTTTGTTGTTTTCAACTTTGATGATATTCTCGATAGATTAATTAATTGTGTGGTATCCAATTTAAGATGAAAGGAATAACTCATCTGCTAGAAGTTCAACAGAAGTGTTGTGAACACTATAGTGCACAATATACACCAGTTGACGAGGAGCAAATGGTAGTAATATCTGACGGTGTATATGAGGGGCTGCCTTTAGAAGGAGTTCGTTACCCTTCACCGGACCATATGAGCGGTTGGTGGTTAACCACTGACGAATATAATGGAGATATTTCGAGTTTAAAAACGGTTCACTTTACTCATATTGTAAAATATAGACCTGAAGTAGCTATTTATATGGCTTTGCCACCTGGTTATCGATTCATGCTGGGTGGAGAGCAAGAACATGTTTGGTTTGATGAAAAAGTAGCAAACGACAAATAGATAATATCTTTTTAATTCAGAGCTTCGCACTCTCGGGCTTTGTTCTTAATAAACATGGCTCAAAGAAGAAACTCGATATCTTATATTTGCACCTAAAGCCTAGCACCTAGCACCTAGCACCTAGTAACTAAACTAGACAACTATAATGTTACCCATTTATTTTTCATGCATATGATTGGTGATAAGTAGTTAAGTAAAACCATTGGGGATAAGCTAAATCATTTTCTGACGCCATGTGCGAGGTAGTGGCAAAAAGCAAAAGCCCATGTGTATGTAAATAACCTAGATCAGTAAGTATAAAGCTGGAAGAAAATGATTATTGAAATTACGAAGTGGTCCACGGGTTTTAGAAAAATATCTTTTAATAAGGTATTGCGTCGAGAGTTGAAAATGACGATTGCAGAGGCAAAGACCACTGTGAATGAAATTCTTGTGGGAAATATTGTAAGGCTGCCATACACAAAAGAGTTGGAACTCGAGATTAAGAAAGCAGAATTATCTTACGACCTTATTGATGATTAAAAATTAAGAGGATTCTACCTTAGTTTGAATCCAAATATATTCTTAGTGGAATCTGGGGTTGTTTTCAAAAACAGTGACTCAAAGAAGAAACACGATGTCTTTTATTTGCGCCTAGCACCTAGCACCCAAAACCTAGAATCAATTCTTGCCACCCCAAATGACGCCCTACATAATTTTGATAGCTGATAGCTGATAGCTGATAGCTGATAGCTGATAGCTGATAGCTGATAGCTGATAGCTGATAGCTAATTTATAGTCTATTATTTCATTTTACTGAGTAGTAATAATGTATTGGACTCGGGTTGCCCATGAAACTTAATGACGTACAGATGTTTGTTAATCCTATTTATCGGTTAATAGAAATTACACCTATCCCTGTCATTGTTTCCTCGCCTAGCGGTAAACTCGAATATGCAAACCCGGCACTAAAACAACTATTAGGTTACGAAGGCGATGAAGTGTACGCCGATGATGTTGTTATAACTCATGCTGATGACAGAGAGTTAAATAAAGCTATTCGTGCCAAGCTTAATCAGTTTCCTGAGCAGCCCTTACAAATCGAAAAGCGTTACATGCATAAGTTGGGTCATGCTATTTATTGTCAGCTGAATATTGTTGCCGAGATGGATACTGACGGTAATGTTGTGCGTTATATTTCGCAAATTATTGACTTAACAACAGTCAATAAAGAGGCGGCCGCGGATATTTTGCTGACCCATTTGGTTGATAAATCGAATGATGCCATCTTTGTTGCAAACCCTCAGTTTGGTCAAATCCTTAATTGTAATCAATTTGCTTTTAGGTGCTTAGGTTATGAAAAGGAGGAGCTTTTAAAACTAACCATTCCAGACATTAACCCTGACTACGATACCAAGGCTAAATGGCAAGAAAGGGTGGAGCGTATAAAAGCTCAAGAAACCACTATTTTTGAGTCGTGCTTAAAACAAAAAGATGGTCAGGTTTTTCCTACAGAAGTGAGTGTGTGTCATATTGACCATCAAGGGAAAAGCTATCTTCTTGCGATTGTGCGTGACATTTCAGCTCGAAAAAATAAAGAGCAGGCTTTGATTGAGCTTGCGAATCTTGACCCGCTTACTCAATTACCGAACCGTCGTTATCTAGAGCAATTATTAAATGATGTATTTAGTGAAAATGGTGATGTGGCTGAGGGAATGGGCTTTATTTATATCGACTTAGATGATTTTAAACAAATCAACGATCAGCATGGTCATGCACTAGGCGATGAAGTTTTGGTATGGGTTGCAAAGCAACTTAAAGCTGCCGTCAGAAGTACCGATTATGTGATAAGAATGGGGGGAGATGAGTTTTTAGTGACTATTTCAGGCGTAACTAACACGACGATTCTGAATCGCTTGGCACATAAAATTGCGGATCAATTTTCAGCCCCTTTTAGTTGTAAAGGTAAGTCAATTGAAGTCACAGCAAGTATTGGTGTGACAGCGCATTTTCTCGGCGATGGTGTGTATGCAGCAAACCAGCTAATTGAAGAAGCGGATGCGGCTATGTACCAAGCTAAAAAGCAACCCGGAACAACCATCATTCATTTCAGCTAATGGTTTTAACGCCTTATGTTGCTCTGAAACTTGAAACTTTCCCCTCAAGCAGCCACTTCAACACAATTACGGCCGTTACTTTTCGCTTTATACAATGCTTTGTCGGCAATGGTGAGGGTTTCTTTCACGGTTGTTGAAGCATGAGCTACGCTGTGTACACCAATACTCACGGTAAATTGCACGGTTTGTACTTCATCAATGGTGATGTAGGTTTCTTGAGCTTTTTGGCGAATTCGCTCGGCAACTTGTTTTGCATCAAGTAGGTTACAATTGAGTAATAACACAAACTCTTCGCCGCCGTAACGGCAGGCTATATCAGCAAGGCCTTGCTCTGAGGTGAGTATGTTGGCAAATGCGATAATGACTTTATCGCCAACATCGTGACCATATGTGTCGTTAATGTTTTTGAAGTGGTCGAGATCAGCAATTAGTAGGGTTAACTCTTGCTGATTACTTGCCATAGCGGCAATCAATTCCTCACTTTTTCTGTCAAAGTAACGGCGGTTATACAGGCCTGTCATAGGATCTGTATCGACCAAGCGATTGAGCTCAGTTTGCTGTGCTTTAATTTTTTCGAGGCTCTTAATTCGATAAGAAAGAATAAACGCCATCATTAAGGCTTCGAGCAAAATACCTATGCCTACACCGTGGCTATTTATCACGTTTGCGTCGCTGATCCCCTTGTAATAAAGCACCGCCAGCATATTGAAAATAACGAACATAGAGTGGCCGAGCAAAAAGTATTTTGCCAGTGTGTTACCTTTTCGCCACAGCGAAATAGATACTCCAAATGTCACCGTCATCATTAAAGCTGCCAAGCTACTGGCAGGTTTTAATGCCCCCACAATATCGAACAAGCTATAGATAAAATCAGCAACCAGTAAGAACAAAATAATCGACAGCGCGATATGCTCTTTAGGGTAATGCTTTTTGGTTTCGAAAATGAGCATTACAAAAATTACTAAAAAGCTTGGCATGCTCAGTAAGTTAGAATTGAGCTGTAATAGCTCAGCACTAAAAATACCAAAGAAGTTAGCAGCAACACCATAAGACAGCGCCACCCACACCGTGCCAGAGATAAGATACAGGGCGTAAACAATGTTCTCGATTTTACGGGCCGATAAATACAAGAAGAAGTTATAAATCATCAGCGCTAACATCATCCCGACAAGCAGCGCAATGTAATTACCATTCCCAACAAGGGCTCGCTTTGAATGCTCTTCATCATAAATCGTTAGTGCAAACCACTGATGAGAAAAAGTGACGCTTTTTACGTAAATTGTTTTTTGCTGGTTAGGAGCAATATAAAACGAAAACACGGCACTGCCACCAAACATATTGGCTTTAGGGCCTGTTTTATCAAGTTGGATAACCGATTGGTTTATCAGTTGTGCTGATTGTGTTTCGTAAAAGCTGACTTCTTCTAAATGATAGGCATCAGGGTTATGTACAAATAAGCGTAGGGTATCGCTGTAGCTATTTTTTATAACTATTTTTGACCACGTAGTTTTAGCGTTAGTGCCCAAAGTAAGCTCGTTTTGACTGTTGGTAAAATTTTGCTGCTGAACTTGCGAAAGAGACATGGCGCCTGTGCTATCAATAAAATAGCTCATAGCAAATTGAGTGAGGTCAACGCTACGTTGATCGATATTAACAATAGGGGAGTTATCTGCACGGCTTTGGGTCGTCATGCTAAGGCATAATGAGTAGATAACAAAAAGCAGTATAAAGCGCGCAATCATCCCTAATGCCTGTGTCCAAATAAATATAATAATAAAGTTTTATTTTTAACGTAAACCGCTGCCTTGTCGAGTAAATTATCAACGAAAATAAAAAAAGCCGCTAACTTAGCGGCTTTGTTGGTTGCGAAAATATGGGTTAACGTAGGTCGAAACGATCTAGCGTCATTACTTTAGTCCACGCTGCTACGAAGTCATCAACGAACTTCTGTTTAGCATCGTCAGAGGCATACACTTCAGCAATTGAACGTAGCTCTGAGTTTGAACCGAAGATTAAATCTACTGGTGTTGCTGTCCACTTAAGTTTGCCTGACTTACGGTCACGGCCTTCGTAAACACCTTCCTCAGAAGACTTAGACCACTTCGTTGACATATCTAATAGGTTAACGAAGAAGTCGTTGCTTAATGTGCCAGGTTTCTTCGTGAATACACCGTGTTTAGTTTGGTCAGTATTCGCGTTAAGGGCACGCATACCACCTAGTAGTGCAGTCATTTCTGGTACTGATAAGCTTAGTAAATCAGCACGTTCAACTAACATTTCAGCCGGTGATTTCCATGCTGAGCTGTAGTAGTTACGGAACGCATCTGCTGTTGGCTCAAGTACTTCGAATGATTCAACGTCAGTCATTTCTAATGACGCGTCCATACGACCTGGCTTAAATGGTACTGAGATAGAGAAACCCGCGTCGCTTGCTGCTTTTTCGATTGCAGCCGCACCACCAAGAACAATCATATCTGCGAGTGAAATTTCTTTACCGCCAGATGCATTTTTGTTGAACTTAGTTTGGATTTTCTCAAGTTTGCTAAGTACTTTAGCCACTTCTTTCGGGTTGTTTACCGGCCAATCTTTTTGCGGAGCAAAGCGAATACGTGCACCGTTTGCACCACCACGCATATCTGTGTCGCGGTAGCTTGCTGCTGATGCCCAAGCAACACGCACTAGTTCAGATACAGATAAACCTGAATCTAAGATGCTAGCTTTAAGTGACGCGATATCTTTGCTATCAACTAGTTTGTGGTCAACTGCAGGGATATAGTCTTGCCAAATTAATACTTCTTCTGGCACTAAGTCACCTAGGTAACGAGCACGTGGACCCATATCGCGGTGGTTTAGTTTGAACCATGCTTTAGCAAATGCCAGTTCGAACTCTTTCGGGTCGTTTAAGAAACGCTGTGAGATCTTACGGAACTCAGGATCTGCTTTTAACGCGATATCAGTTGTGAACATGATAGGCGCATGACGCTTACCTTTAATGTGCGCATCTGGCACTAGGTTAGACGCTTGACCATTTTCTGGGATCCACTGAGTCGCACCCGCAGGGCTCTTAGTTTTAACCCATTCAAAGTTGAATAAGTTTTGTAGGTAGTTGATTGACCAACGTGTTGGTGTCACTGTCCATGCACCTTCAAGACCTGAAGTGATGGTATCTTCTGAGTGACCTTTACCACATTTGTTTTTCCAACCTAAACCTTGCTCTTCAATACCTGCTGCTGCTGGCTCTTTGTCTAAACACGTCGCTTTTTTCGCTCCGTGTGCTTTACCAAAGCTGTGACCACCGGCGATTAGCGCAACGATTTCTTCATCGTTCATTGCCATACGGCCGAATGATAAACGAATGTCTTCTGCTGCTAGAAGTGGATCAGGGTTACCGTGAGGGCCTTCTGGGTTTACATAGATTAAGCCCATCTCAACTGCCGCTAATGGGCCTTTAAGTTTACCTTTTTTGTCACGACGTTCGTCAGTTAACATTTTGCCTTCAGGGCCCCAGTATACGTAATCTGGTTCCCAATCGTCTTCACGACCACCGGCATAACCGAATGTTTTGAAGCCCATTGACTCGAGTGCAACGTTACCTGTTAACGCCATTAAGTCAGCCCAAGAAATGCTGCGACCGTATTTTTGTTTAATAGGCCAAAGTAAACGACGCGCCTTATCAAGGTTCGCGTTATCAGGCCAGCTGTTTAATGGGTCGAAACGTTGTTGACCACCGCCTGCGCCACCACGACCATCAAAAGTACGGTAAGTACCTGATGCGTGCCACGCCATACGGATGAAGAACGGACCATAGTGACCGTAGTCAGCAGGCCACCAATCTTGAGAATCAGTTAATACTTTCTCAATATCAGCTTTCACTGCATTTAGGTCTAACTTTAAGAATTCTTTTTTGTAATCAAAGTAAGGACCCATAGGATCAGACTCTGCGCCATGGGCACGAAGTTGGCTAAGATCTAATTGCTCTGGCCACCAGAATTGGTTTGATTTGATGTCGTTTGTAGCTTGTACGCCTGTTGCCACCAACAGTGATACCGCAACAGCTACTTTAGACAAAGCTGAAGTTGATTTCTTAAACATTGTGTTGTCTCCAGTTAGAAGTTGGGTGAAATATAGTTATGTTCTGGTTAACTTTCCACTTACAAACTGGGGTTTAAATCGATTGATAAAATCGAAAAAATAGATGGTGTGATTGATTTTATAGAATAAAGCCAGCAAAAATGCTGGCTCTGGGGGAGGTGTGCAGTAAGCTTAAATTCAGCTTATTGCTTATTCTTCAATAAAGGGTACACCGTTTTTGATCCACTCAGCGGCTGGTTTGCCTTTTAAGTAATGATCAAAATATTCCATCATGCGTACTGAGAAATCCACTTGGTTAGGGAATTTCTTCAGGTGATGTGGTTCACCTTCGTATTGTAAGAAGGTGGCATCTTTACCCGCACGACGAAGCGCTAGGTAGTATTGAACACCTTCGTGCCATGGCACAGCATCATCTTTGTCGCCAAACATAATCAGAATTGGGGTATTCACTTTATCGGCGAAGAACACTGGTGAGTTTTCGATGTATAGCTCTGGGGCTTCGAATAACGTTTTACCAATGCGGCTTTGCCCTGTTTCGTATTGGAACTGACGCGCAAGACCTGATTTTAAGCGAATACCGCTGTATGCACTGGTCATGTTAGATACTGGCGCACCTGATACAACAGCCTTAAACATATCTGTTTGGGTGATCATAAAGGCACTTTGGTAGCCTGCCCATGAGTGACCTTGTAAACCAATTTTATCTGGATCAGCAATGCCTAAATCAATCAACTTTTGAGTGGCGTTGATCATCGTTTGGGTTGACGATTTGCCCGGATGACCAATTTCAAAACGGATATCAGGTAAGAAAATCGCATAACCATTTGAAGTAAACATCGGGAAGTTAGGACGATGATTTAATTCCATTTTCGGGAAGTCATACATGCGTTGGCTCATATAGCGGTAGAAGTACACAACCACTGGCACCTTATCGCCTTTTTTGTAGCCCGCAGGCTTAATTAATACGCCTTGTAAATCTTCACCATCAAACCCTTTGTAGCTAATAAGCTCAGGTTTTTCACCCCATGCAAAGTTGCTAATTTGTGGGTTTAGGTTGGTAACACGCTGTGGCTTTTTGAAGCTAAAATCAGCTTGGTAGTAATCAGGGAATTGCTGATATGTTTGTGCAGTAAAGAGATATTTGTCGGCATTTTTCGCCTTTTTCACTACATCATAGCGCTTTTTACCCGAAAGTACTTTACTTACTTTATTGCTTGATAAGTCGAGTTTTGCAATTTCAGTTTGCTTATCTTGCAGGTTAGTTGCGCTTAGTAATAATGTTTCGTCTTTGGCAAAGCCCACTTGGTCTTTATCTAGTTTAATAACACGATATTGGGTATTGCTTTCTTTACCTTGAGTTAGGCGTGTTGCCTTTTGTGTTGCGACATCAAAAGCCCAAATATCAAATTTACTGTAAACCAGCACTTGGCTGCTGTCGTTTAACCAACCTGCAAAACCATAACCCGGCTGAGGTGACGGGTAGTCATGTTTATCATCAGCAAAAATAGCGTTAATTGCTTTAGATAAGGTCGAAACCTTATTGTTACCTAAATCTTTAAGTTGCACTTGGCTGTCTTGGAAAAATGCCGCAAATTGACCATTTGGCGCAAGGCTTGGTCTAAACGGGTAGTCGCTGACGATAGCGGTTTGTTTACCGGTTTTAACATCAACACTGAAGTAATCTGCGTAGAAACCGCCATACATAACACGCTCTAGGTATGGAAGATCTGAATAACCTAATAGCGCTTCGCGATGAGTATTAAGCGAAACCTCAGGCATGTTTGGCGTGCTTAACTGCACAACGTGCTGACCGTTTACATGATATACCGCTTGGTAGTGACGAAGCTTATTTGTGCTGTTCCATTGCTGCTCTTCGCGAGGCTTAATTTCAGCGTCTTTATTGTGCCAAACGTTGAGGCCCTTTTGGTCGCGAATGGTATCGAAATCATATAAAGAAGCTTCATCTTTGTATTCTTTTGCGGCAACTTTTGCAGCGAGTTTAGGGTGGTTTTCAAAGTATAAACGAGCACCATCTTCAGACCATTTTAGCGATGCTGTTTTGCCAATAGTCCAGCTGCTATCTGCAGAGTGAATGGTTGAAAGCGCCCCGTTTTGTAAAAGCTGTAAGCTGTGGTCACGACGGCGTGTGTCATCATTAACGTAATTACCAATTAACAGCGCTGCGGTATTGCTGTTTGGTTGCCAAGCAATTTTATTTGCCACAACGCCCGGCTCATCAATCAGTACACTCGTTGCAAGTCATTATTAAGCGCAACTAATACAACTTGGTTGTCG
Source organism: Pseudoalteromonas sp. T1lg21 (assembly GCF_002964625.1). Lineage (NCBI taxonomy): Bacteria > Pseudomonadati > Pseudomonadota > Gammaproteobacteria > Alteromonadales > Pseudoalteromonadaceae > Pseudoalteromonas > Pseudoalteromonas sp. T1lg21. The sequence goes on from NZ_PQBX01000080.1 coordinate 98,315, forward strand.
GCACCATAGCTGTAGCTTTGGCTTGCTAATAACTGCTCACCGGTGCTGCTAATCGCATAGCTGAATACATTGTTTAGGGTGTGAGTGGTTTTGTCTTGAAGGTTAACAAGCACTAAATCAAAGCTTTTATCTTTTTTGTCTGGCTTTATTTCGCTGCTGTTTTCGTCTTTTTCTTCGCTGTCTTTTTTATCTGCTTTTTCTGCTTTCTTATCGAGTCGGTAAGCAAGCCATACACCATCATCCGATAATGCATAGTCTTTTACATCGTTAAAGGTTTGTTGCTCACCATTGTTAGTATTTACTAAAACAAGGTTGTTTTTTAGCTCGTCTTTTTTCTTGGTGGTTTCTTTTTCAAGTAGGGTTGGAACTTGAGTAAAAGCCACCCAGTTTGCTGCTTTATTAATAGTTGGGCGAGTACCGCGCTCAACGCTAGTTAGCAGGGTGTTATTGTTTAATGTATAAACCTGACCTTGTGCATTACCGCGATAAGGGTCGGCACTAAAGCTAAGAATTTGGCCATCTTCAGAAAGTTGGGTGCCTTTTGCGTATTTAAAATCAAACACGTCTTTAAATTGCAGAGCTTCTTTCGCACCAACCTGTGCACTACCAAGGCTTGTTACCAAGGCTAAGCTCAAAAGTGATAATTGCGCTTTCATTCATCTTTCTCGTTGTTTTTAAATTTACGCACCCAGTGTAGCGTTTTTAATAAACAATTCGAGTAGATACGATAAGTGGCGTGTTTGGGGAGGTGGAAGGGGAAAGTTGCTAGGGGAAAGTTGCTAGGGGAAAGTTTCGAGGGGAAAGGGGAAAGTTGTGAGAGGGGAGTTGGAATATGGGAGTTGTTAGGCTATAAGTAGAAATATGTTTTAAATAAGGATATTTAAAATGAAATTTGAAAACCTAGATGTTTGGAAGCGTTCTGCTACGTTAGCAATTGCAATTTTTCAACACTTTAAATCGAGTCGTGAATATTGCTTGAAAGACCAAATTAAGCGCTCTAGCTTGTCTATTTCATCGAATATAGCAGAGGGCTATGAGCGGATGTCTTCAAAGGATTGTGTGCGTTTTCTTTACTATGCAAAAGGAAGTTGTGGTGAGCTAAGATCACAGCTCTATATATCGCTTCAGGTTGGTGAGGTTAGCACTGAGGTGGCAAATAAATGGATAATAGAAACGCAGGAATTATCAATGATGTTAGCGGGCTTAATCAGAGCAATTAATAATGCGAATCAAAGGTAGTAGTTAGAAAAGGGAAAGTTAGAAAGCAGCTTGCTAACTTTACTCTTTCCCCTAGAAGCTCGCTAACTGTTTGGAATTCAATCTGATAGCTGACGGCTGACGGCTGAAGGCTGAAGGCTGACAGCTCCAAGTTTACTCTAGCAACTCGCTAACTTTACTCTTTCCCCTAGCAACTCACTACAACCAAATCTTTTGTAGTTCTGGCCATTGTTTTTCAAATTGTGCACTTGGTTTTGCTTTAAAGTCGCTGCGCACGAATTGGTTCATCTTACCTTCTACATAGGCGAGTAAGAAGTTGGCTAGGGTGGTTTCGTCTGACTGGAATGCTTTGCCTTCGCGTAGTTTGCGCTCGCGTAGCACTTGCTTGAACTGAGTTTCTAGCTTTTCAAATAAGCCTTGTACACGTTCACGTAAGCGCTCTTGTTCACCTTGTAAGGCATCACCGGTCAAAATGCGGGTAATGCCCGGGTTTTTCTCAGCGAAGGCTAACAATAACAGTAAAATATTGTACACACGTGTTTGGCTTTCTTTCTCATTTTCTAAAATGAGGTTAATGCGTGATAACAGGGTATCTTCAATAAACTCGATTAGGCCCTCAAACATCCGTGCTTTACTCGGGAAATGACGATATAACGCAGCTTCAGACACACCTACCTCAGCCGCGAGTTTTGCGGTTGTGATACGTTGACCTGGGCTGGTTTCTAACATTTGTGCGAGTGCTTGCAGAATCTGCTCTTTGCGATTACTTCTTTTTGTCGCAGGCATGACCATTCCTTTCTTATAATTTATTACTTGCGCTGTTGGGAGTCAGACAAGCCATTTTTTGTGCAAATGAGTGGCTTATGTTAATGTTTTATTCAGTTTCTTTCCAGCATTTTTACAAACGCTTGGCAAGCTCAGTCATCACGCTCATGGCCAAATCTTTTTTACTTCCCATTGCTAAATCTAGCTGCTCATTGTGCCAGAAAAGTGTTAAAGCATTATGATCAGAATTAAAGCCAAGACCTTCTTTTGATACATCATTTGCGCAGATCATATCGAGATTTTTGTTCTTTAATTTACCTTGAGCATAGCTTGCAACATCTTGAGTTTCTGCCGCAAAGCCAACGGTATAAGGGCGATTTTCGTTCAGTGCAGCGACGTTAGCGATGACGTCTGGGTTCTTAACTAAAGTGAGGGTCAGCTCATCGCCTTGCTTTTTCATCTTTTGCTCATGAATTGCAGCTGCACGGTAATCAGCCACTGCAGCACAGCCGATAAATGCATCTGATTGCACGGCTAGCTTCATTGAGGCAGCGAGTAATTGCTCAGCACTTTCTATATTAGTGAGCAGGGCATTAGCAGGTGCTTTAATTGTCACGGGACCTGAAATCAGGTTTACCTTTGCACCTAGCGCAAGCGCAGCCTCTGCAAGGGCATAGCCCATTTTGCCAGAGCTGTGATTAGAGATATAGCGAACTGGGTCAAGGGCTTCTCGGGTTGGTCCTGCAGTAATCGTGATGGTTTTGCCTGCAAGTAATGGCTCTACTTCAGGTTGTGTACAAAGCGCGACTAACTCATGAGGCTCTAACATGCGCCCTGCGCCTACATCACCACAGGCTTGCTCGCCTTTACCTGGGCCCCAAATAGCCACGCCACGTTCGCTAAGTGTGGCAAGATTTGCTTGTGTAGCAGGGTGGGCATACATTTGTTGGTTCATTGCAGGTGCAACCGCCACTTTTGCTGGGGTGGCGAGTAGTAGGGTCGTGAGTAAGTCATCCGCAATACCCATCGCCATTTTCGCTAAAATATTGCTGGTTGCAGGGGCAACTAAAATAATGTCTGCCCATTTGGCAAATTCGATATGACCCATCGCGGCTTCTGCTGCGGGGTCGAGTAATGAATCAGAAACAATTTCACCGCTAACTGCTTGCATAGTTAAAGGAGTAATAAAGTGTTTTGCTGAGTCGGTCATGACGACTTTTACTTCACAGCCTTGATCTTTTAAACGGCGAACAAGTTCTGCACATTTATAGGCTGCAATACCACCACTCATACCTAGCAGGATTTTTTTATTTACTGATTTTGTCATTACGTGAAATTTAACCTTTGTCGATATGGGCTAACGATAGCAAATCTTTACCGATAGCATGAAGTTTTCTTTTTTACTGACAGGCAAAAACTGGATTTTATAGTACAGTTTAATAAATGGAATAGTTGTTTTAAGGATGAAGCAATGCCATTAACCGATTTACCTTTATCAGCAAGGCCGCGGGAAAAGTTACTTGCCCAAGGTGCCAAAGCACTCTCAGATGCAGAGCTACTAGCGATATTTTTACGTACCGGTGTGCCGGGTATGAATGCCATTGAGCTGGCGGAGCATCTACTCAATATTAACAGCACGTTGCACGACTTATTTAATGCATCTGAGCAAGAGTTTTGCGCTCAAAAGGGTTTAGGATCTGCTAAATATGTACAGCTTCAAGCGGTACTTGAACTAAGCCGGCGCTATATGCTTGAGCAATGTAAGCGCGAAGCATTATTTAATTCACCGCAAGCTGTGTATGACTATTTAACTATTCAGTTGCGTGGCTTACAGCAAGAGGTATTTATGGTGCTGTACTTAGATAGTCAAAACCAGCTAATTAAAGACGAAGTACTTTTTTACGGCACTATAAATGCCGCATCTGTATACCCACGCGAAGTGGTTAAAGCAGCACTACGTAATAATGCGGCGGCACTGATACTTGCTCATAATCACCCAAGTGGAGTTGCTGAGCCTAGTCAGGCTGATAAATTGATCACCACTAAATTGCAGCAAGCTTTAGCCTTAATCGATATAAATGTGCTGGATCACATCATTGTGGGTGGTGAAAATTGTGTGTCGTTTGCCGAAAGAGGGCTTATATAAAGCCTGATAGCTTAGAGAGTGTGTTAAAAATGAGCAGTTTAGGCTGATTTTAGAAATTAGTTTAATTTAAATGCAGTTTTTACTTTCCCTAAGGGCTTTCGATCATTATAATTAGCCGCTATCAAATTTACACATGAGCTGATTGGATAAGATCTGTTACTTGATCTTTGCCTGTATAAGCTGTATAAAGAGCGCCCTTCGATTTATCCCGGGGCACAAATACTGGCCTAAGGGAAAATTAAGCTCGAGCGAAGTTATTGGAGATATATAGACATGTCTAAAGTATGTCAAGTTACAGGTAAGCGTCCAGCGGTTGGTAACCACCGTTCACACGCGAGAAACGCGACTAAACGTCGTTTCCTACCTAACCTACAAACTCACCGTTTTTGGGTTGAAAGTGAAAAACGTTTTGTAACACTACGCACTACTACTAAAGGTATGCGTATTATCGATAAAAAAGGCATCGACGCGGTTCTTACAGAAATCCGTGCTCGTGGCGAAAAAGTTTAAGGAACTGAATCATGCGCGATAAGATCCGTTTAGTTTCAACTGCTGGTACTGGTTTTTTCTACACTACCGACAAGAACAAGCGTAACATGCCTGAAAAAATGGAAATCAAAAAATACGATCCTAAAGCTCGTAAACACGTGATTTTCAAAGAAGCTAAAATCAAGTAATTTTAGTTTTCAGAATTTCAAAAACCCAGCCTCGGCTGGGTTTTTTGTTTTTAGCGTTTAGAAATTTTTATTAGAGCAGAATATCTAGTTTGGTTTGCTGTTTTATCTTGCTTAATTATCAATCTAAGCGTAAAATGCGCGCTCATTTCGGCTTATTAAATTTAATTCCTTGCCTTAAACCGACTGGCCGAAACGGTAGAAGGCTCTATTAACCGTAAGGAATATCCATGCGTCATTACGAAATCGTATTCATGGTTCACCCTGATCAGAGTGAGCAAGTACCTGGTATGATCGAACGTTATACTGGTTCTATCACTGAAGCTGGTGGTACTATCCACCGTCTTGAAGACTGGGGCCGTCGTCAATTGGCTTACCCAATCGACAAGCTTCACAAAGCTCATTATGTTCTTATGAACGTTGAAGCACCTACTGAAGTAATCAGCGAGCTAGAAACTACTTTCCGCTACAACGATGCAGTGCTTCGTAACTTAGTTATGCGTACTAAAGACGCTGTAACTGAAGCATCTCCTCTTGCGAAAGAAGAGAAGAAAGAAGCACCAGCTGCTTAATCGTTTTGAGTTCAAGCATGGCGCTTGCAGTTGAGACAAAAAGATGAGCCAACCGCTTAATCCTTATATGAATCAGCTGACACTATCTGGGGTTGTTTGTAAAACCCCAAAATATAGTCAAAGCCCTGCTGGTATACCGCATTGTATTTTTGTTCTTGAACATAAATCGATGCAAGTTGAAGCAGACCTTAACCGTAATAGTTATGTCAGGCTTCAAGTTGTTGCCAGCGGCACGCCAATGCAACAACAGACTCAACAATTGCACGTTGGGCAACAAGTGCAAGTGACGGGGTTTTTAAACCGTCACGAAGGCCGAAACGGCTTAAGCCAATTGGTCTTGCATGCTCAACATATAGAAAGAATTTTTTGAGGAATTTTACTCATGGCACGTTATTTCAGACGTCGTAAGTTCTGCCGCTTTAAAGCGGAAGGCGTACAACAAATCGATTATAAAGATCTAGCTACTCTTAGAAACTATGTTACAGAAAGTGGCAAAATCGTACCTAGCCGTATCACAGGTACTAGCGCTAAATATCAGCGTCAGCTAGCAACTGCTATCAAGCGTGCTCGCTACTTAGCCCTTCTTCCATACACTGACTTACATAAGTAAGCAGCGGATTAACAGTTTTTAAAAGGTGTAGAGACATGCAAGTTATTCTACTAGACAAGATCGCAAACCTAGGTGGCCTAGGTGACCAGGTTGTAGTTAAATCTGGCTTCGCACGTAACTTCCTTTTCCCACAAGGTAAGGCAGTTCCTGCAACTAAAGCTAACATCGAAACTTTCGAAGCACGTCGTGCTGATTTAGAAGCTAAGATCGCTGAAGATCTAGCTGCTGCTCAAGCTCGCGCTGACAAGTTAGAAGCATTAGCTGAAGTTACACTAGTTTCTAAAGCTGGTGACGAAGGCAAGTTATTCGGTTCTATCGGTACTCGCGACATCGCTGAAGCTATTTCAGCTGTTGGCGTTGAAGTTGCTAAATCAGAAGTTCGTTTACCTCTAGGTACTATCCGTGAGACTGGCGAATTTGACGTAGCAATCGCAGTACACTCAGACGTATCGGCTACTATCAAAGTAATCGTTATCGCTGAAGCTTAATAGCAATATTAAGTAAAAAAAGCCGCGCTTATGTGCGGCTTTTTTGTGCCTGAAATTTATGAATTGTAGCGTTTTGTACCACTATGAGTTCATCGTTACTCATTCAATAGTACTGGTTTCTAAATTTAAAACACATAAATACCAATCCTATAATCTTACCTATTTTACAAACAGACGTTCTTTTTTCTTAATTTTATTTTTCTTATTAGTATAATCGAATGAGTAAAAGTAAATTGGTTAAAATTGACACTGACAACGCTGTCATTTATATTGTGCTGGTTAAAAAGTATTAAGGGGTTGAGGTTGAAAAGTGCATTAGTACCACATGGAATGGGTAAACAAACAGGCTTTACATTAGTAGAAATTCTTATCGTGATCGCTATTTTAGGGATTCTGTATAGCGTAGCACTGCCTGCATACACTGAGCACATGCAACGTAGTCGCCGTGCTGATATTCAACAAGAGTTACTGCAATACAGCGCCAGTCTTGAACGTATTTATTCACGAAATGGTGGCTATCCCAATGCATTTGCAACTCAAAATACTGACTATTACACCTTTACTTACACAGCAACAGATAAAGTATCAGGTGCTGTAAACGATTTTAAAAATCGTGGCTACAGTTTAAAAGCCGCTCCTAAATCGGGCTCGGCGCAAGCAAGTGATCGCTGTGGAGACTTAACCGTTAAACATGATGGTAGTTACAGCGCTTCATTTACTGATTGCTGGGAGTAACACTTTTGCGTCGAATTGCAGGGTTTACCTTAATTGAGTTAATGGTTGTGCTGAGTGTTATTGGCATTATGGCAGCTGTGGCTTTTCCGTCTTTTAGCCAACAAATCTTGCAAGATCGCGTCGTAACTACTGCAAATCAATTAAATAGTGCTTATAAATTTGCACGTAGTGAGGCGGTCAAGCGCGACAAACCTATCAATCTGGTTGTTAATAATAGTAGCTGGCAAGTGACCCTCAACGAGGGGGGCGTAGACACGGTTTTAAAAGAATTTTCGGTCACTAAAAGCGGAGTTACCGTCAACTTAGTCGCATTAGCCATTAGTGCCAGTGGCGAAGTTGATAAACAAGCTGAAATTTTAGTGAAAGATGAACACACAAACACCACAGATTACGTGATGTGTGTGCTTAAAAGTGGCCAAAACTGGTTAGTAGAAAATTCACAGCGAGGATGTGCATGAATAAGCAGGCAGGCTTTTCATTATTAGAAGTGATGATTTCAGTGGTGATCGCTGGCATCGCATTATTAGGCTTGGCGGCAGCGCAGCTAAAATCGCTGCAATATGCAACTAATAGCTTTAATTACACCGTGTCACTCATTCAAGGTCAAAACACCATTGAGCGTTTGTGGCCGCGTATTTGTGAAATTCAAAAAACTAATACCGCACTTTTCCAAGATGCGACGTTTAGAGCTTCGCTCGCGCCGCAAGTGAGTGATTATCAACTGACCATCCCTGCAATTTACAGTAATGACATGCAAATTAATGTGGCTTGGGTTGATAAACGCATGACAGACAATGCAGAAAATCAAATTAGTCTAAATGCCAGTTTTCCTGATTTAACGGCGGTATGCTCATGAACAAACGCGTTCAGGGTTTTACCTTAGTTGAACTGATGGTGGCATTGGCAGCCGGGGCTTTTTTATTAGCGGGAGTGAGCTTGTCGTACTCAGCGATTAAAAGCACGATTGAAGTGAGTAAAGAGCTTGAAAACGCGCAAGAAGTGATCCGTTATACCAGCAAAGTATTCAACCGCAGCATTAAGCAAACACAACTAACACCGACCATCAGTGCAGATAAAAGCACGATTACCATTACTCAACCTAGCGGGGTGATTGCTTGTGATGGCTCTGCAACAACAGCGCAGGTGGTTGAGGTCTATAGCTTAAATGGCAGTAACTTAATGTGTTCACTTGATGGTGCTGCCTCAGAGCGGTTACTCACAGGTATCGAAACGCTGAGTTTTAGTATCGCTGGTGAACTTGTCACTGTGAGTGTGAAGCCAAATGACTTACCTGCGCAGTTTGGTAATGGTATTAACATTGATATTGCCTTAACCAATGCAATATTAGTCAAAGCATACGGAGCTGGCGGTGTCTAACAAGCAAGGTGGTTTTACCCTAATAACAGTGTTGATCTTGACCAGTATGGCCAGCATCGTGGTGCTAAGTTCGCTGCGTGAAAACATTGTTCAAGAGCGCTTAAGTGGTAACTTTCAAAAGAAATTAAACAGTCGCTTAATGGCTGAAAAAGGTGTGTTTGAACAAGCTAAGTTATTACAACAAACCTTGAATGAGGAAGGTGTATTAGCGGTTGAAGATTTGATCAGTAAAACCAGTAATGCATCGGGCTCAGGTGTGATTGCTGATGATGCCATTTTTAATGCCAGTTTAAGTAAGAATGCTGCTGGTGAGCTTGAAATTGCAAGCCTTGGTCAACGATTTGATGGTGATGCACAAAGTAATTTAGTCGCCCGTTTTGCTGTACAAGGCGCGAAAGGCAGCTCGATTTTCACTAATGCGATGGTGGGCTGTAAAGGGGTTAATCTGTCGGGGAGTGGTAGTATCGATAGCTACGATTCTAGCAAAGGCACGTACGAAGAAACTAAGTCGAATGATGGTGATGTTTCAACGATTGCTGGCGACTCAGACGTGGTGCTATCAGGTCATTCACCGATTAAGGGGGATGTAAAAGCGACCGGGGTTATCTACTTAAATGGTTCATCACCAATTATTGGTAATATCCATTCAAATACCGGTGTTTATATCTCTCCTGGCAGCGGTTTACGTGTAGACGGTAATGTCTATACCCGAGGTTATTATACCCATCGTGGCGGCACAGTTTCTGGTGTGGTGCGAGCCAATGGGGATGCGAAAATGCAGTGGTCAACATTCATTACGAATAGCCAAGGCGAAGCGCTGGATATTATGTATGGTGGCTCTGGCGATTTTAAAGATACCTACAATAATCAACAAGATGGTGTGCACTACAGTGATAGTAAGTTTAATGTAAACCCGAATGTTGAACCGATTACTGTTGCTGACCCAACAGCACCCGATTATGACCCTACAAACCCAGATACCAGTTGCGACCCGTTAATTTTGCCAGAGAAAATGACAGACATCACAGACCAAGTGAGCAGTTATAGTTCTGTTTCGATTGGTCCTACGCAACAATTTAAACTTAATACTGAAAAGGGCTTTTTTAGTAGCGGTGGTAGCCAAGTAATTTTGCCAAGCCTTGCCGATGTTTTCTTGTTTAACTCTAAAGCGCAAAACCAAGCCAATGGCAGTAACAGTAAAGAGTATATTTTTGCACTTGATAGACTCAAGATGACCAGTGACGGCAAAATGGAGGTCTCTGGTGGTGATGTTATTTTACTGATTGATGGCGACTTTTCGATGGAAGGGGATACCAGCCTAACAATTAAAAAAGACAGTAGCTTAACGGTGTTATTAACCGGAAAAGTTAATATTGGCGCAGGCGCAAAAGTTATTACTGAGCAAGAAGGCTTAACCACCAGTGGTCATCCGTCGTTATCATTCTACTCATCATTTAATGGTGTGAATGGGGTGCAGTTTAGTGGTGCTGCGAATTTATATGCAGCTATTTATGCACCTCTGACAACGGTGAAACTATCGGGCAGTGGTGAGCTGTTTGGTAGTGTACGTGGCTCAACAATTACCGCAACAGGGGGCAGTGGTGCTCATTATGATGCGGGTTTACTACAAGTACAAAATGGCGGCACGCCTGCTTCTTCGGCACGTATCGTATTTTTAGGTTGGAGCTACAAAACTGCAGAAACAACTGAAGAAGAAAGCGACGCATCCCCTGCCGAATAACGCAAATCCCCAAATAAAATTGTGTAAGCTCAATTATTTGTAGCTTACACAAAAAAAATTAATTTCATTTAAACCTTTTGAATCCCTCCTTACGTCTAATACACTAAATTCACAACAATAATCATAAAGGACAACATCCAGGATGTTGATAGATGCAGAACAAGCGTTCGCCCAGCAAAGTGAGCATGCCTTGATAGAGCGCGTAAAAAGCGGTGATCAAGCAGCCTATGCAACACTTTATGAGTTGCATGTGAAGCGGGTTTATAGCCTTTGTTTGCGATTACTTGCAGACAAAGAGCACGCCGAAGATGCAACACAAGAAGTGTTTGTACAGTTGTGGCACAAAATCGCGAACTTTGATGGACGCTCACAATTTTCGACTTGGTTACACAGTGTTACCAGCAATATTGCGATTAGCTACATTCGCAAACATAAAAGCTGGTTTCAAAAAGTAGTGAGTTTTGAACAAAGCGGTATGGATGAGCAAAGCGCAGCAGATTGTGACGGCTTTAACGGCCTCGATAAATTAGTACTGAGACTACCTGAGCGAGCACGTATGGTGTTTGTGCTCCATGCCATTGAAGGTTATCGCCATGAAGAGATAGCAAGCATGCTTGATATGGCGGTCGGTTCTAGTAAATCGCAATTTCACCGTGCAAGGCAGTTATTAAAAGAGTGGTATGAAAATGAGTAAGCCAGAATTTGAACAATTTTTAAATGACTCGCTTAACCAGCAGCAAGATATTAGCCCTGATAAAGATCTTTGGCCGGGGATTGAGCGAGCAATTGCAACAGGGCAAACACAGCAAGCTGATAAGCCAACGCATGGTTGGAATAAACTCGCAGCTATCGCCGCTTGTTGTATAGCAGCACTTTTGACCGTACAGCTTTTTGTTGGCCAAGGCGAGTCAAACAGTATGATGGCAATGAGCGATTATTTTACCAAGCAAAAGCAAGGTTTGTTGGTGCAGTATCAAAATCAACCTGCGTTAACCGATAACTGGCAGCAACAACTAAAAGAGTTAGAAGAAGCCGAAAGTGCCATTAAGCAAGCACTTGAGAATGAACCTGAAAACCCGGCTTTATTACAAATGCTATCGCAGATTTATCAGCAACAACTGGACTTAATTAACAAGGTGCATGCACCGAAGTGGCAAACGATTTAGGAGTGACAATTATGAAATTACTAGCCTTAACTTTAGGATTACTGCCACTGATGGCAATGGCAGGACAAACCATTAATGAACAAATTGATGTACCTGCAAATAAACGCATTTTTATTGAAAACCAACGTGGTGATGTTCGCATTGAAGGGTGGGATAAACCACTACTTAAAATCGAAGGTGAGCTTGACGATAAAGCACAAGGCTATCGTTTAGAGGTTGAAGGCAGCCGTGTTGAATTTATCGTAAAAATGCCGCGCAACTTAGGTGGCTGGAATAGTGGTGATGGCTCTCGCTTAACCATTTATATGCCAAAAAGCAGTGAGCTTGAATTTGCTGGGGTGAATGTCACGGTTAGTGCCAAAGAGCTTGAAGCCGGCGCAGAGATCGATACCGTTAACGGTGATATCACAGTGCAAAATATTAGCGGTAACATGAGTTTTGAAACGGTCAATGGTGATGTGAATGCCCACGACCTGAACGGTGATATTCGCTTTGAAACAGTCAATGGTGAAATTAACGATAAGAACTCGCAAGGTGCTTTACGCTTTACCGCGGTGAATGGCGACATTAAGTCAAAGACCAAAGCGCAAGATGTGCGCCTTGAAAACGTAAACGGTGATATCGACTTTGCTTTTGATGCAATTAAAAAACTACGTATCAATACCGTTAACGGTGAAGCTGAAGTTCACATCAGTAAGCTGATTGAAGATGCTAATATTCGTTTTGAATCAGTCAGTGGTGACGCCGAGTTTTACTTCCCAGCTGATGTATCGGCAAAGTTTGAAATTGAAGCTCATGCTAACGGCAAAATCGTTAATGAGCTAAGCGATGACAAAGCAACGAAGGCGAAATACGGCCCATCTAGCGACTTAGAATTTAGTATTAACGGTGGGGATGCTGATATCGAAATGGATACCATTAGCGGACGCATTGAACTTCGTAAACAGAAATAACGATTACAGTTCACTCAATTACAATATTTCACTCAATTACAATAAAGCGGGAAGACTTCCCGCTTATACCAATCGTGTTAAGTTGTTGGTCTTAAATAGCGACAGATAAATGAAGTGATAACAAGGCAGAAATTTTGACATGTAGTTACTCTACTTTAGACATTTCTAACGCAGTTAGCGCTTTATTTAGCACGCTAGAATGACCAAATATTTAAGTCGATTGGTATTAACTATTTGCACAGCCTTAGCAAGTCGATAGAATAGAGCCATTCAATTTAAGTTTTGTGAAGTTATGGCCAAACCAGATAAGCAAGTCGACACGTTAAAAGTTCCTCCCCATTCAATTGAAGCTGAGCAATCTGTTTTAGGTGGTTTAATGCTTGATAATCAAGCGTTTGACCGTGTTGCTGAGTTAGTGGTTGCACAGGATTTTTATACCCGCACCCACAAGCTAATTTTTGAAGCAATGGTGAGCCTTGCTGAAAGTGGCGATCCAATCGATTTGATCACTATTTCTGAGAGCTTAGAGAAAAACAATCAGTTAAGTAGTGTTGGTGGCTTTGCTTACCTTGCTGAAATTGCCAAAAACACACCAAGTGCGGCGAACATTGATGCTTACGCGAATATCGTACGAGAGCGCGCTGTTATTCGAGAAATGATTGGTGTTGCGAACGAAATTGCAGAAGCTGGTTTTAGCCCAGAAGGGCGTACCAGCCATGACCTGCTCGACTTTGCTGAAAGTAAAGTATTTAAAATTGCAGAGCAGCGCAGTAAAAGCACTGAAGGTCCACAAAGCTTACACAGTATCTTAGAAAAAACCGTTGATAAGATTGAAGAGCTTTACCAGTCGCCGCAAGATGGTGTGACCGGCGTAAGTACGGGTTATACCGATCTGGATAAAATGACGGCGGGTATGCAGCCTTCTGACCTTATCATTGTGGCGGCACGTCCATCGATGGGTAAAACGACCTTTGCGATGAACTTAGCCGAACACGCAGCTATGACACAAGATAAGCCAGTACTCATTTACTCACTAGAGATGCCTTCAGAGCAAATCATGATGAGGATGCTGGCATCACTAGGTCGTATTAACCAAACTAAGGTGCGTACCGGTCAGCTTGATGATGATGATTGGGCACGTCTGTCGTCAACCATGGGCTTGTTGATGGAAAAAGGTAAAATGTATGTGGATGATGCATCAGGCCTAACACCAACGGATGTGCGCTCGCGTGCACGTCGTATTGCCCGCGACCATGGCGGTATTAGTATGATCATGGTTGACTACTTGCAGTTAATGCGTGTGCCAAGCTTATCAGATAACCGTACATTAGAGATTGCTGAAATATCTCGTTCATTAAAAGCACTGGCAAAAGAGCTGCAGTGTCCAGTTATTGCACTATCGCAGCTTAACCGTACCCTAGAGCAACGTGCTGATAAACGCCCAATCAACTCCGACTTACGTGAATCAGGCTCAATCGAGCAGGATGCCGACTTAATCATGTTTATTTACCGTGATGAAGTGTATAACGAAGACAGTACAGAAAAAGGCGTGGCCGAAATCATCATTGGTAAACAGCGTAACGGTCCAATCGGTAAAGTACGCTTAACGTTCCAAGGTCAATTCTCGCGTTTTGATAACTACGCGGGCCCAGCGATAGACGACGAATACTAATGCGCTTAGCCATTGCCGAAATCAACCTACAAGCACTCGCTCATAATTTAGCGCAAGTGAAACGCTTTGCGCCTGGTTGTAAAGTTATGGCGGTGCTAAAAGCCAACGCCTATGGCCATGGCTTAGTAAAAATTGCCCAATACTTAAATGATGCCGACGCTTTTGCGGTTGCACGTATTGACGAAGCATTAGCACTGCGTGCTGGCGGACTGACAAAACCGATTGTGTTGCTTGAAGGCTTTTTTCATCAAGACGATTTACCGATCTTGCTTGCCAATAACTTTCAAACCATTATTCACGATGAAAATCAGCTGACAACGCTTGAAAACACAAGCCTTGATGCACCAATTGCATGCTGGTTAAAAGTGAATACGGGTATGCATCGACTGGGTATTGCTCCTTCGCAATTCGAGTCTTTCTACAATCGCTTAAAAGCAAGCCCAAATGCCCGTGATGACATTAAGTTAATGACGCATTTCTCGTGCGCCGACGACATCAATGATGAAAAAACAGCCCAGCAAATAGCCTTATTTGACTCACTAGCGAGTGACAAGACAGAGCAACATTGCCTTGCAAACTCTGCTGGCATTATTGCCTGGCCAAAAGGTCATGGTGAGTGGGTGCGCCCAGGATTGATGCTGTATGGTGTATCGCCTATGCTCAACGGTGTTGGTCAACAACATGGCTTAGAACCTGTTATGCGTTTAAAAACGCGTGTTATCGCAATACGCGATGTCGATGCTGAACAGTGTGTTGGCTATGGTGGGCGTTGGCATAGCGATAAACCGACTAAGCTTGCAGTGGTTGCGATGGGCTATGGGGATGGTTATCCACGCCATGCCGAGCAGGGCACACCTGTGGTTATCAAATCACAACGCTATGGTATTGTTGGCAGTGTAGCGATGGATATGATCACGGTGGATATTGGTGATAACCGCGACAACATCAAGGTTGGTGACGAGGTGATCATGTGGGGGCCAGAGCTTCCCGTTGAAGAGATTGCCCAGTGCGCAACAACCATTCCGTACGAGTTACTGTGTAATATCACCCCACGCGTAAGTTACGAGTATCAAGAGTAACTTTGTTACTCTTTAATAAAATACACGTCACTGAATCCCATTCGTGCGAATTCTTGATCACGAAAGTTACGTACTGCCGCAGAGCCTTTTGAAGTCATTTCGACTTGCTGTTCCATCTTTAAATAATTCGTTAAATCAATGCCTTCAGCCGCTGCGATTGCATGGTACATATCGCGGTATTTATCTTTTGCAAAATTGATTTCGCGAGGCTGGTTTTTAAATTTGTAAGTGATGCGGCGTGCCATAATGAATCCTCAATGTTTATCGGGGCTGATTTTACACTAAAAAATAGTCATAGCCATGACTTGTTAGTACAAGCGGGTTACAATGCAATACTTTTCAAAGACTCGGTAACTCATAATGAAACTTTCAGTAGAGATCAGTAAGTACCCACTACATCAAGACTACATTCCGTTTATCAAGGGCTTTATTGACCGTGTAAACAGTTACGAAGGGCTTAAAGTGATCACCAATACCTTATCTACTCAGATTTTTGGTGACTATGATTTAGTGATGTCTGTACTTAATACTGAAATCAAACGTTCTTATGAAGAGTTTGGTAAAGCTATTTTTGTTTGTAAGTTCTTACATGGTGACTTGTCGCCTAGCGAAGACTAATCTCTAAAGTAGCGCGTGTTATGGAATTTTTGAGCGAAACCTTCTCAGGCTTTACTGCCATGTCGCATTGGGAATACATTGCCGTTGCATTGTCGATGGCGTATTTACTGTTAGCGATTAAAGAAAGCTTATGGTGTTGGCCTGCCGCGTTTGTGAGCACCTTTATTTATACCGTAATGTACTGGAATGGCGCACTGTTGATGGAGTCGCTCCTTAATTTTTACTACATGTATATGGCGGTATATGGTTGGGTGGTTTGGCGCAGGGGAATGAACAATAAAGATCATCTGCCCATTATTTCATGGTCGTTAAAGCGTCATGCGGTGATTTTGCTTGCCACCTCACTGGCCTCAGTTGCCATTGGATTTGTGATGACCAATTACACTCACGCCGATTTTGCTTATTTAGATAGTTTTACCACCTGTTTTGCAGTGGTGACAACCTACCTTGTTGCCAAGAAGGTGCTGGAAAACTGGTTGTACTGGATTGTAATTGATGCAGCTTCTATGTATCTATACTTTGAAAAAGGGTATTACCCAACCTTAGTACTTTTCGTGTTTTACACCATTATGGCCGCGTGGGGCTTTAAAACTTGGTATGAAGAATACGAGCAGCATCAGGCTAAGCCGCTTGCACAGCTATAGATGAAGACAGAGCAACAAATTCACGCGCTCTTTACGCGCTTCAACTCACGTTTAGTTATTACTTCAATCAGCCCGCTGGTTGAGGGGCTAAGCAATGATAACTACCTAGTTAAAACAGCAAGCCAAGATTTTCTGGTTAAGCACTATCGCGACCACTGGCCGGCGATAGGCCTTGCAGCGCAAGCGCATTTTGCAAAGCAAAGCTGCTGCCCAGCCCCACTTTGGTTAGAGCAAGCAACCGATACGGCTATTTTCGAATACGTGGCAGGCAGTATTGCCAGCGGTGATTTTTGTAGTAGCTTATTGCCCGACTTAGTTAATTTACATCGTTATCCTGTGTTAACCGAGCCGATGGATATTGCCTACGAAATTAACTACTACCAGCAAACAGCGCGTTATCAGCAACATGCTGAGCTAATTAAGCAGTCTCTGGCTTATATTGCTTCAGCGCCTAAAGACATGGGTTTTTGTCATAATGATTTAGTGAAAGAAAATATCATTGTGAATGAGACGGGTATGTTTTTAATCGACTTTGAATATGCCAAAAGTAACGATGTTTACTTCGACTTAGCTGCGCTGGTGGTGAGCTTTGCGTTAAATGATGAGCAGCAACTAGTGTTGCTTGAACGCTATCAAGCATTAGTGTGCGAACATCACGAATTTAACTTATCAGTTGAAAAGCTCGCAGCGTTTCATGCGCTGTTTTTACTTTTATGTATTTGTTGGTACGAACAACGTGGTGCAATGGATAAAGTGGCGCCACTGCTTACACAGCTTAACCACTTTATAGAAAAAGTTAAAAATTAAAGACCGCCAATTCGTTCGGCAAGTTCTTTATATTTTTTTACGTCTTCTGGATCAAACAAAGGCTCACCTTTGTCATCTTGTGATTTCGAGATCAGTAAATGTTCGCGAGCGAGTCGTTTTACGCGTTCGACTTTTACACCTAAAAACTCCGCGACTTGCTCTGTAGACATTAAACTCATGATCAAATTCCCCTTACATGGCAATGACTGCCACCTTGTTATTAATTTTATTAAGTATACGTTAATACATTGGTTCTGCACTAATGTGAAGCATTTTAATGCAAATTGCTGAATTTGTGCGCATATAAAGGCCTCGACGCTAGCATTTAGTGCAAGATGCCATTATCATTGCCGGGTTGTCATGCTGATATCGCGAGTCAGTATTGATGACGACAAATGTGCTCTCGTGGTGAAATGGATATCACGTGGCCCTCCGGAGGCTAAGTTGCAGGTTCGATCCCTGCCGAGAGCGCCATTTGCTCTTCACGTTAATATCTTCTAAGCTCGATTTATTCCTTTAGCAATCTCAAAAAGCCAATGACTTATCAACCCATCGCCTGTGGTGACTACGATAAATACGAATTATGGTGCATGCATAACTCCTTTTTACGCATTTCCTTAGACTCTGGTGAACAGTTAGAAGGTAAGGCAGAGACCTTGAAGATACTGAACCCCGATGGTGAGCACCTGATTTTGGCAACAAAAAAAGGCGAACATGCCGTCCGCCTTGATTTAATTAAAAAGGTTGTCGAGTTATAGCCACTTCTTATTTTTAAAGTAAATGCCAATCCCAACGGTGAGCACCACCAAGAAAATAATAAATAAGCTAAATGCGTAAGGGCTTTCAGTGCCCGGAATACCGCCTACGTTTACACCTAGTAAGCCAGTTAAAAAGCCAAGTGGTAAAAACAGTGCAGCAACCACCGACATCACATACATGCGCTGGTTTAGTTGCTCAGACACTTGGCTAGTAATCGCTTGTTGAATAATTTGCGCGCGTTCAATTGAGCTATCTAGCTCTTCTAAGTAACGGATCAACATATTGGTTGTTTCGTTTAGGCGTGCTTTATCGTCTTCATCTAACCACTTATATTTATTGTTTAATAAAGTGATAAGGGCTTCTTTCTGTGGTCTTAAATAACGTTTTAATGCGATTGTTTGGCGGCGAATTTGCGCTAATGATTGATGATCAAAGCCTTTGTTTGGCTCGTCAATTTCATCTTCAAAACCATCGAGTGTGTCATCTAAACTGTCGATAACAGCTTGCATACGTGAGGTTAGGTTTTGTGCCAATTGGCATACTAATTCAGAGATTGAGCAAGGACCATTGCTGCCATCAAATGATTCAACAACATCCTGCACGGATAGCAAACGGCGCTTACGTGTTGTGATCAGAATGTTTTCATTGATGAATAAACGCAACGAGACCATGTCTTCAGGGCTTTGTGCTGGATTTAGGTTTACACCTCGTAAAAACAGCATGTTACCATTAGTGACCTTGGTCAGACGCGGACGTGTTTCATCGGCAATCAGAGATTCAAGCTCGTAATCAGTTAATAAGTTACTTTGCTCAAGCCATGCAACGGCTTCAGCTTGGCTGTAATCCATGTGCACCCAAAGTTTACCGTGCTCAGGTTGCCAATTTTGCAGCTCAGTACTATTTTCTATAGCACGTGCGCCGCCTTGTTCGTCTAAAATTAAGACATGAAGTAACCCATTGATCATATTGAACTCTCGTTTTACAAATAGTGCGATATAGTTGATTATAGTTTAGCCTACGTCAATTAAATCGATTTATCGAGGGGATAAATTATTTTCGTTGGTGTTTCTAGCTCTGTAGCGTATAAGACACTTTTTTAAAGAGGGCACATTAATGAGCGCAAAAATTATTGTTGGCTGGCGAGAATGGCTTGGCCTGCCTGAACTGGGAATAGAAAAAATCAAAGCAAAAGTTGATACTGGGGCAAGAACTTCATGCATTCATGCTTTTGACATTGAGGAATTTTCAGAAAATGGCGAAACATGGGTGAAATTTACTACCCATCCTCTGCAAGAAGATGTAGAAACAACGGTAGAGTGCCGTGCCAAAGTGGTTGAGCGTAAATACGTGACCAGTTCAAGCGGTCAGCGTGAACTTCGCTACTTTATCGAAACAAAATTAGTCGCAGGTGACCAAAGCTGGCCTGTAAGGGTAACTTTAAGTAACCGTTCAACAATGAAGTTTAGAATGTTGTTAGGGCGTACAGCAATGGAAAATCGCATAGTCGTTGACCCGGCTTTATCTCATTTATTATAGGAAAAAGACTTTCACACGTTGCTACGTGTGTGAGTTTATCAGTTAAGGTTTTTAACTATGAAACTTGGTATTTTATCTCGCAACCAAAATTTATATTCAACACGTCGCTTAATCGAAGCTGCAGAGCAACGTGGCCACGAAGTGAAAGTAATTGATGCACTTCGTTGTTATATGAACATCAACTCAGAGCAACCAGAAATTCACTACCGCGGTGAAAATTTAAAAGATTTTGATGCCATCGTACCGCGCATCGGTTCGTCGGTGACTTTCTATGGCTGTGCGGTTTTACGTCAGTTTGAAATGATGGGTGTATTCCCAGTGAATGAATCGGTCGCTATTAGCCGCTCTCGTGACAAGTTACGTTCATTACAATTATTGTCACGTAAAGGCGTAGGTATGCCAGTGACAGGCTTTGCGAGTAAGCCTGATGACGTTAAAGACTTATTAAGCATGGTAGGCGGCACGCCAGTCGTTATTAAACTACTTGAAGGTACGCAAGGTATCGGTGTGGTATTAGCGGAAACACGTAAAGCAGCAGAAAGCGTAATTGAAGCGTTTATGGGTTTAAAAGCGAATATCATGGTGCAAGAGTACATCAAAGAAGCCGGTGGTGCAGACATTCGTTGTTTCGTTTTAGGTGACAAAGTAATTGCTGCTATGAAGCGTCAAGCGCAAGAAGGTGAATTCCGCTCTAACTTACACCGTGGTGGTAGCGCGACGTTGGTTCGTATTACTCCTGAAGAAAGAAGAACGGCGGTTGCAGCTGCTAAAGCAATGGGCTTAAACGTGGCAGGTGTTGATTTACTTCGCTCTGCACGTGGTCCATTGGTGATGGAAGTTAACTCATCACCAGGCCTAGAAGGTATTGAAGTGGCAACTGGTAAAGATATTGCTGGCATGATCGTTGAGTTTATTGAAAAAACAGCGGCATCAAAAAGAACAGCAACGCGTGGTAAAGGCTAGGCCTTTTGGTATAAGCGCTCTATTAAAAGGAACAGTGCGTGGCTAAGGTTAAGAAAAATACATCGTTTTCAATTTTAGGTGATACGGTGGGAGTTGGTGAACGTAAGACATTTGCGATTGAAGCTGCCAAGCTTTATACCCACTCGCCGTTGAATATTCCTATTGAAGTGGTAAATGGTGTGCAGCAAGGACCTGTATTAATGGTGTGTGCTGCAATTCATGGTGACGAGCTCAATGGTGTTGAGGTTGTTAGGCAATTGCTGGCTAAAATCGAGCCAGAGCAATTGCGCGGTACTATTATTGCGGTGCCGATTGTGAATGTGTTTGGTTTTATTCATAAGTCACGCTACTTACCTGACCGACGTGATATGAACCGTAGTTTTCCGGGTTCAACCCGTGGTTCATTAGCTGGGCGTATGGCCAATGCCTTTTTCTCGCAAGTTGCAGTGCATTGTACGCACATTATTGATTTACACACTGGTGCAATTCACCGTACGAACTTGCCGCAAATTCGTGCTAATTTGAGCGACCCTGCAACAGCAGCCATGGCGAAAGCGTTTGGTACTCCAGCGGTGATTGATGCGTCACTTCGTAATGGTTCATTACGCAGTGAAGCGGCTAACTTAGGTATTCCAGTGATTACTTATGAAGCGGGTGAAGCGCTTCGCTTTGACCCAATTGCGATTGCTGCAGGTGTGCAAGGTGTTGATTATGTCATGCGTCATTTAAAAATGGTGCGTGGTAAGCGCGCTAAGAAACTGCCAGAGCCAGTGATTGCAAGCTCGACGAGCTGGATACGTGCCGAAGTTGACGGCATTGTTCGTGCACAAGTATCACTGGGTGAGCGAGTGATGAAAGGGCAGGTTTTAGCTTATATTAGCAGCCCGCTTGGCGATGCTGAGCTTGAACTACTCGCGCCGCGCAGTGGTATTGTGATTGGTCAACAAACCATGCCGCTTGTAAACGAGGGGGATGCTGTATTCCATCTTGCTTACTTTGCTCATGCAAATAGTATTGTAGAGCAGCAACTTGAAAACTTTATTGATGAAATAAGCGATATTGAAGACGAGTTAAAAACCGCAGATTTAAATAACTAGTACCATCTTGTGTTATTAAAAAAGCCAAACTATCTGTTTGGCTTTTTTGTATCCGCTCCTCCTGATCTATTACTTGACCTTAGAGTAAGTACAAGGTTTATACTTTTTTTACTTACTTAATAGTTGTCGATTAACGAACAGATCAAAGATGAAAATATTTCTATTTTACACAGGTTTATTAACGCTTGTTATTTCACTTACGCACGGCTTTTTTACAGAGCAAAGTGTTGTTCACATTGTGTTATTTCACCCTTTAGTCATTTTATTTAGTTTTATATTAATCGCCTATGGGAGCAGAAAAAAACACCCTTTTAACTGCTCTTTGCGTTAATTTTAAGCGGCTATTTTTTTGGACCTAAAATGCGCTTTATGGTTGGCGCTTTAGTCGCTGTTGGTGGGTTCTTTAACACCATTACAGGGCGGGTAACAAAGATGTTGTTTGGGTAAATGACCTTGTGGCCATCAACATGCTCAAGCACGACGTTCATCAAGCCCATTTCTATAATGCGGCCTTCTAAGAAGTTTGCACCGTCAATTACTCTCACCCAAAAACCAACGCGGCAGTCGTTTTGAATAAACATTAGCAAGAAGGCTGTTAGGTTACTCAGCAACGACCAAGCAGCAAAAAGCGCGACACCCAGCATGGCAAAAATGGACGAGCCAAGTACTAATAATCCTCGTAGCTCAATACCCCAAAAAACCAGCACTAAACACAGCATAACAATGGCAAGAATGATATTGAGTAACAGCTCAGCGCGGTATTCACGATGTGGATCCGCTTTGCCTTTAATTGCTTTTAATAGCAGTTTTTTGGTAGTTTTACGAAGCAGCGGGTAAAGCAAAATCGCGATAATAGTCACGATTAAGTGGTATTGCTCGTTAAAGAATTCGGCGAAGTCCAAAAGGGTTCCTAAGTTAATATTTTACGTATCGATTTTAGCGTCTTAGGCACAGAATAACACTATCTAAAAGGTATTTTTAACCGTTACCAGCCATTGCACAGAGTCAATATCGTCATCTTGTTTGTTAATGGGTGCTGCAATATCTAGGTGAATAACTGTACCGGCATTGGCGCGGCTTGGCGCTAAGCGAAGGCCTACACCCACATTTTGTAGTACGTTACCATTGGCACCGTTATCTTTGTCGTTATACCAAGCTCTACCAATATCATAAAACGCGGCACCACCGACTTTGAACAATTGCAGTAAGTCATATTCCCAGTAGTAGCGTTTCTCTAAGGTCACTAAAAAGCTACGGTCGCCTACTTGGTAGTCAAGCGGGTAACCACGTAGACCATTCTCACCACCAATAGTGAGTTGTTTATCAGCAGTGAGGTTTTCAGCATACTCAAGCCGTACTTTAGCGTACCAGCTTTGTCTTAGTGTGGTATTGAGGTAATACTGTAGCTGTGTGCTAGCAAATAGGTTTTCGACATCATCGATTTCTTCATTCCAGTAGCCATCAAGGTCTGCCTTAAAGCGCCATAACTGGTTGTCTCCAGAGTAATGTGCTTTTGATAAAGATAACGAATAAATAGTACGGCTGGCATCGTCACTAAAATCTTTGCTTGAATAACCGAGTAAGGCATGGATATTCCAACCGAGGTTTAAATCTTCTGTACGGTAGATGCTATCAAAGTTTCTGACTTTAACGTAATGATCTTCAAACCACTGGCCACTAACATAAGGGTAACTTAGCGTTCTATCTTCAGCGATGGGGAAGCGCGTGAATGGTGTCTCTTTAAAGGTTTCTTCGCGGTTTTCGATGCCAAGCTTAATACGCTGGGTCCAATTATTACCAAGTTGTGATGAGTGACCGAAGTAAGCGCGGTTTAATAAGGTTTTTTGCTCAAACTCGCTAACTACATCGCCGCGATAGTAAAGTGATTCTCGGCGCTGATCTGAGTAACTCGTTGCGCCATAACTGTAGGGCGTATCAATCGAGAAAAACGGGTAGCTAACATCAATATAATGACGTTTGCCATCATCGTTGTCAGAATATTCTAAGCGGCCTTGATAGCGGCTAGAGAATATATGCGGGTCATCATACACAAACAGGTAACCTGTGCGGTCTGCATCTCGAGTACGGGTAAACGACACCCGTTTACCCCAACCTAAAAAGTTAGATTCGCGAAATCCGATACTCGACTCATTCTTACCACCACTGCGGCTAAAGCTGATTTCAGGTAATAAGGTCCACAAATCGCGCGTAATGACTTTTACATGTACGTTGCCATCACAATCGAGCTTTGCGTTGATACGCGCATCATATAAGTAGCCTTGTTTACGCAGTAATCGTTCTGACTCAAGTAATTTACGTGGACTATAAATGTCACCTTCTTGAAACAATAAAACGCTGTGTATTACCTCTGGCTCAGTGGTCATATGAGCGCGATTAGCAAAGCGGAACAAAAAGTTATTCTCTTCTTCAAGCTCAGTGTTAAAGACGTTAAGTTGTTCAAGTTCAATAGTGGCTATTTTGCGGTTATTAGCGGCATCGGGCAGGGGATTATCGGCATCGAGCTGGCGGCGTAGGTTATTATCTTGTGATTTAAGCGTGCGTTGGTTTTGACAATAATTATTATCGTCAGTAAACAACTGCTCTGCATGAACATTAGCTGCCATGCAGACTGGCAATAATATTATTAACCTAGTAGCAAAGTGCGACTGCTTAAATCCCATTTACACCCTTAGTTGAGTATGTCCTATGCAACTACTACATACTAAGCGTGGAAAAAAGTCTAGCTTATTATTGTAATTGCGCGACCAAATATTGTTGAAGTTGCGGTAATGCAGCACTGGCTTCGATACCCTCAGCATTAATCCAAATACTTTCACTGTAATGTTCAAAGTTTAGATTAAAACTATGATCTGTAAAGTGAAAGCGTAATTGATGGCGATCAGCACCGGCATCAAAATCGGCGGTCGTTATGGCTGGAGCGTGTAAGAAAAGCGTCGCCCAAAGCTCAAAGTCTTCGTCGTGTGGAAGCTCGCTTGGTATTACAAGGATGATGGCATGTTCGGCATCATATTCGAGTTCAGTCATAGCAGTCCTAATTAGCGGCTAAGTAGTCGCGAATGGCGTTTAAAAACGGCGCGCCGTACTTGTTAAGTTTGGTAAAGCCAACACCCGACACTTTTAAAAACTCACTGTCGTTGGTTGGCATGAGCTGCGCCATTTCAGCAAGGGTTTTATCATTGAATACCACATAAGGTGGTACATCATCGGCATCGGCCAGTTCTTTACGTAAGGCACGTAATTTCGCAAACAGCTTTTTATCGTAATTAAACTGAGCGAGTTTATCTTGGTAAACGTGCTTAGCTTGTAAGCGAGGCTCAGCAAGCTGCAGTGCATATTCACTTTTAAGTACCGCTCGGGCGGCTTCGGTTAAGCGTAATGATGAACCTTGGGTAATATCTTGGCTCAATAATCCTTGATGGATAAGCTGCCTTAAAATACTTAGCCAGAATTCCACACTGTGCTCTTTACCTATGCCATAGGTGCTGAGCTGGTGGTGATTGTTATCACGAATACGGCTCGTGTTTGCGCCGCGCAGTAACTCAACAATATAACCAATCCCAAAACGTTGCTCAGCACGATACACACACGACAAGGCTTGTTGTGCGACAAGCGTGCCATCAAAGCTGGTGGGTGGGTTTAAGCAAATATCACAGTTACCACAGGTTTCGCGCTTATATTCACTAAAATAATTGAGCAAGATTTGTCTGCGGCATGTTTGTGCTTCGGCGAAGCTTGCCATGGCATTAAAGCGCTGTTCTTCAACACGACGACGTTGCTCGTCTTCAATGTCTTCAAAAAAGCGGCGTACGCGGCCTATGTCTGCTGGATCAAAATACATAATCGCTTCAGCTGCCAAGCCATCACGACCAGCACGGCCGGTTTCTTGGTAATAGGCTTCGATACTTTTTGGAATATCGTAATGCACCAAAAAACGTACGTTTGGTTTATTAATTCCCATGCCAAAGGCCACAGTCGCAACCACAATTTGAATATCGTCACGGGCAAAGCCTGTTTGCACAAACTGTCGTTGTTCATTACTCATACCCGCATGGTAGGCGGCAGCATTGAACCCTGCGTCAGCAAGTTTTTCAGCGACATCATCAACCCGTTTACGGCTGGTGCAATAGATAATACCACTTTGATTTTGCTGTTCTTTTAAATAACGAAGTAGCTGCACCATAGGTTTAAATTTTTCTTCGATGGTGTAACGAATGTTCGGTCTATCGAAGCTGCCAGTGTGCACGTAAGGATGGTTAAGCTGTAGCTGCTCAATTATATCGTAACGAGTTGCTTTATCTGCTGTTGCTGTGAGTGCCATCATAGGCACATGCATAAAGCGTTGCTTTAACTCGTTGAGTCGACAGTAATGTGGCCTAAAGTCATGACCCCAATGCGACACACAGTGGGCTTCATCAATCGCAAAAAGTGCGAGCTTAAGGTGGCTCAAGCGCTCTAAAAATTCGTGTTGCAGTACTTTTTCTGGTGCTACATATAACAGCTTTATTTGCCCATAATGCAATTGCTGATAGACAGCTTGTTGCTCTTCAAAAGGCAGGCTGTTATTGATGTACGCCGCTTGTACACCGAGTGCTCTTAGTTGAGCAACTTGGTCTTGCATTAAAGAAATAAGCGGCGAGATAACCACAGTTACACCATCGAGGATCAAAGCGGGTACTTGATAGCATAATGATTTGCCTCCACCGGTTGGTAGAAGAACAAGCGAGTCTTGTCCGTCTAGCGCAGCGGCTATAATCGCTTCTTGGCCATCACGAAAATCCTTGTAACCAAACACTTGTTTGAGTACAGCTTGTGGTGATCGAATGGGTGTGTTGGACGTTGCGGTATTGGTATTCATCGCCGAACATTTTAGTGGTTTTTTATAGCGATGTCTTTAGCAATATACACAAACGACCTCAAGATGCAGAATTCAGCGTTTCACAGGTGCTTAATATCAAGGCGTTAGTTTGCAACAATGGCAGTCCCTTTTAAGAAGTAAATACATGGGTTTATTTAGCGGGTTTTGGTTGCGTCACTGCAGAGGGGGCGTAAAATAGCGTTTTTAAACTATAAAGCCAAACTTATGCCTACCAACATTGAGCAGCGAAAAGGCGTTATTTTCGCGTGTTTAGCCTTTTTTATGTGGGGTCTTGCACCCATCTACTTTAAGCTTTTACAGCAGATATCTGCGTTTGAAATCTTAATGCACCGTGTTATTTGGTCGGTGTTATTTTTACTTCTTATTATTGCTGCTCGTCATCAATGGCAACGTATTCGAGTCGTGCTTGGGCAACCCAAATTGTTACTGATGCTGGTGATCACAGCAAGCTTACTCGGCTTTAATTGGGGCTTATTTATTTGGGCAGTGAACAATAATCACATGCTCGATGCTAGTTTAGGGTATTACATCAACCCACTACTAAACGTGTTACTTGGTATGTTGTTTTTAGGTGAGCGACTGCGTAAATGGCAAGGCGTTGCGGTTGGTCTAGCGCTTTGTGGTGTGTTGCTACAGCTAGTGAGCTTTGGTTCATTCCCTGTGGTTGCTTTCTCATTAGCAGGATCGTTTGCTATTTATGGGTTACTACGTAAAAAGTTACCAATCGAATCATTGCCAGGGTTATTGCTTGAAGCACTTATTTTATTGCCCGTTGCGCTTATTTACTGGTGGTTGATGGCACCTTCTGCAAGCACTGATCTAACCGCGAATGATTGGCATATTAACGTGTTACTCATTAGTGCTGGTGTGGTGACGACCTTACCGCTGTTATGTTTTACCGGTGCAGCAAAACGCCTTCAGTACAGTACATTAGGCTTTTTTCAGTACATTGGCCCAAGCTTAATGTTTATGCTTGCGGTGGCGTTTTACGGTGAGGTATTTGATGCTGAGCGTGTTGTTACGTTTGCGTGTATTTGGAGTGCTTTGGCATTATTCAGTTGGGATTCGTACCGTCAAAGTCGTAAGCAACGCAAAGCGAAATTAGAGGCGGTAACTAAGCCTGTATAGGCTTAGTTTACTAATTTGTTTCGACCTGACTCTTTTGCTTGATAAAGCTTTAAATCGGCCTGTTTTATTAGTTCATCTAAACTGTAAACAGGCCCATTATGAAAACCAATCGACAACGTAAACTTAATACGGTCTTTACTGAACTCAGGGCTGTGTTTTTCAACAAATAAGCGGAATTTTTCTAAACGCTGCAACGATTCATTGGCGTCTTGATCAGCAAAATACACGGCAAATTCTTCACCGCCAAAGCGGCCTACTAAGTTTTCTTCAAAATACTTTGCCATACATTGCGATAAGCCTTTAAGCACTTCATCACCGGCATCATGACCATAGTTATCATTAATCGATTTAAAGTAGTCAATATCAATCATGGCTAGCGAAACTGAGGTATTTGCCAATTTAGCGGCTTTTAACTGGCTGTTTGCTTCACCAAAGAAATAGCGGCGGTTGGGAAGTTTGGTAAGGTAATCCGTGTTAGCTTGTAAACGAATAGTCTTGATGTTTTCAAGCATGTCGACGTTTTGGCTAAGCCGACAATAAAACTCTTCATTGTTAAATGGCTTTCGAAGGTAATCGTCTGCGCCTGATTTTAAAAAACGTGTTGAAAGGTGCAAGGTATCGTAAGCCGAAATACCAATCACGGCTTTTTCATCGTTTGAGTATAAACGGCGAATTTCGACACACAGCTCATCACCATTCATATTTGGCATTTCATTGTCAGTGATGATCACCGAAATTTTGGGGTTTTCTGCTAGAACTTTTAAAGCATCAATACCATCAACGGCTTCGAGAGTTTGGTATTTGTGCCGAGTTAATAAGTTACATATATGATGGCGTGTTGCCGCTGAATCATCGACGACCAATACCAATATTTGCTCGTTACGAGGTAAGCGAGCGAGTTGCTTTTCTAAATATTGATAGGCTTGTTTATTTTCTTTGGTGATGTAGTCAATGATGGGGTGTTTCTCAACGATGTTACGCGTTGTTTCGTCAAGGTTACCGGTCATTACGATGGTAGGAATGTCAGCTGCAATCGTGCAGGGCACTGCTTCACCGGTTGGTGCATCAGGAAGAATAAAGTCAACCACGGCGCAAAAATAGCTGTGCTTGCTAATTAGCTCTTTTGCTTCTGCTAAAGAACCTGCGATATCAGCTTCATAGCCAACTTTTTGCGCGATATGTTTTTGCACTCGCGCAATGGTTGGCGTATCTTCAATTATTAATATTCTTCGAGTCACAACGTGCCTTGTAATAACTTATTGGCGAAACAAAAGTTATTACCAGTTTTAACCCTAAAAGGGTAAAAAAGCAAATCGTTATAGGCTGTCTGACTCAGAATAATATTCAACACTTTGTGGTGTTGGGCTCGCGATACGTGAGCGTCCAAATAACGTGTGAAACTTGGTTTTACAGGTTGTTTGTTTTAGGTATTTGATCCAAGCTCGCTCTACTGCGTTTGTTGCTTCAAGGTTACCAGTAACAACTTGCACAAATTGAGTTTGAAATTCATTTTGTGGTTCTAGGGTTTTGTTGTATAAACCCTTTAATACAACACCATGCTGTTCGAGAATGTCGGCTTCTAGCAAAGTGAAGTGACCACTACGACCAAAACCGCGTGGGAAGTTTTGATCATCATAAAATTGACGTTGGCTTGCAAATGCCTGACGAAGTGATGAAATGTCATTGCTCATGGCTTTATCCTCATGCCCTATTTTCTTGCAGGAGTATGGATCAAGTTGCCGATTTTATTAAACAAGTTATTTTTATCGTAAGGGTAAAAAATGGATATCGATTTATTGAAGACTTTTGTCGAAGTGGTCCGTACTCGCCATTTCGGTAAAGCAGCTGAAAATTTATATATTACACAGTCTGCGGTGAGTTTTCGGATCCGACAATTAGAGCAAGGTTTAGGCGTTAACTTATTTATTCGTCAGCGTAACAACATTCAGTTAACGGCACCGGGTGAGCGACTTCTGCCGCACGCACAAATGATCATAACCGGTATGCAGCGGGCAAAAGTCGATGTAGCTCTTGCTGATAACATGCATAAGCAAATCAGTTTAGCAGGTACACCTAATATTTGGGATGCTTTTTTACAGTTTGGGATCACAAATATTGTTTCTGCTATGCCGGGTGTCTCTTTGGTCGCAGAAGTAAAAGCCCAACAAGAAAGCACCCGCTTATTATTAGAGCGTACATTAGACTTAGCGGTGCTATTCGATCCACCTAAAGTAGACGAATTAGTTGTTGAGCGAATTTGTGAGTTACCTATTATTCCGGTGAGTGCATTCGAAACAGCTAACAGTGATAACTTTTTTGATAATCAATATGTCTATGTTGATTGGGGCACATCATTTTCACTTTGGCATGCGCGTGAATTCAACGGCCACGCACCGCCTTATTTCAGAACCAGTACGGGTCGTATTGCGCTTGATTTAATTTTGAAGTGTGGCGGCAGTGCGTTCATTCCTCAGTTATTAGTTGAAGAGCAACTCAAAGCGGGTGACCTCTATCATGTTAAAGATGTAGCGCATACCTCGCGAGACGTGTTTGTAGCGTACCACAGAGATAACGAACAAACGCCTTTATTAGAGAAGTTAGTAACGCTATTAACCGAACTGCAAATAAAAGCTTAAATTAAATTTAAACTAGCTTTCATAAAAATTTAATGCGGGAACAGTTAGTTACGTTTTTATTTCAAAATTAATTACAATTTATGAAGGTAAATTGACGCTTTTATTTCAATTGTCATCTTTCTGTCATTTTTCGCTGTCACACTGCGCGCATTGAAACACAACATGTGTTTTTTGTTGCGATTATTGAGGAAACGACATGAAATTTGCAAAGTCTAGCTTATTCCTAGCTTTATTTGGTGGTTTATCTTTTTCTGCATTAGCTGATGTAGATGTATATGGTAAAGCAAACGTGACTGTTCAATCATCAGATGATGGCGAAGGGTCTTTCACTGAAATTAAAAGCAATAACTCACGTTTTGGCTTAAAAGGTTCAGAAAAAATTTCTGAAGGCTTAGAAGCGGTTTATAAATTTGAGTTTGGTGTTGACGTATCTGACGCTGATTCAAAAGGCGACAACGAAGACAACATCACTGCACGTAACCAATATGTTGGTGTTAAAGGCAGCTTTGGTCAAGTTGTTATCGGTCGTAACGATACAGCTATGAAGCAATCTCAAGGTAAAGTTGATTTATTCAATGACCTTGAAGCGGATATCAAAAATGGTTTCAAAGGTGAAAATCGTTTAGGTAACACAATTTCTTATGCTTCTAACGATTTTAGCGGCTTCAAAGTACTAGCGACTTACGTAGCTGAAGACTCAGTTGATGCAGACAACGGTTACTCTGTAGCTGTAACTTACGGTGATGCAGGTCTTAAGAAAAGCAACATCTACGCATCAGTAGCAGCTGATAGCGAAGTAAAAGGCTACGACATTGTTCGTGCAACCGTACAAGGTAAACTAGGTGACTTTAAACTAGGCGCTATGTACCAAACACAAGAGAAAGTAGATGGTAGCGCAGAGGCCGATGGTTACTTAGTAAATGCTGCTTACCAAATGAATAGCAATACTTTCAAAGTACAGTATCAAGTAATCGACTTTGATGAAGGCGATAAGAAAACGGCTATTTCTGCAGGTGTTGACCACAAGCTTAGCAAAAACACTAAAGTATTTGGTTTCTACTCAACGTTTGATACAGATAATCAAGTTGACCAAGATTACCTAGGTGTTGGTATTGAATACAAGTTCTAATCCAACCCTTGGATAACTCCCTAACTTGTCGGCCCAGCTAATTAGCTGGGCTTTTTTATTTCTCTAAAAATAAATTTATACAGCAGATCGCGCGTTGAGTAGTGGTTAAGCTTGTGCGTAGTCTGATTTGCCAGCAAGCCAGCGCTGAATCAGTTTATCGGTAAGCGCTGGGTAGTCGTTCAATATTTTGAAGGCAATGGGTCTGACATAATTCAGTGTTTGTTTGTCGCGGTTTAGGTCGGCGATTTTAAATTCAGCCAAGCCTGTTTGTTTGGTGCCAAGTACTTCACCAGGGCCACGAATTTCAAGATCTCGCTCAGCAATCACAAAACCATCATTACTTTCACGCAGCACAGCTAAACGTTTTTGCGCTGTGGCTGACAGTGGCGCATGATAGAGTAAAACACAATGTGATGCCGTTGCCCCACGACCAACACGGCCGCGCAGCTGGTGTAGTTGAGCAAGCCCTAATCGTTCAGGGTTTTCAATGATAATAAGGCTGGCATTGGGCACATCAACACCCACTTCAATTACGGTTGTGGCAACGAGTACATGAATATTACCCGCTTTAAACTCACTCATAATGGCTTGTTTTTCTGCGGCTTTCATCCGGCCATGCACTAAGCCAACGTTTAGCTCTGGCAGTGCTGTTTTTAATTGCTCAGCGCTATCCTCGGCGGCTTGGCATTGCAGTACTTCAGATTCATCAATCAAGGTGCAAACCCAATACACTTGACGGCCTTGCTCAGTGCACGCTGTTCTAACACGTTGAATGATTTCGTCTCGACGTGCATCAGGAATAGCCACCGTTGTGATAGGCGTTCTACCGGGTGGTAACTCGTCAATCACTGAGGTTTCTAAATCTGCATAGGCTGTCATTGCCAAGGTTCGCGGAATAGGGGTTGCCGTCATCACTAATTGGTGCGGGTAACAGTCACCAAAGCGGCCTTTTTCGCGCAGTGATAAGCGCTGATGAACACCAAAGCGATGTTGCTCATCAATAATAATTAAAACGAGATTGTTAAACTCAACCTGCTCTTGGAATAACGCATGGGTGCCAACAATCATTTGTGCTTCCCCAGAGGCAATTTTCTCTAGGGTTGCAGTACGCTCTTTGCCTTTACTTTTGCCACCTAACCAAGCAACTTCAATACCTAGTTGATTAAACCACTGGCTAAAGTTAATGCCATGCTGCTCTGATAAAATTTCAGTCGGTGCCATTAGCGCCACTTGGTAACCTTCGCTTATCGCTGTGAGCGCACTGAGTGCTGCAACTAAGGTTTTACCCGAGCCAACATCGCCTTGTACTAAG
>NZ_PQBX01000013.1:0-380 GCF_002964625.1 Pseudoalteromonas sp. T1lg21
GATATCGAAGCGTTGGTTCGTAACGATATTATGGAAGGTTTAGCGCTTGCATTAGATAGCGCTGGTATTAAAGGTACCGGTGCTGCGAATCAGCCAACAGGTATTATCAACACTGCAGGCATTGGCGCAGTTGATTTAACCGGTGGCGTTAACTGGGCAAAAATTGTTGAGTTTGAAACTGATGTAGCAGAAGCAAATGCAGATTCAGAAAGCATGGCTTACTTAATGCGCCCAAGTATGCGTGGCACTTTAAAAACCACAGAAAAGGCAGCAGGCACGGCTAAGTTCTTGTGGGGTGATGATAACCGTGTAAATGGTTATCAAGGTGTCGTTGGTACTCAAATGGATGCAGGTTCAATCTTATTTGGTGACTTCTCACA
>NZ_PQBX01000014.1:0-461 GCF_002964625.1 Pseudoalteromonas sp. T1lg21
GATGAAGGCTCTTTCACCTGAGTGGTGACTTTATCATTTACAATTTCGCCTTTACTTGCATTCACAAGTTCCTTGGCCAGAGTTTCACGAATCGAGATAATCGTTGGTTTCTTTTTATCTTTGCCAGGATAAATACTTTCACCATTGATACGAATACCGCGGTCAACGCGGAAATTAACTTTTTTAACTGTTTGCTTTGCCATGATTTATACCTTTTTAAAAAAGAAATAAGGCGCCAACTGGCGCCTTATTAAAGGGAGATTAAGAGCCGTATTTTTACTTTTGAAAACTCTTTATAGATACAAGTATCTATAAGAATTTTAATATCAGCTTTCCAAATTTTTAAAGAGCATATTAATTAGATAAACCATGCGGTTTAGCTAAATAACAATCATCTGTGTGGACACTACGAACAAATAAGTTCTAAATCGTATAAGGAGGTGATCCAGCCCCAGGTTCCC
>NZ_PQBX01000015.1:0-1248 GCF_002964625.1 Pseudoalteromonas sp. T1lg21
TGATCTGACTCCATAAAAGTAGACACCTTTTTGGAGCCAGTAACCATGAAAGTAAAACCATATCGCAAACATTCGCTCGAATTTAAAATAAAAGTCGTTCAAGAGTCGTTAGACACCACAGATACAGTTAAGATGGTCGCGAATAAATACGGAATTCATCCTGACATGCTATCAAGTTGGAGAAGTCATATGACCTCGAAGAAGAAAACAGCAAAGCCATTAAAGAACCAAGGCCCTGACAAGTCATACACAGATTTAGAACGCCAAATTCGCAAGCTTGAGAAGCAACTCGAAGATGCTCAGTTGGAGAATGACGTTTTAAAAAAGGCGAAGGTCTACTTCGACAGCCTAAAAGAATAAGGTTCGAATATATCCACAAGGTCACAGATGCCAAACGCACAGTGAAGAAGTTGTGCAGTTGGTTATCTGTGTCGCCAGCTGGGTATTATAAATGGTTAAAGCAATTACCTAGCACACGCCATAAAGAGAACAGTTCGTTACTTAAGTTTCTAAAGCATATTAGCGACCAGGAGCACTGTATCCCTGGCTATAGAAAACTATGGGAGGCAGCGGTAGCACATGGTTTTGATTGCAGTAAAGGGCGTGTGCAGAGACTATTACAAAGCGTTGGCTATCGTTCAAAATCAGGTAAGAGACGCTATACAAGCCGCGCGAAGAAAGAAGGTACAATCAAAGCGAGTAACTTACTACGACGTCAGTTTAATGTGAAGACAGCAAATACTGTGTGGGTATCAGACATCACACAAGTACGCTGTAAAGATGGTTGGCAGTATTTATGCGTCATCCTTGATTTGTATTCTCGTAAGGTTGTTGGCTGGGTAACAAGCCGGATAAACAACGCCGAGTTAGTTATTAAAACACTGAAAAAGGCATGGTCAGCACGCAAACCTGATGGTTCGAACTTGCTCTTTCATTCAGATCAAGGAGCTCAGTATGTCGCAAAGGAAACAGTGAAGTGGTTAACTAATAGAGGTGTCACAGTGAGTATGTCTAGAAAAGGGAACTGCTGGGATAACGCATGCTCAGAAAGCTTCTTCGCGCAGTATAAAAAGGAGTGGATAAAGAACTTAAATGAACTGAGTCGTAGTGAAATGACAACACAAACGTATTTTTATATTGAAAAATACTACAACTCAGTAAGAAGGCATGGCACCCTAGGGTATAAAAGTCCCATGCAGTACGAACAATTTAATTAAACCCCGTGTCTACTTTATCGGGGTCAGATCA
>NZ_PQBX01000016.1:0-484 GCF_002964625.1 Pseudoalteromonas sp. T1lg21
AAAACTCGCTCTCCTTATTTAAACTACATTGCAGACTATATGCTCACTCGTCAGTATTCATTAAGAACAATTAATGCTTATTTAGGTTGGATCGCAAAATTTATTCACTTTCACAACAAACGTCACCCAAGCTCAATGGGAGATGCAGAAGTCAAAGCGTTTTTAGACCATATTGTATTAAAACGTAATATGTCACCTAGAACACAAAGTGCAGCTTTAAATGCGCTCGCTTTTTTATATAAACATATTGTCAAAAATGAGCTTTCTTTAAACTTGAATTTTGCACGAAGTAATCGACAACCCAAGCTGCCTGTAGTGATGACGCCTGATGAAGTAAAGCAATTGATGAGTCATCTTTCCAAGCGATATTACTTAATCACGGGGTTAATGTATGGAAGTGGTTTGCGTGTGATGGAAGCGGTGCAATTGCGAGTAAAGGACATTGATTTTGATTACAAATGCATTCAAATTTGGAACGGAAAAG
>NZ_PQBX01000003.1:0-26051 GCF_002964625.1 Pseudoalteromonas sp. T1lg21
TTTTTGAAACCGAAGTTTCGTGCTCAATGAATTCTGTATAAATTGACTATATAGTCACTCATAAGAAATTGAGACTCTAAATTTGTTTGCTCCACTTAGTAAACTAAGCTTCGCTGTTAGAACTCAATCTGTACGAGTGCCCACACAGATGATTGCTTTATATTGTTAAAGAACGTTGCGACGTTGTCGCTAGGGATGCGTATAATACATCCTTAAATTTTCGAGTCAACACTTAATTTCAAACTTTCTTTCGATTATTTGAAACCGAAGCTTCACTTAACTCTCTGCTACGTTGTTCAGCGCCTTTCGTTGCTGCCCGCCGTGTCAGTGGGGTCGCATTATAGGGAGATCCAAAAACAGATCAACACTTTTTTTCGATCTTTTTACTGTTCGCTCAAAAAGCGAACTAAAATTACCGAAAACAGCAAAAACGGTCGCTATTATGGCTGTTTTTTAAGCCAATATTCATAATTTCATGCAAATTTCATTGCTATGTTCATTTAACTCGTTAAGATAGCAAGTTCACAATGTTAAATTAATGTTTATTTCTTGTTTATTGGTAGATCAAAATGAAATTACCCGATCAAAAATCTTTTCTTTTCTCAGTTATTCTTGCTGTTTTAGGTTTTGTGGTTGTTAAGTTTGCATTTGCAAGCTTGGCTTTGGACCCAGCATTACTATTTGGTGCAGGCTTATTAATTGGTGCTTTAGTTATTGCAGCACTTTCATCAACGTCAAGTGAGGAGGCCGAAGTAAAAACAAAAACACTTTATGTTGGCAACCTACCTTATCGTGCTAATGAAGGTGTTGTTCGTGCTTTATTTGAAGAGCAAGGCAAAGTTTTCAACGTACGTTTATTAAAAGATAAAAATACAGGTAAACGTCGTGGCTTTGGTTTTGTTGAAATGGCAGAAGCGGATGCAGATAACGCAATCAATCAATTAAATGATAGCGAGTTCCAACAACGTACTTTAAAAGTGCGTGAAGCAAAACAAAAACAAGAGAACGAGGCTAATGGTTTCCGTGAGGAATCTGATCAGTCAGCGTAATCAGCTCAACGCGTAATTGCGAATGACCTATAGGAGCCGTTGCATAGTAATGCAGCGGCTTTTTTTTATCGGTTGTAAAAGTAAAGCCTCGTAAAGTAATCAAACTTTCAACGCGCTTAGCAATAGCTTTACCTGAATCAATGAGTAATACCTGTTGTTTGAAGTAATCACTAATCGCGCTGGCGAGTAATGGGAAATGCGTACAACCAAGAACTAATACATCTATATCTTCTGCTATCGCTAAATCACTCAATACTTTCTCAAGCTTTGCTTTATTGATTTTCTGCGTATGAAATAGTGTTTCAGCAATTTCCACCAGCGCCGTTGATCCATATAAGCTAACTTGTGTGCCTTGGCTATGAGTACTAATTAAGTTTGCAGTGTAGCGACTCTTAGTCGTCGATGGTGTTGCCAATAAACCAATATGTTTACTCTTACTAATAGCGCACGCAGGCTTTATCGCAGGTACAACACCAACAACTTCGATGTTTGTATTAGGGCGAATAGTTTCTAATGCAGAGGTAGAAGCGGTATTACAGGCAATAACTAGGATATCTACGTGTAAGTTTGCTGTTTCTATAAACTTTAGTAGTGCAAAAAGACGAGCGATGATCGTTTGCTGGCTTTGTGCGCCATAAGGCAATAAAGCATTATCCATAAAATAGCTATAATCAGCATCAGGGATCACAGCTTGGATCTGTTCTAGTACGGTTGTTCCACCTATACCTGAATCAAACACCATTATATGAACTGACAAACTGCTTACCTCGGATCATCAAAGGTCAGCAGTTTGCCATGTGGCTTAATAAAAAGAAAGAAGGGCTACGCTTCTTCTTCTGTTGCCGAACGTAGCTTATTCATTTGCTCAAACATGGCTTTGGTATAATCTACCAACTTACTGACTTCTTCTTTATCTTGGTTTAACCATTGTAAGATGCCAGCTAGTTCATTTTGCAAACCAATATCGCCCGCTTTATTAAACGCCTGCTTCAAGTCGTCATTAAATGGCGCAATTTTCTCAGCAACTTCTTTTTCAGGGGCTGGTTTATATTCTTCATAGCCTTTAATAGCTGCCACTGTTTTGGTTTGTTTCAGATCCATCGTAAAGCCAACAAGTTGCTCGTTGCCTAAGTTCAACTCTTTAGCTTGTTCAAAGGCATCTTCTAATGAACCAGAGAAGAATGTCTCACTGACACTTTGTAAGTCTTCCATCAGTTCATTGATAGCTTGCTGCTCTTGCTCATTTAGATCGCCATTGACTGTCATCGAGAATGATAAGTCACGAGATTGAGACGATTCACTGACAAAGGCCTCGTTATCACCATTTTTGCTATAGCTGCTTGCTGACTTACTTTGATATGCATCTGCAAAACTAATACTCACTTCATCACCTTCAGCGGTGGTGAAGGTGTATTCAGCGTTATTACTTAAACTAATATACTGAGCTTGGCTTACTGAAACCGCATTCGGTTTAGGATTGAACAAGTCTTCCTCTAATTCATCAATACCTTTGTAGATACCTTCTTTAGACTTTTTGATCCCTTCTTCAATGTCATCGTTGAGAATGCCTGACTCTTTAAGCTCACCATACGCATCGTCGATGC
Organism: Pseudoalteromonas sp. T1lg21; assembly: GCF_002964625.1. NCBI lineage: Bacteria > Pseudomonadati > Pseudomonadota > Gammaproteobacteria > Alteromonadales > Pseudoalteromonadaceae > Pseudoalteromonas > Pseudoalteromonas sp. T1lg21. The sequence continues at coordinate 2,654 of NZ_PQBX01000003.1, forward strand.
CCATTTGCACACCTTTACGTGCATCACCTAGCATGCCTTTGAGTTTTTCATCATCAGCACCATCGGCTTTTGCTTTACGAAGTGCACCGCCAACAAAGTCGAGAACGTTTTTTACGATCTCTTCAAAGTCGAACAGCGGCTTATCTTTTTTCTCTTCGGCTTTAGGTAGGCCTAATGCCTCTGCAAGTTTATCATCAAGAACTTTTGCCGCGAGCTCACGTCCGCGTTGTTGATAACTATCTTGACGATTTTGAATGGTAGGCTGTTGCAATGCCTGCTTACCATTGTATTTATTCACATTTGTATTAGGCATATAGCCTAGGTTGCCAATTTTCATGATCCGACTCCATGTTATGGTTAACTCATTATCGACCAAAAACCACAGAACTTAAGTTTTTTGTATAAAAAAACGACACTAAAATAAATAACAAAACTAGACAAATCCTCAGCGCTCCCTACAATAGCGCCGTTATAAAGCTAAGAGATAAAAGGTAATCAGCCATGGCGGTTATAAAAATTGATACAACTCAATACGATGCACAATTGAGTGAGAAAGAGCAGCGCATCACCTCACAGTTTCGACGTTTTGGTGTCGAAAAATTAGAAGTGTTTGGCTCTGATCCTATTCATTACCGCCAACGTGCAGAGTTTCGAGTATGGCATGAAGGTGAAGACCTGTTTCACATCATGTTTGATCAACAAACTAAAGAAAAAATCCGCGTTGATGAGTTTGACCCTGCAGCACCTTTAGTAGGTGAAGTTATGCAAGCCATGATCGAAAACTTAAAAGGTAGCGAAGTTCTGCGCCGTAAGCTATTTCAAATCGATTACCTATCAAGTTTAAGTGGCGAAATCCTTGTTAGCTTGTTATATCACAAACAATTAGATGAGCAGTGGCTGCAAGCAATTAAAGAGCTTAAGGCAACACTTAGCACACAGTTTAAAATTGATTTTATTGGTCGTGCTCGTAAGCAAAAAGAAGTGATTGGTAATGACTATGTTATCGAGCGTCTTAACGTAAACGGTAAAGAGCTTATTTATCAACAAGTCGAAAATAGCTTTACACAACCAAATGCGAAAGTGAACATCAAAATGCTCGAGTGGGCACAAGCGCTTTGCCAACCACTTAGCAATGATTTGCTTGAGCTATATTGTGGAAATGGAAACTTTTCTATTGCCCTTGCCGGTTCATTCGATCGCGTATTAGCCACTGAGATATCAAAATCATCGGTTTACTCAGCGCAATACAATATTGCACAGAACAAAGTTGATAACTTAGATATTATTCGTATGTCGAGTGAAGAGTTCACTCAAGCGATGAAAGGCGAACGTACCTTCTCGCGTTTAGATGGCATAGATCTGAAAAGCTATAACTGCCAAACAATCTTGGTAGATCCACCACGCGCAGGCATGGACAAACTGACATGTGACTTAGTTGCCAACTACGACAACATTATTTATATCTCGTGTAATCCCGATACCCTAGAGCGTGACCTTGATCACTTATGCAAAACCCATGAAGTAAAACGCTTTGCGATTTTTGATCAATTCCCTTACACCCACCACATCGAATCAGGTGTGTTTTTGCAACGCAAATAAAATTATTTCTCTGCCAGCGCAGCAAAAAGCGCTGGCAACTGCTGCTCACTGAAGACTTCTATATTGTTGTCGGTTAACAGTTTTGCAGTTAACCCCATCCCTGATATTTTCTTTCCTGAATGACTACCATCATAAATAGTATTGCGACCACATGATGGGCTTGATTCTTTTAATAATGCAAAATGAATGCCTTGCTTTTTGCAAAGCTTAAGTGCTTGTTCTGCGCCATAAGCAAATTGTACTGTGACATCTTGCGCATCTTTGGTAAGTACTCTGCCCGCTTTAATTTCTGCAGGCGGCCTTGGTGTCGGTAAGCCACCAGCCACTTCAGGACAAAATGCCACTAACCTTCCCTGTTGTTTAAGTGTTTCTAAGCCTGGATGAAGTAAATTTTGCGATTGCCCATCATAACGAACAGGGGTTCCTAACAAACAGCTTGAAACTAATAGTTTTTGCATTTTTCTTTACCAACAAAAAAGCTCCGCGAACGGAGCTTTTAATTAAATTTAATTGAGCTTATTTATCAGCTAGGTAATTAATTAAGTCTGCCATGCTCTTCGCATCGCTAATACCTGAATCCGCACCTAAGATTAAACGGTATTTACCGTTAACAATAAAGGTTGGAACGCCTTTTAACGCACCTTTTTGTTGATAGTATTCTTGATCGCGAGTCATTTTAGACGCCATCGTGCGCACAGAAAAACTGTTGTAGTACTTATCAAAGTCTTCTGCTGTTACACCTTGTGCAACGAAGATGTCTTTCATGTCTGCCAGTTCATTAATACGTGCACGCTTAGTGTGAATATGATCAAACACAGCTGCAACTAACTTATCGCTATTTGGTAATACCGTTGCAGTTGCATAACCCTGTGCTAAAACAGTTTGGATTTCTGGATCGCGAGGGCCAACAAAATTTACGTGGCTCTTTTTAAACTTAACACCCTCTTTAAGCATCGTTTTAAGATCAGCAACGATAGGCTCAAATGTATTACAGTGCGGGCAATAGAATGAGAAGAACTCTTTTACTTCTGGCTTTTTAGAAGCGCGCGCATCAATCGTTTCATAATGCTTACCTTCTTCATATTGCGCTGCTGAGGCATTTGCCGCTAAACCTAGCGTGGCTGCCATTAATACAGCTTTTACTAATTTGATCATTACTTCATTACTCCGAAATTATTGTTTTAATAAAAATTCGACTAACTCATCAAGCATCTGCTGGCTCTTGATGGTATTTAAGTTGATTTTATATTTATCATTGACGATAAAAGTAGGCACACCTGTTAAGGCACGCATTTGTGAATACTTTTCTTGTTTGTCTCGCATTGCTTGTTCAGCACTAATCACTGGCATGCTTGAAATTTCAGCATCAAACACGTCGTTGCTAATACCATTAGTCGCAAGTAATGCTTTTACGTCTTTCATATCTTTGAGTAAAGCACGCTGTCTGTGGATGCTATTAAAAATTTGATCAGCAACTTGCTCACCTTTGCCATGTTGCTTAGCAATTAAGTAGGCATAGCTCAAGTTGCTTTGCGTTTCCTTAGACACACCACCTAAAAAGTTAACATGACTTTTTACAAATTCAGTCCCTTCAGGCAGGTTGGCAGATAATGCTTTTGCAACCGGTTCAAACTGAAAACAGTGTGGGCAATAAAATGAAAAGAACTCGGTTACTTGAGGCGTTGCACTCTTTTCGGTTTTTAATACTTCGTATTGATTACCTGCTTCAAAATCAGCTGCTAGGGCCGCAAATGGTAAACATAAAATGAGTAGACTTAACTTTAATTTTTTAAACATTGTTTTCTCGTCTTTCTTAACTTTTAAAATTTATGGTAATAATTTTAATGGCGCTTCCTGTAACGCTGCAAGCTGTTCTTTTAGCGCTAGTATTTGCTGCTCCCAATATTTGTCTTCAGCAAACCATGAAAAGTTCCGTGGGAACGCAGGATCATCCCATCTTTTTGCCAACCACCCCATGTAATGCACCATTCGCATCGCTCTGAGCGGTTCAATCAACTTTAATTGGCTGTGATCAAAGTCGCAAAATTCTTCATAAGCAGCCACTAAGGTGTCTAACTGTAACAGTTGGTTGTTACGATCGCCACTGAGCATCATCCAAAGATCTTGAATTGCAGGCCCTTGTCGGCTGTCATCTAAATCAACAAACATTAATGCATCACCAGACCACAATATATTACCGGCATGGCAATCGCCGTGCAGGCGGATGGTTTCAACATTTTTATATTGCGCGGTGGTTTCTTTTATCACCAAATCTAAGATGGTATAAAACGCAGTTTCTAAAGCCATTGGCACCAAGTTACTTGCTTGTAACTGAACTTTAGCTGTCTGCAGATATTCTTCGCAGCTGATCACAGGCCTATGTTCAAATGGCTTTGCTTTTGCAACTTGATGCATTCGCCCAATTAAACGACCAAGTACATCGAGTTGATCTAAATTATCGACCTCAAAAATGCGCCCTCCCACACTTGGGAATAACGCAAACAAATAACCATCATGCTCAAACAAGCTTTGCCCTTCGATAATTACAGGCGCAACAACCGGCACTTCAGCTTCAGCAAGTTCAAATGCAAAGGCATGCTCTTCTAATATTTGTGCTTTGCTCCAGCGCTCTGGTCGGTAAAACTTTACAACATAACGATGACCATCTTCTGCTTTAAATTGATATACACGGTTCTCGTAGCTATTTAAGGCCAGCAGTCCCGATTCAGCATAAACACCGATACTTTCAACTGCATCTAAAATTGAATCGGGTGTGAGGTCAACAAAACTAAATTTACTCATAATGTCTCATCATATAAAAAAAGCGGGAAAATCCCGCTTTTTATTCATTTGCTCAGTGTACTTAATTATCGCGCCTTAAAGAAGTTACTCGGCTGCGAAATCTGCACATCTGGCTCACCATCGACAGAAAGTACAAACTCAAACTTCGTCATTGGCTTTTTCAAATCATAAGGGTCAACCACTAATGACAATGGCACATTGTAAGATTCACCAGAAGGTACGGTGAATGTCTGCTTACCAATGTATTCAAAGTTATCGAGTCCTTCAACACGAATATTAAAGGTCTGATCATGTTGCGCTTTGTTGATAACTTTTAATGTATAGGTATTTTCAACCATGCCATTAAAGTCAACACGGTATAACTGGTTACGGTCACGGATGATATCTAAGTCCATCGGTTTGCGCATCGCAATATTTGCCACCAGCGCACCCGTTAACACCACTAAGATAACTAGATAGCCAATTAACTTAGGACGCAGTGCATGTGTTTTGTTGTCTGGCGTTTCTAAATTACGTTCTGTGGTGTAGGAAATAAGTCCACGCGGGTAATTCATTTTATCCATCACCCCATCACATGCATCAATACATGCACCACAGTTAATGCACTCGTATTGTAAACCGTTACGAATATCGATCCCCGTTGGGCACACCTGCACACATAAGTTACAATCTATACAATCACCTAAACCCATTTCTTTTGGATCTTGCTTGCGTGAACGTGGACCACGGTTTTCACCACGCGCTTCGTCATAGCTCACGGTAAAGGTATCTTTATCGAACATCGCTGATTGAAAGCGAGAATAAGGACAAATGTGTAAACACATAATCTCGCGCATCCAACCCGCATTCCCATACGTACATACTGCAAATACGGCTAAACAAATATACGAATAGGCTGTTGCATCAAGCGTAAACAGATCAGGCAAAAGCTGGCGGATAGGCGTGAAATAACCAACAAAAGTAAATGCGGTATAAAGTGAAAATAACCACCAACTACCGTGTTTAGCACTTTTACGCCAAAACTTATCAAAATCCATCGGGCGTTGGTCTAGTTTCTTACGCTGATTTGCGCTGCCCTCAAACTTTTCTTCAAACCAAATAAAAATGAAAGTCCAAACGGTTTGCGGACAGGTATAACCACACCAGACCCGACCATAGAAGGTCGTCACCAAGAACAATGCAAACGCCGCCAACATTAAAATGAAAGCAAGGATAGTCAGATCTTGTGGCCAAAGCGTTAAACCAAAAATGTTAAACTTTTGCCCTACCAAATCAAACAATACAGCTTGTTGGCCGTGGAAGTTAATCCAAGGTAGTAACATAAATGCAAGCATGCCGACAAAACCAATTCGCTGTCTTAGCAATTGGTGTAAACCTGTTACAGCTCTAACATAAATACGGTTACGTGGATTAAATCTATCATCGAGGGAAGCGTTTTCCGGTTTCTGGATTTTTACTTCCGTCGGGATATTTTTAACCTTAATCTGTTTATCCATTAAAATTCCTCAACGCCACTAGGAAATAATACTCAAACATATGTTTGCAGTAAGAGGTTCTCTGTGCCAATAAGCAAATCAGAATACATCTCATTACGTTCAAAGATTTCTGAAACTTTAAACCTATAAAAGCATTATACTCAATCTATAAAAAATTTCAGGAATTGATCGAAAATACGACGTTTTAATTATTTAATCTTATCTGCTTGCTTTTAAAACGACCATTTTATTAAACTTGCACCTATACCGTATTTATTTAGATCAAAGATTATTGTGCTATGAAAAAATTTCTTATTTTAGTGCTTATTATTTTAGCACTTTTCACGATTGATCATCCTTTGATCAAAGAGCCAAGAGAAAGGTTACTAGGAGAAGGTGTCAGCCTTATTTCAGATGCCAGTAAAGTCAACCGAAGTCCTGCGGCAAATATGGCTAAGAATAATATTAAGTCACAACTGAATTTATCTAATTCAGAGCTTGAGTATATTGAAGAGACATTTACCACAGACGATAAACTACAAGTTTTTCACTTACACTACTGCCGTGAAAAAGATATTAACTTGTATTTTTATGGTGAACGCTTAAACCGTGTATGTAGTATCGTCTCGAATGCGCTTGAAGAAAGGTTAAACAAGTAATGGACTTTTCTGCTTTAAACAAAAAAACCAGCGACTCGTTTGCCAAACAACGCAATATGCTAAAAAAGCTGGGCAAAGGGCAAACCTTATACTGCGAAGTATGCAAAGGCGCCCTCACCTTAGATTTGAAAACTGATCAGTCAGGTAAAGGCGTTGTCCGCTGTGCCAAAGGTTGCACAGACATTCTGTTAGAGCTGGGTTAGTTCCAGCCCTCGTCATTATATAGTTGGCTATTTACAGCAACGACTTCAATAAGCTCAGCAAAGCCAGCGGCAAACTCATTCATCACTTCATACTGCTGCTGGCATAGTTGCCCTTCAGATAAACCATTATCAGCTGCTAGGGCTGCAATTTCACTCGTTTCAAGGGTAAAAAAGCCTAAGCTTTGCAGTGCACTAGCCAAGGCTTCTTTAAGCTCATCAGCTAACTGTGGCGCGCTTAATAGCTTGTTAACGTAGCCTTGCGCACCGTGCATAAAACCTTGGCTCCAATGCTGGCACTCTTGAACATCTAGGTATTGTTGCCCCTGTGAGCTCAGCTGTAGGCTCACAGGTAATGCAAAACCTGTTTCAAATACTTGCTCACTGATCTGCTGATACAGGGCCATAAATGCAAACAGCACTTGCTCGTCCATTTGCCCATCAGAACCAGGCGCAACCTCTTCTAACCATTGATGTACATCAAGCGGCTCAGGTGCACAAATCACGGCAAACAAGTAGCCTTGCGTTTGTGCCAAGCTAAGTGCGTCCTGATGCTGCGCTAAAAACTGACTGAGAAGCTCGCTTTGCTGCTTTGAAAACTCAGGTAATTGCATACTGTTCGACTAATCCAATTTAAAAGTTAAGCGGATAACGACCTTCGTTATCAGGGCGACCAAGGAACTTCGCAGCATCGTGCACTTCTTTTGGTAAGCTTGCTTCAGGTTTAATGTAACCTGCCACTTTAAAGTCAAAGTTCGCTTTTAATACTGCGTCAGCTTCAAGCCCTAAACGGTTTTCTGGGTCAACAAGTACTGCTACATCACCCGATTTACAGCTTAAACGGCCGCTAAGAGGGCCAATGCTAAACCAATTATTCATTCCTTTCACATCAATGTTCGGGCTCGCGATTTCGCCGCTTAGGCTTTCACAGTATGGCTCGCCTGAGCTGTACTCATCTAAATCTACAATCACACGACCTTGCGCACTAACCGGTAAAGGAAGTTGTAAACGCTCCATGGCACGCTCAACAGTTAAGCGTAACGTGGTCTTTTTCACGGTGACGGCTTGGTTAAATAAACCATATGAAAAATCAGCATTACCCGAAATATCCGCTTTATCACGAGGATCACCAAAGCGTACCGTCCCTTTCAATTTGCCTGTAAATAGTGACCAGCCAGATAACTGCCAACGCACATTATTTAATTGCTCACCATCAAAACGTACCTGCATAATGCGGCCGTCCCAAAGCGTGCCACTGGCTTTACCTAATTGTAATTGCTTTGGTAAATGCGGCTTCGCTATATCAAGTGCAACGGCAGCGGGTGTTTTTACAATCGTAAACACCAAAAAACACATCACAAACACTGTGATTAATAAAATAACTCTTTTCATCGTTTACTTCTCTAGTACCAAACGACTTACACGCACAAAGCCTGATTTGTCATCTTTACTTAAATCTAAATTTTCGATTAGTACGCCATGCGAATTAACCAATTCATCAAGCCATTCAACAAGGTTATTAAACTCAACAGTATCAATGGTTAAACGAAGTGAATTGTCATTCGGCTGCATTTTACTAATGCTAATTTGATAACGATTACGGGTGCTATTAACGATTTGGCTTAAGCTACGGTTGTTCGTATTACGTGCGTTACCGCTCGCTTTAAGTTTAATAATACTTTCGTCAACCCAGGCTAGCAGCTCTTGCTGTTTTATTGTGTCTTGCTCTGCTTTTTCGATAGCTGCGTTAAGTGGACGAAAGACCCCCATAACCAGCACGAAAATAACGAATACAACACCTGCAACCATCACAAGTTGCTGCTCTTGTTCTTTTAATGAGCGCCAATAATTGATCAATTGGTTTTTCATGCCGCACCTCGTAACTTAATTTCACCAACGACATAATCACCATCATTGTTCAGCGAGCCTTGATCAACGGTTAAGCCACGCTGTTCTAAAATTGCTTTTACTTTACTGAATGACTGGAAATCTTTGCCTCGTGCACGAATACGTAACTCGTTACGACCTTGGTCATAACGCAGCGTTTCCGGTGTGAAGTCTTTAACTTCACTAAAAATTGAGACCAGATCATTAGTTAAATCCAAGAAACCCGCTGTACTGCCACCTTCTAATAAAGCAAGCTCACTACGAATTTGACTACGGATAAGCTGCGGACGTACTTTTTTGTCAGGAAACGCACGCTGATAATTTGCAACCACTTCGGCTTTTGCCGCTTCAAGCTGGCTATTTAACTTATAAAGCTCTAGCGACTTAACACCGACACTGCATACTAATGCCACACCTGCTGCAATTGCGGCTTTTTGCCAATAGCCCCACCAAATTGCTGACTTTTTCTTAAGCTGATAAACACCTTGGCGAAGGTTGAATTTCACCTCAGGTAGTTGTTTGGCAAATAAGGCTAATGGTAAATCGTATTGATCCGTCTGAGCAGTTAGCTCAACCGTATCAGGAAAACCCGTTGCAGGACTAAAGTGTGCCACACGAGGATTGCCCAATGCTGTTAAGTAACCAGCAAGCCAATTTGTTTCCACAGCAGCAATATGCCAATTACCATGCTTACACAACCATTGACCATTCAGCTCAATAGCGCGTAATTGAGTGTTGTCCTCAACATCAGGTAACAATAAAGCATCCGGCAGAACTTTATAGACTTCAATACCATGCTCATTAAATTCAGCTAACCATTGCTCGAACCATTCACGGTCAGTCATCGCGATATTAATCGCATGCTTCTCATCAATGAGTGTTGGCTCTGCAATCGCTATGAATAAATCATCAACATCACACGCTATTTCTTCTTCTAGCATGTAAGGAAGTGCTTGCTCTAGCTTGCGACTCCACTTTGTTGGCAAAGCGACTGTTTTTAGTTGTACTTGATCACTTGGTAATAACGCGACTACTTCCCGTGATTGCGCTTTTTCTGTGAGCTCACCAAGTTGTGATGCATTGGCGATTTCGCCGCTGGCAATTATTTCTTGTTCTGTTGGTGAGTAAATTAGCCAATTAAGGCTGTCTTTTAATGTTTGACCCGTACGGATCAACAATATTTCTGTCACTGTACGCCTCCAAATTTTCGCGCCAGTATCGTTACTGTACCATTAGTGGCATGGAGTAAGGTGGTCATCGAAAAACGCAGCTCTGCAAATTCAGCCTGCGTTTGTAGTTTAAAATATTCACTGTTGATACTGAATAGGTCTTCAACGGCTTTCACATTTTGTGCGCCTTGTTGATTAACCTCTTCAAAAAATGCTTCTAAATCATCATAACCATCTTGAGGACGTGATGATAATACCGCTTCAGCACCTGAAAGACTCAAACCATCTATCAGCGAGCTTAATATAATTGCGCTTTCTACAGGCAATGTATTTACGTTTATTTGTAGCAATTCACTACCTGGAATAACACACACAAATGGTAAGATTTTTTCCATTACAAGTGGGTTAAAACCTTTTACTAAACGAAGCTCTGAAGTTGAGGCAAAATAACTATTTGCGGTCATGTATGGGTATTTTCGTGATAAGTACTCATCTTCTTCCGCACCTGAGCGATAGGTAATACTATCAGCGTCTAACCAATCAAACACGCTATCGGCCATGGCTTCTTCTGATTCATCAGTTGGTAAATTCTCAATGTTTTCTAATAACGCCAACAATGCCTTATGTGCTGGATTCGTTTTATTATTAGGATCCGTTTGTTGATCGGGCTTTACATGCAGGGCATTTAAGTTCAAACATGCCTGTAAGTCAGTGATTGTGCCACTCAAGGTACCATTATCTACTGGATAAGGCACGCCACCCTGCTGTGCCCAAATTTGCCCAAGGTGGGTTTTATCCGGATCATCTTTTTTTGTTTGTTTTAGCGCTTTAATAGCCAACTCTTCAGCAGCAAACGCATACCATTTTGCCTGCTGATGATTTTGAATGTTACTACTACGCTGCACTTGCACCATTAAATTAGCGCTCATTTCAACGGCGAGCATAGCCGCAAGCGCCACAATAAATAACACAATAACAAGTGCTGCACCTTTTGAGCGTTTAGTAGCAATCATGGCGTGCCACCTGTTCCATTATTGCCATTATTTACTTGGGCAGTTACTTTGCCTTCACCTGGCACTAAAAACACGCGACGAATTGGCTCTTGCTCCATTTTTTGAATGGTGACTGCCACTGCTTTTGGCAGCGCCTTAATTTGCCACTGTTCTTGCCACTCATCTTTATCATCTAAGAATTCAAATTTTAGATCTTCGATGTTTTCTAAAATAACTTGTGAGCGCGGCTCCATGTTATCTAATTGGTCAACATAGACACGGTAAACACGTTCAAGTTTGTCATCTATAACGCGATAACCAACCGCTTGCAGTTCAGAACGCGGCAGTAAATTGATTGGGTTAACCCAACCATCACGTACAAAACCAATACCATCGTACTGACTATCAAGAACATAGCGCCCAGCCAAGATATACGTTTCTTGAAAATCACCGGCTTCGTTACGCACCTGGCGTTTAGTCATTTGACTAAAGTCTTGATCCATTAATCGAAACAAGGTTTGTAAACCATTCAACTCAGCAATCGTTTCATCTGAGGCATCTTTCGCTTTAGTCGTCGAATCTAGAATTTGATGGGTCGATAGCACCACAAAGGCTAAAATACCCATGGCGATAATGACTTCAAGTAAGGTAAAACCGCGTTGCTTCACTACTTATCACCTTTATTTAAATAAGTAGAAAGCTCATATACTGGGTACTCAAGCTTTTCATCAGCGAACACGTTGATGGTTACCTTTACAAAGGTTTTATCAGCAGTAGGAACCACCTCCTGACGCCAATACCATTCAAAGCCAGCGAGTGTTTCAGTACCTTTAACACCGCTTTTACCTGTCCATTTATCGCCTTTGGCACGTTGTTCAACCATCACGTTTTCAGCGACCCAAGAGGCATAAGTTTGTTCTTCAATCGACGAAAGATGATTGATGTGCTCACCGGTTGCTTGCATCGCTGCAATACCCGCCATCGCACAAATAGCCAATGCAACCATCACTTCGAGTAAGGTAAAACCTGCTGACTTATTCATTATTCAGGCTCCATTCGAAACTTTACCGGAGCCATAAATTCGCCCTCGATAAAATACTGCGGTTCACGCTCATCTTTAAGCTCGTAAACCAATTGAAATGCACTGACTTCGCCAGAAGATAAAATAAGTACTTGCGGTATTTTGAGCTTTTGTAGCTCAAGTAGGCTGTCTTCGTCACCACCGCTCATTAACTCTCGCCAGTTTGACTGCTCTAGCAAGTTATCTTGTGCCCAGGCTAAATCATCAAGGTTAAGAGTAAGCTTAAAGCGCTCATCAACCTTAATCGGGGCAAACAGTTTTTCACGGTCAAACGTAACCCACTTATCACCGTCAAAAACTAAAAATTCAAAGGTATCTTGGTCAAGATGAAAACCCAGCTCAACCTGATTTAAAATCGCAAACTCAGACGCCATATTAATTGTGGTATGTAATCTGAGCGCTTGTTTTTCTAGCTCTTCTTCTGCACCACCATCAAAGCTATAGGCAACCATTTTGGTGACAAAACCAATCACCACGAGCACCATTAAAATTTCGATGAGGCTAAACCCTTTCGCGTGCTTAGCACGGCCAGCTAAACGCAAACGACCAAGGCTTACCATAATAGTAAGCCTTGCTGTGTATAAGCTTTGTTCAGTTGGCTGAATTTAGGCATTATTACTTTTCTTCATCCCAATTACCGATGTCATCATCAGTACCTGCTTCACCATCAGGACCCATTGAGAAAATATCGATTTTGCCTACTTCTCCCGGGCTGATCAGCTGATAAGGGTTACCCCATGGATCTTCTGGTAACTTCTCAAGGAAACCACCGTCAGGGAAACGCTTTGGAATCGGCTCAATGCTCGTTTTAGTTACTAACGCTTCTAAGCCTTGCTCTGTGGTTGGATACGCTTTGTTTTTAAGCTTGTATAGGCTTAACGCATCTTCAATCTGTTGAATATCTAAATGTGCTTTATCGATTGCAGCTTCTTCTTGCTGACCCATGATATTTGGCGCCACAATTGACATGATCATACCGATGATAACCAGTACTACCATGACTTCTAGTAATGAGAAACCTGACTGTTTGTTCACAAAAATACCTCTAACTTTCTTCAAAAATTTATTATAGAGCGGCAGTGTTAGCTGCTAATTGCTCTAGTGTTCCCTAATTTAAAGACCTACAGCCTTATTCATTGCCATAATCGGCTGGAGTATTGCCATAACAATAAACAATACAATTACCGCCATTGAAGCAATCATCGCGGGCTCTAATAGTTTCAGAGACACGTTTACCATGCTCTCAAACTCACGATCTTGGTTATTAGCCGCACGCTCAAGCATCTGCTCAAGTTCACCTGATTTTTCACCACTGGCTATCATATGTAGCATCATAGGTGGGAAAAGTTTGGTTTGCTGAAGTGCAGCACGAAGACTCGCCCCTTCACTTACGCGCGTTGCCGCATCTTGCACCGACTTTTTCATTTTCTCGTTAACCAGTACACCACCTGAAATACGCATCCCTTCAAGTAGCGGCACTGAGCTTGACGATAAAATACTTAAAGTACGCGCAAAACGTGCCGTATTAACACCCCGTGCAACCTTACCAATACCCGGTAAATGAAGCACTTTTTCGTCATACCAGTAACGAATATGCGGCTGCTTAAGCGCTTGCTTAATGGCCACTGCTAACACGGTTATAATGACTAAACTTATAAACCAGTAATTTTGTACAAAATTACTCGCAGCCATTACCCATTCGGTGGTCCATGGTAATACTTGTTTCGACTTTTCGAAGGTCTTCAAGATTTTTGGTACCACGGTACCTAATAATACCGACACAATCGCAATAGCAAACACCACAAGAATGGTCGGATACACCATCGCCTGTGTGATTTGACTGCGCATGTGCTGACGTTGTTCCGTATAATCTGCTAAACGATTTAAAACTTGGTCTAGGTGACCCGATTTTTCACCGGCTGCCACCATGGCACGATACAAATCATCAAATACATGCGGAAACTCGCTCATACCATCCGCTAAGGTATAACCTTCGACAACCTTTGAACGTACAGCCATCAGCATACGCTTTAAACGTGGCTTTTCGCACTGCTCGGCCACCGCCATGACAGCCCCTTCAACCGGCAAAGCTGACTGGATCAACGTTGCTAGTTGGCGGGTGATCAACGCCAAATCAGAAGTCGAAATTTTTGGCTTGAAGAAGCTTCCAAATAAAGAGCTCTTCGCCCCTTTTGTTTGCTTTTCGCCTTCAGCCGCAGCGACAACTTCTAAAGGCATGAGACCTTGATCGCGCAATGTTTGGCGTATTTGCTTTACCGTATCGGCTTCAAGAATGCCTTTTTTCTCTTTACCTTTACCATCAAGGGCACGGTACTCAAATGCTGCCATGATTAACCTTCCTCACGTGTTACACGCAAGACTTCTTCTAAGGTTGTGCGACCTGCTAAGACACGATTACAGCCATCTTGGCGAATACTCGGGCTGTGTTTGCGAATGTATTTCTCAACACTTTGCTCGCCTTTACCGTTGTGGATCATTTCGCGAATTGTTTCATCCACAACGAGTAACTCATGAATACCTGTTCGACCGCGATAACCATTGAAGTTACACTCTTCACAACCAACTGCACGATAAATTGTTGGCGGCTCAGCAGGGTTTACACCCAGTAGCTGGCACTCACGCTCATCAGCAACGTGGCCTTCTTTACAGCTATTACATAATGTACGCACTAGACGTTGTGACAATACACCTAATAACGACGATGAAAGCAAGAAAGGCTCTACGCCCATGTCTTCCATACGCGTAATAGCACCGGCCGCTGTATTCGTATGCAGTGTCGACATAACCAAGTGACCAGTTAATGACGCTTGCACACCAATTTGCGCTGTTTCAAGGTCACGGATCTCACCAACCATTACGACGTCAGGGTCTTGACGAAGAATGGCACGTAAGCCTCGGGCAAAGGTCATATCAACTTTGGTATTTACCTGAGTTTGACCAATACCTGGGATCTCGTACTCGATTGGATCTTCAACAGTAAGAATATTGCGATCCCGAGAGTTGATTTGGCTCATACCCGCATACAAGGTGGTACTTTTACCTGAACCCGTAGGACCGGTTACTAAGATAATACCGTGCGGCTTACTGATTAAATCAGCGAACAATTCACGGTTACGCTCCGTCATACCTAAATCTTCAAGGTTCAGGCGTGCGTTGTTCTTATCTAATAAACGCAATACAACTCGCTCACCAAAGCTTGATGGCATCGTCGATACACGCACATCAACAGCACGACCAGCAATACGTAAACTAATACGGCCATCCTGCGGGATACGTTTTTCAGCAATATCTAGCTTTGCCATAACCTTAATACGCGACACTAACAATGACGCGAGTTTACGGTTAGGCTTTAGTACTTCTTTTAGTACGCCATCAACCCTAAAACGAATTACCAGCTCTTGCTCAAAGGTTTCGATATGAATATCTGAAGCACCTTCTTTAATTGCTTCGCTCAGCATCGCGTTGATCAGTTTAATGATTGGCGCATCGTCATCACCAGCAAGGAGATCTTCAGTTTGCGGTAATTCATCTGCAAGCGAGAATAAATCAACTTCGTTGCCGATATCTTCCATCATTTGCTGTGTTTCAGAGCTATCTCGCTGGTATGAGGCTTCAAGTAATAGCTCAAACTTATCGTCAGGCAATTGCTCTAACGCAAATCCATGACCTGCGATACGACGCACCTCTAGTAAAGCATCAACGTCTAACTCACCTCGGTAGTATACAGTCCAGTTATCTTGATCTTTACCTAACAGCACACCGGTACGACGCGCGTACGAAAACGGCAAACGCTTAGTCGGCAAGCTAACAAGATCATCACTTGTTAGCAGCTCATCATGATTTGCTGGCGCGTCGGATGCTAGCTCGTCATTGATTTCTGTAATTGCATTAGTCATCGTTGCGCTCATTCGCGTTTTGTTGTTTCAGGTATTCTTCGTAAGTTGGCGGTAATACCAAGGCGTCATTCCATTCAGGAAGGATTGGTGCATCCGTCAACGGCATTAAATCAATACCATCTTCTTTTTGTTTGTGTTGTTCACCACGAATAAAGTTATATTTCGAGTGGCTTAATTTATTCATGCTAATGCCATCGCGCACAATGGTAGGACGAATAAAGACAATCAGGTTACGTTTACGCTTACTAGTGCTGGTTGAACGGAATAAATGACCAAGTATCGGAATATCACCTAACAATGGCACTTTAGAGACACTTTCTTGCACGTCTTCATCAATCAAGCCGCCTAGTACAACCATGCCACCATCATCAGCCATAACCGTAGTTTTAATTGCACGTTTATTAACTGAAATATCAACCGCTGTAGCACCACTTACGCTTGAAACTTCTTGCTCAATCGTTAATTGAACTGCTGAGCCATCATTAATTTGTGGTGTTACTTTTAGCTTCACACCGACTTCTTGACGTTCAACAGTTTGGAATGGATTAGCGTTATTTGAGCCTGTTTGCGAGCCTGTGATAATCGGTACTTCTTGACCAACAATCATTGATGCTTCTTCGTTATCCATGGTCGTTACAGACGGGGTAGCAAGAATATTAGAGTTAGTATCGGTTGAAACAGCTTGGATAATTGCACCCCAGTCGTTTTTAACAATACCCATGGCTAGACCGTTAATACCGCCTAGCAGTGAAGCAAGTCCCGTTAAGTCACCTTCTGATGTTTCTTCATATTCGGTAGCAACGCCGGTTTCAGAACCAATGACCGTCTTAGTAATAGTTTCATCACGCGCTTGTTCTGCTGCAACAGCTAACGAACCAACAGGCACTGTTGTACCGTTGTTAAACTGCATCATCCCGCCTTGCTCTGAAATCCACTGCAAGCCTAAGTTGATACCGTCAGCTTCTAATACCTCAACGATAATAGCTTCGACGAGTACTTGCGCACGACGAACATCAAGACGCTCAATGACTTGCTCAAGCGAGCGCATGGTATCTGGTTGTGCAGTAATAACGAGCGAGTTTGAATCAGGATGCGCTTCGATACTGGTTTCGCCTTTACTACGCGTACGTGTTTTAGTCGCGCCACCTTGTGCATCTTCTGCCAGAGTTTTACTTACGCCCTGTAGTACTTTTACAAGGTCTTCTGCTTTTGCATAGTTAAGGTAGATAACCTTAGTGTTACCTTGGTTTTCTAATTCACCGTCTAAGCGACTGATCAATTCAACAGCACGAGTACGCGCTTGCGCTTCACCACTGACAATAACACTGTTAGTACGGCCATCTGCGACTACTTTAGGAATTAAAAACTCAGGAATGCTGCCCTTGCCACTATCTTTGTAGATGTTCTCAACAACAGACACCACATCATCCGCTGTGGCAAATTTAAGCTTTACGATATCAACACGCTTGTCACCAGCTTGGTCAACCGAGCGAATAATCTCGACTAAGCGGTTAACTGAAGCAGCATGACCCGTTAACATCATTACGTTAGCAGCATTAAAGTTGGCAACATGACCACCATCTTTTTGATCGCTAAATTGACGTACTAATGGACCTAGCTCTTGTACACTTACGTTTTTAACACGTACAACACGTGTCACCATCATATCGCCACTGGCTTGATTATCTTCGGTGATCAGTGGCACGTTTGATTTTTTCGCATCTGCACTTTTTTCGATTTTAAGAATACCGTTATCCATTTCAACAGCTGAATAACCATAAACCTCAAGTACATTTAAAAAGAACTGATAATAAAGCTTCTCATCCATTAACTCGTAGCTGCGCACGTTTACTTTGCCGCGCACATTCGGGTCAATAATCACGGTTTTATTTAAATTCTTACCAACGATATTAATAAACTCATTAATATCAGTGCCTTTAAAGTTAGCCGCATATTCAACAGCAGATACTGAAAGCGATAATCCTGTTAATAAAAAAAGCGCTGCATATTTAGCTAACCCTTTTTTGATTTTTGTGAGGTGTAGCGCGTGAACCATTCTATAAAAACTCCAAAGCTAGTTATTGCAGGCTAAATTGAACATCAATTTGCTCACCATCGCGTTCGATAGTGATACTTGCGTCAGTACTATTACGTAATTCGTTGATTGCTGACATTGCCTGTTTCAAATCATTTAATTGATAGCCATTAATCGCAATAGCTAAATCATTATTCATTAATCCCATCTGCTTAAATAAAGCAGGATCTTTACCTGGACTTAAGCGATACCCTACTAACTCACCATCAACCATCGCTTGAGAGACGCGAATATAGTCAAATAATTTACCGGGATCGTCTAATACTTCCTCACGTGTTTCGATAAGCGCTTCTTTTACTTCTTCATCTTCAGTCGCATTAATTTCATTATTCTCATCAAGCTGCGGGCCTTCAGTTAACTCTGACTCTTCACGCTCTGCCAACACAGGCATAGAAACTGTTTTTGTAAAATCGAGACCATCAAGCATTAAGGTTTCAAAACGCCCACTAACATCTAAAATCACTCGGTCGGGCAGTACTTGAGCAAGCTTGGCACGTGTTCCAGAAATAGCATCATCCACCACATACGTCTCTTGCTTACCTTGTGACTCAATAATTGCAAGACCCGCTTGGTCATTTTGGCTTACCGCAACAATACCCGTTAGGTTAATACTTAAACGCGTTTCAGGGGCGTTGTTAATGACTTGATTTTGTTTTGCGGCAGGTTTTTTAGTTTCGACAACAACTTTGCCGAATAAATTTTGTTCGATAATTTGTCGAGAGCTGACAGCCTCAGCGCGTTTAGCCGAGGTATTAACACCCGCTGTAGGCAACGCTTTTGAGTCGGGTTCAGGCCACACCAGCCAGAACAACTTAGATGACAAAAAGGCAATATAAACAACAACTAACAGCACTACAAATGCACTTAGCTTGGCATGAGGTAAGCCGTTTAAAAACTGTTTAACTTGTTGTAAGTGTTGATCCATAAACTCTATTTCTTATTTTAATTTACTGCTTGATAGCTGGCCTATAGTACCTTTTCATTTTTCATTCAACAAGCGCACGTATATTAAACTTTGTAAACAAGGTAAATTCGACGAACAGGGGCTGCAAGGAATTATTATGACTGTTTCTTTGTGATTAAGTTTCATGGTAAATTTTGCCTATATATAAGCAGCTTTAAAAGAGCACAATTGTGTCAAAAGGTAACACTAATAAGTCGCAAGACAAACAAGACGAATTAAGCGTGCGCCTTGATAAATGGTTATGGGCTGCACGCTTTTATAAAACCCGTTCAATAGCACGAGACATGGTGCAAGGCGGCAAAGTACATTATAATGGTCAACGTACCAAACCCAGCAAAATAGTCGAACTGGGTGCAATGGTAAAACTGCTACAAGGGGTCGACGAAAAGGTGGTGACAATTGAAAAGATCCTTGAAAAACGTCAAGGCGCCCCCATTGCACAAACCTTATACCAAGAAACTCAAGCAAGTATTGAGAAACGCGAAGCAAATGCTATCGCCCGTAAGAACAACAGCTTCTTTGCTCCACACCCTGATCGTAAACCAGATAAAAAGCAAAGACGTGAACTGTTAAAAATGAAATCAAGTTAGGTAATGCAACTCATGCAACAAGATTTACTTCATCGTTATATATTTGATCAGCTCGATGTACGTGGTGAACTCGTACAAATTGAAAATACTTATCAAGAGATGATCGCAAACCATAATTACCCAGCACCTGTGCAAACCCTATTAGGTGAATTGCTTGTTGCTACTTGCTTATTAACGGCCACATTAAAGTTTGAAGGCGAAATCGCTGTTCAACTACAAGGCGATGGCCCTGTTAAATATGCCGTAATTAATGGTGACGATAAACAAAACATGCGAGGCATCGCGCGTCTACAAGGTGAAGTAACAGGAAGCTCAATAAAAGACTTAATTGGTAATGGCTATATGGTTATTACAATTACGCCAACTAAAGGTGAACGATACCAAGGTATTGTACCGTTAGAGCACGATAGCTTAGATAAATGCCTTGAAAACTATTTTGAGCAATCGGAACAGTTAAAAACCCGTCTTTGGTTTGCAACAGAAGTAACAGCAGACACAGCAAAAGCAGCTGGCTTATTCTTACAAGTATTACCGGTGAATAAAGAAAAGTCGGTAGAAGACTTCACTCATCTAGAAGCGATTAGCAACACAATTAAAGATGAAGAGTTACTAGGTTTAGATGCAAACACTGTGCTAACTCGACTGTACCATGAAGATAACCCTCAGTTATTCGAACCACAGTCTATTAGTTTCCGCTGTGGCTGTAGCCGAGACAAAACAATTGCTGCGTTAGTAAATGTTGGTCAAGACGAATTACTAGCTGATGTACAAGCAAATGGTGAAGTAAAAATTAGCTGTCATTATTGCTTAAAAGATTACATTTTCAATGAGCAAGATATTAAAGCCATATTTAACTAATACACCATAATAAATATTATTATATTAAAAGCCGCCATCAGTGCGGCTTTTTTATTAAAAAAAATTTCAAAACTAATGATACCGGTGTCATGAAAATGCGTCATTTTATGACACCGGTATCATTGAAATTATTCATGTTTTTTGCCAAATATATGCCTTTTTAAGCCCTTCAGACACTCGAATATCCCTAATCCTTCTGTTACTATTATTTCAGCAAAAGGGAAAACTAAGAACCCCAGAGCTATCCCGTTCAATCTCTCACAATTTAGGTATAAACATGACTGCAAACGCTACTAGTTTTGTTGATCTTACAGCAGCTGAACTTGTCGAACACGCTATTCGTCGTGGCGAAGGGACTCTAGCCGCTAATGGTGCTTTTGTTGCTAAAACCGGTGTACGCACTGGCCGCTCTCCAAAAGATCGTTTTATTGTTCAAGAGCCAAGCACTGAAAACGAAATCCAATGGGGCAACGTAAACCGCCCATTCGATGCAGACAAGTTTGATGCGTTATGGGCACGTGTTGAAGATCACGTGAAAAGCAACGACCACTTCATCTCTCACCTAGAAGTTGGCGCTGATCCTGAGCACTATTTACCAGTTGTAGTAACGACAGAAACTGCATGGCACCATATTTTTGCCAAAAACATGTTTATCGAACCACAAACATACAATACTGCGGACTTCCCAGAATGGCAGGTAATGAACGTACCGTCATTTGTATGTGACCCAGAGCGTGATGGCACTAACAGTGACGGCACTGTAATCATCAACTTCGCACAACGTAAAGTACTACTAGCTGGTATGCGCTACGCTGGCGAAATGAAGAAATCAATGTTCTCTGTGCAAAACTTCCTACTTCCTGCAAAAGGTGTGTTACCAATGCACTGCTCTGCAAACGTAGGTGAAGCAGGCGATACAGCATTATTCTTCGGTCTATCTGGTACAGGTAAAACAACATTATCTGCAGACCCTACTCGTTTCCTTATCGGTGATGACGAGCACGGTTGGGCACCAGGTAGCGTATTTAACATCGAAGGTGGTTGTTATGCTAAATGTATCGATCTTTCACAAAAGAACGAACCAGTTATTTGGAATGCAATTCGCTTCGGTACAATCTTAGAAAACGTGGTACTTGACGAAAACCGTGTACCAGATTTCCATGATACAAGCCTTACACAAAATAGCCGCGCAGCTTACCCGCTAGAGCACGTTGAAAAACGTAAAGTAGAAAACCGTGCTGGTGAGCCAAAAGCCGTTGTATTCTTAACATGCGACGTAAGCGGTGTATTACCACCAGTTTCAGTACTAACTGAAGAAGCTGCTGCATACCACTTCTTAAGCGGTTACACAGCGAAAGTGGGTTCAACTGAAATCGGTTCAACAAGCGACATCGAGTCTACATTCTCAACATGTTTCGGTGCTCCGTTCTTCCCTCGTCCTGCTGGCGTTTACGCAGAGCTTCTAATGAAGCGTGTACGTGAATTTGGCGCTAAAGTATACCTAGTTAACACAGGTTGGACAGGTGGCCCTTACGGTACTGGTCAACGTTTCGATATCCCAACAACACGTGCTGTTGTTGACGCAATCGTATCAGGTAAACTTGCTGATGTTGAAACGCAACACATCGACGTTCTAAACTTAGATGTACCAGTGGCAGTTCCTGGTGTAGACAGCCAACTTCTTAACCCAATCAACACATGGGAAGATAAAGAGAAGTACGCAGAATACGCAAACAAACTAGCCTCTGACTTCACTGAAAACTTCGCTAAATACGATGTTTCAGAAGCAATCAAATCAGCAGGTCCAAAAGCTTAATACCAAGCTTACCTAAAGATTAAAAAACGCCAGCTATATGCTGGCGTTTTTGTTTTTGGGGTATAAGTTAGAAAGAGTAAAGTTAGCGAGGGGAAAGTTGAAAGAGTAAAGTTTGAGGTCTGGCGTAGGTTGGGTAGAGTGCAGCGAAACCCAACACAAAGCTTTCAGCCGTCAGCGATCAGCCGCGCGGTGTGGGTGTTTGGTACTGCGTCTTCATCTACAGAAGGTTCTAGGCTCTAGGCTCTAGGCTCTAGGCTCTAGGCTCTAGGCTCTAGGCTCTAGGCAAAGTTTACTTGTAGGAATGGCTTTAGCCATGAATGTGTTTGTTCTGGTCTAGATTCGGCACTGAAGTGCCTCCTACGGGGTTTGTTGCTGAGGGTGACTCTGTACTAAACAAACCAACAGTTCAACTTTACCCTTGCTAACTAACAACTCGCTAACTATTTAGCCGTGAATGTGTTTGTTCTGGTCTGAATTCGGCACTGAAGTGCCTCCTACGGGGTTTTGTTGCTGAGGGTGACTCTGTTACTAAACAAACCAACAGTTCAACTTTACCCTTGCTAACTAACAACTCGCTAACTATTTAGCCGTGAATGTGTTTGTTCTGGTCTGAATTCGGCACTGAAGTGCCTCCTACGGGGTTTTGTTGCTGAGGAGGGTGACTCTTTACTAAACAACCCCACAGATCAACTGACCTCTAATATCTGACGTCTAATGTCTCCTGTCTATTCGGCACTGAAGTGCCTCCTACGCGGGGTTGTTAGTGAGGGTGACTCTGTACAAAACAACCCCACAGTTCAACTGACATCTATTATCTGACGTCTGATGTCTCTTGTCTATTCGGCACTGAAGTGCCTCCTACGGGGTGTTGCTGAGGGTGACTCTGTACAAAACAACCCCGCAGTTCAACTAACATCTAATATCTGACGTCTGATATCTCTGTATTTCAGCTGACGTCTGACGGCTGAAAGCTGACAGCTCCAGACGCAAAAAAGCCCGACTCTTTCGAATCGGGCTTTCTTTAATTTGGAGCCTGGCGATGTCCTACTTTCACATGGCAAATGCCACACTATCATCGGCGCTGTTTCGTTTCACTACTGAGTTCGGCATGGGGTCAGGTGGGTCCAAAACGCTATTGTCACCAAGCAAATTTGGTTTTAATTCGCTCTTTTGAGCAAATTAATAAATTCGGAAATCTGATATTTTCTTACAGCTTAAAGCTTATGGCTTACAGCTTCGTAAAATCTACTTTAGTTTCTTAACTTCTGTCTGTTACGCTGTCATAAAACGCGTT
>NZ_PQBX01000017.1:0-478 GCF_002964625.1 Pseudoalteromonas sp. T1lg21
AAAAAACTTTTAATTGAAGAGTTTGATCATGGCTCAGATTGAACGCTGGCGGCAGGCCTAACACATGCAAGTCGAGCGGCAGCGACAACATTGAACCTTCGGGGGATTTGTTGGGCGGCGAGCGGCGGACGGGTGAGTAATGCTTGGGAATATGCCTTATGGTGGGGGACAACAGTTGGAAACGACTGCTAATACCGCATGATGTCTACGGACCAAAGTGGGGGACCTTCGGGCCTCACGCCATAAGATTAGCCCAAGTGGGATTAGCTAGTTGGTGAGGTAATGGCTCACCAAGGCGACGATCCCTAGCTGGTTTGAGAGGATGATCAGCCACACTGGGACTGAGACACGGCCCAGACTCCTACGGGAGGCAGCAGTGGGGAATATTGCACAATGGGCGCAAGCCTGATGCAGCCATGCCGCGTGTGTGAAGAAGGCCTTCGGGTTGTAAAGCACTTTCAGTAAGGAGGAAAGGTTA
>NZ_PQBX01000018.1:0-209 GCF_002964625.1 Pseudoalteromonas sp. T1lg21
ACATCGAGCAAATCAGCTTCTATAAGCTGAAAAGCATAACCAAACTTATTAGGTGCGTTGTCTATATGCCTGATCAACATATCACCGTCTTGGCTGACGGTCTTCGCTATCAATTGGTCAGCTTCGGTCATATTCATACGACCAGATATTTCGCAAAAACCTTTACGACAAAACTCTTTATAAGCTAACTCGACAGATTTATTCGCATC
>NZ_PQBX01000020.1:0-366 GCF_002964625.1 Pseudoalteromonas sp. T1lg21
TTTTCATTGGCTGCTATCCCCAACCGAAATTTTTACAAACTATGAAACCAGTTAAAGCCCCTATCAATGCACATATTGTGTAGATAAGGGCGACTATTAGGCCGCCCATATTTTTATGCCTTAAGCTTTAGCAACTGCACGCTTGGCAAGAGTGATACCCTTGTAAGCGAGTGCAACGCCAACGATTAAAACACCAGTTGCACCTACGAACGTTGCAACGCCTGCCATATCTACTGCTGCGAAAATATCAGTCATGTTGATTTCCTTTTAAAGTTTGTTTATTACCATTCGGGCTGCTTTTACTTTAAATGACAAAAACCCGAACAGAACGACGAGGCCAAAGCCCCAAGTAAATGACTCTCCAAT
>NZ_PQBX01000021.1:0-909 GCF_002964625.1 Pseudoalteromonas sp. T1lg21
TTACGGACAGTGCCTGGTGGGTAGTTTGACTGGGGCGGTCTCCTCCCAAAGAGTAACGGAGGAGCACGAAGGTTGGCTAAGTACGGTCGGACATCGTACGGTTAGTGTAATGGTAGAAGCCAGCTTAACTGCGAGACAGACACGTCGAGCAGGTACGAAAGTAGGTCATAGTGATCCGGTGGTTCTGAATGGAAGGGCCATCGCTCAACGGATAAAAGGTACTCCGGGGATAACAGGCTGATACCGCCCAAGAGTTCATATCGACGGCGGTGTTTGGCACCTCGATGTCGGCTCATCACATCCTGGGGCTGAAGTCGGTCCCAAGGGTATGGCTGTTCGCCATTTAAAGTGGTACGCGAGCTGGGTTTAGAACGTCGTGAGACAGTTCGGTCCCTATCTGCCGTGGGCGTTTGAGAATTGAGAGGGGTTGCTCCTAGTACGAGAGGACCGGAGTGAACGAACCGCTGGTGTTCGGGTTGTCATGCCAATGGCATTGCCCGGTAGCTACGTTCGGAACTGATAAGCGCTGAAAGCATCTAAGCGCGAAGCAGGCCTCGAGATGAGTTCTCACTAGACTTTTAAAGTCTCTGAAGGGCCGTTGAAGACTACAACGTTGATAGGCAGGATGTGGAAGTGGTGTGAGCCATTAAGCTAACCTGTACTAATTACCCGTGAGGCTTAACCATACAACGCCAAACGCGTTTTATGACAGCGTAATTCCGATTAACGCTCGCACCCTCCGTATTACCGCGGCTGCTGGCACGGAGTTAGCCGGTGCTTCTTCTGTAAGTAACGTCACAGCTAAGTGCTATTAACACTTAACCTTTCCTCCTTACTGAAAGTGCTTTACAACCCGAAGGCCTTCTTCACACACGCGGCATGGCTGCATCAGGCTTGCGCCCATTGTGC
>NZ_PQBX01000022.1:0-62052 GCF_002964625.1 Pseudoalteromonas sp. T1lg21
CATGCTCAATGAATTCTGATTTTGATATCTTTCGATATCGAATTGACTATGAAGTCACTCAGTTACATTTGAGACTCTAAATTTGTTTGCGTCACTTAGTAAACTAAGCTTCGCTGTTAGAACTCAACCTGTACGAGTGCCCACACAGATGATTGCTTTATATTGTTAAAGAACGTTGCGACGTTGTCGCTAGGGATGCGTATAATACATCCTTAAATTTTCGAGTCAACACTTAATTTCAAACTTTCTTTCGATTATTTGAAACCGAAGTTTCACTTAACTCTCTGCTACGTTGTTCAGCGCCTTTCGTTGCTGCCCGCCGTGTCAGTGGGGTCGCATTATAGGGAGATGGATTTTTTACGCAAGCACTTTTTTCAATAAAATTTAAAAAAACGTACTGTTCGCTCAGCTTTTGAACTAAACACCCTAAAACTGGCTGTTTAGCAGTCAATTTAGCTCTGTTTTGGTGTATTTATTTGCTTCGCTGTTACACTAGACTGAGCGCATTTTTAAATTAAAAGGTGAATTTATGACTATCCGTTCTTATAAAGGGATCACTCCGACATACGATAATAGTGTTTATATTGATGAGTCATCGGTTTTAGTCGGTGATATTACGCTTGGTAAAGATTCAAGTGTATGGCCTCTTGTTGCTGCGCGAGGTGATGTTAACTATATACGTATTGGTGAACGTACAAACATTCAAGACGGCAGTGTTTTACATTTAACCCGAGCTTCTAAGTCAAACCCCGATGGTTACCCTCTTATTATTGGTGATGACGTCACTGTCGGTCATAAAGTTATGTTACACGGCTGTCAACTTGGTAATCGTATACTTGTTGGGATGGGTGCGATTGTGATGGACAACGCAATTGTTGAAGATGATGTGATCATTGGTGGTGGTTCATTAGTACCACCTAACAAGCGTTTAGAGTCTGGTTACCTTTATGTCGGTAGCCCTGTTAAACAGGCTCGCCCTTTAACAGAGCAAGAGCGCGCCTTTTTAAAAGTCTCTGCTGATAATTATGTTCAGCTTAAAGATGAATACTTAGCTGAGGGCTAAAACACCTCGGTTAATTCGACTTGTCCTGCCGAGTTATACTGCTCATCTTCGATCAGTTGCTCGGCGAGTTCTTCGTAATCGAAACGATAAGATTCAAAGTAATTAACCGCACTGCTTTGATCAGCAAAATCATATTTGCTGGTATCAATAACACACTCCACCATCAAGCCACTTACTTGGGCAAAAAACACCAACTGCTTTTCTTCTGGCTTAAATTCGAGTCTGTCTATAAATTGGATAGCTTGATTCACGCAATTTCTCCTGCTTTAAGCGCGCTAACAACGGGAATGATTTCTGGCATTTTATTGCGCCATACAAAATAAGCTTGCGCTGCTTGACCAACTAGCATGCCACAACCATCAAGTGTTAAACATGTTGGGTTAATCAACTTTACCCAACTGATAAATGCGGTATCGTCATTTGCGTAAAACATATCGTAAGCGCACTGACACTTAGCAACGTGCTCTTCAGCTATACCAGGCAGGTCTCCCGTTACGCTACTTGAGGTTGAATTAATTACCACATCATAGTTGTTTGCTGGGATATCATTTAAAGCAAAGCCCTGCACATCAATTTCACCATTAAAATGACTTGCTAGCGCCTTTGCTTTTTCGGCGGTACGGTTGGCTATTGTTAAACTTTCGATTTGCTCATTCAATAATGGCTGAATGACGCCTCGCGCCGCACCACCGGCGCCAATAAGAAGTACTCGCTGCCCTTTTAAGGTGACATTATTGGCTAAAAGATCTTTAACAAGCCCTACACCATCGGTGTTATCCCCCATTAGGCTACCATCTTCGAGTTGTTTAATCGTGTTTACTGCTCCGGCTATTTTCGCTTGCTCTGTAAGTTCATCGACCATGGCAAACGCTTGCTCTTTAAATGGCAAGGTGACATTAGCCCCTTTACCACCCGCAGCGAAAAACTCAGCGACAGTTTTTTCAAATGCATCTGTTGGTGCTAAAATGGCGCTGTATTGTATTTGCTCGTTTAATGATGCAGCAAATTGTGCGTGTATTGCGGGTGATTTCGAATGTTTTATTGGATTTCCAAAAACCGCGTATTTGTCCATAGTGAAGCAACCTCTTCGCCCTGTAGAGCTTTATTAATATTATGATTAAACGACTTTTTTCTAAATCGAAACCAACGCCTGAAACGCCTACCCCAGAAAAAACACCTTACGAAATTATTGGCGGTGAAGCAGGAGCTCGAGCAATTGCAAATCGATTTTACGACATAATGGCCACAGATGAATACGCCAAACCATTATATGATATGCATCCTCAGCCTTTAGATAGAATTCGCCAAGTATTCTTTGAGTTTTTATCTGGCTGGCTGGGCGGCCCTGACCTATTCGTTGAAAAATATGGTCACCCAATGCTAAGAAAGCGTCACATGCCTTTCCCTATTGATCAAGACCTACGTGACCAATGGATGCATTGTATGAATAAAACGCTTGATATCGAGATTGATAACCCACTCCTGCGTGAAGGGTTAAGACAATCGTTATCGCAACTCGCCAGCCATATGATCAATCAAAACTAACGAAGCTTTGCGCTATATCAATGTACGCTTTTTCTAAATAAAGATAATAAATTTTCCTTAATTTAGAAAAAGCGTCGTCAAATGAAGTCTATCCAATTTAAAATTTATGCCTTGTTGGCTCTGACAGGCGTATTGGTGCTGTTTGCCAGTATATTCAGCAGCGCCCAGCAGCAGCATGAATTAGCGCAAGATACCGTTGAAAGTAACATAAAACTGCTTGCCGATAATTATTTTGACTCTATTAATACCATGATGCTAACTGGCACCATGGCTAATCGCGAAATTCTGAGTACTAAATTAAGAAGCCATCCTAATATTGCAGATGCTCATATCATTCGTAGTCCAATCGTTAATAAAATTTATGGGCCAGGAAATGCCAACCAAGTTGCGACTAACGATGCTGAGCGAAAAGCACTAACAGGCACTGAAGCACTATTTATTGATAATCAAAATAGTACGATGACTTATCTTAAGCCTATGTTTGCTCGCAGTGACTATAAAGGAACAAACTGCTTAGGCTGCCATCAAGCACAAGAAGGCGATGTGTTAGGTGTAGTGAAAATTAGTTATTCGTTGGCTGATATTGAGCAAGAAGTATCGCAAAACACCTTAATGAACACGCTACTACTAACGGCTATTTTCATTACTGCATTTTCACTACTGGCTGTGCTGTTTAGAAAAATATTCATCAAACGCTTAAAAGTCATTAGCCATACTATGCACTTGGCAACCACCAATAAAGATTTAAGCCTCACGATAGACGACAATAATAATGACGAGCTTAGCTCTCTCGCCACCAGCTTTAATCACATGATAGGCGCGTTTAAAGATAATATTGCCCAAGTCTCCCATTCTTCTAAGGTATTGATCCACTCTGCCGAAAGCATTTATGCCTCAGCGGATGCCACCGAGCAAGCGATTTTAAAGCAAAAGCAAGGGACAGATTCGGTCGCTGCCGCTATCAACGAATTAGAAAGCTCATCAAGCGAAGTTAAAAACACCACCCATTTTGCGTCTGAGAAATCTGAGCATAGTAATCAACTTGCGCAGCAAAGCTTACATGTTGCTGAGCACACTGAGCAAAGTATTAATCAACTTGCGGCAGATGTTAGAGCAGCAGCTGAGCAAGTAAGTCAACTACAAACGCAAACGTTAGACGTTGGCAAAGTACTCGAGGTGATCAGTAGCATTGCCGAGCAAACTAACTTACTTGCACTTAATGCTGCGATTGAGGCAGCTCGTGCTGGTGAAGCTGGCCGAGGCTTTGCTGTGGTAGCCGATGAAGTACGTACTTTAGCAACACGCACCCATGACTCAACCGACGAAATTCGCCGCACTATCGATAAACTACAAGCTGAAGCTGCACAAACCGTTAATACGATGAATAACTCTTGTGAAGAAGCAGACGAAAGAGCAGTTCAAGTTAAGCAAGTTGCTAAAGCTCTGCGTGATATTTCTTCACAAATGAGCGAAATAAACCAACTTAACGTGCAAATCGCTGATGCCACCGAACAGCAAAACCTCGCGGCTGAAGAAATTAATCAAAGCGTTATAGCAATTAGTGACAATGCCGAGCACTCATTGGTTGATGCCCATGAAAACCAAAAAGTCAGTGAAGAGCTGTTGTCGTTAGCTCGTTCACTTGATGAGCAAGTAAGACGCTTTAAATTAAGCTAAATTGCGCGCTTTTCGTGCAACTGCTAGAGTTGTTATATGCATTTCATAGTAAATAAGGATGTTTAAATGAAATTTATAACAACTCTTTTAGTCTGCATTGGAATTATTGCGGCGTTACTATTTACCTATCAGCACAGCGTGAATGATACTGCTGATCAACTAAGCACGATTGATCAATATATTTATCAGGATGATATTCAACAGATTGCTCAATCTCTTATCAGTCAAGATAAAACCTCACAGAGCGATAAACATGAACAAAGCATTGTTGATGGTTTTGATAAGCTTATTCAGCACCCTGAATATTTTGAGGTGAAACTTGATTTCTATGCCTGTGATATTAGTCAATGCTTAACTCAGGTTAGTGCCCCCATTGATACACCATCTGATAAGTTAGAGATATTAAAAGCAGAAGTGCTATTTAGTGTCTTGGCAGAGCTGCCTAACAGTGACAGTGTCGCCACCCTCGTTGAGGGTGACAACACAATGTTGATTAGAGTGGTTTCAATACTTGATTAAAGCTGCCACTGGCGTGCAACTAAATCTGATTCTTTGCTGTTTAACCAATCTTGCGGACGTAAATAGTACTGATACAGCTTAGCTTCTGGGCTATCTGCAGCAGGTACATAGTTATACTCCCAACGTGCTAATGGTGGCATCGACATTAAAATTGACTCAGTACGTCCGCCGGTTTGTAAGCCAAATAATGTGCCACGGTCCCAAACAAGATTAAACTCAACATAACGACCACGACGATACAGTTGGAAATCGCGTTGCTGTTCGGTTGTCGGCGTGTCTTTACGGCGCTCAATAATAGGAAGGTAAGCATCTAAATAGCCATTTCCTACCGCCTGCATAAAGGCAAAGCTTTGTTCAAAGCCGAGCTCATTTAAATCATCAAAGAATAAGCCACCAACACCACGCGTTTCACCACGGTGTTTTAAATAAAAGTATTCATCACACCAGTTTTTATATTTGTCGTAAACTGCTGCACCGAATGGCTGACACAGATCGCTTGCCACTTGATGCCAATGTTGTACATCTTCAAAAACAGGGTAGTAAGGTGTTAAATCAAAACCACCGCCAAACCACCAAATTGGCTCTTCACCTTCTTTTTCGGCAATGAAGAAACGGACATTGGCGTGACTCGTTGGAATATGTGGATTATTCGGATGGATCACTAATGACACACCACATGCATGAAAACTACGACCTGCGAGCTCAGGGCGATGCGCTGTTGCAGATGCTGGCATTGACGCGCCAAATACATGCGAGTAATTTACCCCACCCTGTTCGATGACATTACCACCTTGGATAACACGCGTACGTCCACCACCGCCTTCTGCACGTTGCCAATTATCTTCAACAAATTTTGCTTTACCATCGGCACTTTCAAGGCCCTGACAAATTGTATCTTGTAAGGCCATTAAATAGGCTTTAACTTGTTCGAGTAGCTCGCTTTGCATGTTTATCCTCTAAATACTTTGCCGGTCGCAGCGTCTTTGATCACACTTGGTTGGCTGTTGCCGCCCAGCGGCTCATCAACATAAAAATCTACCGTATCAGCAAATTCGCTTTTTGCTTGAGCGATAGTCATTACCGTTTCTTGACCGGTTAAGTTTGCACTTGTTGAAACCAACGGTTTACCAAATTGCTGACACAGGGCTTTTACTGTTGGGTGATCAGTTACACGCACTGCAATAGTATCAAACTGACCCGTTAACCACTTTGGCGTTTCTTTTGCTGCTGGCATCACCCAAGTGATAGCACCTGGCCATTGTGAGAAGATATCAGCACGCTTATCCATGGGGATTTTGGCATCATCTACATACTTTAATAACTGGCCATAATTGTCAGCAATTAAAATTAAGCCTTTTTCTACAGGGCGTTGTTTGATGGCTAAAAGCTTTTCAACCGCAGCTTGGTTATCAGGATCGCAACCAAGACCAAAAACAGCTTCGGTTGGGTAAACAATCACACCGCCTTGCTGCAAAGCGTCAATTGCATTGGCTGGTTGTGCAACAGGATCAGACAAAGAAACTCTCCTAAATAAACAAATTACAAGTGCATTAAGATTCGACTAACTTATGCATACACGACTTCTGCGGGCATTGTAACACAACACCTGAGGCAGTTTTCTTTTCGGTCATAATTGGCCACTGACAGGCAGGACACTCGGTCGCCACAGGTTTATGATTAAGCGTATATTTACAACGCGGATAGCCATCACAAGAATAAAAGGTTTTGCCAAACTTATTACTACGCGCAACCAGCTGGCCTTTTTTGCATTTCGGGCAAGCAGGTAATTGGGGGGCATCGTCAGGTTCTTCATCATGTGCAATATAGTGGCACTCGGGATAGCCAGTACACCCAATAAACATGCCGTAGCGGCCATTTTTAATTACCAATGGCTTGCCACACTCTGGGCAGGCACTGTCTTCGAGCACCTTTATTTGTTGGCTATCATGATGAGCTAATGGGCGGATGTAATCACACTTAGGGTAACTGGCACAGCCTAAAAACGGCCCTGACTTTGAGTTGCGCATAACCAATTCAGAACCGCATTTAGGGCAAACCTCATACTCTTTTTCGAGTGCATGTTTATCTGCAGAAAAAAGAGAATGGTCGATTTTACTCATAAGATTCCTGTGGGGTTGGCTAATTTTCGCCTAATATACCCAAACTCAACAAAGATACAAGCAAAGTCGAATTAATGTAACACATCGGCTGGCTCGTCAAATATTAAGTCTTCCATTTGTGCATAAGCTTGCTCTGACCCGGGTACATTAAATAACACCATAAGCACCACCCACTTTAGATCTTCCAAAGAAATAAATGGTTTATCAAGAGCGCAAAGTCTATCTATCACCATTTCGCGGGTTACAGTGTTAATCACACCAATTTGCTCGATAAACATTAAAAAGCCGCGACACTCAACACTTAACATTTGGCATTCACTATCAGTGTAAATACGCATGGCATGTTGTGGTTGGGCATTAAGGTACGGGTAGATATCGCTTTGTTGTAAGTCAGCAAGTTGCTCTAGCCAATCAAGGGCTTTGTAGATTTCAGGTTTATTGAAGCCAGCACGAACTAACTCATCGGTAAGTTCGTTCTCTTCAGTAAAGATTTCAGCTTCACTATGGATATAGTTTTCAAAAAGATACATGAGGATGTCAAACATGTTTATGTCCTCCAAGTCTTATATAACCATCTAGTACTCGTTCGATTTTATCTGCGAGCTCTAGGTCGAGTAACCGAGCTTGTACTTCGTCTACAGGTAATTGGCTGCGCTGTGTAATTTGGTCAACACTTGTTACCTCATACCCTATACTTTTGAACACTGGGCAGTCGGGTTCATCTGCTATAGGCTGTTCTATACTATATAGACTGTTTTCACAGAAAAAGCTCACTTCATCAAGAATATCACTAATATTTTCTGTCAATTTAGCGCCTTGCTTAATTAAAAAATGACTTGCCTCTGAAAGTGGGCTTTTTATCGAACCCGGCACAGCAAACACGTCTTTATTTTGCTCAAGTGCATAGCGTACGGTAACCAAAGAACCGCTTTTAATTTGCGCTTCGACAATCAACACACCTAATGATAATCCAGAGATAATACGGTTTCGGCGCGGAAAATTAGCGGCATTAGCAGCGGTGCCAGGCAAGAACTCTGAAACCAATAAGCCCCGCTCTGCAACTTGTTTAATGAGCAAACTATGGCGTTTGGGATAAGCAATATCGATACCCGTACCTAGTACGGCAATGGTCTTGCCTGATCCAGCTAATGCGCCTTTATGGGCTGCGCCATCAATTCCCATAGCCATACCCGATGTGACTGTCATGCCTACAACAGATAATTGATGAGCAAATTCAGCGGCTATTTCAAGACCTGTAGGAGTGGCATTACGACTACCGACAATTGCTATTTGTGGTGACAGTAATAGCTCAGTGTTACCTAAACAAAACAATAAAATAGGTGCGCTGGCTATTTGCTTAAGTAAGGGCGGATAGTTGCTATCAAAATAACTTATGACTTTGATTTTAAGTCTTGCTATTAATGCTTGGTAGTGGGCGACTAATTGCCAGTCGGTATTAACTAAGTTATCGGCTTGGCTTTGTGATAAGCCCAGCTGCTGAAGCTCTAAACTGGATAACGAAAATAGCTTATCCAATGGCTGTTTTTGACTTAATGCAATAAGGCTCTTTATCCCAAGCCCTTTACATAAATAAAAGGCAAGCCAATGGGATAGCTTGCCTGAAACCTGTGTCATGCTCCCTCCTTAGAGCGCCCAAATTGTGAGTTAGTTTATAACTGCATAATCTCCAACTCGGATCGGGTGCTGATTCTTCACAATCAATGCATAGCTAACGTTGTCATATACCTTAAACACCATTAACTCACCGACTTTTTCCTTTGGCATGTGCCATACATTACTGTCTTCATCGCTTTCAATTCCTAACACATCATTTGCATCAGTCATAAACTTCTCAAGACTGTTAGAATCTTCGCGATAACGAGGACCATTTCGGCCGTCATACACTTCAGGTGATTGACGCTGAATATCGAGTACAAAACCCGGTTTCACTTGGTCTGAACCTAAGTTTAGTACAACAATATCCATGGTACTAAATTCACGCATTTCATTAGCTGAAGCGATAATAGTGCCATCTAAAGCCGTTTCAGGGCGTTTCATAGTGAAATAGGCTGGCAACATTTGCCCTTCCATCGCAGGCATTAAAAAGTCATGCGGCTTAATTTCTTGTTTTACCAGCTCAACTTTCACTGAGGCAGGCACGCCATTTGCCACATCACCGCTTCTAAATGAACGAACAATCGCTACTAATTCAGCTTTATTCGCCAGTACTTCATTGGTATTTGGATCGACAAGGTCGTTTCCTTTACGGTACACGCCATAAGCCTCGTTAAGTGTTAAATCACCTTTAACGTAAAGCGTATGACCCATAGTATTCATTTTGGTATTAACACTGGCACCGAGAATATACGGTTTTTCTGCAATAATATCGGCGCTAATCGCTTGTTCATAACTCAAATATGGACGTAACAATTCCAAAGGCAACGTCGGCACAGCCTGCTTACCTTTTGGTGTAATTCGCCCTTCAGGAGAGAGTTTTTTATAACGCGCATTTTTAACTAAACGAGGATTTCCGTCTTTATCGTAAATTAAAGTGAGCGCATCACCCGGGTATATTAAATGCGGATTCGCAATTTGTGGGTTCATCTGCCACAAATCAGGCCATTGCCAAGGTTCGTCAAGATATACGCCCGAGATATCCCAAAGCGTGTCGCCTTTTTTGACAACGTATTGTTTTGGTGCATCTTTTTTTATTGTTAAAACATCAGCAGCTACCGGAAAAGCACTGCTAATGGCTAACAAAGCCGCAACTAGTGGGTATCTCATTTGGCTTCCTTGAGTTGTTTTTAGATTATTATCGACCAAAACCTGTTAAAGGTGAACACGAATGGCTAAAATAAGAGCATACAATACCCTAAATGAATCACAAGTGTAAAAGGTAACTATGGCTAGGTTAGAAGTTTTAAGATTTCCGGATGAGCGTTTACGTACAATCGCGAAAGAAGTACCAGAAGTAAACGATGACATTCGTCAAATCGTCAAAGACATGCTTGAAACTATGTATGACGAAAACGGTATCGGCTTAGCAGCGACGCAAGTAGATATCCACCAGCGAATTGTGGTGATCGACGTATCTGAAGAGCGCGACCAACCGTTAGTATTAATCAACCCAGAAATCACCAAAAAAGATGGCTCAACGGTGAGTGAAGAAGGCTGTTTATCTGTTCCTTACTCATACGCAAAAGTTGACCGCGCAGAAACTGTCACGGTTAAAGCGCTTAATGAAAATGGTGAAGAATTCAGCCTAGACGCTGACGAGCTATTAGCAATTTGTATTCAGCATGAGCTTGATCACCTTAAAGGCACCCTATTTATTGATTATCTATCGCCTTTAAAGCGCCAACGTATCCGTAAAAAGCTTGAGAAAGAAGCAAAGCTGGCTGCTAAATAATTAGTTAATCAATAGGAATATCTGTGACACAACCATTACGCATTATTTTTGCTGGTACGCCGGACTTCGCTGCGCGCCATTTACAAGCACTGATTGACTCAGAGCACGACGTTGTTGGTGTATATAGCCAACCAGACCGCCCAGCGGGCCGCGGTAAAAAGCTAAAAGCCAGTGAAGTTAAAGAACTTGCACTTGCTCATGACTTACCAGTTTATCAACCGCAATCACTAAAATCAGATGACGCACTTGCAGAGCTTACCAGCTTGAACGCCGATATTATGATTGTGGTGGCGTACGGCTTACTGTTACCAAAAGCAATTTTAGATGCACCGCGCTTAGGCTGCTTAAACGTGCATGGCTCAATTTTACCGCGCTGGCGTGGTGCTGCACCGATCCAACGTGCTATTTGGGCTGGTGACAATGAGACCGGTGTAACAATAATGCAAATGGATGAAGGTTTAGATACCGGCGATATGCTGCATATCAGCCGTTGCCCGATTGATAGCACAGAAACCAGTAGCTCTTTATACGATAAGCTAGCTGCATTGGGTCCTGATGCACTGATCAATACTATCAATCGTCTTGCTGCAGGTGAAATCACCCCAGAAAAGCAAGATGATGCACTGGCAAATTACGCTAAAAAGCTATCAAAAGACGAAGCAAACATTGATTGGTCAATGGATGCTGCGCAAATTGAGCGTAATATCCGCGCTTTTAATCCATGGCCTGTTTGCTTTACTGAAATGGCAGGACAAACGGTAAAAATTTGGCAAGCAGAGGTTGTATCGCAAACTGCACAAGCCGGTAAAATCATTGCTGCTGATAAGCAAGGTATTACCGTTGGCTGTGGGCAAGATGCACTTAAAATCACCCTTCTTCAACCACAAGGTAAAAAACCAATGGCAGTGAGTGACTTTTTAAATGGTCGCAGTGATTGGGTTGAACCTGGCTCAGTATTAGGTCAAAGCAATGAGTAATGTAAGAGCACTTGCTGCTGAAACCCTTTACAACGTGGTCGATAAAGGCGCGTCGTTGAATCAAGAGCTGCCTTTTGCAAGCCAAGGATTATCGCCGAAAGATAAAGCCTTACTACAACAAATTTGCTACGGTGTGCTGCGCTATTTACCTAGCCTAGAAAATTATTGCCAGCAACTTTTAGATCAACCACTAAAAGGCAAACGCCGTATTTTCCAGTTTTTA
The DNA here is from genome assembly GCF_002964625.1 of Pseudoalteromonas sp. T1lg21. NCBI lineage: Bacteria > Pseudomonadati > Pseudomonadota > Gammaproteobacteria > Alteromonadales > Pseudoalteromonadaceae > Pseudoalteromonas > Pseudoalteromonas sp. T1lg21. Next base: position 11,534 of record NZ_PQBX01000022.1, read on the forward strand.
TTGTATGTGGGTATTTACCAACTTCAGCATATGCGTGTACCGCCTCATGCAGCAATCAGCGAAACAGTTAATGCGCTTCAGCAAATGCGTGCACTGGGTTTAAAAGGCCTGATCAACGCGATTTTACGCAGTTTCCAACGTGAACAAGCTGAGCTTGAAGAAAAAGCAAAGCAAATTCCTGTTTGCAAATTTAACCACCCAGGTTGGTTTATCAAACAAATTACTGCAGCTTATCCTGGTAACTGGCAAGAAATTCTTGAAGCGAATCAGCTACAAGCACCTATGTGGTTACGTGTAAACCAAGCGCAATACAGCACCCAAGAATACAGCGAAATGCTTAAAGCAAATGATATTGAGCATACCCTTAATGCTGATTTTCCTGATGGTATTAAACTAGCTAAACCGTGTGATGTATACGCATTACCAGAATTTGATACCGGTGCCTGCTCAGTTCAAGATGCAGCGGCACAATTAGCAGCACGCTTTTTAGATCCTCAAAATGATGATGTCATTTTAGATGCGTGTGCAGCGCCAGGTGGTAAAACGTGCCATATCCTAGAGCTTGCCGATGCCGACGTATTAGCACTTGATAGCGACAGCGAGCGCCTAGAACGTGTTAAACAAAACTTAGTGCGTATTGGTTTAGCTGCCGATTTACAATGTGCCGATGCTTCACAACCTCATATCTGGTGGGATGAGCAGCAATTCGACCGTATCTTGCTTGATGTGCCTTGTTCAGCTACTGGCGTGATCCGTCGTCACCCTGACATTAAATGGTTACGTCGTGCATCTGATATTGAAGATCTGGCTAATTTACAAGGCGATATCCTAAATAGCATCTGGCCTCTACTTAAGCCAGGTGGTACGTTAGTTTATGCGACCTGCTCTGTATTACCGCAAGAGAACCAGCAACAAGTTGCCAAGTTTCTTGCCAATAATCCAAGTGCTGAACACATACCTTTGCATGAAAACGACACCCCTACGTTACCTGGTCTGCAATTACTACCTGGTGAAAGTGACGGTTTCTATTATGCAAAGCTAGTTAAAAAACACTAATAAGAACAAGCTATGAAAATAATCATACTCGGTGCCGGACAAGTTGGTGGCACACTGGCAGAAAACCTCGTAGGTGAGCAAAATGAGATCACCGTTGTCGATATCGACGGTAACCGTTTGCGAGAGCTACAAGATAAGTACGACTTACAAGGTGTTACTGGCCACAGTGCGCATCCAGATGTATTGCGTCGCGCAGGCGCAGAAGACGCCGATATGATTATTGCCGTAACCAGTTCAGATGAAGTGAACATGGTTGCTTGCCAAGTAGCTTATAGTATTTTTAACACGCCAACTAAAATTGCCCGTATTCGCTCAGAACAATACTTAAAGTACCGTGAAAAGTTATTTCATAACGATGACTTACCTGTTGACCACTACATAGCTCCAGAAGCGCTGGTAACTAAGTATATTCGTCGCTTAATCGACTATCCGGGTGCTTTACAGGTATTACAATTTGCCGATGGTATGTTATCGCTGGTTGCGGTGAAAGCCTATTACGGTGGTTTGCTGGTGGGTTATGCGCTTTCAGCCTTGAAAGAGCACATCCCGAATGTCGAAACCCGGGTAGCGGCTATTTATCGTCAAGGTAAAGCGATTAAACCGCTTGGCACAACCGTTATCGAAGCGGACGATGAAGTGTTCTTTATCGCTGCAACAAAGCATATTCGAGCAGTCATGAATGAGCTGCAAAAGCTCGAACGTTCATACAAAAAGATCATGATTGCGGGTGGTGGTAATATCGGTGCAGGCCTTGCGCGTTCACTTGAGAAAAACCACAGCGTTAAGCTGCTTGAGCGCAATAAAGAGCGCGCAGCACAGCTCTCTGAAATGCTTGATAACACGGTTGTGTTTTGTGGCGATGCCTCAGATCAAGAGCTGTTATCTGAAGAACATATTGAACAAGTGGATGTATTCATCGCAGTGACTAACGACGATGAAGCAAACATTATGTCTGCGATGCTGGCAAAGCGTATGGGCGCACAAAAAACCATGGTGCTTATTCAGCGTGGCGCTTATGTTGACCTAGTACAAGGCGGTGAAATTGATATTGCTATTTCACCTCAGCAAGCCACTATCTCGGCGCTGCTAACACACGTACGTCGTGGTGACATTGTTAACGTTTATTCATTACGTAAGGGCGCAGCAGAAGCCATTGAGGCTGTCGCTCACGGTGATGAGCATACTTCTAAAGTTGTTGGCCGAGCTATTGCTGATATTAAGCTACCAGCTGGAACAACCATTGGTGCAATTGTGCGTAACGATGATGTACTGATTGCCCATGACGATACCATTATTCAGTCGGGTGACCATGTCATCATGTTCTTGATTGATAAAAAGCATATTACGGTTGTAGAAAAACTATTCCAAGTAAGTGCTATCTTCTTGTAAACGAAAAAAGCAGCCATGACAGCTGCTTTACGACTCTTGAAGTGAAAGTACCTAACTTTTCTAAAAGATTCTATTGAATTTGAGCGAATTCTTCTTTTGAAAGTTCGCCATTACCATCGCTATCTAGCTCTGGAAATAACTTTTCAAGCTGCATATTTGCAGACGCTTCTTCTTTACTGATCACACCATCACCGTCGGTATCGAACGTTGCAAAGCTTACGCCTTGTGCAAAGGCTGCTGATGATGTTGCTAGTGCTAAAATTGCGATTGTTGTGCTTAACTGTTTCATAATAACTACCTCAAAATTTGAAAAGAGTGAAATCCGTTTCTGAGATCCCTGTTTAGTGGAAATTGGTATAACTACGTACTAATTCAGTTATTCGGCTTCAGAAAACTCTGCTTCAGTAAGGACGCCGTCACCATTCACGTCTAATGTTTTAAACTGCGACATAATTTTTGCGTCAACGGCTGCTTCACTTTTGCTAACCACGCCGTTACCGTCTACGTCTAAGGTGTCAAAATCAGTTGCTGCAAAAGCTGCTGAAGAAGATGCAAGTGCGATTAAAGCTAATGTTTTATTTACTGTTTTCATAATCATATTCCTTCAATTTTAAGAGTGTTAGCTGATCACACTTCCAGTGTTGTCCTTTGTCATGGACTCCCTTATCCATTTAGGCTGTCTTTGGCAGCTCAGAACTAATCAGCTAAATAAACTGGTTTTGCTTAATCACATTAAGCTTTTGAAAATTCTTGTTTCGATAACTCACCGTTACCGTCAGTGTCTAATTCACTGAATTTGCTCATAAGCTCTGCATCTACCGATGCTTCGCTTTGGCTGATAACACCATTGCCATCAACATCTAAGGTATCGAAATCACTCATCGCAAACGCTGCTGATGAAGATACTAGGGCCATAAGTGCTAGTGTTTTATTTACTGTGTTCATAATGTCATTCCTTCAAAATGTGTTGTCTTGAGTTAGAAGTCCTTTTCAGTGTGTCCTTACAATGAAATTAAGCTTTTGAGTACTCTTGTTTAGACAGCTCACCGTTGCCGTCTGTATCAAGCTCTTTAAATTGGCTCATTAACGTTTCGCTTACTGATGCTTCGCTTTTGCTGATAGCGCCATCGCCATTAACATCCAGTGTGTCAAAGTCAGCGGCAAACGCTGCTGATGAAGTTGCAAGAGCTACAAGTGCTAAAGTTTTGTGTAACGTTTTCATAATCACTATTCCTTCAATGTTGTCTCAACTGTGATAAAGGATATGTTCCTGAATCAGTTTTCTCTGTGTTCGTTAAGACTATTTCAACTTCGGTGCCAAAGTTAAAAAAAATAATAAAATCAGTGTATTGAATTTAAATATCGAGAATTACGGGAGAATAGCCCGATTTATTTGTTGCTGTTTTGCAACAAGCTCAATGGTTGGTTTTACGCTTCTTTTAAAATCAATGACTTATGAAGTATAAAATGGAGACAATAGTGATTTATTTGGATTAAAAAACAGAGAAATTAGGAATTTGAAAATAAACTCTATCTGAACAACAAAACTTAAAGAAAAAAATCGAAATTAATTTAACAAATAAAACATTGATTTAATTGGTTATTTTGGTTTGTTTATAAATTAATTTTGATATCTATAGGTTTAAATCGAGGAAAATAGCCATTTTGTTGCAAAATGGCGAATTGGCATTAGCTATCCAATACTGAAAGGTCAATTAGGTGCTCTTTCATAAACGCTTTCATTTCATCTTCACTGGTATCAAGCTGCACACCGAGCATAAAACCACCCGCTCTTTTGCGTACGCTGCATACTGTGCCATTAAACTCTCGTTTGCTCAGTGTGATTTGGCCACTTTGCCCTTTCAAAGCGCTTAAATCCTCATTGCTATTAATATCAAACTGAACCCCTGTGAGTGAAATATCTTTAATTAGCCCAGCCAGTTTTTGCTCTGCAATCACTAAATTTGCCGGGAATAACGTAGGAATACGCGCTTCACTACGCAAACTAAACAGCTGTACTTGCTGAGGAAAGTCGAGAAATATTAAGCGATGCGGATGCGATGCCAAGGCGTTTATTTGCTGACGAAAAGCAATCACTTGCCCACCGCCCGCTTCAAGTACAGCCCGTATAACAACCATCACCCCATCTTTGATGAAATCACTGCCATTCGCTAAACGCTTTGTGGATGGATAATTGATTATGATGTACTGATCATTCATCAATCCTATGAATTCTGTTTTTACGCGTTTACTGTCGGTTGGTGTGGTAATTTCAACATCCACCAAGCTACCTGCAGGGATACAGGTGAGCTTCTCAAGATTACGTTGTTTTTGAGTTTTTGGCACAGTAATGCCTCCACTTCTAGATAATCACCTTGCTATGGTTAGCCTCGCCAGAAGGTTGGCGTAAACAACACTAATAAGGTGAATATTTCTAAACGACCAAATACCATCGCAATAGTAAGTAGCCATTTTGCCGTATCAGAAATCGCCCCGTAATGAGCAGCTACTTCACCTAAACCTGGACCTAAATTATTTAAACATGCTGCCGTTGCCGAGAATGCACTGATGTTATCCATACCGGTGCCCATCAGCGCCAACATGATAATGACAAACACCAAAGCATACGCCGAGAAGAAGCCCCAAACGGCTTCTACAACTTTATCTGGGAGTGCTTTTCGGCCTAATTTAATTGAGTAAATAGCCCTCGGGTGCACAAGACGATTAAGCTCACGAATACCTTGCAAGTAAAGTAAGAACACCCGTACAACCTTCATACCACCACCGGTAGAGCCGGCACAGCCGCCAATAAAGCTTGAAAAAATAAGTAAAATAGGTAGGAATAGTGGCCATGCTGAGAAGTTGTCAGTCGCAAAGCCCGCAGTGGTACTCATTGATACCGCTTGGAACATAGCTTGGTCGAGAGTCTCATCACCATCGGCATAAATATTATTTGAAGACAGTACAGTAAAACAAACAATGACCAATGCTAATTGAATCAATAAAAACACTTTAAATTCAGGGTCGCGTAAATAAACACGAAGACTGCGCGACGATACCGCAGCATAGTGAAGCGAAAAGTTAATAGCAGCAATTAATAAGAACACGACACAGATAAAGTTAATTAATGGGCTATCAAACTGCCCCATTGATGCGTCGTAAGTAGAAAAGCCACCAATCGCAATTGTTGAGAATGAATGACAGATTGCATCAAACCAATCCATCCCTGCAGCCCAGTACGCAAGCGTACAAGCTATCGTAAGTGATACATAGATATACCAAAGGTGCTTTGCGGTATCGGCAATACGCGGCGTCATTTTCGAGTCTTTAACCGGACCAGGCGTTTCTGCACGGTATAGCTGCATACCACCGACACCTAGCATGGGCAGTACCGCGACCGCGAGTACGATGATCCCCATACCGCCTAACCATTGCAATTGCTGGCGATAAAAAAGCACTGATTTAGGTAGATATTCTATGCCCGTAAGTACGGTAGCCCCTGTCGTTGTAAGCCCTGAAAAGGCCTCAAATACGGAGTCAGCTAAGGAAAGATTAGGCTCTTGTAAGAACACTAAAGGCACCGCAGCGAAGGTGCCTAGTACCAGCCAGAACAAGACCACAATCAAGAAGCCTTCTCGGGCTTTAAGGTCACCATGCTCATGACGGTTTGGATAATAAGCCGCTAAACCAATCACAACACTAAAGATAAAAGCGAGAACGAATGGCACACCACCACCGTCTTTGTAGATCAAAGACACCAGCGCCGGAGGCACCATAGTGATACTAAATAACGCCACCAGCTGGCCGAGAATTTTTATTATGGTACGAAATTGCATCTAGGCGTATCGCTTTCTTATTAATTGTTTAGCTAATACAGTTTATTGTCTTACAGGCTTAATTGTAAGTAAACGGAATGTATTATTTTTACATTTCAAACTTTTCTGACTTTTAGGCTCACTGCACCGTGAGTCAATTCATGAACATCATGAATAGCTTGCTCGGCTTGTCGACTATCGATCTCAATTTTCCAGGCAATATTCTCTGCAAACTGTTTATCGATATTAAGCACTTGATACTGGCTTTTTAATAATTGTTCAATTGCACCCTGTGCGCTGTAATCACTTTGACCTACCAGTTCAACACTCGGTACCTTGGTAATGGTTTTAAGCTCACGCATGGCATTATTTAAACTACCGCCGTAAGCCCGCACAAGCCCACCAGTGCCGAGTTTAATACCGCCAAAATAACGAGTTACCACCGCTGTTATTTCACCAATACCAGAGCCTGTTAATACATTAAGCATGGGTTTACCTGCTGTGCCATTGGGTTCACCATCATCAGAAAAACCATACACATGACTACCACCAGGGTTTCCTGCAACATGAGCCCAGCAATTATGACGAGCATCACTGTATTTCTCTTGGATTTCTTTGATAAAGGCTTTCGCCGAGGTTAGATCTGGCGTGTGGGCAATATGCACAATAAACGTGCTTTTTTTAATTTCTTCTTGGTAAAAAACCGGTTCAGCCGGGTATTGGTATTCAGACATAATTGCTTATCTAAAAAAATGGGGCCTATTGGCCCCGATATTCACTAACCTTCACCATTAATCTAAGTGTAGATCACGGGTCATGTTTTCTAGGCTATCTTCATGAACGATGATGTTATCTTCAATACGGATACCGCCAAATGGCTTAAGCGCTTCAACCTTTTCCCAGTTAATGAACTGTTTGTTGTCTGTTTGCGCAAGGTCGCCTAATAACGAGTCGATGAAGTATAAACCAGGTTCAATAGTAAATACTTGGTTCTTTTCGATTAAACGCGTACAGCGAAGGAACGGATGGCCTTCAGGTGGCGCCTGATGAGTACCTTTATCATCAGCCATAAAACCACCCATATCATGAACTTGTAAACCTAAGTGATGGCCAAGACCATGCGGGAAGAAGGTTGAACTAATACCACGTTCAACAATTTCAGCGGCTGGTAATTTCACAATATTAAAGTCGCTAAGCACTTGCGCTACACGTTGGTGGCAATCTAAATGTAATTCACCATATAACAAGCCAGGCTTTAATGCTTTTCCTAAAGCAATTTGATGCTCAGTCATGACCTTAATTAGATCGCTAAATTCGCCCGACTTTTTGAAGTCATAAGTACGTGTAATATCAGCAGCATAGCCGTTAAAGTTTGCACCAGCATCAATCAAGAAAGAGCGATGTGTTTGCGGCGCTTTTGGCTCAAAATGAGTGTAGTGTAAAATTGCACAGTTTTCATTGAGCGCAACGATATTGCCGTAAGGCATCTCGTTTTCGCTTTGACGGGTAGCCATAAGATAAGCTTGTTGAATATCAAACTCTGAGCCACCAGCAAAAAATGTGTCACGTGCTGCTTTATGGCCCTCTACCGCAATACGGTTTGCTTGGCGTAAACATTCAAGCTCATACTGTGTTTTATAAGCACGGTGAAAGTGCAAGTAGTTCATCACTGGCTCTGGATTCATAATGCTAAAGCCCAGCGCTTGCGCTACTTCTAAATACTCACCAATGTAGGCGTAATTTGCTTTGTCATAAGGAAGCAATTTTTCGACCTGATCTGGCTGTACTAATAATTCAATATCAAAATACTCAGCCCAAAAATCACGCGGCTCATCAGGCACTTTATGCCAAAAATCCACTGGACGATAAAAAATAAGTTTAGGTTTAGATACACCATCAACCACAATCCAACAATGAGGGTTGTCGATCACTGGTAACCACGCTTTAAATTGCGGATTCACTTTAAACGGATAATACATGTCATCTAAAAACTGACGCTTAGCCTGACCTGAGTGAATTACTAACCCTTCTAAACCTTCGCGCTCTGTAATTGTGCGAGTACGTTGTTGCAAGGTTGCAATATGTTCGGCGTATAACACCGCTAATTTATCCATAGTAAACCCATCTTTAGTAAATTTAACTTGTTAGCAGTCTATCATAGTCCAGCACCATCCCCCAACTGAGGGGATAGTACATGCAGTGAAGCTTAACCACCCATCGACATATCTAACACGGGTGCTAATACATTGCCGTCGCGACCGAGTCGAGTATGGTATACCTGTCTGTAAGCAAACACGTTTTTAACGTAGTTACGTGTTTCTGTGAAAGGAATTAATTCGATCCACAGCTCGGCAGGCATTGGCTGTTCAGGTAACCAGCGTTTAATACGATGATAACCTGCATTATATGAGGCTGTAGCCAGGATCTCATTGCCATGATTTTTCTTTTTCAAATACTGTAGATACTCGGTACCAAGTCGAATATTAGTACGTGGCTGATACAGCTGCTTACGTGTTACCGTACTCTTATTCATATATTTGGCTGTGCTTGGTAGTAGCTGCATTAAACCATGCGCATTAGCATGAGAGCGAGCATCAGGTGCAAAAGAACTTTCTCTACGCGAAATAGCGATGCTCCATGCAACATCAATATGGCTGCGACTACTATACGTGGCAAACACATCTTTAAACGCAAATGGGAAGCGTAAGTCGACATAATCCCACTCTTTTATCTGCGCTAAGGTGTAGATAGTGCTGTCGTACCAATCGAGATCAGCCGCTAAAATTGAGGCTGCGAGCTTTTCCTCTTTAGTTGAGGTGTCTGTTAGGTAATTCCATTCACGGCGCGCTGAGGTAAAACGCTCAAGTTCATATAAAGCACGAGCACGTTTAAAGCCTGGAGCATTGGCTACTTCTAACTTTAATTGATTGCTAATGCTGATATCTTTATTGTTTAAACTAACCGGAATACCTAATCGTGCTGAAGCTAAAAAGCCATAATAATCACGCTCTTTTGCTACTGTTTGCCAAATAGCACGCGCGCGCTCTACTTCACCGCGCTGGTTTAAGCTATACGCTAACCAATATTGCTGACCAAGGCTGAGATTTTCTTTACCAGTAAAAAACGCCACAATGCCTGACCAATCTTGTCTTTCAAGCATATTTGCTAACTGCCACTGCATTAGCTTGCTCGTTTGACGGTCTTTAGGCACTTTATTCAGCCAAAAACGCGCTTGTTGATGACCATTAGATGCAAGCGACAACGCAAAACTATAATAAACATCTGCTTTTTGCTCGTCTGTGTAATTAAACATGGTTTCGAGCTTTTCCCATGCACGTAATGCAAGGTCATTATCTCGCCACACTAAACGCTTCACACCGTAAAGGGCAATTTGCCCCTCTTTAGCCGACTTTTTCTTATAACGATAAAGCCCGGCTGCTGCACTTGGGTCTTTGCGAACTGTTAAATATAAGTCAGCTAAATATTGCTCGCTTTGAGGCAATAACGTTTTTAAATAAGGAATTAAGCTTGATGTGCCGCCCTCTGCCGCTAAGCTAATACGTTGCCAAATACGATCTTGCGTTTGGTAACCCTTCTTCTTCCAGAGTGAAAACAACTTATCACACTCTTTAGGTTGTGATTTTCCTACCACCCACAAATCACTAACTTGGTTCATGATGGCTTTTTCAGGTGCCCCTAAGTCTAATTGAAAACTTAAATAAGGACAGGTCAATTCGTTGTTGCTCGTTTCGCGATAGTTACGAATATAAGCCGCTTTCTTGTTGTACTTTTTCAAGTATTCAAGCCAGGCTTTACGCACCGGCCACTCAAGCGGTGTATTTTGATAAATATTGAGAAAGTTTTCGATCTCTGTTTGGTGATTTAAGCTTGGATTACGTTGCCAAAACGCCTTTTCGACATAAGGCTTTAACGGGTGATCGAGCCCGTTAATTGCATTTTTCATGTCTTGATAATCACCGTAACGCGCCTTTTTTTCTGCTTTTAAAAAAGCGTCATGTTTATCGTTGGCTTCAGCTGCAAAAAAAGGAAAAATTAATGCGGCAGCTGTCCAACCAAAGAGTTGTTTTTTCATGATGACCTTTAACAAAAATTAAAGAATTAATAACAAAAAACTTCTCCTACACCTTAGCACCAAACCAGCTATATTTTAACCAATCGCGATAAAGCGCAGTAAATTTTTCGTTGCATTTTCATTTTAAAGCAAGCACACTGATTGAAATGCAAACTCATCGTACCAGTCTTAGTTAATTAACTAGGGAGAATAATAATGTTATATAAAAGCGATTCATTTGAAGTTGCTTTCATCAAGGACAACATCGCCGAGTTTAAGTTCTGTGCCGACGGTTCAGTAAACAAACTTTCGCAGCAAACCTTGCAAGATTGCGCTTTAGCATTAAAAGAATTGGCAACAAACTCAGATATCAAAGGCATGGTGTTCACCAGCGATAAAGATCATTTCATTATCGGCGCCGACATTTTCGAATTTTTACCTACATTCACTAAACCTCAAGAAGAACTTGTTGCATGGATCAAAAATGCAACTGACGTTTTTGACGCTATTGAAGATTTACCTTTCCCAACGTTAAGTGCTGTAAACGGCATGGCGCTTGGTGGTGGATGTGAGTGGGCACTTGCTACCGATTATCGCGTTGGTAGTACTGATGCTAAAATTGGCCTACCTGAAGTTAAATTAGGCATTATGCCTGGTTTTGGTGGCACTGTTCGCCTTCCGCGCCTGATTGGCGCTGATAATGCGATGACGTGGATCACCACTGGCAAAGAAAACCGTGCTGCGGATGCACTTAAAGTTGGTGCGCTTGACGCGGTAGTTAGTGCTGACAAACTTTTAGAGTCAAGCATATCAACACTTGAACAAGCAATTGCTGGCAAGCTAGATTGGCAAGCAAAACGACAAGTAAAATTACAGCCACTGAAAATGAACCGTGTTGAGCAAGGCATGAGCTTTGCGATGGCGGAAGGTATGGTAATGGGTCAGACAAAAGGTCATTACCCAGCACCCGTTATGGCAGTAAGAACAATTAAAGCAGCTGCAAATTGTGAACGCGCTGAAGCAATGGCGATTGAAAACGCTAACTTTGCTAAATTAGCAGCAACAAGCGAAGCAGCAGCACAAACAGGTATTTTCTTAGCTGACCAATACATTAAAGGTAAAGCGAAGAAGCAAGCTAAGCACAGTGAACTTGAAATTAAACAAGCCGCTGTATTAGGTGCAGGTATTATGGGCGGCGGTATTGCTTATCAGTCTGCTTATAAAGGCACACCTATTATCATGAAAGACATCAACCAAGATGCACTTGATTTAGGTATGGGCGAAGCTTCTAAGCTACTTGGTAAAAAAGTACAACGTGGCCATATGGCGATGGAAAAGATGGTTGCTACATTAGGCAAGATCAAACCGACGCTTAACGATGCAGACTTACAAAGTGCTGATATTGTTGTTGAAGCCGTGGTTGAAAACCCTAAAGTGAAGCAAGCCGTTCTTGCAGGTCTTGAAAAAGACTTACCAGCGGGCACTATCCTAACTTCAAATACCTCAACAATTCGTATTGACGAGTTAGCATCTGCACTTGAAAAACCAGAAAACTTCTGTGGTATGCACTTTTTTAATCCAGTGCCAAAAATGCCATTAGTAGAAATCATTCGCGGTGAAAAAACATCAGAAGCAACAATTAATGCGGTTGTTGATTACGCTTTAAAACTTGGTAAATCACCAATCGTTGTAAACGACTGCCCTGGTTTCTTTGTAAACCGCGTATTATTCCCTTACTTTGCAGGCTTCAGCAAACTTGTTGTTGAAGGTGCTGACTTCGCGAAAGTTGATAAAGTAATGGAAAATGTATTTGGTTGGCCTATGGGCCCTGCCTACCTTCTTGATGTTGTAGGTATCGATACGGCTTACCACTGTACTGGTGTAATGGCAGATGGTTTCCCTGAGCGTATGGCTCGTCAAGATAAAGACCCTGTTACTGTATTCGCAAACGAAAAACGTTTTGGTCAGAAAAATGGTTCTGGTTTCTACCAATATGCACCAGACCGCCGTGGTCGCCTTAAAAAGGCACAAGATGCTACAGCAACTGAGTTACTAAGTGCCATCACTGATGCACCTAAAGATTTTGATAAACAAGAAATCATTGACCGTTGTATGATCCCTATGATCAACGAAGTACTACTTTGTTTACAAGAAGGTATCGTGGCGTCTCCACAAGAAGCTGACATGGCGCTAATTTACGGCATTGGTTTCCCTCCATTTAGAGGCGGTGCATTCCGTTACTTAGATCAAACTGGTTTAGCGAACTTTGTTGCAACAGCAGACAAGTACGCTCATTTAGGTGCGATTTACCAAGTATCTGATGAAACTCGCAAGTGGGCCGAAGAAGGCCGTGTATTCTATAAGGTGGAAGGATAAGAAACATGAATAATCCAGTAATCGTAGATTGTATCCGCACACCAATGGGTCGTTCTAAGAACGGCGTATTCAAAAACAAGCGTGCGGAAGATTTAAGTGCTCACTTAATGAAAGGTTTGTTAGACCGTAACCCAGCCGTTGATCCAGCATCAATTGATGATATTTACTGGGGCTGTGTACAACAGACTTTAGAGCAAGGTTTTAACATTGCTCGTAACGCAGCACTACTCGCCGGTATTCCGCATTCAGTGCCAGCAGTAACGGTTAACCGTTTATGTGGCTCATCAATGCAGGCATTACACGATGCAGCACGCGCTATTATGACTGGCGCTGGTGATACCTATATCATTGGTGGTGTTGAGCACATGGGTCACGTACCTATGACTCACGGTAATGATTTTCACCCTGGTTTATCAACGTCTGTAGCACAAGCTGCCGGCGTAATGGGTTTAACTGCAGAGTACCTTGCAACGCTGCACGGCATTAGCCGCCAGCAACAAGACGAGTTTGCTTACCGTTCACATCAACGTGCACACGCGGCAACTGTTGAAGGTCGTTTCCGTCGTGAAATCCTGCCAATGGAAGGTCATGATGCAGATGGTTCTTTAATCTTAGTTGAAGACGATGAAGTAATCCGTCCAGAAACAACTGTAGAAGGTTTATCGCAACTACGCCCTGTATTCAATCCAGCATCAGGTAGCGTAACGGCAGGTACTTCTTCTGCACTTTCTGACGGCGCGTCAGCAATGCTTGTAATGAGCGAAGAAAAAGCAAATGAACTTGGTTTACCAATTCGTGCGCGTATTAAATCAATGGCTGTTGCAGGTTGCGATCCATCAATCATGGGTTACGGCCCTGTTCCTGCATCGCAAAAAGCACTTCAACAAGCAGGTATCACTATTGACGATATCGATGTTGCAGAGCTTAACGAAGCATTCGCAGCACAATCTCTACCTGTGTTAAAAGACCTAGGTCTGATGGACGTGGTAGATGAAAAAGTTAACCTAAATGGTGGTGCAATTGCACTTGGTCACCCACTTGGTTGTTCTGGTTCACGTATTAGCACAACGCTTGTTCACCTAATGGAAGACAAGAACGCTAAATACGGTCTAGCAACTATGTGTATTGGTTTAGGCCAAGGTATTGCAACTGTATTTGAGCGCGTAGAATAACGAGCTCACACCAAACATCTTGGTGATAAAAAGGCGCACTGATTTGCTCAGTGCGCCTTTTTTATTTGCTTTGCTTTCGCTTATTGAAACTGGCGGCAATAGAAAGTTAAAATAGCCGCTTATTAATCGTCTCTTTCATCCAAAAGGTCAGCCATGAGTTTTGATAATCCCGATCACCAATTAGATGCACTTGGCCTTCGTTGTCCAGAACCTGTGATGATGGTGCGTGGCGCAGTACGTAAAATGAAAGATGGCGAAACTTTACTTATTATCGCCGACGACCCATCAACCACCCGTGATATCCCAAGCTTTTGTACCTTTATGGATCACACACTTGTGGCTAAAGATGTAGAACAAGCACCGTATCGATACTTGGTGAAGAAAGGGTTATAACGAGCTCGTAGGTTGGTTAGAGCGAAGCGAAACCCAACGTTATCGCAAGATGATGGCAACAAATTAAAGTTCGTGAAATTCAACTTTTAATCGAAATTAAGCTACTCTTATCATTTAACATTCAAGGATGAATGTATGCGATACAGAAGAGTACTAGTCCCCGGTGGCACCTATTTCTTTACTCTAGCGATAGCGCAAAGAAACTCAGCACTTTTAACTTCAAACATCACTCAGCTACGCTCAGCTTATAAAAGTGTGTTTAAGTCACATCCTTTTAAAACGCTTGCCATTGTCATTCTTCCAGATCACTTACACGCAATTTGGCAACTACCCGCTGGGGATTGTGATTATGCAAAACGGTGGCGGTTAATTAAGTCTAATTTTTCTAGACAGCTAAATAATTGCGAGCATAAATCGCCTAGCCGTATTCAGAAATGTGAACGAGGTATTTGGCAGAGACGGTATTGGGAGCATTATATAAAGGACGAGCAAGACCTAATGAACCATATTAATTATATTTACTTCAACCCTGTGAAACATAAATACGTGAATCAAGTCGGAGACTGGCCATTTTCGTCTTATAGAAAATTGAGTAAGTCATCTGCTTTTAATTTTTCAGATGATGAGTTAGATATCGCACTTAATCTATATGAAGATTGATGAGAAGGCTGGCGCTTTGTTCTAACGCTAGCCTAACCAGTGTGTTGGGTTTCGCTCCGCTCTACCCAACCTACCAGCACAGAGCTTTACTTTCGAGTTACTGTCACTTTTGGTTGATTACTATTGCGGTAATCAAAGCTCACTACATACACACCTTTTGCAGCGGGTTTAAAGCTGAAATAATTGTAGATGGTATTACAGTCGGCATTGGCGGCTTGGCCTAGAACTAATGATTGCCCTGCTGGGTCCATATCACTGTAACCACAGTTATAGCCTTCGCTAAAATCAGCATCTGCTACTTTGAATTCATAAACCTTACCAGGCGTTGAAAACTTAACCTCGGTTTGGAATATACCCGGTGCAACTTGCTCTAATTGATACTGAGGTTCGGCATCCCACAAAGTAAAGTCACCACGTAAATACATAGTACGGTCGAGGTCTTTGCTTGGCAGAATATCGTCAATGCTTGGCATTTGCATTTGGCTAGAACAGGCAGTTAATAAGCCTGCTAATGCTAAAGTAATTACACGTTTCATTACTGTTCCTTATGCTACAAAAAAGCCAGCACAGAGCTGGCTTTTATCAATTGGCTACTGCTTACTTCTGAAGTACAGAAATATCAGCAATATCTAAAAACAGACGGCTTAGCTGGCTTAATAATGCTAAACGGTTTTGTTTAACCGCTTCATCATCTGCCATTACCATGACGTTATCAAAGAAGTTATCAACACTCTCACGGATACCCGCAAGTTGTGATAATGCTTCTTGGTAATCGCCATTTGCATATAAAGGTGCAAGCTCAGTTGCGAACTTAGCAACGTGTGACGCTAATACTTTTTCTGCTTCATCGCTTAATAGGCTCTCATTCACATCACCTTGTGTTGTGATGTCATTTTTAGCCAAGATATTGCTTACACGTTTATTTGCTGCTGCAAGCGCTTCTGCTGCGTCTAATGTACGGAAGTGACTTACCGCTTTAACACGACGGTCGAAATCAACTGGTTTAGTTGGACGACGTGCTAACACAGCTTGGATCACATCAACTTCGATACCTTCATCTTGGTACCATGCGCGGAAACGACCTAGCATAAACTCAAACACATCTGTTGATACGTTTAAGTTAGTTAGCTTTTCACCGAATAACGTTTGTGACTTAGCAACAAGATCTAAGATATCTAGCGGTAATGATTTTTCAACCATGATGCGTAATGCACCAATTGCTGCACGGCGAAGTGCAAATGGGTCTTTGTCACCTTTTGGCGCTTGACCAATACCAAAAATACCCACCAGCGTATCAAACTTATCAGCAATTGCTACAGCACAGCTGATCACATTAGTTGGTAAGTTATCGCCCGCAAAGCGTGGCATATATTGTTCGTTTTGCGCAAGTGCTACTTCTTCAGCTTCACCGTCGTGACGAGCGTAATGCATACCCATTACACCTTGTACGTCGGTAAACTCCATGACCATTTCGGTCATTAAGTCTGTTTTGCTTAACAAGCCTGCACGTTTAGCCAACTCGGCATCAGCACCTAATTGCTCAGCAATATAACCGGCAAGTTCACTAATACGCTCAGATTTATCTTTCAGCGTACCAAGTTGCTTTTGGAATAAAACGGTATCTAGCGACTCTAAACGGCTCTCTAGCGTTTTCTTCTTATCGGTTTCGTAGAAGAACTGCGCATCAGCTAAACGAGGACGAACAACTTTTTCGTTACCGGCAATGACCACGCTTGGATCTTTACTTTCGATATTAGAAACAAATAGGAACTTGTTAAGTAAGTTGCCATCTTGGTCTAATAGCGGGAAGTACTTTTGGTCGTCCTTCATGGTATAAATAAGTGCTTCTGAAGGAACAGCTAAGAATGCTTCTTCAAAAGTCGCAGTTAGTGTAACAGGCCATTCAACTAGAGATGTTACTTCTTCTAGTAAGTCTTCATCCATCGCTACTTTTGCATTTACAGCGCTAGCAGCAGCTTCAATCTGTTCGCGAATTTGTGCTTTACGCGCTGCAAAGTCAGCAATAACATAAGCTGATTTAAGCACCTCAAACACATCATCAGCATGGTTGATTGTTACTTTTTCTGGATGATGGAAACGGTGACCTTGTAATTGGTTGCCAACTTGCTTACCAAGGATTTCGCCTTCGATCAGCGTGCTACCAAATAAAATAGTCGCTGTGTGCACAGGGCGAATAAATTGTGTTTTACTCGCACCCCAACGCATTGGTTTTGTGATAGGTAATTTAGCAAGTGCCTTGTTTACCGCATCGCTCATAAGTGCAGTTGTTGATTGACCTTCTACTTGTGCTTTATGTAATAACCAAGCACCTTTATCTGTTTCAATCGTTTCTGCATCGCTTACATCGATACCACAACCACGTGCCCAACCCATTGCTGCTTTAGTTGGATTACCATCGGCATCAAATGCAGCTGCTACAGCAGGACCGCGCTTTTCTACTACCTTGTCACTTTGCTTTGCTTCAAGCGCAGTCACACGTAAACCTAAACGGCGTGGAGACGCGTACCAGTTAACACCTTGATGTGCTAGTTCTAAGCTTGCAAGTTCTGCTGTTAAGTTCTCAGCAAATGACTCAGCAAGTTTACGAAGTGCTTTCGGTGGCAGCTCTTCTGTGCCAATTTCTACTAATAAATTTTCTGCTGACATGCTAATTCTTAATCCTTACAAAGCGGGAAACCAAGTGCTTCACGGGCATCATAGTAACTTTGTGCACACGCTTTAGATAAAGCACGAACACGTAAGATATAACGTTGACGTTCAGTTACTGAGATAGCGTGACGTGCATCTAATAAGTTAAATGCATGTGATGCTTTCATTACTTGCTCATAGGCTGGTAATGGTAAGCCTGCTTCGATTAGTTTTTCGCTTTCTTTTTCACAGTGATCAAACTGTGCAAATAAGAACTCAACATCTGCTTGTTCGAAGTTATAAGCAGATTGCTCAACTTCGTTTTGATGGAATACATCGCCGTATGTTACACGACCCATAGGACCGTCTGCCCATACTAGGTCATAGATGCTATCTACGCCCTGAATGTACATTGCTAAACGCTCAAGACCATATGTGATCTCACCTGTTACTGGTGAACACTCTAGGCCACCTACTTGTTGGAAGTAAGTAAACTGAGTCACTTCCATGCCGTTTAACCAGATTTCCCAACCTAGACCCCAAGCACCTAATGTTGGCGACTCCCAGTTGTCTTCTACGAAGCGAACTTCATCAGTTAGCGTATCGATACCAACAGCAGCTAAAGAGCCTAAATAAAGCTCCTGGATGTTCTCTGGTGATGGTTTTAATACTACTTGGAATTGGTAGTAATGTTGTAAGCGGTTTGGGTTTTCACCATAACGACCATCAGTTGGACGACGGCATGGTTGAACATACGCGCTCGACATTGGCTCTGGGCCAATCGACTTTAAGAATGTTAACGGATGAAATGTCCCTGCTCCCACTTCCATATCGAGTGGTTGAGCAATCACACAGCCTTGCTGTGCCCAATAGTCCTGTAAAGCCAGGATCAAACCTTGGAAGGTTTTAACGTCATATTTTTGCATATTTGGCTTATAGTATCTGGTGCGTTTAGTCTGAAAATTGCTCTCAGTATACCTTGTGTGCAGTAAGGTTTTAAGCAGTTTGTGCTTTTTCAGTAATAAAAAAAGGAGCCAGTTGGCTCCTTTTTAAATATCAATTTTAACTTTATACGTCCAAGTTAACTACGCGTAGTGCATTCGTTTCAATGAAGTCACGACGAGGTTCAACTTGGTCACCCATTAATGTCGCGAACAATTGGTCAGCTGCAACAGCATCTTCAATTGTCACTTTCAACATACGACGTGCATCTGGGTCCATGGTGGTTTCCCAAAGCTGATCTGGGTTCATCTCACCGAGTCCTTTATAGCGTTGGATGTATAGTCCACGCTTAGATTCAGTAATTAACCACTCTAACGCATCCACAAAGTTATCAACAGGCTGAGTTTTTTCACCGCGTTGAATGTATGCACCTGCTTCAATTAGGTTAGCGATGTTCGCACCCGTTGCAGCAATACGTTTATAGTCACGTGATGTGATGAAGTCATGGTTTAATACATGAGCCTTATCAACACCGTGCTGACGGATATTCACAACTGGATAATACAAGTTGCGCTCAGTATCATGCTCTGTGCTTGCGTGGAAGATAGTTGCATCTTCGTCACGTGCAATTAAGTCATCAACTAAGGTGTTAGTCCACTCTTTAACTTTTGCTTCATTTGATAAATCAGCTTCAGTTAATTCGCTTTGATAGATTAAACGTTCCATTACAGTGTTCGGGTATTTACGTTTTAAACGCTCAATTACTTTAACAGTGCTTTGATAATCGTGAACAATCGTTTCTAACGCTTCACCTTCAAGTGCAGATGCACCTTCACTTGTATAAAGTGCAGCATTGTTTAATGCTAATGACGTTAAGTAATCAACTAGCGCGGGGTCATCTTTAATGTAGCGCTCTTGCTTACCTTTTTTCACTTTATAAAGTGGTGGCTGTGCAATATAAATAAAGCCTTTTTCTACAATCTCTGGCATTTGACGGTAGAAGAAAGTCAGCAATAAAGTACGAATGTGAGAACCATCCACGTCCGCATCGGTCATGATAATGATACGATGGTAACGTAGTTTTTCTGGGTCATATTCATCACGACCAATACCACAACCTAGCGCGGTGATAAGAGTTGCTACTTCTTGAGAAGAAAGCATCTTATCAAAACGTGCTTTTTCTACGTTAAGAATCTTACCTTTAAGTGGCAAAATTGCTTGGTTTTTACGGTTACGACCCTGCTTAGCTGAACCACCTGCAGAGTCACCCTCCACTATGTATAGTTCAGAAAGTGCTGGATCTTTTTCTTGGCAGTCAGCCAATTTACCCGGTAAACCGGCTAAATCCATTGCACCTTTACGGCGAGTCATTTCACGCGCTTTACGTGCAGCTTCACGAGCACGTGCTGCATCAATAATTTTGCCAACAACTGTTTTTGCATCAACCGGGTTCTCTAATAAGAACTCTGTTAGCTTTTCTGCCATTGCTTGTTCTACAGCAGACTTAACTTCACTTGATACTAGTTTATCTTTCGTTTGTGATGAGAACTTAGGATCAGGAACTTTAACACTGACAACAGCCGTTAAGCCCTCACGAGCGTCATCACCCGTTGCATTACTGGTTGTTTTCGCTTTTTTATTAAAGCCTTCTTTTTCCATGTAGTTATTTAGCGTACGCGTTAATGCAGCTCTAAAACCAGCTAAGTGCGTACCACCATCACGTTGTGGAATGTTGTTTGTGAAACAGTAAATGCTTTCTTGGAAACCATCATTCCACTGCATTGATACTTCAACACTGATACCGTCTTCTTCACGCTCATGGGTAAAGTGGAAAACACTTTTATGTACAGGTGTTTTATTACGGTTTAAGTATTCAACGAACGCCTGAATACCACCTTCATATTTAAAGTGGTCTGTTTTTGTTTCTTCGCGCTCATCTGTAAGAATAATGCTTACACCTGAGTTTAAGAACGAAAGTTCACGTAAACGTTTTGCTAGAATGTCGTAATGAAAGTTTAAGTCAGTGAATGTTTCACCACTTGGCCAAAAACGTAATTCAGTACCCGTATCACTTGCTTCACCAATCACTGCCAATGGTGCATCTGGCACACCCATTGTATATGTTTGCTGATGAAGTTTACCTTCACGACGAATTGTTAACTGTAGTTTTTCAGATAGAGCGTTTACTACTGAAACACCTACACCGTGTAAGCCACCTGATACTTTATATGAATTATCATCGAACTTACCACCAGCGTGAAGTACCGTCATGATAACTTCAGCCGCTGATACACCTTCTTCTTCATGAATAGATGTAGGGATACCACGACCGTTATCTCTTACAGAGACAGAACCGTCTAAGTGAATCGTTACAAAAATATCATCACAATGACCAGCTAAGGCTTCATCGATAGAGTTATCAACAACCTCAAACACCATGTGGTGTAGGCCTGTACCGTCATCGGTGTCCCCTATATACATTCCTGGACGCTTTCTTACTGCGTCTAATCCTTTAAGTACTTTAATACTCGACGAATCGTAATTCTCAGACATGGTTAATCCCACTTATCTTGTTATTAGGTTGCCATGTTTCACGTGGAACATTTTTAGTTCTCGTTGCATGGGTTCCACCACAGCAGAAATACTTTCAGATAAAATTGATGAGATAAAAAGCTGCGAATCGCAATGAGTCAAAAGCTGACCACTTTTTCTTTTGTATCTTCACCTAACTCTGAAGGTAAGTCATCTATTAGCAATATAGATTGCTTATCTGTTTCTGACTCAATTAAGCTATTTTGCGTTACTTTTAACGCATAAAGCAAGAGCTTCAATTGACCGCGAGAAAATGTATTTTCTACACTGTTACCAGAAACACTAAAACTAAAATCAGCTTTATGCGGACCTTTACTTGTGAAACCTTGTTTGGCATCACGTTCAAAGCTTTGCTCAAGCGCCTCTGAGAGCGTTTCACTCTCTTTCCAGCCCGCATGAAAGTTAATTTCTAAATCGCTTACAAGCGTTAATTCTGCACACATTTTATCAAAAAACTGCTGCTTAAACCTACTTATATAAGCGATTCTTAAATTATTTATTTGCTCAGCTAGTCTAACAAATTCTTTGTCCCAAAACTTGATCTGTTCGAAATAATCTCTTGGTTTACTTCTTAATAAGGCATTACGTTGTTTAAGTACTTTATTAAAAGACTGCCATAAATAAAAAAAGTCATGTTCCACGTGGAACAATCCTAAATCGAGAAATTTTCTACGCTCTTTTGGGCCACCAAAAAACAATGAATAGCTTTCTGGCGTAATCACCTGCACAGGTACTAGCTGGGCTAATTCAGAAATTTTACGGCTCGTTTTTCCCTGAATCTTTAAAGATGTTTCACCCGCTTGGTTCTTACTAATCCCAATCGGAATAGACAAATCGTGTAGTGCTTTGCGACCATGTATCACGAACTTGTCTTGTTGATGCTGGATGATATTTTTATGTTTGGCGGTACGAAATGATTTACCGTGAGAAAGGAAATAAATCGCCTCAAGGAGACTAGTTTTACCGCTGCCATTTTCGCCATAGATAATGTTTATGCCATTAACCGGCTCAAGTGTCAGCGCCTCAATATTCCGAAAATTATTGAGGCTTAAATGACTTAAACTCATACAAGCTTATAAGCGCATCGGCATAACAACGTACATAGCTTCTTCGTCACCCGCACCTTCAATTAGCGCACTGCTATTTGAATCAGCAAGTGTGAAAACAACATCTTCTGTTTTTAATGTATTTAGTACATCAAGCACGTAAGAAACGTTAAAGCCAATTTCAAGTTCGCCGCCCTGATACATTACCTCAACAACCTCTTCGGCTTGCTCTTGCTCAGGGTTGTTAGCAGTAATTTTTAGTAAACCTTCAGATAGGTTTAATCGTACACCACGGAATTTTTCATTCGATAAAATAGACACACGCTGAAAAGCACTGCGCAACCATTCGCGGTTAGCAGTAATAATTTTATCACCACCACGCGGTAATACTCGACGATAGTCAGGGAAACGACCATCCACCAGCTTACTGGTAAACGTAAATTCAGTATCAATAATACGAATATGGTTAGCACCAAATTGAATGGTAACTAATTCATCATCAGCCACCATAAGGCGCATAATTTCTTGCACACCTTTACGTGGAATAATTAACTGACGTTGTGTATTTAAAGATTGTGGTAATTGCTTTTGTGCAATTGCCAAACGGTGACCATCTGTAGCCACTGTTTTAATGTCTGCGTTATCAACTTCAAATGACATACCGTTTAAGTAATAACGTACGTCTTGATTAGCCATAGAGAAATGTGTGCTTTCTAAAAGCTTACGTAACTCTAGTCGTGTTAGTTGAAACTCTACTTCACCATCCCATTGCTCTAGATTAGGAAAATCCTCAGCCGCAAGTGTCGTCAAAGAGAAACGGCTTTTACCACTGGTAAGTAGTAACTGATGATCTTGGCTACTTAATGTAAGGTCTGAGCCATCAGGTAAACTTTTACAAATATCGAGTAACTTTTTAGCTGGTAAAGTTAGTTTTGTATCAGTGGTATCTTCACCAACAAACACACTCGCTACTAATTCAATTTCAAGATCAGTACCTGTCATCGAAAGTTGCCCGTTTTCAACAACTAACAGAACGTTCGATAAAATCGGTAAGGTGTGCTTACGCTCGATCGCACCAGACACTTGAACTAAAGGTTTTAAAAATTGCTCTCTTGATATTGTTATTTGCATAATAAAGTCGGCCTTAAGATGACAAGGTTCTTATTAAGTTTTGATAATCTTCTTTCACTTCGTGGCTTTCATCACGGAGTGATTTAACTTTACGACAAGCGTGTAATACTGTTGTGTGATCGCGACCGCCAAAGGCGTCGCCAATCTCAGGTAAACTGTGATTTGTAAGTTCTTTTGATAATGCCATGGCCACTTGGCGTGGTCTTGCTACTGAACGACTACGACGTTTAGAGAGTAAATCTGACACACGAATACGGTAATACTCAGCAACAGTGCGTTGAATATTATCTATCGTTACCAGTTTATCTTGCAGTGCAAGTAAATCACGTAGGGCTTCTTTTACAAAATCGATCGAAATTGGACGACCAGTAAAGTTTGCATTAGCAATAACACGGTTTAACGCCCCTTCTAATTCACGTACATTTGAGCGCAATTTTTTCGCGATAAAAAAGGCCACTTCGTGAGGTAAATTGATTTTACTTTGTTGGGCTTTTTTCATCAAAATGGCAACACGTGTTTCAAGTTCTGGCGGCTCAATAGCAATGGTTAAGCCCCAGCCAAAACGTGATTTAAGGCGATCTTCAACCCCTTCTATCTCTTTAGGATAGCGGTCTGAAGTTAAGATAATCTGTTGATTTCCTTCAAGTAAAGCGTTGAAGGTATGAAAGAACTCTTCTTGTGAGCGCTCTTTATTAGCGAAAAATTGAATGTCATCGATCATCAATGCATCAACACTTCGGTAATAACGTTTAAACTCTTCGATGGCATTATTTTGCAGTGCTTTAACCATGTCTTGCACAAATCGCTCTGAGTGCATGTAGACAATTTTCGCGTCTGGCTTATTAGCCATAATACCGTTACCAACAGCGTGTAATAAGTGAGTTTTACCTAAGCCCGTACCACCATATATAAATACAGGGTTAAATGCCGAACCTGGGTTATCTGCAACTTGAGTCGCTGCGGCTTTTGCTAATTGGTTTGATTTACCTTCAACAAAGCTATCAAAGGTATAATTTTCTTTAATGTTTGATTTATAACCTGATTTTGGAGCAGGCTCTACCGCTGCTTTTTCAGGTTTTGGCTGTTGCTTTTCGGTAGTATGTTGCGCACTCACTGGTGCACTTGTTTCCGATGCAGCCGGAGCTGATGCCGCTTGAGCATTTAAAATGGGTTTACTACCTACATCAAAACGTAACTCTGGTGCTTCATCACCACAAATTTCAACGAGTAGTTCATTAATACGGTTTAAATACTTTTCTCTCACCCAATCTAAAACGAAACGATTAGGTGCATATATAGTCAACGTATCTTCGGTACTTTCTGCTTGAAGTGGTCTTACCCACATACTGAATTGCTGTGAAGGCAATTCATCTTGCAATACATATAAACAACTTTGCCAAACCGACAGATACACAGTTAAACTCCCAGAGATTTAATTTTTATTCCCGTTCATCTTTAATGATGGAAAATCAAACATTTATTGCTAATCTTTGACCAACTTTCTTGGCCCAGACCGACTATTATGAAGGTACTTTATCCACAAGTACAAGATTGATTTTTATGAAAAATATGATCTCGCCAACATAAAACATTAAAATATTGATTTTAAAGAAAATTATTTTTTAAGCTCGAACAGTGATCATAACAAATTTAGACGCAGATCGCGATCAAATTCTACGATCGAATTGGCTTTTCCCAAGCTTTTATTCACTTTTTATACAGAGGCTGTGGAAAACTTCTTATTTATGATGATCCTATATGATCACGTAAAAGGATCCTTTATAATTACTACCTCTGCAGCGTTTTAATGATTGACTTTTGCTGTCTTCATCTATAATATCTCGCGCTCGCAATGGCACCTGTGCCAGGATCGCGACCTGCATAGGATGTTTTAACCTTAACCGATCGGATGGAATTGTTATGAAAAGAACTTTTCAACCTAGCGTTTTAAAACGCAAACGTACACACGGTTTCCGTGCTCGTATGGCAACAGCAAATGGCCGTAAAGTATTAGCTCGTCGTCGTGCTAAAGGCCGTAAAGTTCTTTCTGCTTAATATATAAGTGGAAGACTTTAGCTTCAGCAGGGAGTTACGTCTGTTAACTCCCTCGCATTACTCTCGAATCTTTAATGAACCAGCACGCGCTGCGACTCCTTTTTTTACCCTATTAGCTAAACGCAATGACCAAACAAATCCTCGATTAGGTCTTACGGTCGCAAAAAAACGCGTTAAAAAAGCCTGCCAACGTAATCGAATCAAACGACTTGCTCGCGAAAGTTTTCGTTTAAATCAACACAAACTCGATAACATTGATATTGTGCTTATGGTTAAAAGTGGTATTGATGAGCAGTCAAACGACGAGCTAACAAAACAACTTAATAAATTGTGGCGAAAAATTAACGAACGCTGCAAGCCTGGTGCACCAAAACCACCACCTTTCAAAAAACGCCCGAATAAATCAGCTAAATCTAATAAACAAGCCTGATAGCAATAGAATTACAGGCTTAATTAAGGTATCTTTAGCTCACCTTTTAATCATGCATTTAAAATTCTACGATAGGAATTTAAATTCATGGTATCCATTGACTAAATTAACGCAGGGGCTGACACATCATGAGGTTACTTAAACCACTTGTTGCTATTCCAAAGCGCTGTTTAGTCATGCTAATACGCGGCTATCAAAAATGGATAAGCCCACTATTAGGCCCGCATTGTCGTTTTAACCCAACCTGCTCTAGTTATGCTATTCAAGCAATTAATTTGCATGGAAGTGTAAAAGGCAGTTGGTTAGCTGTTAAACGCATATTAAAATGCCACCCTTTACATGCTGGTGGGGATGATCCCGTACCGGCAAAAAATCATATTAACCACCAACACGAGAAATAAGAGCTGTTATGGAATCGCAACGCACGTTTTTATTAATCGGCTTGATGCTTGTGTCGTTTTTATTATTTCAAGAATGGAATAACGACTACAACGCACCAAAAGCTGATCCAAGTGCCACAACACAAACACTAGGCGCAACTACACCAGAATCTGATGACTTTATTCCAGCATCATCTGACGGTGAAGTGCCAGCTGCTACTACAGCAAAGCGCTCAGTTATCGATGTAACAACTGATGTATTCACTGTTAAAATTGACACCCGTGGTGGTGACATTATTGAAGCAGACTTACTTCAGTACGAAGAGACAAAAGGCAGTGATACTCCTTACATGCTACTTGGTGTGTTTGACGGTAAACAATACTTCTCACAAAGCGGCTTAATTGGTTTAAATGGCCCAGATGCGACAGTTGAAGGCCGTCCGGTTTATAAAACCACACAAAAAGCATTCACTTTAAATGGTGATGAGCTGCGTGTTCCACTTGAGTTTACTGACAGCAAAGGTGTGACGTTTACTAAAACCTATATATTCAAAAAAGGCGACTACGCTGTAGGTTTAGAGTACACAGTAAACAACGTTACAGCTGACCCAATTCAAGTTCAGTTATACACGCAAGTAAAACGCACTGTACAAGACAAAGGTAGCTTAGTAGATCAAAACTACTTAGGTGCAGCATACGGTACTGAAGAAGAGCCATACGAAAAGTACAGCTTCTCAGACATGGCTGATAAAAACCTTAACATCACCACTGCTGGTGGCTACATTGCATTTATCCAGCACTACTTTGTAAGTGCCTGGGTACCTCAGCAAGACCAACAAAATACCCTTTACAGCAAGTTAGTTGCTGGTAATGCGGCAATTATTGGTACTAAAGGTGAAGCAGTTAACGTACAAGCTGGTACGCAAGCAACACTTAGCTCAACTTACTACATGGGCCCGAAAGAGTCTGATGTACTAGAAGCAATTCACCCAGACTTAGACCTAACTGTAGACTATGGTTGGTTATGGTTTATCTCACAACCATTATTCGTACTACTTAAGTGGTTACACAGCATCCTAGGTAACTGGGGTCTAGCTATCATTGCAATCACGGTTATCGTTAAAACGGCAATGTACCCGCTTACTAAAGCACAATACACGTCAATGGCGAAGATGCGTGCACTACAGCCTAAAATGGCTGCGCTAAAAGAGAAGTATGGTGATGACCGTCAAAAATTCGGTCAAGCGATGATGGAAATGTACCGCAAAGAAAAAGTAAACCCTATGGGTGGCTGTTTCCCGCTGTTACTACAAATGCCAATCTTCTTAGCATTATTCTACGTATTCTTAGAATCAACAGAGCTACGTCATGCTGAATTCATTTTATGGCTAAATGACTTATCAGCAATGGACCCATACTACGTATTACCTGTTTTATTTGGTTTAAGTATGTTCATCACTCAAAAGCTGCAACCTATGACGGTTACTGACCCTATGCAGCAAAAAATGATGACCTTTATGCCAGTTGTATTCTCTATTTTCTTCTTGTGGTTCCCATCTGGCCTAGTACTTTACTGGTTAGTATCGAACCTTATCTCAATCGCACAGATGCTGATCATCTACCGCGGTATGGAGAAAAAAGGTATTAAGGTAAGAGGCTAAACTCTTAACCCAACAAAAAAGGCGCTAACTGCGCCTTTTTTAATGTCTGAAAATGGCTAACCAAGAATCGGAGAATAAACCCGATTCGGCACACTGCGCTCAGTAAAACTCAAACTCGTTATTAGTAGCGAAGCAACCACCAAACCGGTTGCAATCCCCCCAGATACTCCAAGCCACTTTACAGCCGTTGTTTTACGTTTAACTCTAAGCCAATTCATATAGATGCCAGCAGCACTAACAAAGCTCATCAACGTACCAAACAATCCCCAAATAAGTTTAGTTCCGACTCCTGCAAAGTTACCAAAGTGCAATGGATCAGCGGTATCTGAGATCCGGGCTACAATCGGTAATTCTTCTCCTTTTTGTATACCTAGTGACTCACCCGAGCTTGGTTTTAAATAAACACGGTTAGCATGTAGGCGCAGTAAAATATCATCGTTATATCCACGCACTTCAATAGGCTGATCCGCTTTATTAGGATAGCGGATATAGCGAATATCAAGGCTCGGAAACGCCTGCTTAGCCGCCTCATATGCTGCAGTTAAACTAATTGGCGAAAGATGCTTTTCAATACGTTGTTTTTTAAAGTCACTTACCGCTTGTGGTAAAGAAACTGTGTGCGGCACTTTAGCGGTTTGCAGCCCATGTTCGACTAAATACCAAATCCCAGTAATGGCCATCACCGCAATAAACCATAAACTCCAAAGCCCAAACAGTTTGTGCCAATCAGCCCAACTACTGCGCTTATCAAGGCAAAGCGCAGCAGGCTTTTTCATAAAGCCTTGCCACCAGCGCCGATACACATAAAAACTCGAGACCAATAAAATAACGAGTAACACACTCAAACTGGTGACGATTAATTTACCCGTCCAGCCCATCGACAAGTTCATATGCCAGTTACGTAAAAACCGCGATATTCGCGCCCACTCTCCTTCACCGAGTAAGGTGCCAGTTGCGGCATCTAAATAAACAAAACGAAATGAATCACCGACTTTAAGGGCCGCCTCAGTGGCAAGGTAATCTTGTTTATGGCGTTGGATATAGAGTATCTGAGCTTGCGGATAATACTTATTAAGGGTGTTTTCGATAGCTGAGTAGTTAGTAGAGGTAGAAGAACTTAAAGCACGGTATTTTGCGTCTGATAAGTATTCGAGTTCATGACTTAACGTAGCGAGTGTCCCCGATACGCAGGTAACAAAAAGCAGGACTCCTAAAAAGAGTCCTGCCCAAGAATGTAAATTAAACCAACTTTTAGCGTTCACACGCCACCATTAAAAGCTGTATTTAGCACTTAAATAGACACGACGTGGTTCACCAGGAAAGTGCCCTGTTCGCTCGATAAAGCCACTGCTTGCGTATTCTTTATCAAACACGTTCTTAACTGATAACTGCCATTGCCAGTTATTAATGGTTGTTTGCCACGCCATGTTGTAAATCGTATAAGGTTTAACGCGTTGACCACCTAAACTTAGCTGTTCATCAACATAATCTAAACCAGCAGAAATAGATGACGATAAGCGAGGTAACTCATAGCGTGTCCATATGCCTAAAGTATTTTGCGGTGCGTTGGCAAATTTATCACTATCAGGTATTTGATTGGTAATACTGTCGTTTGCTTTAGTAATACGGGTATCATTATAAGCGTAGCTTGCAGTAACTACCCAGCGCTCAGTGATGTCACCAACCACTTCAAGTTCAAAACCTTTACTTTGCACTTCACCGATAGCAACTAAATCATCAACGCCGTCACCGGCAACATCACCTAATAAGCTAGGCTGCAGGATGTTTTCGCGAACAATATCATACGCCGCCATATTAACAGCAAGTGTGTCTTCTAATAGCTTGGTTCTTAAACCTAACTCGTTGATACGACTAGTTTCAGGCGAGAATGGGCCGCCCTTTGCTGATTCCTGATTACTGGCACTTTGCGGCACAAAGCCAGTGCCATGTAACGCATAAGGGAAGAACATATTGTTAATGTTATAGCTGGTACCAATACGGTAAGTGAGGTCGCTATCAGAAAACTCGGTTTGATTTAACAGATCTTTATCTTCAAAACGGTCATATCTTAAGCCAGCTGTCACACTCCAATTAGCGGTGATATCAAGTTGGTCTTGTAAGTAGGCACCAAAGCGGGTGCTATTTGTTTTCCCAAGCCTTGGAGTAATACTATCAAGGTCATAGTCATCAGCAGACGTTAAACCATATTCAGGATTGTTAAGATCAAGTCCTGGTACTGGGCCACCTTTACTTTGTTGCGTAGCTGTACGGTAAACACTTTCAAAATCATGTTCATACCAATCACTACCAAACAGCACTTGATGCTGCATGTTGGCAAATGCAAACTCCGCAATTGCATTAGCTGTTAAGCTAAAGCCTTCGTTCTCACGGACTTGATCACGAAACTCGCGATGACTCCAATCAACAATTCCATCACCGTCAGTATCTACCAGACCTCTTGGTTCATGGTAGTTTTGCACTTCTTTGTTATCAAAATAACGTGCTGTGACATCTGTGCGCCAAACATCATTAAAATCATGTTTTAAAGTCGCCTGATAAACATGCGCTTCTACATTTTGAAAGTCTGTTGCCTCGTTATGGTTCCAGCTTATATCAGTTAAAAAATTGCCGTTATCATCAGCCGGGACACCACGTAAACGCGCCCCACCTAATTCTTGTTCTATATAGGTATACTGAGTGGTTAATTCTGTTGCATTGTTTATAAGCCACGTATAACCAAGATCAACAATGGTATTATCGCTGCTAGTATTTTCACGAAATGGTTTTTCAGTATCACGGTAGATGCCAACGCGATAAGCATGGTTATCAAGTGATTCACTTAAAGTCCCAGTGCTTTCTAATGCGCCACTGAAGAAGTCATCATTCCCCACTTCAACTTCAATACTGTGCTCACTAGTGAATTTAGGCTTCTTAGTCACATAGTTAATAATACCGCCCGGATTACCACTACCATATATAGCACCAGCAGGCCCTTTTAATACCGCAACTTGTTCGATATTAAATAATTGCGGCACAGCAAAACCATTGAAAGGGTCGCCCTTTACGCCATCGTATAAAATCTCATCTTGGCGAAAACCACGGAATGTCACGCCTGAATAACTAAAGGCATTAACACCAGCAATATTGCTATAAAGATCGGTAATTTGGCGAGCAGCCTGATCATTAATCAGCTCCTGCGGTAAAATTTGAATTGACTGAGGTATTTTTTCTAACGGTGTATTAGTACGAGTAGCAAAACTTGACTCTGTTGGGCGATATAAAGAAAACGCACGGCCAACAACTTCAATTTTTTCGATCTCTTTAGAATCATTTTGATCAGTAGAAACTTCAGTTTGCGAATGAGCAATACCTGAAAAACTCGCAGCAAGAGCAATAAAAACAGCAGAAAGACGCATAGTAAAAAGGGACAAGGTTAATAATGCGCAACATGTTAATGAATATAATTATCATTTGCAATGGTCGTTTATTATTAATTAAAGCTAAATAAAGTATTACTAATATCAGCTAACGACTACTTCATTCGTTAAACAGCTATTCGCATGAAATTAAGCCATAGGTTACAATAGAGCCAGCATTCATTCTTTTATTGGCAATATTTCATCGCATGATTAATCAAGACACAATTGCAGCACAAGCGACCGCACCAGGACGTGGTGGGGTTGGTATTATTCGCGTCTCTGGCAGCTTAGCTAAAACAGTGGCAGAACAGATTATTGGCCGTTGTCCTAAAACACGTTACGCAGACTATGTACCATTTAAGAGCTTGAGCGGTGAACAGCTTGACCAAGGTATTGCTATTTACTTTCAAGGGCCAAATTCATTTACCGGCGAAGACGTACTAGAACTACAAGGTCATGGCGGCCCTGTCGTACTTGATATGCTATTAAAAGAAATTAGCCAAATTGACGGTGTACGTTTAGCAAAGCCAGGTGAGTTCTCTGAGCGCGCATTTATGAATGACAAGCTTGATTTAACCCAAGCAGAGGCAATTGCCGATTTAATCAATGCAACCAGTGAACAAGCAGCCAAAAGCGCCCTTCAATCATTGCAAGGTGAATTCTCTAAGCACATCGAAACGCTGGTGGAGAAAGTCATTCATCTACGTATGTATGTTGAAGCCGCGATTGATTTTCCTGATGAAGAAATCGACTTTTTATCAGACGGTAAAGTAGCAGCAGATCTCGATGCCATTATTGATCAACTCGATAATGTCACTCAGCAAGCTAAGCAAGGTAGCATCATGCGTGAAGGTATGCGTGTTGTTATTGCTGGTCGCCCTAACGCTGGTAAATCAAGCCTACTCAATGCATTAGCTGGCCGAGATGCTGCTATCGTTACCGAAATAGCCGGTACAACACGTGACGTATTACGTGAACATATTCACATTGACGGTATGCCACTACATATTATTGATACCGCTGGCCTGCGTGAAAGCCCAGATAAAGTAGAACAAATTGGTATTGAGCGCGCATGGGAAGAGATCAACCAAGCCGATCGCGTTCTATTTATGTTAGACGGCACAGACACAGCAGCTACCGACCCTCATGATATTTGGCCTGAGTTTATGGCTAAGCTACCAGAGGGTATGGGCGTGACAGTGATCCGAAATAAAGCCGATATTTCCGGTGAAAATGTCGGTATGGATGAACATGAACAATATCCGGTGATCCGTTTAAGTGCTAAAAATGCAGAAGGTATAGAGTTAGTTCGTACTCACTTAAAGGCATGTATTGGTTTCCAAGGTGCTACTGAAGGTGGCTTTATGGCACGCCGTCGTCACTTAGATGCACTTGACCATGCAGCTTATCATTTAAACACAGGTAAAGAGCAATTAGAGATGCATATTGCTGGCGAGATCCTTGCTGAAGAATTACGCCTAACTCAACAGTTCTTAAATGAAATAACGGGTGAATTTACCTCTGATGACCTACTAGGGAAAATCTTTAGTTCGTTCTGTATCGGTAAATAAATTCCGGTCATCAATATTATAAAAAAAGAGTCGCAAGACTCTTTTTTTGTTTTTAATCCAGCATTCAATTATCGGTTCAGGGCCGAAACCAGCCAGTATTAAATTCAATTTCAATTAGTCTAGCGATGTCATTAAACGGAGGACATCATGGACAAATATCAACTCTTTCACCAATTACACCACCAGCCAACAGGTTTTGTACTCGCTAATGCGTGGGATCTAAGTTCTGCCCAATTCATTCAAACTGCGGGTGCTAAAGCCGTAGCAACAACCAGCTGGGGCATTGCAGCCAGTTTAGGTTTAGCCGATGGTGAGAACATCTCTTTTAAAACTCAATTAGCGCTGGTTAAAAGCTTAACCGAACACTTACATATTCCACTCTCTGTCGATATAGAGTCGGGCTACAGTAACGATCCGCTGCAAATTAGCCAAAACGTTTTAGCATTAGCAAGATTAGGGGTTGTTGGTATCAACATAGAAGACTCAGACAAAGCCACTAACGCACTAAGATCTATCGAACAGCAATGCACTATTATTAGTGAGATAAAGAAAGTACTTAACGAAAATGGCTTCGGTCGTTTATTTATAAACGCCAGAACCGATACCTACTTTCTAAGTGAATCCCCTTTTCAAGCAACATTAGAGCGCGCAAAAGCGTATCAAGATGCAGGAGCAGATGGTCTGTTTGTACCCGGTCTCACTAACATAGAGCAAATAACCAGCTTAGCAAACGCGATAGATATGCCACTAAATGTGATGGCAATGAATAATTTTAACTCAGCAAAAGCGGCTTTTGCTGGTGGCGCAAAACGCTTCTCACTGGGTAATTCTCTCTATGATCTAGTCGGTAATACGATAAAAACCAGTTTAACTCAGATCGAAAATTAACTTAGCGAGCTAAAAAATCAGATCAAAACAGCTTTTAAGATCGAATTTAGCTAAAAATGTTATCCACATTTGGGGCTTTTTTAGATCTAAAGGCTGATTTGATCATAAAAAAACGCAGAAATTTAAATTTATTTGTCATCAACAGCCATTTTTCACCGTTAATTTTCTTTAAAACAGCTCTTATAGGCACTTATTTAGCATTTTTTCGATCTGTTTTATTGATCGCAAATTGCAAACCGATCGTTATCAACAAGCGATCTATCCACAAAACGATCATAACCTGAATTTTACCTTGATCTAAAAATAAAAGTGCTTACACACAATTAAAGATCAATAACTTAGCAAAGTTATACACTTTCCAATATTTAGCTTGATCAGAACTTTCCCCAAATTTATTAACAGCTTGATCAAAGGGTTTAATTTATTATGATATTTAAAAAACCATTAAAAACAGTACTTTAAAATTATTATTAAATTAAAGCCTGTATTTTGAGCTTAAAAACTTATTCAGATCGTAATTCAACGCTTTACTCACACCCTAACTTCGTTATCATGTGGCCACTTATTTAATTACATGATCAAACACATGCAATCAGTAAATATCATTGTTGGCAGCCAAATGGGATCTGCTGAATACGTAGCAGAGCAACTAGCAGAAGCCCTTGAACAACAAGGGATCCAAGTGCAGCTTCATGAACAGCCTGTGTTTGATGATATTGATCAGCAAGATACTATTTGGTTGATGTGTACATCGACATATGGTGCGGGAGACTACCCTGAGAACCTACTGCCATTTGTTGAATCTATTAACCAACAATCTGATCTTAAAGGATTAAAGTACAGTGTGATCGGTCTAGGTGACACTAGCTACGACACCTATAACTATGCAGGCCGTAATCTTGATGAGTTATTAGCGAGTAAAGGCGCAAGCCGCGTCGCAGAACGCTTAGAGCTCAATATTCTTGATGAAGCATTACCAGAAGACACAGCTTTAGCCTGGTTACCAAGCTGGATCGAGTCAGTAGGACTCAATTAAGCCGATCAGCATTGATCGTCGTTATAAAAGTTACCCACAATTTACTGATAATTTAGATCGGATTGTGGATAAACACTGATCTAACTGCGATTTTAAGCTAGTTTACCCCTTGGATAAGATCCAATCGATATTGCCCTGTGAATAAATAGCCCTTTTGATCAAAGCTTGTACGCGGGAAGATCCGATCATATTAACACCTTTAGATCTGCTTTAAGATCATGTTTTAAATAGCAAAGCAGACATTATCAACAGATCTGCTGAGTACTAATAGTAAAAACAACAAAAGATCTCTTTAAAAGATCCTTTATATTATTAGAGATCACCCACTTAGATCTTGAGCACTGTTTAATCATTTATCTTCTCTAAATTTCTAGGTAGAATACGCTCCCTTTACAAAGTTTTGCTGGTCGATTAAGTAGGATCCCATAAATGATTTTTCACGAACGTTTTGATGTTATTGTTGTAGGTGGTGGACATGCAGGTACTGAAGCTGCATTAGCTTCTGCTCGCATGGGCATGAATACCCTATTGCTAACTCATAATATGGATACCCTTGGTCAAATGTCTTGTAACCCGGCAATTGGCGGTATTGGTAAAGGCCATTTAGTTAAAGAGATCGATGCACTTGGTGGTGCTATGGCTCAGGCTATCGATAAAGGCGGTATTCAATTTCGTACTTTAAACTCATCTAAAGGCCCTGCTGTACGTGCTACACGTGCACAAGCAGACCGTGCTTTGTATAAAGCAGCTATCCAACATACATTACAACATCAAGAAAATTTAAAGATCTTCCAACAATCATGTGATGATCTGATTGTTGAAGGTGATCGTGTAATGGGTGTTGTAACCCAAATGGGTCTTCGTTTTAGCGCGCCTTCAGTTGTACTTACAGTCGGTACTTTCTTAGGTGGCCAGATCCATATTGGTTTAGAGAATTACAAAGGCGGTCGTGCTGGCGATCCACCTTCAATTGCTCTTGCACAGCGTTTACGTGAATTACCGTTCCGTGTTGATCGCTTAAAAACAGGCACGCCACCTCGTATTGATGCGCGTACTGTTGATTTTAGCAAGATGCAAGAACAGCCAGGTGATACCCCTACTCCTGTATTCTCGTTTATGGGTAAACAATCGGATCACCCACAACAGATCCCGTGTTACATCACTTATACAAATGAAAAAACACATGATGTGATCCGCAATAACCTGCATCGCTCACCTATGTACTCAGGTGTTATCGAAGGGATTGGTCCACGTTACTGTCCTTCAATTGAAGATAAGATTGTACGTTTTGCTGATAAAGACAAACATCAAATCTTTGTTGAGCCTGAAGGCTTAACATCATACGAATTATATCCAAATGGTATCTCAACAAGTTTACCGTTTGATGTGCAACTTGAAATTGTGCAATCAATCACTGGTTTTGAAAATGCACATATTTGTCGCCCTGGTTATGCGATTGAATATGACTTCTTTGATCCACGCGACTTAAAGCAATCATTAGAAACCAAATTTATTGACGGTTTATTCTTTGCGGGTCAAATCAATGGTACAACTGGTTACGAAGAAGCGGGCGCGCAAGGTCTAATTGCGGGTATGAACGCAGCACTTCAAGTACAAGGTAAAGAATCTTGGACACCACGCCGTGATGAAGCATACACAGGTGTACTCATTGACGACCTAGCAACATTAGGTACTAAAGAACCGTACCGTATGTTTACTAGCCGTGCTGAATACCGTT
Source organism: Pseudoalteromonas sp. T1lg21 (assembly GCF_002964625.1). Lineage (NCBI taxonomy): Bacteria > Pseudomonadati > Pseudomonadota > Gammaproteobacteria > Alteromonadales > Pseudoalteromonadaceae > Pseudoalteromonas > Pseudoalteromonas sp. T1lg21. Next base: position 48,005 of record NZ_PQBX01000022.1, read on the forward strand.
TATTACTTCGTGAAGATAATGCCGACATCCGTTTAACTGCTAAAGGCCGTGAACTAGGCTTAGTTGATGATGCTCGTTGGGCTGCATTTAACGAAAAAATGGAAATCATCGAAAAAGAAACGCAACGCTTAAAAGAAACGTGGATCCATAAAGATCATGTTGCTGTAGAACAAGTAAATGCGTTACTTAAGACCCCATTGACGCGTGAGGCAAGCCTTGAAGATCTGATCCGTCGTCCTGAAATTCGTTATAACGACTTAATGGCAATTGATGGCTTAGGTTCAGAGTTTGATAATCAAGCTGCACTTGAGCAAGTTGAGATCCACACTAAGTACGCAGGTTATATTGCCCGTCAACAAGACGAGATCAATAAACAACTGCGTCATGAGCAAACTGTTTTACCAAAAGACTTTGATTATTCAACTGTTTCTGGTTTATCAAATGAAGTTGTAGCTAAGCTTACGGATAGTCGTCCAGACACAATTGGCCAAGCGTCGCGTATTTCAGGTATCACCCCTGCTGCTATTTCGCTATTATTAGTCTATCTGAAAAAGCAAGGCTTACTACGCAAAACAGCGTAGTTGGTAAGGAATACAGTGTTACAACAACAATTAACGTCACTGTTAGCGCAAACTGATATTGCGCTAACAGAAAAACAGCAACAACAGCTTGTGCAATATGTTGAATTATTAGACAAGTGGAACAAAGCGTATAATTTAACCTCTGTTCGTTTACCTGAAGAAATGATGATTAAGCATATTATGGATAGCTTAGTTGTTGCACCTCACCTTAAAGGCAAACATTACATTGATGTTGGTACAGGTCCTGGTTTACCGGGTATCGTATTAGCCATTGCTTTACCTGACACGCAATTTATTTTGTTAGATAGTTTAGGTAAACGTGTGCGCTTTTTGATGCAAGTAAAACATGCACTTGGCCTTGAAAATGTAACCCCAGTGCAGTCTAGAGTTGAAGAATATCAACCAAGTGTTAAATTAGATGGTGTATTAAGTCGTGCATTCGCCTCTTTACAAGATATGGTTGACTGGTGTGCGCACTTGATTGATCATTCAGGTAAATTTATCGCTTTAAAAGGCGTATTTCCGAGCGAAGAACTAGACTCATTACCTAAAGGTATTAAGTTTGACGAAAAAATCAGCTTGGAAGTACCTGAGTTAGATGCGCAAAGACATCTAATCATTCTATCTAAAGACTAGGGATCAGAGCACTGTGGCAAAAGTCATCGCATTAGCAAACCAAAAAGGTGGTGTTGGTAAAACAACCACCGCTGTGAATCTCGCGGCATCGATGGCCGCGACGAAGCGTAAAGTGTTATTAATCGATCTTGATCCGCAAGGAAACGCGACCATGGGTAGCGGTGTCGATAAATACGGTGATGTTGCGACTATTTACGATTTATTGATTGAAGAAACCCCTATCGAAGAGGTGATCAATAAAGAGACCTCAGGTGAGTATCACTTAATTGCTGCTAATGGCGATGTGACTGCCGCTGAAGTAAAGCTAATGGAATTGTTTGCTCGCGAAGTGCGTTTACGTAATGCGCTAGAAAAAATTCAAGACCAATATGACTTCATTTTTATCGACTGCCCGCCTTCACTGAACATGTTGACTGTGAATGCGATGGCTGCAGCTGATTCAATTTTAGTTCCGATGCAATGTGAGTATTATGCCCTTGAAGGTTTAACCGCATTAATGGATACCATTACGCAACTTTCTAAGTTAGTAAATCCAGCGTTAACAATTGAAGGGATTTTGCGCACCATGTATGATCCGCGCAATCGCCTTGCAAATGATGTATCTGAACAACTTAAACAACATTTTGGCGATAAAGTTTATCGTACCGTTATCCCACGTAATGTCCGTTTAGCAGAAGCGCCGAGTTTTGGTGCCCCTGCCATGTATTATGACCGTGCATCTAGTGGTGCTAAAGCATACTTAGCCCTAGCCGGTGAAATGTTACGTAGAAAAGAGAAAACATCTTCAGCAGTAGCCTAACTTCGAGGTAAAAAAATAACATGTCTGCTAAAAAACGCGGTTTAGGCCGAGGACTCGACGCTTTATTAAGTTCATCAAAACCTGCCCCTAGTGCAAATAATCAGCAACAAGCAACCGCAGCAACTGAGCAAGTCTCTGATGTGGTTGCCGAGCAAAGTAAAGGTGAGCTGCAAAAGTTAGCGATTGAGTTTTTACAATCGGGTAAATATCAACCGCGTAAAGACATGTCAGAAGAAGCGCTAGAAGAATTAGCGAGCTCAATTCGTGCCCAAGGTATCATTCAGCCGATTGTTGTGCGCCAAATTGGTGCAGACAAATATGAAATCATCGCGGGTGAACGTCGTTGGCGTGCTGCTCAATTAGCCAAATTAGACACTGTGCCGTGTATTATCAAAGATGTGCCTGATGAAGCGGCAGTTGCTATCGCGCTAATTGAAAATATTCAACGTGAAGACCTAAATGCGATGGAAGAAGCGATTGCACTGAATCGCTTACTCAACGAATTTGAATTAACTCACCAACAAGTTGCCGAGGCCGTAGGTAAATCTCGTACCACTGTGACTAATTTACTACGTCTGAATAATCTTAACGAAGATGTTAAAATTTTGTTAGAGCATGGCGACATTGAAATGGGCCATGCACGCTGTTTATTAGCACTTGAAGGTGAAGCGCAGTCAGACGCTGCACGTTTCGCAGTTGCTAAAGCTTTAACCGTTCGTGAAACCGAAAAGTTAGTGCGTTCTATTTTAGAACCAGCGCCTAAAAAAGAACAGCAAGAAAAAGACCCAGATGTCAAACAGTTAGAGCAAAAGCTCGCTGAAAATTTGGGCGCAAAAGTCGAAATTAACTACAATAAAAAAGGTAAAGGCAAGCTGGTTATTTCGTATACAAGTCTAGATGAGTTAGATGGCATTTTAAGCCGTATAAATTAAGACTATTCCCGTCATTAATTAATAACATGTCCAAAAAGAGACATTTGTGGTGATTTTGCACTACAAAGGCTCAACTCAAGTTGCAAAACTGGTAGGAATCAGTATAATTTCGCCAGTTTTCATACCCTGACAACGATAGTTCTAAAGGTTAACAAAACGTGACTAATAGGTTAGCAAAGCCATATAGGCTTGCCGCATTCAGATTAATTTGTCTTCAGGGTATCGTAGCGCTCATAGCTGCAGTAATTGTTTTTATAGGTTGGGGAGCCAACGCCGGTCAGTCAGCGCTTGCTGGCGGAGTTGTCGCAGTACTCCCTAATCTGGTTTTTACCCTCTATGCATTCCGTTATATGGGTGCAAGTAAGGTAAAACAAGTGTTTGCTTCGTTTAAACGCGGCAAAGGACTAAAATTTTTGCTTACAATCGTTTTGTTTGTACTGGTATTTAAGCTTTTTCCGGTAGTTCATCTACCTTTTTTCAGCTGCTTTATACTTGTGATGTTTTTTGGATTGTTTGCACCGGTTTTTTTTAAACATTAACTTTTGGGATATAACATGGCTGCAGGTGAAGAGCTAACTCTTACGGGTTACATCAAGCACCACCTTACCAACGGTCAGGTGCGTCTAACCGACGACCCTAACAATTGGTGGATGGTACTTAATGTCGATACCCTTGCATGGTCAATCGGTTTAGGATTGGTTTTCCTATGGATTTTCAAACGTGCTGCGAATAAAGCAACGATTGGTGTTCCTGGTAAACTTCAATGCTTTGTCGAAATGATCGTTGAATTCGTTGATCAAAACGTGAAAGACACCTTTCACGGTCGAAGCAAACTAATTGCCCCGCTTGCCCTTACGATTTTTGTATGGGTTTTCTTAATGAACTTAATGGATTTAATTCCAGTAGACTTCTTACCAATTGCAGCATCGCTGATCAATGGTGAGTCTTGGGATGTAATCTCTAGCGGTCAATCACACACTTACATGAAAGTAGTACCAACCACTGACCTTAACTTAACAATGGCGTTAGGCTTAGGTGTGTTTGCGTTAATCATCTTCTACTCGATTCGTGTGAAAGGCGTAATGGGTTTTGTAAAAGAACTTACATTACAACCATTTAGCGCTAAGAACCCAGTAGTTCAAGCTTTATTCATTCCAGTGAACTTGTTACTAGAATTAGTAACCTTGTTTGCTAAGCCAATTTCATTGGCACTACGTTTATTTGGTAACTTATACGCAGGTGAGCTTATCTTCATTCTGATCGGCGCAATTGGTTTATTCCAATTACCACTGCACTTCGTATGGGCTGTATTCCACATTCTCGTAATCGTATTGCAAGCATTTATCTTTATGATGCTAACAATTGTATACCTGAGCATGGCATCTACTGATCACTAATCGTAGCGCTTGTTCAATAAAGATTTTTTTACTTTAACTTTAATCATTTAAAATTATATTGGAGACAATAATGGAACTTGTAATCGGCCTTAAATATATCGCTGTTGCTTTACTAATTGGTTTTGGTGCTTTAGGTACTGCGATCGGTTTCGGTAACCTTGGTGGTAAATTCCTAGAGTCAGCGGCTCGTCAACCTGAGCTTGCACCACAACTTCAAGTTAAAATGTTCATCGTAGCGGGTCTTATCGATGCTATCGCGATGATCGGTGTAGGTATCGGTCTATACATGTTGTTCGCACTTTAATATTGAAAATACTTTTACGCGATCAACAATTGACTAAGGAGGAGTGGTTGTGAGTTTAAACCTTACTCTACTCGGCGAATTAATAGCATTTATTGTTTTTGTATGGTTCTGCATGAAGTTCGTGTGGCCACCACTAAACGGTGCTATTGAAGCTCGCCAGAAAAAAATTGAAGATGGTTTAGCTGCATCTGATAAAGCTGAAAAAGATCTTGAGCTTGCTCGTAAAAAAGCAACTGAAGAGCTTAAAGAAGCTAAATCACAAGCTGCTGATATCATCGAGCAAGCTAAAAAGCGTGCCACGCAAATCGTTGATGAAGAGACTACTCGTGGTCACGAAGAGCGTGAAAAAATTATTGCTCAAGGTCATTCTGAAATCGAAGCTGAGCGTAACCGTGTTAAAGAAGAATTGCGTAAGCAAGTTGCTTCATTAGCGGTTATCGGTGCTGAGAAGATCTTAGAGCGCGAAATCAATGAAGCCGCACATAGTGACATCGTTGAAAAACTCGTCGCTGAGCTTTAATAGGAGGGTATGAGCATGTCTGAATTGACTACAATCGCTCGCCCATACGCTAAAGCGGCTTTTGAATTTGCCGTTGATAAAGGTACTGTTGAAAGCTGGAACGAAATGTTGTTTTTTGCTGGTGAAGTGGCAAAGAACGAGCAAATCGCTCAGTTTCTTTCAGGAAGTGCCTCTGCTGAAAAGCAATCAGAAATTATTATTTCTGTTTGTGCAGAGCAACTCAACGAAAATGGTCAGAACTTAGTAAAAGTGATGGCTGAAAATGGACGTTTAACGGCACTACCAGCTGTTGCTGAACTATTCGCTGAATTTAAAGCGGACTACGACAAATTAATCGACGTAGATGTAGTTTCTGCAACAACGCTTACTGCTGAGCAGCAAGCATCTCTGGTAGCGGCATTAGAAAAACGTTTCGCACGCAAAGTTAAGCTGAATTGTAGTGTTGACGAAACTATTGTTGGTGGTCTTGTAATCAAGGCTGGTGACACTGTAATCGACGGCACTGTACGCGGTAAATTAAACCGCCTAGCTACTACACTACAATCGTAATTGGGAAGAAGAGCATGCAACTTAATTCCACTGAAATTTCAGATCTGATCAAACAACGTATTGAGCAGTTCGAAGTTGTAAGTGAAGCTCGTAACGAAGGTACTATCGTATCTGTTACTGACGGTATCATCCGCATCCACGGTCTTGCTGACTGTATGCAAGGTGAGATGATTGAGCTTCCAGGCAACCGTTTCGCTATCGCACTAAACCTTGAGCGTGACTCAGTAGGTGCTGTAGTAATGGGTCCTTACGCAGACCTTAAAGAAGGCGTAAAAGTACAATCAACTGGTCGTATCCTAGAGGTTCCTGTTGGTCGTGGTCTACTTGGTCGTGTTGTTAACACACTAGGTGCTCCTATCGACGGTAAAGGCGCTTTAGCTAACGATGGTTATGAGCCAGTAGAAAAAATCGCACCAGGCGTTATCGAACGTCAATCAGTAGATGAGCCAGTTCAAACTGGTTATAAATCTATCGATGCGATGATCCCAGTAGGTCGTGGTCAGCGTGAGCTTGTTATCGGTGACCGCCAAACTGGTAAAACTGCATTAGCAATCGATGCAATCATCAACCAAAAAGGTACAGGCGTTAAGTGTGTGTACGTTGCAGTTGGTCAAAAAGCATCTACAATCGCTAACGTAGTACGTAAATTAGAAGAGCACGGTGCACTTGAAAACACAATCGTTGTTGTTGCATCTGCTTCTGAATCTGCGGCACTTCAGTACCTAGCACCATTCGCTGGTTGTACTATGGGTGAATACTTCCGTGACCGTGGTGAAGACGCGCTAATCGTATATGATGATTTATCTAAGCAAGCTGTTGCTTACCGTCAAATCTCATTACTACTTAAGCGTCCACCAGGTCGTGAAGCATACCCAGGTGACGTATTCTACCTTCACTCACGTCTTCTAGAGCGTGCATCACGTGTAAACGCTGATTACGTTGAGAAGTTCACTAATGGTGAAGTGAAAGGTAAAACTGGTTCATTGACGGCATTGCCAATCATTGAAACTCAAGGCGGCGACGTTTCTGCGTTCGTACCGACAAACGTTATCTCTATCACCGACGGTCAGATCTTCTTAGAAACTGACTTATTCAACTCAGGTATCCGTCCAGCTGTTAACGCTGGTATCTCGGTATCTCGTGTTGGTGGTGCAGCGCAAACTAAAATCGTTAAGAAACTAGGTGGTGGTATCCGTCTAGCGTTAGCTCAGTACCGTGAATTAGCTGCGTTCTCGCAGTTCGCGTCTGACCTTGACGATGCAACACGTGCTCAATTAGAGCATGGTGAGCGCGTAACAGAGCTAATGAAGCAGAAACAGTACGCACCAATGTCTGTTGCTGAAATGTCTCTGTCGCTATTTGCTGCTGAAAAAGGCTACCTAAAAGACATCGAAATCGCGAAAATCGGTGACTTTGAAGCTGGCTTAATTTCTTATGCAAACAGCACATACGCAGAGCTAATGGCTCAAATCAATGAAACTGGTAACTACAACGCTGAGATTGAAGCTCAACTTAAAGAACTTCTAGAGAAGTTCAAGTCGACGCAAACTTGGTAATTTAGTTATGAATGGTGAGCTTTAGGCAACTAAAGCCCACCTGATTCGGAGAGAGAGTCATGGCCAGCGGAAAAGAGATTAAAAGCAAGATCGGGAGTATCAAGAATACTCAAAAGATCACCAGCGCAATGGAAATGGTTGCTGCGTCTAAAATGAAAAAGGCGCAAGAACGTGTGGCTTCAAGCCGTCCATACGCTGAAAACTTACGCGAAGTAATCGGTCGTGTTGCTCAAGCAAATCTTGATTTTACTCACCCGTTCTTAGTTGAGCGTGAAGTAAAACGAGTTGGTTATATTGTTGTCTCTACTGACCGTGGTCTTTGTGGTGGCTTGAACTCTAACGAGTTCAAAAAAGTTGCCCTAGACGTGAAAGCGTGGAAAGAAAAAGGCGTTGAAGCTGAGTTCGCTACTTTAGGTAGCAAAGCAGCTGGCTTTTTCCAACGTTTCGGCGGTAAGTTACTCGCTAAAAAAGCGAGCTTAGGAGATACACCTTCAGTACAAGACGTTATCGGTCCTGTAAAAATTATGCTTGATGCATATTCTGAAGGCAAAATTGACCGCTTATACGTAGTATTTAACAAATTCGTTAATACTATGAAGCAAGAACCAACAATCGATCAGTTACTCCCTTTGCCAAAAGCTGAAGAAGAAGTATCTCAACATTCTTGGGATTACTTATATGAGCCAAACCCAGAAGCGATTTTAGAAGCTCTGTTAGTACGCTTTATTGAGTCTCAAGTATACCAAGGTGTAGTTGAGAACGCTGCCTCTGAACAGGCTGCCCGTATGGTTGCAATGAAAGCTGCAACTGATAACGCAGGCGACCTTATGGATGAGTTACAGCTTGTTTATAACAAGGCTCGTCAAGCTGCAATCACACAAGAAATCAGTGAGATTGTTGGCGGTTCGGCAGCAGTTTAACGCTTCGGCAAAGTTTAATGAGAGGAATAGACATGAGTTTAGGTAAGGTCGTCCAAATTATCGGCGCCGTTGTGGACATCGAGTTTCCACAAGACAACGTGCCAGCCGTATATGACGCACTAAAAGTAACAGATGGCGACTTAGCAGGTTTAACTTTAGAAGTTCAACAACAGCTAGGTGGCGGTGTGGTACGTGGTATCGCACTTGGTACTACTGACGGTTTACGTCGTGGTACAGCAGTAGAAGGTACAGGTCAGCCAATCCACGTTCCAGTAGGTACGAAGACACTAGGTCGTATCATGGACGTATTAGGTAATCCTATTGATGAAGCTGGTCCAATTGGTGAAGAAGAGCGTATGTCTATTCACCGTGAAGCACCTTCTTACGAAGATCAATCAAATTCAGTAGAACTTTTAGAGACTGGTATCAAGGTAATCGACCTTGTATGTCCATTCGCTAAAGGTGGTAAAGTTGGTCTATTCGGTGGTGCCGGTGTAGGTAAAACCGTAAACATGATGGAACTTATCCGTAACATCGCAATCGAGCACAGCGGTTACTCAGTATTCGCAGGTGTTGGTGAGCGTACTCGTGAGGGTAACGATTTCTACCATGAGATGAACGACTCAAACGTACTAGACAAAGTATCTCTAGTATACGGTCAGATGAATGAGCCACCGGGTAACCGTTTACGCGTAGCGTTAACAGGTCTTACTATGGCTGAGAAGTTCCGTGACGAAGGTCGTGACGTTCTTTTCTTCGTTGATAACATCTACCGTTATACTCTAGCGGGTACAGAAGTATCAGCACTTCTAGGTCGTATGCCTTCAGCAGTAGGTTACCAACCAACTCTTGCTGAAGAAATGGGTGTACTTCAAGAGCGTATCGCATCTACTAAGACTGGTTCAATCACTTCAATCCAAGCGGTATACGTACCTGCGGATGACTTAACTGACCCATCTCCAGCAACAACGTTTGCTCACTTAGATGCAACAGTAGTACTTTCACGTGATATCGCTTCACTTGGTATCTACCCAGCGGTAGACCCACTTGATTCATCTTCACGTCAACTTGATCCATTAGTAATCGGTCAAGAGCACTACGATACAGCGCGTGGCGTTCAAACAGTTCTTCAACGTTATAAAGAACTTAAAGACATCATCGCAATCCTAGGTATGGACGAGCTTTCTGATGAAGATAAGCAAGTTGTATCTCGTGCACGTAAAATCCAGCGTTTCCTATCTCAGCCGTTCTTCGTTGCTGAAGTATTCACAGGTTCACCGGGTAAATACGTGTCACTTAAAGACACAATTGCTGGCTTCAAAGGTATCTTAAACGGTGAGTTTGATGATATGCCAGAGCAAGCGTTCTACATGGTTGGCTCTATTGAAGAAGCTCAAGAAAAAGCCAAAAGCATGTAATTAGGAGGGTAGTATGGCGGCTATGACTGTACATCTTGACGTAGTAAGCGCAGAAGAGAGTTTATTCTCTGGTCTGGTAGAATCTATTCAAGTAAGTGGTACTGAAGGTGACCTAGGTGTTAACTATGGTCACGCTCCATTATTAACTGCCCTAAAACCTGGTATGGTACGTTTAGTTAAGCAATTTGGTCACGAAGACGTGATGTATGTTGCTGGCGGTACGCTAGAAGTTCAACCTAATCGCATTACGATTCTTGCAGACACTGCAGTTCGTGGTGAAGATCTAGATGAACAAGCAGCTGAAAAAGCTAAACGTGATGCTGAAGAGCAAATGTCGAACACGTCAGTTGCTGAGTTAGATTATCAACAAGCTGCTGTGCAGCTTGCTGAAGCAATCGCTCAACTTCGCGTAATCCAACAATTACGTAAAAAGTAAGCCTACTCGGTTTTCAAAAAGCCCACTTAACGTGGGCTTTTTTGTGCCCGAAATTCACTGCATAACACCCTATTCTGATTATTGTACTTATATCCTGCACTATTCCCCGCTACAATGTGTGTATTGAAACTGAACTGAGCTTTCATCTGAAGTTCTTTCCTATTAACTAGGTTTGAGTATTTGCACATGACGTGACTTGCGCAACTTTGCATGTTTATCGCTTAATTCATTTCGCTCAACTAAAACAAAGAAAGAAGGATATTGTTTTAATGTCTCTGACTACCGTTATTCTTGCTGCGGGTAAAGGCACCCGTATGCGCTCTGCACTCCCTAAGGTATTACACAAAGTTGCTGGTAAACCTATGGTGCAGCACGTTATTGATAATGCTACCGCTCTCGGCGCTCGTGAAACAAACCTGGTTTATGGCCATGGCCGTGAACAGTTACAAACAGCCCTATCGCACAACCAAGTAAACTGGGTATTACAAGAAGAACAACTCGGTACCGGTCATGCAGTTGCTGTTGCTAAAGAGCACATTGCCGATGATGACACCGTGTTAATTCTCTATGGTGATGTGCCACTAACGAAACGTGCCACTTTAGAAAAGTTACTTGCTGTGACACCTAAAAAAGGCCTAGCAGTATTAACGGTTACCTTAGATGACCCATCAGGTTATGGCCGTATGCTTCGTGAAAATGGCAAGCTTGTCGGTATCATTGAACAAAAAGATGCCTCTGCTGAGCAACTTGCAATTAAAGAAATTAATACCGGCATCATGGCTGCGAATGGTGAATTACTAAAACGTTGGTTAGGTAACTTATCTAACAACAACGCACAAGGCGAATACTACCTAACAGATATAGTTGCAATGGCACATAGTGAAGGAGTTGAAATTACCTCTGCTCAGCCTGAGCATCCAATGGAAGTTGAAGGTGCTAATAATCGCGTACAACTTTCAGCGCTTGAACGTGCATACCAAGCATGGCAAGCAGAAGAGCTAATGCTAAACGGCGCAACACTTGCTGATCCTGCTCGTATTGATGTACGTGGTGAAGTAACGACTGGCGAAGATGTACTGATCGACGTTAATGTTATCTTCGAAGGCAAAGTAACAATCGGCAATAATGTTCAAATTGGCCCTAACTGCGTACTTAAAGATTGTACTATCGGCGATAACGTTATTATTAAAGCGAACTCATTAGTTGAAGAAGCCAGTGTTGCTGCTAAATGTACTTTAGGCCCATATGCTCGCCTTCGTCCTGGCGCGATAATGGAAGAAGACTCACACATTGGCAACTTCGTCGAAATGAAAAAGACTCGCTTAGGTAAAGGATCTAAAGCGAATCATCTTACTTATTTAGGTGACACTGAAGTTGGCGAAAAAGTTAATATTGGCGCTGGTACTATTACTTGTAACTATGATGGCGTAAATAAATCAAAAACCATTATCGGTGATAATGCCTTTATCGGTTCTAACTCATCACTGGTAGCCCCAGTGAATATTGGTGCAATGGCAACAGTTGGCGCAGGTTCGGTTATTACTAATACAGTTGAAGACGAACAGCTTGCAGTCGCTCGTGGTAAACAGCGTAACCTAACCGGTTGGAAGCGCCCAACTAAAAAGTAGTGAGCTACCCTACTAATTTATAAATAAAAAGCGAGTTTATACTCGCTTTTTTTGTGGCTGCAGTTTGTTCTCATAAAAGTGCCATATAGTTGTAATGCCTGCGTGTTGTAATTGCGTTAATACAATACGAAGGAAAAATAATAATGTTAAAAAGATCAATTATTGCGCTATCACTTTTAACAATTCTTACTGGTTGTTCATTAGACGGTGACGACGGCAAAGACGGCTTACAAGGTGAACAAGGTCCTGCAGGGCTAGACGGGACTAATGGTTCTGATGGAACCAATGGTACTGACGGAGCAAACGGTACAGATGCAAACGCTGCATTAAGTATTAATCTTATTGGCCGCGCAGTGCTGAACGCAGAAAGCCCTGAAGGTGCTGCAGAGATTGTCGCTTATCAAGCATCTAAAAAAAGAATTTTTGCTATCAATAGTTCAGGTGATTCTGCGGTCGTTAATATTATTGAAGCAGATAGTTTTGACCGTACAGCTTTAGTAAAAGATAACGAAGGGGTTATAAACGGCACTAACTTAGTACCAGAGATCACCCTTGCACTGAATGAAAACAGTGCTGGCGACGCAAACAGCATCGCTATTGATGCTAATAATGAACTTCTTGCGGTAGCAATGGCTGCAGATAACACCGGTGATGCAGGTTTAATTGCATTTTATGATATTAGTGGCGATCAGCCTCAATTTATTAAGAATGTATCTGTTGGTGCCCTACCCGACATGGTGACGTTTAGCCATGACGGCAATAAAGTATTGGTTGCAAATGAAGGCGAACCTAATGGTGATTACAGTGTTGACCCTGAGGGTTCAATTAGCATCATTAACATCACAAATGGTGTAATTGCAGATACTGCTATTAGCTTAACGTTTACTGCTTATAACGATAAACAAGCAGAACTTGAAGAGTTAGGAATTGTGTTTGCGAATCCGACTGGCCGTACAATCAACGGCAAGCTAATAAATACAACCGTTGCTATGGACTTAGAGCCTGAATACATCAGTGTTTCTAAAGACGATAAGTTTGCCTACGTTACACTGCAAGAAAATAACGCCCTTGCTATCGTTAATCTTGAAGACAATAGCCTAGAGCTTAAAGGGTTAGGTTTTAAAGATTGGTCTAATTTATTGATAGACGCATCAGATAAAGACGGTGGCGTTAATTTTAAATCATACCCAGGCCTCTATGGCATGTATCAACCTGATACGATTTCAAGCTTTACCTGGAAAGGTGCAAACTTCATTGTTACTGCCAATGAAGGTGATGCACGAGAATATTTCTTTAACACAACCGACGAAGCTGATTGTTTAGCAAAAGGTGGTTTAGATTACGATAAAGATGACGGCTGTTTATCATATATAGATGAGACCAGAGCGAAAGACTTAACTCTAGCAAGTAATTTTGATTACCTTAACAATGACAATAATGATATTGGCCGTTTAAAAGTGACCACTGTTAAAGGTGATGAAGATAATGATGGTGAATACGAGTCACTCTATGCATACGGCGCTCGCTCTTTTACTATCTGGGATAGTAACGGCATGGTGGTTTTTGATTCAGGCGATCAAATCTCACGTATTACCGCTTCAGTCCACGGAGCAGCATTTAACAATAACGAAGATGAAAATGCCGGTGATAGTCGCTCTGATGACAAAGGTGCAGAGCCAGAAGCATTAGCACTGGGTACAATTGGTGAGCGTACATTTGCATTTATTGGTCTAGAGCGTATGGGCGGCATCATGGTGTTTGATATCACTAATCCATACAACGTGACATTCCAAGACTACTTTTTTAATCGTGGTTTAGAAGCCGATGCAGATATAACAGGTGATCTTGCTCCTGAAGGTATGGCATTTATACCTGCAGAGCAAAGTGCAACGAATGAAGCATTGCTAGTTGTTGGCAATGAAATTTCGGGTTCAATCGCTGTTTGGGAAATTTCTACTAACTAATCCCACCCATAAAGTTAAAAAGCGACATAGCTAATTTAAAGCATGTCGCTTTTTCTACACCATTTCATCCTCAAAAAATGACTGCTTTTTAAGCTAAAATCCCTCTGTAGCCCTTTATTTGTATGGTTATTGTACTAATTTGAAAATAATCAAAAAAACCTTCAAAAAGTGCTTGCGTTAATTCTTCGCATCCCTATAATGCGCATCCACTGACACGGCGGGCAGCAATGAAAAGCGCTGAACAAAGTGACAGAGAGTTAAGTAAAACTTCGGTTTAAAACGGTCTAAAAAGAAAGTTTAAAATTAAGTGTTGACTCAAAAATTTAAGGATGTATTATACGCATCCCTAGCGACAACGTCGCAACGTTCTTTAACAATATAAAGCAATCATCTGTGTGGGCACTCGTA